>JAUVXE010000009.1 GCA_030603745.1 Coriobacteriia bacterium | reverse complement strand
CCCCGACCGCGAGGCCGGCGGCGAGCGCGCCCGCCCTCCCGGCCGAGAACGCCGCGTCGGCGTGCGGGACGCTCGACGGCAGCAGCGCGCGGGAGGAGGGCGTCGAGAGCGCGCGGCCGGCGCGGACGACGACGGCGGCGACCCCGCACGCGGGCTCGACCCGCAGCGCACGCGCCGCCTCCGCGCCGCCCCACGCCACCGTGAACCCGCCGAGGAGCGCGGCCGCGACGTTGTCGGGATGGCCCTCCATCGAGCCGGCGAGCTCGAGCAGCCGCTCGGGACCGAGTCCCGCGCCGGTCAGGTGGTCGGCGAGGAGCATCCCGCCGACGATCGCCGCCGCCGAGGAGCCGAGCCCCTCGCCCGGCGGGATCTCGTTCTCGCAGGCGACGTAGGCTCCGAGGTCTGGGGCGCCCGCCTCGGCGAAGACCCGCGCCATCGCGAGCGCCACGCGATTGCCCGCCCCGCGCGAGAGCGAGTCGGCGCCCTCGCCTCGGATCTCGACCGACCACGCGCCGTCCTCGACCAGGCGCGCCGTGAAGCGGTTGGCCAGGCCGAGGGCGAGTCCGAACGAGTCGAAGCCGGGGCCGAGGTTCGCGCTCGTGGCCGGGACGGTGACGGTGGCCGCCGCGTTCACCCGGTGGCCCCTCAGAGCTCTTCGACGCGGAGCATGGTGCCGACCGACTCGACGATCGGCATCACGGAGATCTGGTCGATCGCCGCCCGCACCGCGCGCTCGGTCGCCCGGTGCGTCACGTAGACGATCTCTGCGGTCGGCGCCTCGTCGGTCTTCTGGATGACGCTCGCGAGCGACACCCCGTGGTCGCCGAAGACTTTGGCGACGGCCGCGAGCACGCCCGGCTCGTCGACGATGTGGAGCCGCACGTAGTACGAGCTCTCGAGCTGACCGATGTCGCGCACCGGCAGCTCCTCGTTGCAGGTGCAGCCCACGAGACCGAGGCAGCCGCGCGTGATGTGACGTGCGACCTCGATGACGTCGCCCACCACGGCGCTCGCAGCAGGAAGCGACCCCGCCCCCTCGCCGAAGAACATCGTCTCCCCCACCGCGTCGCCGATCACGTAGATGGCGTTGTAGACGCCGTTGACGCTCGCGAGCGGGTGGGCCACCGGGATCATGGTCGGGTGCACCCGGATGTCGATGCCCTCGTCGGTGCGGTGCGCGATGGCGAGAAGCTTGATGGCGTACCCCATCTCGGTCGCATAGGCGATGTCCCCCGGGCTGAGCGACCGGATGCCCTCGACCGGCACGTCGCCGATGGAGACGCGGCTGTTGAAGGCGATCGACGCGAGGATGGCGATCTTCGCGGCGGCGTCGTGGCCGTCGACGTCGGCGGTCGGGTCCGCCTCGGCGAAGCCCTTGGCCTGCGCCTCGGCGAGCGCGGTCTCGTAGTCGAGCCCGTTCTGGGCCATCCGGGTGAGCATGTAGTTGGTGGTGCCGTTGACGATGCCCATGACCGTGGTGATCTCATTGGACACCAGGCAGTGCTTGAGAGGGCTGATGATCGGGATGCCCCCGCCCACGCTCGCCTCGAACGCGATGTCCACGCCGTGCGCGGCGGCGGCGTCCATGACCTCCTGGCCGTGCGTCGCCATGAGGGCCTTGTTCGCCGTCACGACGCTCTTGCCCGCCGCGAGCGCGTCGAGCACGATCCCGCGGGCGACGCCCGTCCCGCCGATGAGCTCGACGACGATGTCGACCTCCGGGTCCGCGATGATCTCCGCCGCGTCGGTGGTGAACGCCCCCTCGGGCAGGCCGAGGCCCTCGGCGCGATCGGCGTTGCGGTCCGCGAAGCGCGTGATGGCGATGTCGACGCCCGCACGGGTGCGGAAGTCGGCAGCGTGGCGGTCGAATATCTCGACGACGCCGGAGCCGACGGTGCCGAGACCGATGAGGCCGACGTTGACAGTGCGCATGTGACCCTCCGGGATCTGTCGGGGACGCGGACGCGGGACGGTGCGGGCCCGGTCACGGATACGCCTATTGTACCCGAGCGCTGTGACGACGGGGCCTCCTCAGCCGGGCGCAGCCTCGCGGTCAGAGAACGGTAAGAGTCTGGTCCGACCTGCCCGCTACGCTGTGCTACGAACGTATGTTCTATCGAAGGGGGTTCGGCTCATGAACGGCAGGAGAAGGATCGGAAGGATCGCGACAGCGGCGGTGCTCGCGGCGGCGGTTGCGGTGCCCGCGCTCGCTTTCGCGGCGTACCGGGTCATCCCGCTCTCGTGTACGGCGGGATGCGCACGGCAACAGACCACCTACTGGTGCGGTCCGGCGAGCGTGCACGTCGCGCTTCACTCACAGGGCCGGTCGGTCGCCCAGTCCACCCTCGCGGGCAACCTCGGCACCACCACGTCCGGCACCGCCATCACGAGGATCCCCGCCGTGCTGAACGCGTACAAGCGCGTCCCGATCACCTACGTGCATGTGCCGCGGACCTCGATCACCAGCATCGCGCTCGTACGGAGCATCATCACCTACTCCGTGGATCGAGGTTCGGCGGCCATCCCGTGCGTGAACCCCTACCCCTACGTGAACTCCGCCGGCTACTCCTCCCCGGGACTGCCCACCTACAGCGGGAGCCGGGCGGGGGGACACTTCATCACGATCCGGGGGTACGACATCTCCTCGACGCGCGATGTCGTGCACTACTTCGACCCGCACTACAGCGCGACACACTACGGGGCGCGGAACTCGACGATAACGGCGATGGCGCGCTCGATACTCGTCAAGAACTACGGCAGCCAGGGCGTCGTGTACTAGGGGGTGCGGGATGCCACGAACGCCTGAGCACTCCCGCGGCCGTCTTCGGACGGCACTCGCGGGCATCGCGTGGGGCCACCTGTCGTTGGCGGCCGCCGCTCGGCTCGCGGCCGGAGCGGGCGCGCCGGAACTCCACGCGACCGGCCACCCGGCCGTGAGCGCGGCGGCGTGGCTCCTGCTCGCACCGCTCTCGGCGAGCGCGGCGCTCCTCGGCGGGGGGCCGAACCCCGCGCCGGCGATGCTCACGGGGACCCTGCCCCTGTTCGCCACACCCCTGCCCGCGCTTGTCGGATGCGGATTGGCGCTGCTCGCCCGTGCGGGCGCGAGGCGGGTCCCGCGGGGAGCCGCGATCGGGGTCGCCGTGCTCCTGGCGCTGCTCGCGGCGTCCCTCTCCGGAGCGGCGGGGCGAGCGGTGATCCGGGAGCGCGAGGGCGAGCGTCTGTTCATCGAACACGTGGCGGTCGGGGATGAACCGTGGCGACACCCCGCCCCGGTGGCGGCCGCGCGCCGACTGGTCGCCGACCTACCCGGCACGCGATGGGAGTCCGAGGCCTGGCGCACGATCGCGCTTGCTGCCGAGCATGACGGCCGGACGGCCGACGCCCTGGCCGCGTGGGACTCGTTCGAGGAGAGCCTCGGTCCGGGCGCCGATGCTGGTCGCGCATACGCGGCCTTCGCGAGGGCGGGCCTCCTGGAACGCGCGGGGTCCCCCCACCGTGCGACCCGAGAGTACCGAACCGCTGCGCGACTCGTCATGACCTCCGGCCTGGAGACACAGGCCTGGCTCGCCGCGGAGAGCGCCACCGCGGCTGCCCGCATCGCCATGGCGCACGGTCGCGGCGCGACCGCGACCGACTGGAGCGGACGGGCGGCGGCGTATCGCGTCGCCGCAGGATCGAACGACACGGAGGAGAGACCATGAGAACGAAGCGTACGACCATGCGGACCCTCATGACCGCGGTACTGTTGTCCGGCGTGGTCGCCCTGGGCGTCCAGGGCACGCGGGCGGTGTCCGGGCACGCGTTCGCGAGCGAGATCCAGCGAGAGGCAGGTGCGTCCTACCGGGCGGCGGGAAGCTGGCGCGCACGCATCGAGCAGCGGGAACTCGTCGGCAAAGGGGTCTACCGCACGACCCGCTCCCGGATCATCGTGGCCGGCCCGGCTCGCTACCGCGTCGACCTGTGGGAGTCCACCGGCAGCGGTGGCGAGACGGCCTCGACCACACTGCGCGACGGGGACACCCTCTACACCGTGACCACCACGGGCGATGGCGAGACCAGGGTTCACGTGCTTGAGAACGTCCCGCCCGACCTCGGTTTCGTGATGGACAACCCTCTAGGTGAGCGGGTCCAGGACGTCGTACGTGCCCGCGGGGTGCGCCTGCTCGGGCGCGAGGCCGTCCGTGGACGCGGGGCCGCCAAGCTCGGGTTGGATCGGGACCAGGTCGTGTGGATCGACGACGAGACCTCGCTGCCGGTCAAGGAGCAGCACCTGTCCGACGGCGTCGTCGTCAGCGAGACCGAGATCCTCGAGTTCGAGAGCGAGACGTCCATCCCGGCCGGCGAACTCGATCCCGGAACGCTCCAGGAAGGCACTCGGACCGTCGAGGACCTCGGCTTCTCCGAGTGCGATCCGCCCGAGGCCTTCGAGACGCTGGGCTTCCGCCCGCTCGGCCCCGCCGATGCCGGCCCGCTCACGCGCGGCATCGCGGGCGTCGACACCGGGTCCCTCGCCGCCGACGGCGCCGGGAGGCCGTCGTGGGTCGAGCAGTACGAGGGTCCGCATGGCTGCGTGCTGATCACGCAGACGCTGGCCATGAAGCCCGTCGCCGACGATCTGCCCGACGTGACGGATATCCCGGAGACTGCGGCCACCACGCAGGTGAACGGGCGTCCGGTGTCGTACTACGACGATGGATGGAAGACCGTGGTGTTCTTCCAGGAGGCGGACATCTCGGTCTGTGTCGAGGGCACTCTCGGGATCGATGAGCTGCTCGCGTTCGCGGCATCGCTCAGATGAGCACGGGAGTCGGGGAAGGGGGCCACATGCGACGGATCGTACTGCTGGTGCTCGGAGCGTGGTTGGTCGTCAGCACGACCGGTATCGTGGGCTGCACGTCTTCGGATACTTCGTCGGATGACGCGGTGGGGACGGACAATCGCGATCCACAGGACGCGCTCGAACTGGAGCTCGCCGAACTCGAGGGACTGGCGTTCGAGCTCGACGGAGTCGTGTTCGTTGTCGAGAACGGGGTCGCACAGGAGATCGCACGTGCTGACGGGGTCAGGAGTCTGAGGTACTCGCCGAGTGGCGGGACGATCGGGTTCCTTTCCTCGGAGGGCGAGCGGGACACGTTCCACCTCGCCGAGAGCGGCGACTGGCGATTCGAGGCGCACTGGGACAACCAGTACGGCAGCCTCGTCGACGAGGCCGTCTTCGACGACGAGTCCGGGGTTCTGTACTTCTCGCTCAAGGGCGACGCGTCCACCGAGCTTCGATCGGTCGGGCCCGACGGTCAGGAGCGCGTGTTCGAGCTCTCGTTCACCCCGAGTGGCGAGTTCTCGCTCGACGCGGAAGGAGCCTCCCTCCTCGCGACAGGAGCGGAGCAGGCACCCACCGTGTTGCGCCGGGTCGACACGGGCTCCGCAACCGCGTCGTCCCTTGTCGCGGAGGCCGCCCGGCTCTATGCGCCGCGACCTGCACGGGACGGCGCTCGCGTGTGCGCGACCGGATCGCTCAGAGAGGAAGACGCCAACGCCCTGCTGCTGATCGATGTCATGAGCGGCGAGGTGGTCGACGTCAACACGCCGGGGGTGACCCCGCTCGGACCGGTCTGGTCACCCGACGGGACACGGATCGCCTTCAGCGACGCCTCGACCGGTGAGGTGTGGGTGCTCGATGTCATGAGCGACACGCTCTATCGGACCGGCCTGACCGCTGGAGCCGGCGGACTGGCTTGGTAGCCTGCGGCGGATCGTGACACACGACGCATGACGGGCGCCTCTCTCGGGGATACTCCCCGGGAGGAGGCGCCCGATGATGGAGACGCTGGCGGCGATCGCTCCGTTCGCGATCGCCGGATCGATACTCCCGACCTGGACGATCGTGGTGATCGCCCTGCTCGGGACCGCACGACCGGTCGCGAACGCCTCGGCGTTCATCGCGGGCAATGCGGTGTTCCGGATCGCGCTCGGCGTCACGGTGCTCTTCGTGGTCCCACTGCCGGACAGCGACAGTTTCCGCCTCGACTCCGGAGTTCTCGATGCGCGCGTGGTGCTCTCGATCGGGGTCGGTCTGCTCGCGCTCGCCGGCTGGGTGTGGACCCGCACGAACGACTCCGCCGAGAAGACCTGGGTCGATCGCGCCGAGCGGATCGGACCAGGAACAGCGTTCATCGCCGGGCTGGTCGCCGTGGCTTCACCCGGAGTGCAATACGCCTACCTGCTCGGAGGAGTGGCTGCGATCCTCGAATCCGGGGGCGGAGCCACCGGGGTGCTCGCGCTCGTCGCGTTCGTCGTGGCACTTCAGTGGATGCTCGCGCTTCCGATCGTCATCTACCTGGCGTTCCGCGAGCGGTCCGAGCACGTGCTCTCGCGCATGAAGGGGTTCCTGCGCAGGCACGGCAACCGCATAGTCGCCGCAGTGCTCGGCGTCGCCGGCGGCTATGTGGCGGTGCTCGGCATCACGCAGCTCTGAGGGTGAGGCGGGCGTCGGCTACCCCACGTCGGTGTGCATCAGGTCGTCGTAGGTCTCCCGGCGAACCGACCAGCGCCACTCGCCGTCGCGCACGAACACCACGCCGGGCCGCACCTGCTTGTTGTAGTTGCTCGCCATCGACTGGCAGTACGCGCCGGTCGCGCAGACGCAGAGCACGTCCCCGGGCTCAGGGCTCTGCAGCGGCGCGTCGTTGACGACGATGTCGCCACTTTCGCAATGCTTGCCGGCCACGGAGGCCACCATGTCGCGGGGCTTGTCGGCCTTGTTCGCGATCAGGGCCTCGTAGTGCGCGTCGTAGAGCGAGGTGCGGATGTTGTCACTCATACCGCCGTCCACCGCGACGTAGGTGCGGATCCCGGGGATCTCTTTGACCGAACCGACCGTGTAGAGCGTCACACCGGCGTTCGCGACGATCGACCTTCCGGGCTCGACCGCCATCCTCGGCACGGCGATGCCATGCTTCTCGCACTCCTCCTTGATGCCGTCGACGACGACCTTGCCGAAGTCCTTCACCGTCGAGGGCTCGTCGGGTGCCCCGTACGCGACACCGAGGCCGCCTCCCACGTCGAGCATGCGCACCGCGACACCGGTCTCGCGCTCGATACGGCACATGAACTCGACGATGACCTCGATGGCCTTCGCGAAGCTGTGGAGCGCGAAGATCTGGGAGCCGATGTGCATATGCAGGCCGTCGAACTCGATCCCCGGCAGCTCGATCGCGCGCTTGACCGCCTCCATCGCGAGTCCCTGGTTCAGCCCGAAACCGAACTTCGAGTCCTCGGCGCCGGTCATGATGAAGTCGTGCGTGTCCGCCTCGACCCCGGGCGTGACGCGCACGAGCACCTTCTGGGTCACGCCTCGCTCGGCCGCCATCGCCGAGAGTCGCTCCATCTCCTCGAAGTTGTCGACGACCACGCGCCCGATCCTCGCGTCGAGACACTCGCCGAGCTCGGCCGGGGTCTTGTTGTTGCCGTGCATCTGGACGCGGTCCATCGGGAACCCGGCGCGTACGGCGTACGCGAGCTCGCCGCCCGAGGCGCAGAGCAGACAGCAGTCCTCCTCGGCGACGATCTTGATCATCGCGAGCGAGAGGAACGCCTTGCCCGCGTAGACCACATCGACGTCCTTCCAGTGGTAGCGCGTCCACTTGACGTATTCGGCGAGCCGGGTCCTGATCGTGTGTTCGTCCATGACGTAGAGGGCCGTGCCGGCCTCACGCGCGAGCTCGACCGTGTCCACGCCGCCGATCCACAGGCGGCCGTCACGGATCTCGGCGGTCATCGGCAGCACGGACGTGAGGTCGTGACCGGTCTTGAGGTCTGCGACCGCAGGCGTGCGGGGTCCGGACGGCTTTCCCATGGCGCTACTCCTACATCCTCTCGGGCGCCGACACGCCGATGAGCCCGAGCACGGTGGCAAGGGCGATCCTCGTCGCGTCGACGGCGTACAGACGGGCAGCGGTCAGGTCGGGGGCGTCGGGGTCGACCACCCGGCACTGGGTGTAGAACTGGTGGAAGGTCTGCGCGAGGTCCTCGGCATAGCGGGTGAGCTTGTGGGGCGCGAGCTGGCGCGCGGATATCTCGACGACCTCGGGCCACTCGGCGAGCTTGCGCATGAGCGTGAGTTCCGGGTCGGAGTCGAGCAGGTACAGCGGCGCCTCGGTGCGGACGAGATCACGGGCGGTCGCCGCGATGTCGACATCGGTATCGGCGGTGTCGGCGCCGGCCGCCTTACGCAGGATCGCGCAGATGCGCGCGTGGGCGTACTGCACGTAGTAGACGGGGTTCTCGCTCGACTGCTCCTTGGCGAGCGCGATGTCGAAGTCGAGCGGCTGGTCGGTCGAGCGGCGCAGGAAGAAGTAGCGGGCGGCGTCCGCGCCGACCTCGTCGAGCAGGTCCTCGAAGGTGACCATCTCGCCGGTGCGCTTGCTCATCCGCACGACCTCGCCGCCGCGGAAGAGGTTCACGAGCTGGCCGATCACGAGCGTGATCTTGCCCTCGTGGCCGAGCGCGGCGACCGCGGCCTCCATGCGCTTGACGTAGCCGTGATGGTCCGCGCCCCAGATGTCGATGACGCGGTCGAAGCCGCGGTCATACTTGTCCGCGTGGTACGCGATGTCGGCCGCGAAGTAGGTGTAGGAGCCGTCGGCCTTCCTGAGCACGCGGTCCTTGTCGTCACCGAACGTCGTCGAGCGGAACCACAGCGCGCCCTCGTGCTCGTAGAGGTGGCCCGCATCCTCCAGCCGCTCGAACGCGCGCTCGATGGGGGTCGCGCCGCCGTCCGGGCCCGAGGCGTGCAGGGTGCGCTCGGAGAACCAGACGTCGAACTCGACGCCCATCCCGGAGAGCACGTTCTTCAGGTGCTCAAGCACCTGCGCGTAGGCCTTCTCCTTGAAGTGGTGCTCGCGCTCGGCGGGCTCGGCACTCGCCCAGCCGTCGCCCTCATCGGCGAGGATCTCGCGCGCGATCTCGATGATGTAGGCGCCGCGGTACCCCTCCTCGGGAAACTCGACGCCCTCGACGCCCGCGAGCTCCAGATAGCGCGCGGCGACGGACTTGGCGAACACGTCCATCTGCACGCCCTGGTCGTTGATGTAGAACTCGCGCTGCACCGAGTACCCGGCGTGCGAGAGGATGCGCGCCATGCTGTCGCCGAGAGCGGCCCAGCGGCCGTGGCCCACATGCATGGGGCCGACCGGGTTCGCCGAGACGAACTCGACCTGGACGCGCTCGCCGGCGCCGATGTCGAGCGAGCCGAACGTCCCGCCTGCCGCGCGGACCTCGGTGAGCACGCGCTGCAACGCCGAGGCGGAGAGTCGCAGGTTGATGAAGCCGGGGCCCGCGACCTCGACCGCCGCGACGTCCGGGTGGTCGGCGACCCGCGCGGCGAGCAGATCGGCGAGCTGCCGCGGGTTCATCCCGGCGCTCTTCGCC
This sequence comes from Coriobacteriia bacterium, assembly GCA_030603745.1. Classification (GTDB taxonomy): domain Bacteria; phylum Actinomycetota; class Coriobacteriia; order Anaerosomatales; family SLCP01; genus JAUVXE01. The sequence goes on along the minus strand of JAUVXE010000009.1, from coordinate 86,296 downwards.
GAGGCGAGCGCGATGTTGGTCGCCCAGTCGCCGTGCGCGGGATCGCGCGGGCGCTCGATGCGCGGCTCCGGAACCTCGGCGAGGGCGACGTCACCGGCCCGGACGGCGTCGGCGAGTGCATCACGGACCAGGTCGGCGACGAGTTCTCTCACGGGCTGCAGACTCCTCGGCAGGGGTGGGCGACGGGACGGGCGTGCGGGCTACCAAGGATAGCGTGAGAGCCGGTATGCAGCAACGCGAATGAGCGGCCCGCCCCTACCGCAGTGCCCGGGCGAATGCGAGCACGATCACCGCGCCCACCGTCGCCACGAGTATCGACCAGAGATTCACGCCGTCGACGGTCCCGTAGCCGAGCAGGCTCATCACGAACCCACCCACGAACGCGCCCACGATACCGAGGACGACCGTGCCGAGACAGCCGGCTCGCTCGCCTCCGCCCATGATCGCCTGGCCGAGGAGCCCGGCGACAAGACCGACCGCGATCCAGCTCAACAGACCCATGCCCGCCCCCTACTCCGCATCGGAGCGGCGGGTGGACCGCTCCTCGTGTACCTGCTCGACCACCCGGGTGCTCGCACGGCCACCGGTCAACGAAAGCAGGAGCGAGGTCACACCCCACGCCAGCACCGAGTAGACGACCATCGCGAGCAGCGAGTTCCACTCGAAGACCGCGCGATCGAGCGCGGTGGTCGGAAAGACCGCCTCGAACGGCGCGACGAGCGGGGCGGAGAGACGGTAGACGAACTCCACGAAGCCCGCCTCCGGGTTCGCGCCGAACAGGCGAAGCCCGAACCGGAACGCCAGGATGACGATCGCGACACTGAGCACCGAGTAGATGATCCTCCCGAGCGTATAGCCCGGAGACACCCTCCGCTGGTGCTCCACGACCCGAACCTGCTCACCGCTGCGCTCTTGCATGGCGTGAGACCTCCTCGGCGCGTCCGACCTGCCGTGACCCGCCACCGGTACCCGGCTGCGCGTCACACGGTAGATACCCAACCCGCCGCGGGCGCGCGCTCAACGGTGATACGGCTCACCACGCCGGATGCGGAACGCGCGGTAGACCTGCTCGAGGAGCACGACCCGGGCGAGCTGGTGCGGGAGGGTCAGCGGGCCGAGGGAGAGCCGCTCGTCGGCGCGCGCCACCACCTCCGGGGCGAGCCCGGCCGCGCCGCCGAGGAGGAAGACGACGTGGCTCCGCCCGTCGAGGGCGAGTTCCTCGAGCCATCCGGCCACCGCCTCGCTCGAGCGCTGCCGTCCGCCGATGTCGAGGGCCACCACTCGGGCGCCCTCAGGGATGGCGCGCAGCACGTCGGCGCCCTCCTCGGCGAGCGCACGGGCCTCGTCGCGCGAGACGTCGCGGTCGGCGACCTCGACCACGGCGAGCGTCGCGTAGGGGCGGAGCCGCTTGAGGTACTCCTCGGCGGCTTCACGCCAGTGCCGCTCCTTCAGGCGGCCCACCGCGATGATCGTGATGCGCATCAGCCGCCGGCGTCCGAGCCGAGGGTCACCTGCAGGTCGCGTTCGACATCGGCGCGGATGATCACCACGTCGAGCGTCTCCCCCACCGCCGAGGAGCGGATGACCGCCACCACGTCCTCGCCACGGGCGATGTCGCGTCCGCCGAGTCTCACGATGATGTCACCGCGGCGCAGTCCGCCGCGATCGGCCGGGGAGCCCGGCTCGACGAACTGCACGAGCGCCCCGCTACGCACCGGTAGGTCGAACTGGCGCGAGAGGTTCTCGTCGATGGTGACGGTCTGGATGCCCATGTAAGGGTGGACCGCCCGGCCGGTCTCGATCAGCTGATCGGCCACCGTCCGCGCGAAGTCGACCGGGATCGCGAACCCGATACCCGCCGACTGCGGGGTGCCCACCGCGCCGGCCGGCGACTGGATGAGCGTGTTGATCCCGATGAGCCGCCCCTCGGCGTCCACGAGCGCGCCGCCGGAGTTGCCGGGGTTGATCGCCGCGTCGGTCTGGATGAGGTTCGTGTAGCGGGCGATGCCGATGCCGGCACCCTCGGGTGTCCGCTGGAGCGCCGAGACGATGCCGGCCGTCACCGTCTTCTCGAGCCCGAACGGGCTTCCGACAGCGACAACGAACTGGCCCACCTCGAGGTCCGCCGAGGAGCCGAACGCGATCACGGGATAGTCGTCTCCCGCGATCCGCAGCACGGCGAGGTCGGTGGAGGGGTCCGCGCCGACCACCTCGGCGGGAAGGTCCTGCACTCCCACCGTGACGATGATGCGCTCGGCGCCCTCGATGACGTGGAAGTTGGTCAGGATGAAGCCGTCGGCGCGGATGATGACGCCGCTGCCGTTGCCGACCTCGCGCAGCTCGGCCGCACCGGTGAACCGGTTCACCACGCTCTGCTGGACCGAGACGTTGACCACCGAGGGCGTGACCTTGGCCGCCACGGCGACGGCGGCGTTGACGTCGGCCCCCACGGTGATCGTCGTCTCGCTCGGTCGCGGCCCGGCGGCCTGCTCGCCGACCGGCCTCACGCCGGGATAGAGCCCGAGCGCCCACATGATGCCCGCGGCGACCAGGATGCCGCCGACGACCGCGCCCACCGCCGCCGAGGTGACCACCGCAGCACTCGACCACTGGCGGACGAGGGTCGGCTCCTCGCACGGCTCCTCGGCGCCCTCACCGGTATACTCGCAGACCGGCAGCGGACCCTCGAGGGTGACGTAGTCGGGCTCTGAAGCTGAGAACGCGTCATCTGTGTCGGGCGGCTCGTCGGAGGCCGGGGGCGGCTCGTCGGAGGCCGGGGGCGCGTCGTCAGGGGCGGCAGGCTCGTCGGAGGCCTCGGGCCGCTCGGGCCGCTCGGGCTCCCTGGGCTCGTCGTCGGGTTCGTCGATCGGGAACAGGTCGTCGTCGCGCATGCGTACACCTCGGCTGACTCGGCGCGGATGTGTTCGCCGAGAGTATACCCCTGGGCCCCGCGGCGGCGGTCCTTAGAGGCGCACGCCGAGCGAGGCCAGCAGCGGCGAGGCGGCGAGGCCGATCGCGATGGTCGCCACGGCGCAGAGCACGAGCGCCGTGGCGGCGCTGCGGGAGCGTGCCGTCACGACCGCCCCGTCGGCCGCGTCCGCGACCCCGGCGCCGGGCTCGGCGAGGAACATCTCCCGGACCACGCGGAAGTAGTAGCCCGCCGAGATCACGCTCGTGACCACGCCGAGCACCACGAGCCACACCATCGCGGCATCGAGCGCGGCGCCGAAGAGGTAGAGCTTGCCGAAGAACCCGGCAAGCGGCGGGATGCCGATGAGCGAGAGTAGCCAGACGAGCATCGACCACGCGACCCACGGCCGCGTCCGGGCGAGCCCGGCAAGGTCGGAGAGCTCGACGCCCTCCTCGGCGGCCACCAGCATGACGGCCATCGAGGGCACGGCGTAGGCGACGGCGTAGAAGACCGTGGCGATGTAGCCCATGGACGTGCCGGCCGCGAGCGCCATGAGCAGGTAGCCCGTGTGGGCGACACCCGAGTAGGCCATCAGGCGGCGGATGTCGGACTGCGGCAGCGCGGCGAGGTTGCCGAGCACCATCGAGAGCGCGGCGGCCGAGGCGAGCACGAGCGGGAGCGCCGGCACGCCGGGCGCGATCGCGCCGAACAGGCGGGTCATCACCGCGATGCCGGCGATCTTTGGCACGGTCGAGACGAACGCGACCGCCACCGGGGCGCCGCCCGCGTAGGCGTCGGGCGCCCAGTAGTGGAACGGCGCCGCCGACATCTTGGCGAGCAGCCCCACGAGCACGAGCAGCACCGCGATCACGCCGAGGATGCCCCCGGCCGACAGGTCGATACCGCTGAAGGCGGTGGTCCCCGAGATGCCGTAGACGAACGAGAGCCCGTAGAGCATCACGATGCTCGTGAGCATCGAGAGCAGGAAGTACTTGAGGGAGCCCTCGAGTCCGGGCACGTCGCTGCGCCGGTACCCCATGAGCACGTACGCCGGCATCGTCGAGAGCTCGAGAGCGATGTACATCACGATGAGGTCCTCGGCCATCGAGAGCAGCATCCCGCCGCTCGCGGCGAAGAGCGCCAGCGCGACCGCCTCGCGCCGGCGCTCCCCGGGCATGCCTCGACCGGCGACCCACAGAAGCCATACCGCGGTCAACCCAGCGACGCCGGTGCGTGCGAAGCGGGCGATGCCGTCCGGCTCGACCTGGCCGAAGACCATCGGCGCCGCGGTGCCGCCGAACGCGACGAGGAGCGCCGCGAGCGCGGCGACCACCGCGCCGAGGTAGGCCGTCCCGCGGTCCTTGCCCGGGAGATACTCGCCGAAGAGCGCCGCGAGAGCGGCGGCGACCACGAGTACCTCGGGCAGGAAGTGCCAGTAGCCGGAGAGCATCTACATCGCTCCCATCGAGGCGAGCAGCGCGCCCACCGCCGGGTCCACGTAGCGCAAGAGCGACGACCAGTAGACCCCCATCCCGATCGTGATCACCACGAGCGGGACGAGGATCGCGATCTCGACCCGGGTCAGGTCCGTGATGCCTTCCACGGTCCCGCTCTGCGTGCCGAGGACCACTCGCTGCACCATCCAGAGCATGTAGGCCGCGGCGAGCAGCACGCCGATGGCGGCCACGATCACGTATCCGGGCGCGATGAGCTCCGAGCGCCAGGCCCCCACGAGGCTCAGGAACTCGCCCGGGAAGCCGGCGAGCCCGGGCAGGCCGAGCGAGGCGAACGAGGCGAAGGCGAGCATGCCGGCCGCGACCGGGGCCTGCTTCGAGAGCCCGGAGACCTCGGCGATCGTGCGCGTGCGGGTCCGCTCGTAGACCATCCCCACCAGCAGGAAGAGCATGCCGGTGATGACGCCGTGCGCGAACATGATCGCGACCGCGCCGTTGAGGCCCTCGGCGGTGCCCGCCGCGATGCCGAGCATGACGAATCCCATGTGCGACACGCTCGAGTAGGCGACCAGCTTCTTGAGGTCGGTCTGCGCGAACGCGACCGCGGCGCCATAGACGATGGAGATCACGCCGAGGAGCGCGACGAAAGGCGCCCACGACGCGCTCGCCTCGGGCAGGATCGGCAGCGAGACGCGCACGAACCCATAGGTGCCCATCTTGAGCAGGATGCCGGCGAGCAGGACCGACCCCGCCGTGGGCGCCTCGACGTGCGCGTCGGGCAGCCACGTGTGGAACGGGAAGACCGGCACCTTCACGGCGAAGCCGAGGAAGAAGGCGGCGAACACCCACCACTGGAAGCCGGCCGGCAGACCGGAATCGGCGAGCGCGATCATGTCGAACGTGCCGCCGGCGGGGTGCAGGTAGAGCGCGAGTATCCCCACGAGCATGAAGACCGAGCCGAAGAGGGTGTAGAGGAAGAACTTGATGGCCGCGTACTCCCGCCTCGGCCCGCCCCACAGCGCGATCATGAAGTACATGGGCACGAGCACGAGCTCCCAGAACACGTAGAAGAGCACGAAGTCGAGCGCGACGAACACGCCGTTCATCCCTACCGCGAGCAGTTGCAGCATCGCGAAGTAGAACGCGGGGCGGTCGTCGATCTTCCACGAGGCGATCACGGCGATGGGCATGAGGAGCGCCGAGAGGAAGAGCAGGGGCAGCGAGATGCCGTCGACGGCCATGAGGTACTGGATCCCGGCCTCGGGCACCCACGACGCGCGCTCCATGAACTGGAAGCCGCCGCTCACGTCGAAGCGGGCGACGAGGATCGCGACGAGGGCGAGGTCGGCGAGGGTCACGCCGAGCGCCACCTGGCGCGGGAGGTCCGGTCGGCTCTTCGGCAGCAGCGCGGTCACGACCGCGCCGAGGAGCGGCAGGAACACGATCATGGTCAGGAGTGGCAGCATCTCCTAGGCCCCTTTCACGACGATCAGCAGCATGAGGAGCACGAGTGCCCCGAGGACGTATCGCTGGTAGGTCTGCACGCGGCCGGACTGGAGACGCCTGAGCGCGACTCCCGCCGACCGGGAGAGCCGTGCGGTGCCGTTGACCACGCCGTCGATCACGCGACGGTCGAAGCCCCACGAGAGGTCCGTCGCGGTGCGCCAGAGCACCGCAGCGCCGTTGACCACGCCGTCGACCACGATACGGTCGAAGACCGCGAGCGACTCGGTCACGCGGATGAACGGCCTGATCGCGAGCCGCTCGTAGGCGGCGTCGAAGTAGATCTTGGCATCGAGCGCGCTGTAGGCCGGACGGAACCGGGCCTTGATCGCCTCGGTGTCGACCGCGCCCGCTCGCCTGCCGTAGACCCACCAGCCAGCGCCGAGCCCCGCGAGCGCCACTCCCATCGAGACCGACGCGATCATCGGGTCGGGCCAGTGGCCCGCATGGCCGAGGAACTCCGAGAAGAACGGGGCCGAGAACCCGATCCCGGCCGTGATCACGCCGAGGAGGACCATCGGCCAGCGCGTCTCGCCGCGACGGTCGGCTGCGGACTCGTCATGACCGCCGTCGTGCCCGCCGTGGTCCTCGTCACCGTGGTCGGTGTCTGCATGACCGGCGAAGGCCGCGAGCGTGCGGGGCGCACCCATGAACACGCGAAACCACAGGCGGGCGACGTAGAAGGCCGTCACGAACGCGGCGGCGAGCGCCAGCGCGAACACCACGTAGTGGTGGCCCTTCCACACGGCGTAGAGGATCTCGTCTTTGGACCAGAACCCGGAGAACGGGGCGATCCCGGCGAGCGCGAGCGCGCCCGCGCCGAAGGTCGCGGCGGTCCACGGCATCCGCCTCCCGAGCCCGCCCATCTCCCGCATGTCCTGCGTGTGCAGCGCGTGGATGATCACGCCCGCGCCCAGGAACAGGAGCGACTTGAAGAACGCGTGCGTGACCAGATGGAACATGCCGGCGACCGCGCCGCCGGCGCCGATGGCCACGAACATGTACCCGAGCTGGCTGATCGTGGAGTACGCGAGCACCTTCTTGAGGTCGAACTGCACGAGCGCGAGCAGGCCGCCCACGAGCGCCGTGGTCGCGCCGATCACCATCGTGACCGTGAGCGCGATCCCGCTCGCCTCGAAGATCGGCAGCGCGCGGGCGACGAGGTAGACGCCGGCCGCCACCATCGTCGCCGCGTGGATGAGCGCCGAGGCGGGGGTCGGTCCGGCCATGGCGTCGGGGAGCCAGACGTGGAGCGGCACCTGTGCCGACTTGCCCATCGCGCCGAACAGCAGCAGAAGCGCGACCGCCGTGGCCACGCCCGGCGCCCACCCGGCCGCCGAGCCGAGCACGACGTCGAACGCGAACGAACCGGTGGTCGCGTACATCACGGCGAGCCCGATCGCAAAGCCCACGTCTCCGACGCGCGTGGTCAGGAACGCCTTCTGGGAGGCCTTCCTCGGCTCCTCGCGCTCGTGCCAGAAACCGATGAGGAGGTAGGAGCACAGACCCATGACCTCCCACGACATGTAGAGCATGAGGAAGTTGTCGGCGAGCACGAGCGCGAGCATCGCGGCGGTGAACAGCGAGAGCACGGCATAGTACCAGCCGATCCGCTCCTCGTGGCGCATGTAGTCGAGCGAGTAGACCTGCACGCAGACCGCGACGACCGTGATCACGATGAGCATGACCGCCGAGACGGGGTCGAGCAGGATCCCGAGCGCAAGGTCGACGCCCCCTACCGAGGCGATCGACGCGCTCGCACGGTAGGTCGCCTCGCCCTCGTCCCCTCCGGGCCACACCGCGGCGAACGCCGCGAACGAGAGGGCGAGCGAGCCCGCGACCCCGGCGACGCCGACCCACCGCATCCGGTTGCGCACGGCGCGTGAGAGGGGCGCCAGCACGGCGAACGCGAGTGCGGGGAGCAGTGGTATGAGTGCGACGTAGGCCACCGGCTACCCCTTCAGCGAGTCCATGGTCGTGAGCTCGATCGAGCGCGTCTGTCGGTAGATCGCGAGCACGAGCGCGAGACCAAGCCCGATCTCGGCGGCCGAGACGACCATCGTGAAGATGGCGAACACCTGCCCGGTCATCTCGGTGGGCGTGACGAACCGCGAGAGCGCGACGACGTTGAGGTTCACCGAGACGGCCATGAGCTCGAGGGACATGAGCACCATGACCGCGCTCTTGCGCGCGACGGCGCCGTAGAGGCCGAGGGTGAACAGTACCGCGGCGAGCCCCATGAAGGCGGCGGGTCCGACCTCTATCATCGGTCCACCTCCCTCGACCACCACACCGCGCCCACGACCGCGACCAGGAGCACGAGCGAGGCGACCTCGAACGGGAGCGCCCAGCGGGTGAAGAGCAGTTCGCCGAGGGCGGCGGTGTCGGGCGCCTCGGCAGGCATCTCGGCGACCCGGTCGCCGTACTGCGCGATGGCGATGTAGACGATGCTGCCGAAGAGGATCGCAAGCACCGCGCCACCGATCGAGACGTCGACCGGGCGCACCGCGTCCTCCCGGCGGCGCAGCGAGAGCATGATCACGAAGAGCATCATGACCGAGACCGCGCCGGCGTAGACGAGCACGTGCACCACCGCGAGATACTCGGCGGAGAGCAGCAGGAACAGGCCGCCGATCGCGACCATGACCTCGAGCAGCCAGAAGGCCGCGTGCATGACGTTGCGAGTGGTGAGCATCCCGATCGCGCCGCCGATCGAGGCGAACGCGAGGATGGCGAAGACCACTCCGTTGACGGTCTCAGTCACCCGGGGTCACCTCCTTCGTGTCGGACACGGGATCGGCGCCGGCGGGCGCGGGCCGCTCGGCAGGCGTAGCGTCGCGCGCGGGCCTCGCGGGCCGCTCGGCGGACGCGGCCCGCTTGATCGGCGCCGCGTCCACATCGGCGAGCAGGTCGCAGGTGAGCGCGTCGGCCGAGGTCTTCGCGAGCTCGTAGTCGTGGCCCATCTCGATCGCGTCGAACGGGCAGGCCTCAACGCACAACCCGCACATCATGCAAGCGCCGAGTTCGTAGCTGTAGCGCTCGATGTGCTTGGACTTGTCCTCGCGCGTGGTCACCTCGAGGTCGAGGATGTGGTCGGGGCACGCCCGGATGCACGCCATACACGCGGTGCACTTGGGCCTCCCCTGCTCGTCGTAGGTCGGCGTGACCGCCCACCGGGCACGCTCGGGAAGCTCGACCTTCTCGTAGGGGTACTTCACGGTGATCGGGCCGCGCAGCATATTGCGCATGGTGATGCGCATACCGTTCAGGATGCCCTTGCCCCACATCTAGACCACCCCTCCCGGCGCGGCGAGCTTCACGACGAAGCCCACGATCATGAGCCACGCGAGTCCCGCGGGGATGAGCCACTTCCAGCCGAGGTTCATGAGCTGGTCGATGCGCACGCGCGGCAGCGTGCCGCGGACCCACATGAGGAAGAAGATGCCGATGTAGGTCTTGGCCACGAAGATGATCGGCGCGATGGGCGCCGTGAGGGACTCGGGAACGAACGGCAGCGTCCACCCACCGAAGAACACCGTGACCGCGAGCGCGGACATCACGAACGAGTTGCTGAACTCGGCGAGGAAGATCAGGCCGAACCGCATTGAGGAGTACTCGGTGGCGAACCCGGCCACGAGCTCGGACTCCGCCTCGGACATGTCGAACGGCGTCTGGTTGAGCTCGCAGAGCGCCGCGATCAGGAAGAGCACGAACGAGGGGAGCAGCAACAGGATGAACCAGCGCGGCACGAGGCCCCACCACATCCCGGTCTGGAACGCGACGATGTCGGCGAGGTCGAGCGAGCCCACGATCATGACCACCGGCAGGACCGACAGGAGCAGCGGGACCTCGTAGGCGATCTGCTGGGCGGCCGCCCGCATCGCGCCGATGAGCGACCACTTGTTGGCCGAGGCCCAGCCCGCCATGATCATGCCGAGCGGCACGAGCGAGAGCACCGCGAACGTGTAGAGCAGACCGGTCTCGAGGCGCGTGATCCGCAACGTCTCGGAGAACGGGATCGCGGCGTAGGCCATGAGCGAGGGCGCGAACACGAAGATGGGCGCCAGCACGTAGAGCCATCGGTCGACGCCCGCCGGGCGCACGTCCTCTTTGGAGAGCAGCTTCAAGACATCGGCGACGGTCTGGAGCATGCCCTTGGGGCCCACGTGCGCCGGGCCGATCCGCAGATGCAGGTGGCCGAGGACCTTGCGCAGCATATAGATGAGTACCACGCCGTTGAGCAGCATGAGCCCGATCGCGGCGAGCACGGGTACGATGATCGCGAGCGGCCCGGTCATCGGTCGATCTCCCCGAGCACGACGTCCACGCTCCCGATCAGCATCATCCCGTCGGCGAAGAGCGTGCCCGGCATGATCTCCTCGAGCACCTGCATGGCGAAGAGCGACGGGCCGCGGTAGTGGAACCGCTCGGGCGTGTCCGAGCCGTCCGACACGAGATGCACGCCGAGCTCGCCGCGCGACGACTCGACACACGCGTAGATCTCGCCCGCCGGCGGACGCAGCACCTTGGGCACCTTGGCCATGACCTCGCCCTCGGGCATGCCGTCGACGCACTGACGGATCATGCGCACCGCCTGCCGCATCTCCTCCATGCGCACGAGGTAGCGGTCGTGCGCATCCCCGGTGGCACCCACGGGGACATCGAACTCGAGTTCGTCGTAGGCCGCGTAGGGCTGGTCGCGCCGCACATCGTAGGGCACGCCGCTCGCGCGCAGGTTGGCGCCGGTGAGCCCGAACGAGAGCGCCGTCTCGCGATCGATCGTGCCCACCCCGCGCACTCGCTTCAGGAAGATCTCGTTCCCGCCGAGGAGCGCGTCGTGCTCGTCGAGGTAGCCGTCGATCGTGCGCAGGAACGCGCGGATCTTCTCCTCCGTGCCGGCGGGGAGGTCCTCGAGCACGCCGCCGGGACGCACGTAGTTGAACATCATGCGCTGCCCGGTGACCTCCTCGAGGATGTCGAGGATCGCCTCGCGATCGCGCATCGCGTAGAGGAACTGGCCCATCGCGCCGATGTCGAGGCCGAACGTCCCGTACCAGACCATGTGGCTCGCGATACGGTTGAGCTCCGACATCAGGCAACGCAGCCACTGTGCCTTGCGCGGCACCTCGATCTCCATCAGGCGCTCGACCGCGAGCGCCGCCGCAAGCTCGCCGTGGATCCCGGACACGTAGTCGCCGCGGTCCATGAGGGTCGCGAGCTGGTGGTACCGGCGATGCTCGCCGAGCTTCTCGATCCCGCGGTGCAGATAACCGACGGCCGCCTCGGCGTTGACGATCTCCTCGCCGTCGAGCTCGGCGACGATTCGCAGGACCCCGTGGGTCGAGGGGTGCTGCGGGCCCACGTTCACGATGAGGTGCTCGGTCGCGAGCTGGTCGATCCCGGTGGGTGCGCGGCGGATGCCCGCCGGCGCCTCTCCGGGCTCGAAGGTTCCCTCGGCCAGCAGCCCGTGGTCGAGCACGGTATCGCGGGGGTCGGGCGTCATCGGTCGCGCACCTCCTCGAGCGTGCGGATCGCGACCGACTTGCGCAGCAGCGGCGCCTCGCCCTCGATGGTGAGCAGGCGCTTCGGGTTCGGGTGCCCCGCGAGCGTCAGGCCGAAGAGCTCGGCGGTCTCGCGCTCGGGCAGCAGCGCCGAGGCGAAAGAGTTCCAGACCGAGATGAGCACCCCGTCGTAGGGGAGCCGCGTCTTGACGAAGAGCTCCTCGTCGCGCGAGAAGGAGCGCAGATGGTAGGTGATCTCGATCTCCTCGCCCGTGTCGGCGCCGAGGAGGTCGACGAGCATCACGAAATCGAGGTCGCTCGCCTTGAGCGTCCCGAGCGCCGACGGCACGTCGGCCGCCGCCACGCGCGCCACCACGCCGAGGGTCGTGGTCTCGACCTCGACGCCGTCGAAGTGGCTGAGCAGCGACTTAACCCTGGTCGCGTCTGGCAGCAAGGCGCCCCTCCGTCTGCTCGGCGATCTTCTTCTGCAGCTCGATGAACGCGTACTGCACGGCCTCGGGACGCGGCGGGCAGCCGGGCACGTAGACGTCGACCGGCACGATCGTGTCCACGCCGAGGACGACGTTGGGGTACTCACGGAACGGGCCGCCGGTGTTCGCGCACGCGCCCATCGACACCACCCACTTGGGCTCGGGCATCTGGTCGTAGAGCCGGCGCACCGTCTCGGCCATCTTCTTGTTGACGGTGCCGGCGACGATCATCACGTCGGCCTGCCTCGGCGAGGCGCGGAAGAACACGCCCATGCGGTCGAAGTCGAACCGCGGGCCGCTCGCGCTCATGAGGCCCTCGATCGCGCAGCAGGCGATGCCGAAGGCGAGGTACCACAGCGAGTTGCGGCGCGCCCAGTCGAAGAGCTGCTCGCTGCGGATGAAGGCGATGGAGTTCTCCCCGGTCAGCTTGTCTAGCGCCACTCGAGGGCCCCTTCCTTCCAGGCGTAGAGCAGGCCGAGGACGAGGATGCCCACGAAGACGGCCATCTCGACGAGGATGAACGGGCCGAGGCGGCCGAAGACGAGCGCCCACGGGTAGAGGAAGACGGTCTCGATGTCGAAGACCACGAACATGAGCGCATAGATGTAGTAGCCGATGCGGAACTGAACCCAGGGCGGGCCGATCGGCTCGACGCCGCACTCGTAGATGCGGCTCTTCTCCGGCAGCGGCTTCTGGTGGCTGAGGATGTTGGAGACCGTCACCGTGACCACCGGGAAGACGATGCCCGCGATCACGAAGGCGCCGAGTATGAGGTAGTCCGTGGTCACGACCGGCTCATGACCGCCTCTCTGCGTCTGGCCGCGGGTCCCCGCGACGTCCGTCGTCCGGATACGACGACGCCCGTCGAGCGGTCGAGCCGCAGGTCCGGGCGAAGTGTCGGAGCAATGTAACACACGTTACAATCTCCGCTCAACCCCCATCTTCACGTGAGTTTATTCACTTCGAACGGGGGGTTGAATCTCGCCGCCGCTTGCCGATACTACTCTGAACATCCCCTCACCGGACGCCTGCAACCGGAGGCCCCTATGAACTGGCGCAACACCTCGCTCTTCACCCGGCTGGTCACAGCCTTCCTGCTCGTGGCGACCCTCCCGGTCCTGACCGCGGCGGTGATCGGTTACCGGGGCTTCTCCTCCTCCATGAACACCGAGGCGCTGCGCGCGATCGACATCCGGATGTCGATCGCGAACGACACCCTCGCCCGCCGGCTGGCCTCCGCGCGGCAGGCGACCGCCGCGATCGCCGCCGACCCCCGGACCGTCGAGGCGTTCGCCGGCGCTGGCGCCGGCGATGGGCCCGCCGCCCTCGCAGAGCACCTCGCGACGGCGGTCGACGGCGACCGCGCCACCTATCTGCTCGCGATCGCGCCCGACGGGTCGGTGCAGGCGTCGAGCTCCGGCGCCCCCGCCGGCTCGCGCCTCGGCGACCTGCAGGTGCGCGACGCGCTGGCCGGCCGCCCCTCAGCGGCGTTCGCACTCGTCCCGGCCGCCGAGGTCTCCGCGGTCGGACTCGCCGACGCGGTGGCTATCGACGTCGTGGAGACCGCGGGCGGGACCGTCGTGCACGACACCCTGACCGAGCACCTCTCCCTCGTGGCGGCGACACCGGTCAGCGGGCCGGACGGCGAGGTGCTCGGCGCGCTCGTACGCGTCTCCCCGGTGGCACGGACCTCGAGTCTCGTCGACGAGATCGTCTCGGGGACCGATGCGCACGCCACCATCTTCCAGCACGAGGTACGCGTCTCGACCACCGTGAAGAACGCCGAGGGGCGCATCGCCTACGGCACGGTGGTCTCCGACGCGGTGCGCGAGACGGTGATCGAGTCCGGCCGGGAGTATCGCGGCCTCGCCCAGGTGGTCGGGACCGACACCTTCACCGCCTACGACCCGATCACGGACCACACCGGCAAGACCATCGGCATGGCGTTCGTGGGCATCCCGGCCGAGCCCTACCAGGCCGCGGAGCGGCGGTTCGTCTTCCAGCTCGGCGCCGCCCTCCTGCTCGGCCTCGCCGCCGCGTTCGCCGCCGGGACGTTCATCGCCCGCATCTTCTCCGCTCAGCTCGCGACCCTCGGCAGGGCGGCCACGCGGGTCGCCGACGGCGATCTCACCACGGAGGTCCCCGCGGTGACCGGGCGCGAGATCATCGCGCTCGCCGAAGCGTTCGGGACGATGACGGCCGGCCTACGCGGCATCGTGGGCCGCGTCCAACACTCCGCCCAGGGACTGCGCGCGGTCGCCGGCCAGCTCGACTCCGCGAGCGCCACCCAGGTCGAGAGCGTCGAGCGGCAGGCGAGCGCGGTCGCCGAGACCACCGCCACCCTCGAGGAGATGGCGGCGAGCTACCGCTCCGTCGCGACCGCCGCGGAAGAGGTCATGCGCCTCGCCGAGGACGCGCTCGAAGCGGCGCAGGGCGGCCACCAGATGCTCGAGCGCAACATGGACGCGATCGACGGGCTCTCGCAGGGTACGACCCACACCCTGCAGGCGGCCGACGAGCTGGCGACCTCCGCCGAGGACATCGGCGAGATCCTCGGCCTGATCGACCAGATCGCCGAGCAGACCAAGATCCTCGCTCTGAACGCGGCGATCGAGGCCGCGCGGGCGGGAGAGGCCGGCAAGGGCTTCGCGGTCGTCGCGACCGAGATCCGCACGCTCGCCGGCTCGGTGTCCGAGTCGACCGCCCGCATCGTCGAGCTCGTGCGCGCGATCCAGCAGTCGAGCACGCTGCTCGCGCGCTCGGCCTCCAAGCAGGCCGACCAGGCCGGCGAGGTCTCGACGACCACCCGCCGCTCCGAGGACGCGTTCAACGACATCGTGGGTCAGATGGCGTCGACCGCCGCCGCGGCCCGCCAGATCGCGACCGCCGCCTCGGAGCAGAAGACCGCCTCCGAGCAGGTCGTGATCGCGATGCGGAGCGTGAGCCAGGCCGCCACCGAGAGCGCAGCGGCCTCCAAGCAGGTCGAGAGCTCGGCGGCGGAGATCGTGCGGCAGAGCACGGACCTCACCGACAGCCTCGGCACTTTCCGGTCGTAAGGAGAACCTCGCCTCAGAGTCACCGCTCGGCGGTCGCCTCGTGACTGTGGTCACATCCCCCACCGAGCGGTACACTTACTGGATTGGATGGCTCCCGCCACGGTCGGCCGTACGGTCGCTCCGCGGCGACGACGCTGGGGGGTGTCGTGGACGAGGTCTCGTGCCGGACACGCTGGTGCGCACTCGCGCCCATACGTACCGTGCTCCTGTGGGTGCTCTTGATCGGGTCGGCGATCGGGTTCGCGCTCGGCAGCGCGGACACCGCGGTCGCGATGGGCGGGGACGACTGTCTCGACTGCCACCTCTCCACGGCCTCTCACTACCATCTCTCCCCCGGCAAGAATCAGATCGCCTGCTACAGCTACTGCCACTTCACGGGCACGGGGCCCTGGGCTGATTACATCCGCACCCTGCACGAGTACGACGAGGGCGCGGGAACCACCTACGACGGCTCCGACCACCTCACCGACCCGTGCGACTTCTGCCACCAGCCCGCACATCCCGACATGCCGCAACACACCGCCGAGGGCACGGCGGCGGCACACGACAGTATCACCCCGGGCTGCGACGACTGCCACGGACCCTCCCTGCTGACCGCTCACGAGTCCTTCCCGACGTGCGCGGGCTGCCACGGCGTGAACGCGCCGACCCGCGTGAAGACCGCGATCGCGAACGACGACGCGTCGTGCGAGGCGTGCCACGACATCAACCCCGTGACCTCCCACCCCGGCCCGTCCCAGCGCACCTGGGCCGACACCGCCTACTACACGTGGCAGGGCATCGCGCATGTCGGCGCCAACCCCGCGAACCCGGGCGTCCACGGCGGCTACGCGGCCACCACGGCCAAGTGCGGTATCTGCCACTCTGTGCACCGTGCGACCGCGCAGGGCGCCAAGCTGCTCGACACCGCGACCGCGACCTGCGTGGGCTGCCACCAGGCCGGCGGCACCACCGTCACTTCCGTGGTCGTGAGCTGGGAGGAGGGCGGACCGCACGGCGCCGGTGACCCGTCGAGCTGCCTCTCGGTCGCCTGCCACGTCTCCAACCCCCACGGAGCCGGCGGCTCCGAGTACAAGATCGTCGCCGCGAAGCTCCTCTCCCCGGCAGCCGATGCGGCGCTCGCCGCGGCCGTCGCGGCCGGACCCGCCTCCGGGATCACCGCCGCGAACCTCAACGCCGAGCTCTCCCCCGCCGAGGGGGCTGGGACGAGGCCACGCGGTCGTCGGTGAGGACCGGGTACACCTGCAACCAGGCAGGATGCCACACCTCCACCCTCCTGACCGTGCTCGAGGAGGGATGGAGCGAGCAGCGCACGCTCGATCCCGAAGGGGGTCCGTTCACCGGCAAGACCGGTCACCTCACGCTCGCGCTGCCCAACGACACCACGGCGTTCTCCCCCGTCACGAGCTGCGTGAGCTGTCACGACCAGACCGACTCCGCGACCGC
The DNA here is from genome assembly GCA_030603745.1 of Coriobacteriia bacterium. Taxonomy (GTDB): domain Bacteria; phylum Actinomycetota; class Coriobacteriia; order Anaerosomatales; family SLCP01; genus JAUVXE01. The sequence continues at coordinate 69,934 of JAUVXE010000009.1, read as the reverse complement.
CGGCGGGTCCACGACCGTCTCGGGCTACACCTTCCCCCACTCGCAGACGCCGACGGGATCGGGCAACACCGGACAGGACCGCTCGTGGCTCTGGATGACGATCGCGGGCAACGCCGGCGGCACCGACGCGGACTTCCTGCGCACCGGGGACGACAAGGCCAAGGACGGCGCCTGCCTCAAGTGCCACCGCGACGTGGGCGACGGGGCCGGCATCGGCCTGCCCAAGGCGGGGACGATCCATATCGCCTGGGACGCGACCCCGGGCTCATGGGCCGAGTTCTGGGTATACGACTCGAAGGGAACCCTCGTGCGAACCGGCTACGGGGAGTACGGCACGGGGGGCTGGACCGGGCACTTCCACGTGCGCGTGCCCGTGAGTGCCGAGCCCTATGCGATAGAGATACTCTGGTTCGACCCCGGCTACGACGACCAGGAACCGCACTGGACGTACGCGTCGGCCCTTGTCGACTCCGAGGGCAAGGTCGTGGTCGTCCCCTACTGACGGGACCCGCGACCCGTACGCGCTCGACGCCGGTGAACCCCGCACGACACGACATGAACGGACGAGGCCCGCGGAGTCGACTCCGCGGGCCTCGCGTCTCTGCGGGAACACGGATGCTCGACCGCAGTGCTATCGCGTGGAGCCGACGAGGGGACTCGAACCCCTGACCTACGCATTACGAGTGCGTTGCTCTACCAGCTGAGCTACGTCGGCGTGCTGTGGAGCGGGCCTACTCTCCCGCGTTGTCACCTTGCTTGGGCCCCGATGAGCGCCTGCGTCTCCGCCTGCGTCCGCTCGAAGCACCACCCGCCGAGGAACCGTCCCCGGCCTTCGCGCCCGCCTCCGGCTGACCCGACGCACCCTGCGTGCGCTGTCCGTCACCGGAGGCCGCTCCGGAGCCGCCGCCGCGCGACTTGCGTCGCCGCCTGCTCCGGCCTGAGCCGCCGGACCCGCCGGCCGCCTCCTTCGCGGCCGCCGATGCCTTCTCCTCGCCGCCTTCCGTGCGCGCACCCTCAGGCTTGCGCCGTCCGCCGCCGCGCCGCTTCTGCGACCCGCGGTCGGGCTCGCTTCGCGTCTCGGTCAGCGCCGGGACGTGTCCCGTCAGAGCCGACTCGGTCTCCTGCGCCTTGAGCGCATCGAGCGCCTCGGCAGAGACCGTGCACGGACACCCGCCACCGGGACACTCCATCGCCTCGAGCGGCACCTTGATCGAGCCACCCTCGGCGAGCCGCACCATCACGGTCTCCCGGGGGGTGCTGAAGCCGCTCACCTTGCCGTCGCCGAGCGGAGTCTCGACCTTGGCGCCCTTCTTGGGCGCCCGCTGCTTGAAGTCCTTGTAGGCCTCATACTCGTAGCGCAGACAGCACATGAGTCTGCCGCACAGCCCGCTGATTTTCAAGGGGTTGAGCGGAAGGTCTTGCTCCTTGGCCATCCGGATCGAGACCGGCTGGAAGTCGCCGGCGAAGCGCACGCAGCACAGCATCTGCCCGCAGTGCGCGATGCCGCCCACCATCCGCGCCTCGTCACGCACGCCGACCTGGCGCATGTCGATGCGGGCCTTGTAGCGCGAGGCGAGCTCGCGGACGAGCTCGCGGAAGTCGACGCGCTCCTCGGCCACGAAGTAGAAGACGATCTTGTCCCCGCCGAAGAGGTACTCCACGTCGACGGGCTTCATGTCGAGCTTGTACTGTTCGATGAGCGATCGGTAGACGCGCAGCGCCTCGCGCTCGCGCTCGGAGAACTCCTCGGCGATGGCGAGGTCCTCCTCGGTCGCGACCCGCATGAGGGGGCGGAGCGGAGCGGGCACCTCGGCGTGGTCGAGTTCGCAGGGCACGTCGACGACCTGCCCCATCTCGACCCCGCGCTCGGTCTCGACGATCACAGCATCCCCGGGCGCGGGCTCGGTGCCGGCCGGGTCGAAGAACATCACCTTGGGCGCATAGCGCAGCTTGACTCCCACTACCGTGGGCACTTGAGGACCTCCTGGATATCGAAGAGCATGGCCTCGATGGCCAGCTGGGGGTTCACATTATACGAGATGCGGCGGCGCGCCCGCTTGACGGCCGAAAGCGCCGTCGCCGCCGCGCCCGGCGAGAGCACGTAGGCGACCTCTTCCATCGCGTCGGCGGCGTCGATGTTCGACACGAGCGCGAGCTCGCCCTGCGAGATCATCAAGCAATCGCGCAGCCAACTCTCCGTGGCGTTGAGCACCTCGGTCACGCCCTCGCGCTCGCGCGCGGTGAGCTGCCGTTTGTGCCGGTCGGCGAGCGCCTTGCCGCCCTTGCTGCCGAGGAACTCCGTGCGCTCGCGGACCTCCTCGGCCTGGAGGGCCTTGATCTCCTCGAGGGGGGCCTTGACCGCGGCGAGCAGGTCACGGGCGCTCCGCAGGACGTCGTGCTCGTCGGAGACCGTGAGCCCTTTCAGGATTCCGAGCATCCGGTCGCGGGCCTGGCGGCGCGCGGTCGAGCCGAGGAACTCGGCGGCGCGCACGAGCACGCCTCCGGTCGCCGCGAGCGCGGCGCGCGACTCCTCGGCGGAGGCACCGGTCCGCTCAGCGAGAGCCGCCAGCGCGTCGGCGTCCGTCATGCGCCGGAAGCGCACGACCTGACAGCGCGACGAGACCGTGGGCAGCACCGCCTCGTAGGTGGTGGCGAGCAGGATGATCACCACGTCGTCCGGGGGCTCCTCGAGCGTCTTGAGGAAGGCGTTTGCGGAACTGTCGTTGAAGGAGTCCGCGGCCTCGACGATGTAGATCTTGCGGGCCGCCTCGACCGGCGCGAGGTTCACGTCGTGGATCACGTCGCGGATCTGCCCGACCATGTAGGTCGCCGCGCCCTCGGGCGCGATCACGTGCACGTCGGGGTGGGCGCCGCGCTTCACGCGGCGGCACGCGGGACACGCGCCGCACGCGTCGTCGTCACAGAGGATCGCGCAGGCGAGCGCGCGGGCCGCGCTCTTCTTGCCCGCGCCGGCCGGACCGACGAACAGGTAGGCGTGGGAGACCGCGCCTCGGCGCACCGCCGCTGCCAGGTGATCGGCCACGGACCGCTGGCCAACGAGTTCGTCCCACACGCATCTGTTCGTCATGACCGCGCTAGTGTAGCACGGCGTCCAGCACCGGGATCTCGCGCACGAGGCGGGCGATCCGAGCCTCGACCTCGTCGGGCGTCCCGACCGCGTCGACCACCCGCACGCGCTCCGGTTCGGCCGCGGCGATGTGCAGGAAGCCCTCACGGACGCGCTCGTGGAACCCGATGTCCTCCGACTCCAGGCGGTCCGCGCCGCTGGCGCTCACGGCGCGCGCGAGGCCTTCGGCGGGGTCGAAGTCGAGCAGGACCGTCAGGTCGGGTACGAGCCCGGCGGTCGCGAACCGGTTGAGGTGCACGACCTCCTCGAGCGGCAGCCCCCGGCCGTAGCCCTGGTAGGCGGTGGTGGAGTCGGAGAAGCGGTCGCACACGACCACGCCCCCGCCGGCGAGCGTGGGCAGGAGCACCTCGCGGACCAGCTGCGCACGGCTCGCTTCGTAGAGCAACAGCTCGGCGCGCGGGTCGAGGTCGACGTGCTCACGGTCGAGCAGCACCTCGCGGACCCTCTCGCCCACCCTCGTCCCGCCCGGCTCACGGACGATCGTCACCACGAGCCCCGCGGCGCTGAGCTCCTCGGCAAGGCGCTGCACCTGCGTCGACTTGCCGGTGCCCTCGCATCCCTCGACGGTGATGAAGACGCCTCTGACCATCACTGCCCCTCCTCGACGTCATCGGTGCTTCCCTGGCGCCCCCGGGCCCACTCGCGCGCGGCGCTCCCGTACAGGTCTGCGCCGAGGGTGTCGATCGCCACGAACGCCGGGAACTCCGCGAGCTCGAGCCGCACGAGCGCCTCGGTCCCGAGCTCCGGATAGGCGATCGCCTCGGCCGAGGTCACGTGGGTGGCGAGCAGCGCGGCCGCGCCACCCACCGCTGCGAAGTAGACGGCCCCGTGCTCGACGCACGCCGCCACGACCTCCCCGGAGCGCGGACCCTTCCCGATGGTCGCGACGATGCCTGCCGCGAGGAGCTCAGGCGTGGCCGCATCCATGCGCTTGGCGGTCGTGGGACCCACCGCGCCCGCCGGACGCCCGGCAGCCGGCGGCGTCGGGCCCGCGTAGAAGAGCGTCTGCCCGGCGAGCCCGTAGGGGAGCTCCCCGCCCCGCTCGCGAACCTCGGCGAGCAGGCGCGCGTGCGTGGCGTCCCGGGCGGTGAACACCGGGCCGCTGAGCGTGACCGGGTCGCCCGCGCGCAGGCCCGCGAGCGCCTCGCGGCTCGCCGGCAGGCGAACGGGGACGGGCGTGCGGCCGCGACCCTCTCCCGCCTCAGGCATCGACGCCTCCTCCCTCGCACGTGCGCCACTCCAGTGTCCTGAAAGCATACACCGCGGCCGCGAGCACCACGAGCGAGGCGAGCTGCAGCGCGACCTGCGGCCCGGTCACGCCGAGGAGCCCGAGCGTGTCGGGGTAGGCGCGCAACAGCCGCTCCACCGCCGCCGAGACGAGGTCGCCGAGCGGCGCCATGAGCAGCATCGACGCGAGCAGCGAGACTTTGATCACGGACTCGAGCGCGGTGAAGACCCGGCCGCGGATCTCATCGGCGACGGTAGCCACCACGTAGGTGTTCCCGGCGACCGTGACCGTCGCCACGAAGGTGCCGGCGACGAGCGCGAGAGCGCCGGCCACGAGATAGGAGCGCGCGAGCGCGAACGCGAACATCGCGAACCCGAACCCGGCCACCCCGCCGAGGAAGAGCAGCTGCAGACGCAGGAAACCGGCGAGGCGCGGCACCACGAGAGCGCCGCCCACCATCCCGATCGCGAGGAAGACGAGCATGAACGAGGTCGGCGCGGCGGCGAGCTGTTCGAGCCAGGGGAACTCATCGGCGAAGGGCACCCTTCCTACGAGCTGCTGCGGCACGAAGACGAGCCCCACCGTCACGATCGCGCCACCCCCGAAGATGGCGAGCCCGATCGTGACCAGCAGGCCGCGCAGCTCGCGGTGGTCGCGCAGGAACCGGAAGGCGTCGAGCACGTCTGAGCCGACGAGCCGCAGGTCGAGCCGGACCTCGGGTCGGGGAGGCGCCGAGGGCAGATGGATCCGCCAGATGAGGAGCGCGGACACGATGAAGGTGAGGCTGTTGAGGAAGACGCCGGCGCGCGGGCCGAGGAGCGCCGGAGCGAGCGGGCCCACGAGCAGGTCCACGAGGGGCAGGCCCGCCGTGAGCACCCGGTGCACCACGCTCTCGAAGGCCGCCAGGATCGCGCCGGACGCGGCCAGCCCCACGAGCATCGCCGCCTGCTGGGTGGTGTAGGACAGGCCGTTGGCCGCGGCTACGTCCTCCTCGGCGACCAACCGCGGTATCAGCGCGTTCTTGGCGGGATAGAAGAAGAGCGAGCCGATCTCCATCAGCAGGACAACGAGGTAGATGACCGCGAGCGAGTTGGTGACGAGCAGGCCGAAGGTGAGCGCCGCGCGCACGAGGTCGCAGACGATCATCAGCCGGCGCCGGTCGAACCGGTCCACGAGCACGCCCGTGAACGAGCTCAGCACGAGCGCCGGGAGCAGCTTAGCCACCAGGATGCCCGCGACCGCGAAGGACGACCCGCCGGAGAGCGAGGTGACGAGCGGCATGAGGAACCCGATCACGAGCCAGTCACCGATGCCGCTCACGAACTGGCTGAGCCACAGCCGCCGGAAGGGCGTGTTGGCCGCGAGTCGACGGTAGACGCCACGGGACGCCTCGAACGCCTCGTGCGGCCGGACCTCGAGGCCGCCGGAACCGTCCGGCATCTCAGCCGACCTCGACGCTGGCGGTGCGCACCGCCGAACACCCGATGTTGACCGCGACGGGGAGCGCGGCGATGTGGCACGGCGCGGTGGCGACGTGGACCGCGAGCGCGGTAGTGTCCCCCCCCAGCCCGCCCGGACCGATGCCGAGCGCGTTCACCTCGGCGAGCAGCCGCTCTTCGAGCGCGGCGGTCAGATCGTCCGCCGCGGGCCGGCCGACCGGTCGCAGCAGGGCCTTCTTGGCGAGTCCGCCGACCTTGTCGAAGGTCGCTCCCACGCCCACGCCCACCACGACCGGCGGGCACGCGCCGGCGGCCGCGTGGGCGACCGTCTCCACCACGAACCGCGCCACGCCCTCCTCGCCGTCGCCGGGCGCGAGCATGCGGACCGCCGACGCGTTGTCCGATCCGCCGCCCTTGAGCATGACATGCACGGTGACGCCGCTCCCGGGGGCGAACGCCACGTCGAGGAAGGCCGGCGTGTTGTCGCCGGTGTTCGAGCGGTCGGTGAGCGCGTCACGGGCGATGCTCGTTCGCAGCCGGGCGGACGCGTACGCCTCGGCGACGGCGGCATCGACCTCGGCAGGCACGTCACCGCAGACGCACGCCTCCACGCCGACCTCGAGCAGCACCCACACGTATCCGGTGTCCTGGCACAGCGGCACGCCGTCCGCCGAGGCGATCGCGGCGTTGTCGAGCAGCTGGCCGAGGACCGCCCGGCCGCGGTCGGAGCGCTCCCGTGCCGCCGCGGCCTCGAGCGCGGCGAGCGCGTCGGGGCGCAGGCTCGTCGCGGCGCGCACCACGGCCTCGCGCACCGCCTCCCCGACCGCGTGTGAGTCCACCGTGCGCACGCAGTCCTCCTAGAGTCCGATCGCGGCGACGGCCTCCCGGACCGACGCAGCCGAGGCCCGCACCGCCGCGAGCTCCGCGTCGTCGAGCGGCAGTTCCGCGACTGAGCGCACCCCCTCGCGACCGAGCGACGCCGGCACCGAGAGGTAGACGTCGTCGACCCCGTAGTGCCCCTCGAGCAGCACGCAGCTCGGAAGGGTCTCTCCCGTGTCGCCGAGGATCGCCGTGACCATGGCCGCGACGCTCGCGGCCGGGGCGTAGAAGGCGCTTCCCGTCTTGAGGAGCGCCACCACTTCGGCGCCGCCGAAGACGGTGCGCTGCACGAGCGCCTCGACCCGGTCGGCGGGCAGCAGCTCGGTGAGCGGGGTCCCGGCGACCGTCGAGAAGCGAGGCAGCGGCACCATCGCGTCGCCGTGGGCACCCACCACGAGCGCCTCGATGTCGGTGACGGGCGCGCCGGTCTCCTCGGCGATGGCGAAGGCGAACCGCGCGGAGTCGAGCACGCCGCCCATGCCGAAGATGCGCCCGGACGGCAGACCGGAGACCTTCCAGCCGAGGTAGGTCATCACGTCGAGCGGGTTGGTGACGCAGAGCACGATGGCCTCCGGCGAGGCCTCGACCGCCGAGGAGATCACCGAGCGCACGATCGAGCCGTTGGCGGAGAGCAGGTCGTCGCGGGTCATCCCCGGCTTGCGGGGCAGACCCGCCGTCACGACCACCACGTCGGATCCAGCGGTGTCGGCGTAGTCGTTGGTGCCCGAGACCACGGGCGCGAACCGCTCGACGGAGCGCGCGTGCATCATGTCGAGCGCCTTGCCCTGCGGCATCCCCTCCGCCACGTCGACCATCACCACGTCGGCGATGCCCTTCTGCAGCAGCAGGAAGGCGGTGGTGGCTCCCACCTGGCCGGCTCCGACCACGGTCACCTTGGGCCGAGTCATCGACTCCCCTCTCGTTCGAGACACGCCGAGGCGTGCCAGCGTCCTCACCGGCGCGCGCCGGCCGACCGGCGGCCGCACGCATCACATGCAGGAGGATTCTACCACCGCCGCGTCCGGCGCGAGTGTCACGAGAGCTCGGCGAGGTAGTCGACCGGGGCCTGCCGTCCCTCATGGACGGCGAGGCGCTGCTCGAGGATCGGCGGGAGCTGCGGGAGCGGGCTGCTTGGCTCCGGCGCGGGCTGCGGCACGGCGATCTCGGCGAAGAGTATCTCATCATCGATCCCGGTGGCCTCGGCGACGACCTCTCCCGCATGGATGATCGCGCTCGCGCCCTGGCACCCGTCGTGCCCGGAGCCGCCCGCGCACTCGGCCATGAGCACCACGCCCGCGAGCGCGGGCGCGCACCCGAGCGCGAACTCGAGGAGCGCCTCGGCCTGCAGCGCGGACTCCGCCGCCGGCCGCAGCACCATCGCGTCGAGCGACTCGCCGAGGAGCGCGGTGAGTGCACCGATGCGCAGGCACGCGTCACCGCCGAGGAGCGCGGTGCGGCCGAGCGGGGTGTCCACGACGCGCGGGCCGGACTCGCCACCCGCGCGAAACGACACGAGTACGGCCGCTCCCTCCGCGCATCCCTCGACACGGGCCATGAAGTCCGAGCGCTCGGCCTCGGCGAGCCCCCGCAGCCCGGGCACGGCCGGCAGCACGATCACGTGGGCGCCGTCCGCGCACGCGGCGTTCGCCGCGGCGGCGAGCGCGTCGAGGTCCGCGACCGCATCGCCGCGCGTCCGGTGGTGGATGACCGCGATCCTCACAGCTGCTCCGTCCGTCGGCGCTTCCGACCTACGGGGGAGATACCCCGAACAGCGCCGGGCCGGTCCCGGCTACGAGGATTTCTTCTTGCGGGAGGCGGTCGACGCGCCCTTCTTCTTGGCCGGGGAACGCCCCTTGCCCGCGGCACCTGCCGACCGCTTCTTGGACGCCTCCGAGCGCGCAGGGCACTCGGGATCGATGCAGATGTTCCACGGGCCCTTCTTGGTGTGGATGATGACCTTGGGCGCGCCGCACGGCTCGCAGGTCTCGCCCGTGGCCTCGATCTCTCCGGACTGCGGGAGCGGGTAGGAGACCGGGTGGACTGTGGAGTCGTAGTTCACGCAGCGCACGTAACGGCTGCCCACCGGCGAGTAGTGGACCTTGAGGTCCGCGCCGTCGAGCGGGCAGCGGCCCACGACGATCTCGGGGCCCTTCTTGGTCACGCAGTCCGGCGAGAGGCACATCACTCGCGCGGGACGGCGGAACTGCGACACCTTGACCTGCGGCGTGCCGCACTCGGGACAGAGCTCCTCGACCGCGGCGAACCGGGCGTTCTTGGGCAGCGGGTAGGTGACCGGGCACTCCGGGTACCCCGCGCACCCCACGAAGAACGAGCGGGTCTTGGGCGAGTACTTGATGAGCAGGTCGTCACCGGACGTGGGACAGCTGCCCACCTTGGCGTCCTCGTCGGCCGCCGCCTTGAGCAGCTCGCCGACCTCGGGAACCCGCTCGAGGAGCGCGCCCATGACGTCTGCGAGGAGGTCGCGCGAGTGCTGGACCACCTGGCCGCGACTTGCGGCGGCCCGCGCGATCTCGTCCATCTCCCGGTCGAGCTCGGCGGTCATCTCGGGCGTGGTGATCCGCTCGGCGTGCGATACGAGCGCGTTGACGACCGTGATGCCCTTGCACGTGGGGGCGATGGGGTCGCCCACCGTGTACTTGCGGTCGTAGAGCGTCTGGATGATGTCGTGGCGGGTGGCCTTGGTGCCGAGGCCGAGCTTCTCCATCTCCTGGATGAGCTTGCCCTGCGAGTAGCGCGCGGGGGGCTGCGTCTGCTTCGCCTCGAGCTCTGCGCCGAGGAAGTCGACGACCTGCCCCTCGGCAAGCGCGGGGAGGTGCTCCTCCTTCTTCATCCCGTACGGGTAGACCGCCCGGAACCCGGCCTTGACCACCACGTCGCCACGGACCACGAACCGCTCGCCGCCCACGTCGACACCCACCTTGGTGCTCTCCAACACCGCGGCCTCGGAGAGGGTCCCCATGAATCGCCGCGCCACGAGGTTGTAGAGCTTGAACTCCTCAGGCTTGAGCTTCTCGGGGTCCGGTGCGCCGGTGGGGTGGATCGGCGGGTGGTCGGTCGCCTCCTTGGCCCCGCGCGTGGGCGTGAGCGAGCCCTTCTTGAGCAACGCCGAGGCGTGCTCGTGGTAGGCGGGGACCGTATCGAGCGTCTTCAAGATCCCACGGATGTCGAGGCTCGGCGGGTAGACGGTGTTGTCGACGCGCGGATAGGAGATGTAGCCGCTCATGTAGAGCGTCTCGGCGATGCGCATCGTGCGCGCGGGCGAAAGCCCCTCGGCGGCGGCCGCCGCCTGCAGGGCGGTGGTGTTGAAGGGGGTGGGCGGCTTGACCGTGCGCTTGGTCTTGGTCACCTCGGCGATCGTGCCGCTCGCCTCTCCCTCGACCGCGGCCATCACGCGCGTGGCTTCGGCCTCGTCGGTGAAGCGGTCGGCGGCGTGCGAGCCGCCGAACTCCTCGCGATCCGCCACCGTACCATCGGTCGCCTCGGCGAACCGGGCGCGCACGGTCCAGTAGTCCTCGGGCACGAACGCGTCGCGCTCGCGCTCGCGGTCGACGATCAGCTTGAGGGTGGGAGTCTGTACCCGGCCCGCGGAGAGCACGTCGCCCCACGCCTTGCGCGAGGCCTTGTTCGACGTGAGCGTGAGGTATCGGGTGAGCACCGCGCCCCAGATGAGGTCGATGTCCTGGCGGGTGGCCCCGGCCTCGGCGAGGTCGTCGGAGAGCTCGCCCGGCTCGGCGAACGCGGCCTCGATCTCGTCTTTGGTGATCGCGGAGAACCGCACGCGGGCGACGGGAACCTCGGCGTTGACGCGCCGCACGATCGCGCGGGCGTCCGCGCCGATGAGCTCACCCTCGCGGTCGTAGTCGGTCGCGATGAAGACGGCGTCCGCCTTCTTGGCGAGGTTCTCGATCGAGCGGATGATGCCCTTCTCGGAGCCCTCCTTGATGACCGGCGCCTTGACGAGGGTCGGGAGCGACTCGAGCTTCCACTTCTTGAGCTCGGCCCCCTCGAACTCCTCGGGGAAGTCGACCTTCATGATGTGGCCCTTGAGGCCTATGCTCACCCAGTCCTCGCCGTCCCGGCGGAACCGGTAGACCGGCGTGGAGTAGACCTTGTCGGCCTTCGGCTTGCCTACCGCGAGGATCTCGGCGATCCTGCGCGCGGCGATGTTCTTCTCTGAGATGACGAGTCGCATCCGGTACGGTCCTCACTCCTGCGGGACAAGTCCTGCCGAGTATATACCGGTCGTCAAGCCGCGACCCTACCGGGACCTTACAATCCGAGCTCCCCGGCGCGCTCCTGCATGGCCTCGAGCGCGATGCCGAGGAACTCCTCACGCGACAGCCCGAGTCCGGTGCAGGTGTCCATCTGATCGCGCGACGCGCCCCTCGCGAACGCCTTCTCCTTCCAGCGCTTCTTGAGCGAGCGGACCTCCACCCCGGCGAGCGAGCGGTCGGGCCGCACGAGCGCAGCGGCGACGATGAAGCCGGTCGTGGGATCGGCCGCGTAGAGCGCGCGATCCATCGCCGAGACGAGCGGGACGTGCCCGGCGTGCGCGAGGATGGCGTGCACGACCTCCTCGTCGACGACGCCCGCGAGCTCCTCGGCGGCGCCCCGCGCGTGGCGCTCGGGGTCCTCGGCGGTCTCGGCGTAGTCGAGGTCGTGGAGGAGGCCGGCGAGGCCCCACCGGGCGACGTCGTTCTCAGGCAGGCCGAGGTGGCGGGCGAGCGCCTCCATGATGACCTCGGCGGCCACGCAGTGGTTGACCAGGTTCGCGTTGTCGATCCGCTCCCGCACGAGCGCGAGGGCACGTTCCCGCTCCATCATGCCGCCCCCTCCCGCATCGCCTCGATGCGTCCGGTGAGCCACGCCGCCCACGCCTCGACGCCGTTACCCTTGGTCGCCGAGATCGGGAAGACCGGCGCGGCGGCGTTCAGGCTCGTGACCACGGAGCGGAACTCCTCCTCGTCGAAGTCGAACACGGGGAGCGTGTCGTACTTGTTGAGGATGACCGCCTCGGCGCGGGCGAAGATGTTGGGGTACTTGTACGGCTTGTCGTGCCCCTCGGGCACCGAGAGGATCATCACCTTGGCGTGCTCGCCGAGGTCGAAGTCGGTGGGACAGACGAGGTTGCCCACGTTCTCGATGATGAGCAGATCGATCGCGCCGAGGTCGAGCGTGTCGACAGCCCGGCGGATCATGTCGCTCTCAAGGTGGCATGCTCCCCCGGTGTTGATCTGGACCGCGGGCACGCCGTGGGCCTTGATCTTCTCGGCGTCCACGCTGCTCGCGATGTCGCCCTCGATCACCGCGATCGAGTAGCGGTCGCGCAGCGCCGCGATCGTCGCGAGGATCGTCGAGGTCTTGCCGGCTCCGGGCGAGGCCAGGACGTCGAGGACGAAGACGTCGTGCTCGGCGAAGAGCTCGCGGTTCTCGGCGGCGAGCCGCTCGTTGCGGTCGAGGATCGGCTTGGACACGTCGACTTTCACGCGGGCTCCTCAGGGGTCTCGTCACCGGGCAGGTCGATGTCGATGCAGTCGATCGCCAGCTCGCGGCCTTCGAGCAGCTCGCACACGAAGCCGCCGCACTCAGGGCACACCGCGTCGAAACGGCCGTGGGAGAAGGTCGCGTCACAGGCGGCGCACTTCGAGCGAGGGGCGACCCGTTCCACCACGAGCGTCGCGCCCTCGGCGAGCGTGCCCGGGGACAGGGCCTCGAACGCGAAGTGGAGCGCCTCGTCGACGATCTCGGTGAGGTCGCCGATCCGCACGTGCACCTCGTTGATCCGCGTGGCCGAGGAGCGCCGGGCGGTCTCCTCGGCGGCGTCGAGGATGCCCTTGACGATGCCCATCTCGTGCACGAGTCGCCTCCGGTGTCCCTAGTAGCCGCGCGCCTTCTGGCGGGCGATGCGACGCGCGAGCACGACCCGGGCGAGCAACATGCTGATCTCGTAGAGCGCGACCAGCGCGCCGAAGAGCGCGAGCATCGTGACGGGCGACCAGTCAGGCGTGGCGCTCGCCGAGACCACGATCAGTACCGTGTAGGCGACACGCCAGTTCTTGCGCAGCTTGTCGTAGGGCACGATGTTGAAGATCATCAGGTAGAAGACCACGACCGGCAGCTGGAACCCGAGCCCGAACCCGAGCAGCAGCAGGATGGCGCCGGTGAAGTAGGTGCTCGCCTCGGGCATCTGCGTGACACCCTCCCACGCCTGCCCCACGATCCACTCGAACGCCGTGCCGAGCACGACCTGGTGGGCGAAGACCACCCCGCCCACGAACAGGATCACCATCGCGGCGAAGGTGGGGAGCAGCCAGCGCCGCTCGTTGGGCTTGAGCGCGGGCAGGAAGAAGGCCATGACCTGCCAGATGATGATAGGGCTTCCCACCACGAGTGTCGCGTAGAGCGCGACCTTGAAGCGGAGCGTGAACGTCTCGAAAGGGTTGAGCAGCACGAGCGGCTGATCGCCGAAGAGATGGACGATCGGGCTCATGGCAAGGTCGTAGAAGAACGGCGCCGGGAAGTACATCGCGATCGAGCCGGCGAACACCACGATGGCGATGATGACGAGTCGGTGGCGCAACTCGCGCAGGTGCTCGGTGATGGGGAGGCGTCTCGGTGAGATCGGCATCGGCGTGTCGGGGCAGCCGGGGCTACTCCCGCTCCTCCTCGTCCTCGGACGTCGGCTCCTCGCGCGGCGAAGCGGGCTCGGGCGCGTCGACCGACCCGTCGTCGTCCGCGGCCGCAGCAGCAGGCTCGGGCTCGGGCTCGGGGGCCACGTTGTCGAACGGGCTCATGCCCTCGGGGAGCGTGGCGGGCTCGGGCGCGGACTCCTCGGTCATGTCCGCGTCCACGTCCGTGTCCGCGCTCTCGGCCGAAGCCTCGTCCTCGTCGTCGCCTTCGATGTCCCACGTCCCGCCGGGGGTGGGCTTGTTGTTGCTCGCGTAGACCTCGGCACGGATGATCGCCTCCATGCTCTCCTGGGCACGCTTGAACTCACGCATGAACTGCCCGATCGTGCGGCCGAACTGGGGCAGCTTGTCCGGCCCGAAGATCAGCAACACGAAGGCGACGATGATGAACAGTTCGGTTCCACTGATGCCGAACACAGAAGGGTACCCTCCATACGGATCGTGCCGGAGATCCAGGGTCGCGTGCTAGAAGTCCCGGGCGTCGGCGGCGTCGGCGAAGATCGCGAACACCTTGTCGAGTCCGGTGATGCGGAAGATCTTGAGGATGTTCTCGCGAGTGCAGACGAGCCGGATCGCGCCGTCGCGCTCCTTGGCCCGCCGAAGACCGCCGACGAGGACGCCGAGCCCTGAGCTATCGATGAAGCCGACGCCCTCGAGGTCCACGAGGATCCGCACGCAGCCGGACTCGATCAACTCGATGATCGCCTCCTTGAGGCGGGGCGCGGTGTAGACGTCGACCTCGCCGACGAGCGTCATGGTGCAGACGCCATCGGTTCGCTCAGTGGTGATCTCGAGTTCCATCGCGAGTCGCTCCCTACCGTTTGCCGAGTCAACCTGAATGATTGTACCGTTCAAGTACCCAGCGTACCAGAGCACAGGAGCGCCGGCCGAGGAGCGCCCACGATGAGCCCCCGGACACGGAAACCGTCGTTTCTGCCGCTTCGGTTCCGAGGCCCCGAATAGGGGTACCATTGTGGTGAGTCGACCCGAAGAAAGGACCCCGATGTCTCTGTCCATCGACCTGACACAGGAAACCGACCACTGGGTATTGAGGCTTGCGGGTGACCTGGACTACGGGGAGTGCGCGTCGTTCCGCATGAACATCGACCGCATCCTCAAGACCTCGCCTCCGGCGACGATCGTCGACCTCTCCGACCTCGAGTATCTCGACAGTTCGGGGCTCGGTCTGTTGCTCAGCCTCTCGAAGGAGTACGGGGCACAGGGAGGCAGGCTCGTCCTGGTCACCAACGAGACCGTCGACAACATCCTCTCCCTGACTCGGCTGAACGGCATCTTCTCGACCGCGTCCTCGATGGCCGACGCCCTCGCCACGATCGGCAGCGATTCCGCCTGACCCGACCCGTGCGAACACGAAGGGCGGCACCGGCCGGTGCCGCCCTTCTTCGCGTCGCTGCCATGACCACCCGGCCGCTACGGCTGGGTGGTCGTCTCCTCCGACCCGCCCTCGGCGGGCGGCGCCGCGGGCGCGGCGGCCATCTCGGCGAGCATGTCGCGTGCGGCGGGTGCGCTCGGCCCCTCGGGCTCGAGCTCAAGGTAGCGTTCGAGCACGCGGACCGCGTCCGCGGTGCGCCCGGTGGCGCGGTAGAAGATCGCCCCGTTGTAGTATGCCGGCGCGAAGTCGGGGCTGTCCGCGTACACGCCCTCGATGACCTCGATGGCGCGCAGCACGTTACCGCTGTAGAAGTACGCGATCGCCATATCGGTCCGGACGTTGGGGTCATCGCCCTGCACGGCGAGCGCCCGCTCGTAGAACACGGTCGCCGAGACCCACATGGGCAGGTCGTGCCCACTTCCCGGACCGAGGGCGTTCATGATCTGGAGGCCCCAGTCGTAGTAGGTGTTCCCGAGGTTGACGAGGATCCCGAAGTTCGCGGGGTCGTTCTCCAGCGCGATGGTGTTCGAGGCGATCATCGGCGCGTGGTCCGCGGCGATCCGCTCGAGCGTCGCACCGGTCTCGGTGGTGGCGGGCTGCTGGTTCGACTGGCCCCAGCCGAGGAACGCCGGCAGCACGAAGCTGGCGATGAACACGACGGCGACCGTGATCAGGACGACCTTCATCCAGACCGATGTCTGCTTCTTGTTGATGGCCACGGGGTGGTCTCCTTACCGAAACCCTCACGGAGAGAGGCCCCGGCCGACCATGCCGCCCGGGGCCTCCGCTGTGGTGACTGACGTTACTCGGCGTCCTCGCCGCTCTCGGGCGTGGGCGTGGTGGTCTCCGAAGGAGCCCCTCCGGTCATGCCGCCGATATCCGGGTGACCGGGAGGCAGGTCACCGCCGAGCTCGTCGGGCGAGAGCGGCCGAGCCTGCGTACCGCCCGGGGCCGGGACGCCCGCAGGGGTGGTGGGCTGCGTGCCGCCGGTAGGGATGAGGATCCCGATGATGATGCCCACGAGGAGCGCGACCACGCCGATGAGGCCCGCGACGGTCATGGTCACGGTCTGGGTGCCGGCCGGGGTGGCGGCAGCGCTCTTGGCGGGCCGGGCAGCCGGCTCGCTCTTGCGGGTCGCCGAGGCGCTCTTCTGGGCCGGCTTGGGCTTCTCGGCCGGCGCCTCGTCCTCGTCGAAGAAGAAGTCCTGGTCACTCACGAGTCGATCCTCCTACTCTTGAAGGGGCTGGTCACCTGGCCCGGAGCCGATCGGCCCTGCAGACCCGTCGTGACCTCGCGCGATTATAGCACGCACCCTCGGGCGCGCGGCCGGGTCGTCAAACGCGCGATCCCGGCGCCGGAGCGAGACGAGTGCGGCTATCCCCGCAGCTAGAGCGGTCAGGGCTCCCGCCGTGTCCGGAGCCGCGAACCCTGACGCACCTGCGAGCAAGAAGCCCGCCAGATACCCGGCCACCAGAGCCCCCACAGGAATCACATAAACGAGGACCTGCGCCCTTCTCCGCGCGCGAAGCGGGGTCTCCACCTCGACCGTGTCACCCGCCCTGGCGCCGTGGGTATCGATGACACCCTCGAGCAGCCGCGTCCCGGCCGCGCCTTGGGCGCATGCGCCGCACGACTCGCAGGCGACCGATGGTTCGATCGAGACGGTGAGAACCCCGGCGGCCGCGCTCACGACCGTGCCTCGTTCCTTCACGGCTACCCCCTGAGCTTGACCCGCATCTCCTCGGCGCGTGCCTGGATGCGGTCGATGTCGAGCAGGCTCCAGCGCCCGGAGTCGTAGAGCACCTGGCCGGCGACCATCGTGAAGACCACGTTCTCCTGGTTGGCGGTGTGCACGAGCGTGCTGTACGGGTAGAGGGTGGGGATCTGATGACTGTGCGAGATGTCGACGGCGATGATGTCGGCCTGCTTGCCCGGCTCCAGGGATCCGACCTGGTCGTCCACGCCGAGTGCCCGGGCCGCGTCGAGGGTCGCCATCTTCACGAACTGGCGCGCGATGAAGTGCGGGAGGTAGCCCGTGACCGAGCGCTGGATGAGGAGCCCGATCCGCATCTCGTCGAACATGTCGAGCGTGTTGTTCGACGCCGGGGAGTCGGTCCCGATGCCCACACGGACACCGCGATCGAGGAACTTCGCGAGCGGTGCTACGCCCATACCGAGCTTGGCGTTGCAGCGCGGGCAGAACGCGACCGCGACGTCGTTGCCGGCGAGGATCTCGATGTCCTCGTCGTCGACCTGCGTACAGTGCACGGCCACGAGTTGGGGGACGTCGTAGATGCCCCACTGCTCGAGGTAGCGCACCGGGCTCACCCCCGTGGGGAGCCAGGCGACATCGGCTCCGGAGAACGCGTTACGGTAGTCCACCGCGAGCCGGGAGCTGCCGTACTTGGTGAAGTCGTACTCGTCCTTCGAGCTCGCGAGGTGGGTGGAGACCGGAAGGTCCTCGGCGATGGCCTTCTCAGCGACCTTGCGGTAGAGCTCCGGGTGGCAGCTGTAGACCGCGTGCGGCGCGATGCCTACGCTGAGTCGGGACGGGTCGCCCAGCTCACGCCACTCGGCTATGTCCTCACTCGCCTGCGCGAGCACGTCGGGGACCTTGCGATGGTCCATCGTCGCGACCTCGCGGTAGACGATCGCCCGCAGCCCCGCGCCGGCCGCCGCGCGTGCGGACGCGCCGGAGTCGCTGATGTCGGCGATGGTGGTGATGCCGGACTGGAGCGCCTCGGCGGCCCCGATGCGGGCGGAGTCCTCCCAGTCGGCCTGCGCGAGGCGTTCCTGCTTCTCGAGCAGCTGCAGCTTCCACTGCGAGAAGGGCAGGTCGTCGACGAGGCCGCGCATCGCGGAGAACTCGAGATGCGTGTGCATGTCGACGAAACCGGGCATGAGCACGGCGAGGCCGAAGTCGCGGACCTCTTCGTCGGGGTAGGCGGCCTTGAGCGTCTCGAACTCGCCGATCTCCATGATGCGATCGCCGTGGACGCGTATCGCGCCGTCGACGATGTGCGGTGCCGCGATGGGAAGTACGTAACGTGCGGCGAGCAGCATGCGCGCCTCCTCGCTGGTCGGGGTGCGCCTATCTTACCAGCACCGGGCGGCCGTGACAGGGGGCGACGGGCGCCGGGACTACTTGACGGCGGTATGCACCGCCACGATGCCGCCGGTGCGGTCCTCCCACGAGATCGCGGTGAATCCGGCGGCCCGGAGTTCGGCGGCGAGCGCGCTCTGGCTCGGGAACGAGCGGATGGAGTCGTTCAGGTAGACGAACGACGAACGGTCTCCGGTGAGGATGCCACCGATGGCAGGGATGACCACCCGGAGGTAGAGGTGATACATCCAGCGCCAGGGTGCGATCGTGGGGCGCGAGAACTCGAGGATCACGTAGCGGCCCCCGGGCTTGAGCACGCGGAGGACCTCGGCGAAGTTCTTCTCGCGATCCGGCAGGTTGCGCACCCCGAACGCGACCGTGACGACATCGAAGCTCGCGTCGTCGAACGGGAGGTCCTGCGCGTCGGCCACCGAGAACGCGATCGCGGTGGGCCCCGAGTAGGCCGCGGCCTTCTCCCGGGCCACCTCGAGCATCTCGGGCACGAAGTCGGTGCCCACCACCTCGCCGGGGCGGCCCTGCGTGGCGAGCGCCATCGTGAGGTCCCCGGTGCCCGCGCACAGGTCGAGCACGCGGCTCGCCCGGGTCAGCCGCGCCGCGCGCACCGTGGCGCGGCGCCAGGAACGGTCGATGCCGAGGCTGGAGAGCGTGTTGAAGCGGTCGTAGCTCGGAGCGATGTCAGAGAAGATGCCCCGCACGCGGTCCGCGGTGGGCGTGCCCGAGCGCACGGGTCGTGCCGGGTCGCTCGGGTTGCCGTTCTCGCTCATCGGGCCTCCGGGGTCTCACAGGCGGGTCGGGGCACGGGGCGAGAGCGCCTCCGCGACCCGAACAGGTTAGCGAGATTCTCCCGCGCCCACAACACGATCACGTGGTAGACGTTGCGGATGCTCACGTACCGGGGCCAGTTCAGCTCGCTCTTCTCGCACACGGTCGACTCGCTCAGCCGGTCGACCTCCTCCTTGAGGGCGTGAAGCTCGCGGTCGCGGACCGCGGGATCGCTCTCGGCCATCACCCGGTCGATGCGCTCCATCGCCGTCTTGGCCTGGAGGATGCGGTCCTCGGTGCGGGTGACGACCTCCGGCTCGATGATGCCGAGTTTGCCCTTGAGGCGGTTGAGGCGCAGGCCGACCTCGTACATCGTGTCGACCATCTCGTCTTTGGAGAGCGAGTGGCTCTCATAGTTCATGATGTACTTCCACGAGGGTTGCACCAGCAGCTGGCGGTGCTCCTCGAGGGTGTCCGCCAGGCGCGTATAGCCGTACTTCTCCGGGTTGTCGTACACGAGCGATCCGGGGTCGAGGAAGGGCGCCATCGGCGAGGAGAAGCAGAGCAAGCGGGTGTCGTTGCCCACCTTCTCGTAGAGCTGCTCGATGTAGGCCGGGGTCTCCAGGACCGACGCCGCCGTCTGCGTGGGGATACCGGTCATGAAGTAGAGGTCGAACCGCTTGCACCCGTTGCGCAGCGCGGCGGCGATCGACTCCTCGACCTGCTCGGTGGTGTAGTGGTGCTTGCCGAAGGCGGCGCGCACGTCGTCGTCGTGGCTCTCGACGCTGATCTCGACCGAGTAGTCGTCGAGATGCTCGTCCAGGAAGCGGTAGAAGTCCTCGGCGGGGGGCTTGAAGAACTCGAACCCGATCGGGTTGCGGAGCTTGATCTTGGACAGGCCCCGGATGAACTGCGCGGTGTAGTCGCGGCCGGCCTGCAGGAAATCGTTGAGCACGAAGATCGGGCCCGGGATGTACTTCTGGATGTGCTCGATGTCGCGCACGAGCAACTCAGGGTCCCGGAACGCGACCCGGTCGCGGCCATAGTGGGTCTTGAACGCGTAGGCGGAGCCACCACAGGTCACGCAGTTGTGAGTGCAGCCACGGCAGGTGAGCGACGCGCACACCGGGTACTGGAGCCAGTCCTTGAACGGGACGAAGCCCATCATGTCCCGGTAGCGGATGACCGCCTTCATGTTGAACGAGTAGTCGAGCGAGATGTCGTTCATGTCGGCGGGGACCCACTCGAACGGGGTGCTCGTGATCGACCCGTCCCGCGCCGCGTAGGTCAGGTTGGGGATGTCGTCGACCCGGCCCTTGCCTTTGAGGGCGTAGAGCAGGCGGGTCATCGGCTCCTCGGTGGAGTCGCCGCGCACGACGTAGTCGACGCACTCGTAAGAGGCGAGTTCCTCGTGGAAGTGGCTCGCGGACAGTCCGCCGAAGACGACCGGGGTGTCCGGGTGGTACTTCTTCACGATCCGCGCGATCTCGATGGAGCCGTGCGCATGAGGGAGCCAGTGCAGATCGATACCGAACGCGACGGGATTCATCTCCCGGATCGCCCGTTCGACGTCGAAGTCCGGGCGGTTGAGCATCAGAACCGCGAGGTTGACGATGCGCACCTTCAGGCCGTGGCGCTCCATGTACTCGGCCATGGTGGTGAAGCCGAGAGGATACATCTCGAACACCGGGGTCGAGGGGACCATGTCCGAGACGGGCCCGAACATGATCGAACGCTCACGGAAGTCGTAGACGCTCGGAGCGTGGAGGAGCACAAGGTCGACTCGCGACATGAAAGCCAGGCCTTTCGAGTTGGCGCGGCCCTCCGGGGGCACCGCCGGCACGGGTGCCGGACCGCGGACGAACGGGCGGAAGTATAGCACGGGCCGTGCCGGGTCGGACCGGCCCCGCCACCCCTGCGTCTACTTCGACCCCGGGAACGGAGTACCTGCCGTGGAGGAAGCCCTAGCTCCCCCCACGGACGTGGCACTCGGCACAGTACGTCGGCGCGTGGCAGTCGAAGCACGCCTGGGCGCCGCTCTCGCGGACCGCCCCCATGTGCTGCGGGATCCAGTCGCGCGTCGGGTCTCCCTGCGGGTGATGGCAGGCGTTGCAGAAGTCCACGCCCTCGGCGGTCGCGTGACACGTCTCGCAGACCTCGGGACGCGCGCGCCCGTCGTCACCGTGGGCCTCGGCGAACCCAGCCGGGTGCGGCATCTCGATCCCGTGGCACCCGTCGCAGAACTCGCGCTCCACGTGGCAGGTCGAGCAGTAGTTGACCGCGGCCACCGGCACGACCGGCAGGTCGTAGTCGGTCAGGTCGCCCACGTGGGCCTGCCACTCGGTGAACGCCTCTCCGGCGCGTTCGTACTCCTCGCGCGCCATCTCGGCGTGACCGCTGCTCTCGCCGAAGAGCTCGTAGAAGCCCTCGACGCGATGGTTGTCGGGCATGAGCTCGAAGCCGGGCGTGTGGCACGCCTCACACGCGCCCGGCGCCCAGATCCCGCTCGGGGAGTCCTCGGTGAGCGTGTGGCAGCGGAAGCACGCGGTCATGAGCATGAAGTCGTCGTGCTTCTGGTTGGGCTCGCCGGTGTTGGGATCGGTGAGCGTGAGGTCGAAGTCCTCGACGTGCGCCGTGCGATTGTGGCATGCGGTGCACTGGATGTCGTTCTCGGAGTGCACCGCATGGTCGATGATGATGCCGGGGCTCGGAGTGACCGGCCGAAGCTCGAGGTTGTGGCACTGGTTGCACTGCTTCTCAGGGAAGTACTTGCGGCTGAGCGCCAGGTGGGAGTCGGGGTTGAGCGGCAGGTGGAACTTGTTGGTCGCGGTCAGGTAGAGCTCGCCGAGCGCCTCGGCCTTCTTGAGCACGAACCCGATGGGCGTGATCCCGACCGGGACGTGACACGCCATGCAGGAGACCTCGGAGTGCGCGGAACGGTCGTAGGCGATGATCGAGTCGTCCTGCACCTTGTGGCAGACCTCGGCACAGAACCAGTAGGTCGAGGTGACACCGAGCGCGGTGACGACGAACGCCGCGAGGAGGAGGACCACCGCTCCCGTCCAGATGATGTAGCGCGGACGCGTGAGCGGGTCTTTGAATCCACCGATCAACCGTACCTTGGGCATGCGGGCGAACCTCGTCTCCTCGGCTAGAAATCGATTCCTACCCTGCTGTGACACTGCAAGCAGCGGCCGTCGAACGGCCACGGGACGAACCGCACCATCATCGGGAACTCGGTGCCGTGCGGCCCGTGACAGGTCGACGTGCACGTCATCGGCGTGCCGGCCCTCACATCATAGTACACCGGCCTGACGGGGTGCTGGTTGTCGTGTGCCTCGACCCAGCCATGACAGGTGAGGCAGATGTCCGGGTTGGCGTCGCGCAGGATCGGCCGGAAATCCGAACCGTGCGGGGTGTGACACCGCACGCAGAGCAGGCGGCCGTGGTCGGAGGCGTCGTAGGTGACCTGCAGGCCCTCGCGGTGGCACTGGTAACACATCTCGTTGTCGCGCGCGGCGAGGAGCGCCTCGTACTGCGCGGCGTGCGGGTCGTGGCAGTCCGAGCAGTTGAGCTGTGCGGTGCCCACGGGGTGCACGCTCACCCTGCCGAAGTCGCTTTCGATGTCGGCGTGGCAGAGGTAGCACACGCGCGGCTCCGCGTCGATCAGCAGCGGCACATAGTCTGAGCCGTGCGGCTCGTGGCACCCGGTGCAGTTGTCGAACTCGAACGGCTGGTGCTGCACGGGCATGCGGCTGAGCGAGGCCACCGACGGATGGCACGTGAAACAGAGGTCTCGCTGGCGCTGCGTGAGGATGCCCTTCCACTCGGACGCGTGCGGAAGGTGGCAGTCGGTGCAGAAGCGGCTCTCCACCGGCGCGTGCAGCTGCTGCCGGGCCATCTGCGCTCCGATGCTCCCATGGCACGTCATGCACAGATCGCGCGGGTCCTGCGCGAGCAGCCCCTGCCAGTCGGACGCATGGGGCGCGTGGCAGTCGAGACAGTTCCCGTTGGTGAAGGGCGCGTGTTGGTAGGCCATCCCGAGCTCGGCGCCGAGGTTCCCGTGGCAGATCCAGCAGAGCTCGTCAGCGGGCGCGGTCAGCTCAGAGCGGCCACCCGGCACCTCCTCGGTCGTCCGCGAGACGACCCGGCCTCCGGCGTCGGTCTCGGTCACGCCGGTGACGGAGTCCCAGGTCGAGAGGATCCAGCGGAGCGGAAGCCACTCGATCACGGTGCGCACGCGCTGGAAGGTGCTCGTCGAGCCCGAGATGAGCGTCCTCTCGACCTCCTTGCCGTGTGGCGTATGGCACACGGTACAGTCCTCAAGCAGGAACGGGCTGTGCACGGACGCCATCGAGAGCTCGGGGATCAGCTCGGTGTGGCACTGCAGACACTCGAGGTTGCGTGCGATGAAGCGTGCCCTGTCGGGTCCGCGATCGATGACCGTGTCGACGATCGTGATGACGGCGCACAGGAGCAGGAGAAGCAACAGGAGCAGGAGCGGCCAGGCACGAGTTCGCCCCTCGTCTTCGCTCGACCCTGTTTGCTCGAGATCGCCCCGTGCGATGTCGTGGTCCGCCAAGTCTCCTCCAGGTTCGCCCCCGCGCCCGCGACAGCCCCGGCCGCACGCGCAGGCATCACGGGCTCAGTCTACCATGTGCATGGAGGCACATGCACTCGCCCACAAGCGTTATCGGCACTGATCCGGACAGCCTCAAGCACACGGAAGGCGAGGGTGGCTCCCCCGCCTTCCGCGCCCCTCGATCAACGAAGGAATCCTATGGCCAGGACCGCTGGTACGGCTCGTTCAGCGGGTGGCGCCCGGTCGAGCATTCGGCTCCGCAGAGGTCCTTTCCGCTCCACGTGCTGGGCGTGTACGAGCGGAGCGTGATACGCGTCAGACCGCCGGGCGAGGTCCGATACGGCGCCGGGTCGCTCCGGTAGCCGATCAGCCTCGGCCGAACCCAACCGTGCGGGACCGCCACGTGGCAGTGGTTGCAGTAGGCGCCGTTGCGTCCACGGTCGTCGTGCTCCTTGTGGGCGATGTTGCTCCAACTGCTGCCGTTGTAGAGGTCGTGGCACTTCTCGCAGATGATCTTGGCGGGCTGGCTGCCCGACTTGCTCATGCTCATGCCGGTCGGGGAGTTCTTCGAGAGCTGTGCGGTGTTCGCCTCGCCCCGGCCCAGATCGCGAACGGGATTCGGATACGCCGGATCGATGTTCACCACGGCCTGACCGCCGTGCGGCCCGGTGGCCTGACTCTTGTCGTAGGTGTGGCAGCTCTCGCACGTCATGACCGAGTCCTGGTTCCAGCCGGCCGTGAACACGTTCGACGTGGGGAACCCGACGCTGTAGTTCTGACCGTTCACGACGAACGACGTCTTGGGCCAGACGTTGGAGTCGATGTTGTGTCCCGAGGCGTTGGCGGGATTGAACTCGAACGCCTGCCGCTTGTTGTGAGGCGAATCCGGATGGCAGGTGAGGCAGCGCTGGTCACCGGACGCGATCGCGCCCAGCACGACCGCGCTCGCCGAGGAGTGGCACGCCTGGCACCCGTAGCCGGCCATCTCGTGCTCGTCCACCAGGTTGGTGTAGTGGCACCCGCCGCAGCCCTTGGGGTTGTGCGACACCGATTCGTGGGCCGAGCGGTGACCGTCCTCAGAAGCCGCGTGACAGCTGAGGCAGTCGGTGGTCGCCCGGGTGTCGCCCTGCGGCATGATGCCAAGCGTGGTCACGCTGCCCGCCGGATAGTAGCTGGCGGTCGACGGACCCTCCACGAGCAACGGCAGGAACCCGATGCACGAGCCCTCACGCCACTGGCGGCTGCTCGAGTCGGCAGGCGGGGTCAGGAGCTCCCACGCGCCCCACGCGGACGCGCTCGCAGGGTTGGAGGGGATCCGGATGCGGGCGAACTCCCACCGATCCGCGCCGGGGATGGCGTAGAGATACTGACCACCGTCCCACACGAGGTCCGCGCCCTCTCCGAGCCGGCTCGGGAACGGGTACCGCCCGACCTTGGTGAGGGTCGGCGTGCTCGCGCCGAGGTTCGAGACGACCTGGAACTCGCTGCGGTCCCCGCTGTCCTGGCCGAGGATGAACAGATGCTCGTTGCCACCCACCGACGCGCTCACCATACGGTTCCAGCGCTCGCTGCTCCCGCTCAGCGTCACCTGGACGCCGGTCGAGGTGAAGTTCTGGTTCCCGCTCTTGGTTGACGGCGCGGCCAGGTAGTAGAGTCGTCCGTCACCGCTCGTGCGGTTGCGGTTGATGACGAAGAGTCGGTCGGCCGAGGCGGAGTACGCGATCGCGGAGCCGACACTCAGTGAGCGGTCGCTCCAGCCGATCCTGAAGTTGATGGCCGAGTCCCACGTGTCCGTGGACGGGCGCCACCGGAGGATCTCCTTCTGCTCGCCACCCCGCGTGTAGTACACACGATCACGCACGGGGTCGACAGCCGCGTCCGATCCGCGGTTCAGCGTGTGCGAAGCGCTCGACGCCCGCTGCCAGGAGCCCGTGGTCCCGCCGGCCGGGGGCGGGGTGTAGACGGCGCGATCCCGGTTCCCGTCGCCGCGCGACAGGTAGAGCTTCCCGTCCGCCGCAACCAGGGTCGCCCCCTTGCGCGGCTCGAAGAACGACTGGCTCGACGGCCGGAACCCTGCCGAGTTCGCCTGGTTCCATGCGTTCTCCGCTGGCAGGTACTGGAAGTACTCGCCCGTCCTGCGGCCGACCTGTGCGAAGAGGAGGTCGGCCGTGGTGACCGAGCTCGATCCGCCCTGCGTCCCCAGCACGAGTGCCCCCGTGCCGAACTCGGGGCTGGCGACGGTCTGCACGAGCTCGTTCTGCTCGAACTCGGCGACCGCGGTCTGGCTGAACACGATGCGCTCGCTCTCGGGCTCGTCACCGATCGCCTTGCGCACGGTCACCGCCCACGAATCGATACGCGGGGTCTTGGCGAGCGTGGGGTCGGCGGCGAAGTGCGCGACGATCCGCAGCTTGGGATAGACAGCCAGATCGATACGGGACAGGTCGATGCTCATGCCGCTCAGACCCGCGTGGCCCGGGATCGTCTGCCAGGAGCCGTTCACGCGACCCTGTACGTCGAAGCTGAGCGACGCGCCGGTCGGCACCACGCCGGTCCAGCTGAGCGCACCCCAGGTGACATCGGCCGAGAGCGGAGTGTGACACGCCCAGCAGCCGCTCTGGGGAAGCGCCGCATGGACGCTCGACGCGTCGCCGATCATGTGGCAACCGTCGCCGCCGCAGCCCGCGCTCTCGGAGACGTGCTTGTCGCCGAGGTTACCGTGGATCTGCGGGTGACACGAGCCACACGTGCCGTCCCACGGAGCGGGGAACCCGTCGACCGTGTGGCAGCCCACGCAGTCGACCGGCTCGTCGATGCGCTCGTGCTCGGTCACGAGCTCGAGGTGGTGGCACGACGCGCACGCCGCGGACTCCCCGGACTCGTGAGGCTCGATGCGGTAGTGCTTCTCGGCCACAGGCGAGTAGTCGTGGCAGTTCACGCACGCGGCGGTCCCGCTCGTGTCGACCTCGCTGTTGTGGCAGACCGCGCAGGAGGCCGCCGGGCTCTGCCCGTGCAGATCGCGGACGTCGCTGCTCGCGTGGCAGTCGACACACTCCTGCGAGCCGGGCGCGGCGTGCAGCTCGTCGATATCGCCGTGCACCTCGTGGCAGCTCGAGCACTCCGCTGAGGCGGTGGCCCAGTCGATGCGGTCGGCATCGTCGTTGAGGTGGCAGAGCGCGCACGTGTCGGCGTACCCGTCATACCTGCCGAGGAAGCGCTCGTGCTCCTCGGGCAGTGTGGTGGCGACGTGACAGCCGGCGCCGAGGCAGCCCGCGTCCATCGCGCCGAACGTGTGCTTCTCGGTGGCTGCACGGTGGTACGTCTCTCCGGCGACCGCGTGACAGCTCGCACACTCGGCGGTCCTGGAGGTGATGTCGGGGATACGTGCGGGATTGGCGTGGCAGACGGCGCACGCGCCCAGCGACGCGCCGGCGTGTACCGGCTCGACGTTGAGCTCGCCGTCGACGACGGGGCCGTGGCAGCGACCGCAGTCGTCGGCCGAGGCGGACGCGGTCGCCTTGTGGGCAGCCATGTCGCCGTGGTACTCCGCGTGGCATGCGGTGCAACTGGTGTCACGCGCCGCGATCGCGTCCCGGACCTCCACGCCCCGCGCACCGTCGGAGTCGTAGTAGCCGTGGCAGATGTCGCAACCGGCGAGCGTCCGGCCGGTGTCGGTCACGGTGGTCATGAACCCGCCGTGCACCACGGTCAGGTCCGACGAGTGGCAGCCCGAGCAGTCGACCGGAGCGTCCGCGACGAAGTCCGATGCGTGCACCGCGGGGATCGGACCGTGCACGGTGTGGCAGGCGTCGCACGCGGTGCGGTCCAGGGCGATCGCGCCCATCACCTGCGGGTCGAGCGAGTTATGGCAGGTCGCGCAGTCGAACGCCGTGCCCGAACGGTCACCCCTCGGCATCCTGATCCAGTTACCGGAATCCTGCAGACCCATGTGCTCGTCCACGAGGTTGGACGTGTGGCACCCGGCGCAGTCGGTCGTGCGCGCACCGCCCGCGGTGCCGAGGTAGTAGCTGTAGTTGCCCTGGATGTTCGGGAAGCTCCCACTCACCAGAGGCGGCAGCGCCCAGTGCACCGCGCGGTGCGCGTCGTTCTCGACGATGCTCGTGTGACACGCGTTGCACGCGGTGTCCCCGGCGGCGATCGCATCGGCAGACATCGGAGCGGCGTGGCAGTCCATGCAGGTGAAACCGGGCCGCGCGGCCTCATGCTCTGCCATCAGGGCGTTGCTCGTATGGCAGCCCTCGGCGATGCAGCCGTCGAGCGACCAGGTGCTCTCGTGGGCGGCCTCGTCGTAGTGGTCGTCGAAGGTGAAGTGGCAGCTGGTGCAGTCGGCGGTCCCGGCGAGATAGTCCGGCCGGTGGCAGACGTTGCACGACTCGTGGGTGACGCCGTCGACCACGGTGCTCGCACCGAGGTGCGCGCTGTCGAGCGTCGCGCCGTGGCACTCACCGCAGATCGCCGCAGCCGAGGGCGGCGTGTGGGCAGCGGCCATCGCGGCGTGCGGCTCCGCTGCGGAAGCAGGAGCGTGACAGCCGCCCTGCTGGCAGCCCTGCTCCCACGCGCCGTAGGTGTCGCGCGGCGAGGGGTGGCAGGTGAAGCAGCTGCCACCCGCCGAGACCGACGTCGGCTTCTCGTGCTCGGTCATGAGGTCCATGTGGTGACACGACGCGCATTCGACGCCCTCGAACTCCTCGGCGGCGACGGGCGCGACGTGGTTCACGCTGTCGTAGCCGTGGATCTCGCCGAAGACGGCCGCCTCATGGCACCCGAGGCACGAGGGCTCGTTGAACGCGGTGCTCCCCGCCGAGAGGAGCGAGTGGCACGCCGGATCGACGCAGGTCGAGGGCGCGATGACGGACGTCAGGCCGGTCGCCTGCTTGTAGACGAGGCCAGGATAGTCGGGGAGCGCATGGCTGCCGTGCGCGATGGCGTCGGTGTGGCAGGTGCTGCAGGCGGCCGAGGCGTGGCAGCGCGAGCACTGCGGGTACTCGGCGGAGAACATCGACTCGACCCAGCTGGGGTTCATGTGCACGTCGTGCAGGGTCTCCGGAGAGGCCGCGAGGGAGTCGAGCCCGGCGAAGAACCCGTAGCTCGTCAGCGTCAGGAAGCCGTCGACGCGCGGGCCCTCAACGGGCAGCGCGAAGATCGGGTCGAAGTCATCCGTGTGGCAGTCTCCGCACCACTCGAACGCCGCGTGATAGTGGGTCAGCGCGGGCTCGCCGCGAAAGATGATCTGGTCCGGGAGCCCGAGGTGACAGGTGGCGCAGCGGTTGTAGTCGACCTCGCCCGGCGCGCGGAAGTCGACGGTGCTCAGCACCGGCCCGCCGGCGGCGACATCGTGGCAGTCGAGACACTGGCTGTTGGTCTCGAAGGGCGCCGAGGGGACCTCGGCGAACGCGATGGTGGCAGACAGCGCGATCAGCAGCGCCGCGACCCCGGCCATGAACAGAATCCGTTTACCCACTAGCCCGCTCCCCTGCTCGGCGTCATGCCTACGGTGTGCGGCGGGCCTCTGCTGATGGGCTGGGCACCCGGACAACAAAAAAGCCGGCCGCTGCGACACGGCCGGTTGCACCACTCGCTCCCCCTCGCCCAGGTGCCCAGTTTCGCGGACGATGGATCAACGCTTCCGATTCGCTCCACATCCGGCCCCTTGGTGACGGGACTGTCACCACGGACATGGCTCGGGCGGATTATGCTCCTCGGAATTGACGCAGGTCAAGAGGTTGAGCGGCTCAGGCTTCTTAAGTCTGTTAACGTTGCATAACACGCCCAGCACACCCGTGGTGTGGCGCCGGATCCGCTCCGGCCGCCTGCCGCCTCAGAACCCCTGCAGGTACGCCCCGTGGATCGAGTTGTACACGAGCGGTACGCCGATGAGGGCGAAGAGCACGACCGGCAGCGCCGCGACCGCGAACCACGCGGACCGCCGCCCGCGCCAGCCCAGGAGCAGGCGCGCGTGCAGATAGAGCGCGTAGACGATCCACGAGATGAGCGACCACGTCTCGATCGGATCCCACGCCCAGTACCGCCCCCACGCCTCGTTCGCCCAGATCGCCCCGGCGACGATCATGATGCCGAGGAACACGAAGCCCACGGCGACGAACCGGTAGACGAGGTCGTCGATGACCTCCTGCCGGGGCAGGCGCTCGAGTGCCTCGGCGAGGAGTCCGGTCGCCCGGCCCCGGGCCAGGTAGAGCAACGCGAGGGCGAACGACGCGACGAACGCCCCGTAGCAGAGCTTGGCGAAGGCCACGTGGATGGTGAGCCACCACGAGGCGAGGGTCGCGGTGATCTCGAGGTCGGCCCTCGGCGTGAACATCGATGCTCCGAGCATGAGGAACGCGATCGGCATGAGGAGCACGCCCACGCGGGCGAGCGACCGGCGCTGCCACGCGATGAGGCCGAGAGCGGCGACCGAGATGAACGCGTAGGAGGAGACGACCTCGTAGAAGCCGAGGTACGGGCCGTGCCCGACGCGCTCCCACCGGACCCCGATCGCGACCGCGTGGGGGACGAGCCCCGCGAGCCCGATCCAGAGCGCGACGTCGTCGAGTCGCGGGCGCACGAACACCGTCGCCACCACGAACACGACCGATGAGGCCGCGTAGAGCGTCACGGCCGTCCACATCAGCACGATCTCGAGCGTCATCGTCCCTCCCCTTCCAGCGCGTCTCGGACGCGTCCTGCGAAGTCCGGGTCCTGCCTGCCGCCGCGCACCGACACGTGCAGGCGCCGCGCGCCGGACTCGCCGGCCAGCAGCACGAGCACCGAGCGGTGCGGCACGAGCAGCGCCACCCCCACGGCGATCGAGGCGATCGTGAGGAGCGCGTAGACGATCGGCACCGTGCGGTCCTCGACGATCGACAGTCTCGCATAGTAGCCGAGGTGCTCGACCCGCAGCGTCCCCGCCGGCGTCTCGATCGTCTCGCCGACACCGAGCTCCGCGCTCACGACCTCGCCGGTTCGCGCGTCGGTCAGGCCGAGACGGACCCGCGGGTCAGCCGGCAGGTTGCGGTAGACGAGCCCGTCCGGGGTGCGCTCGAGCACGGCGCCCACGCGCACGGAGGCGATGTTCGAGTCGTCCTCGGCGTAGAGGCCGATCTCGCCGGTGGTGGTGCCGTCGGCCGCGTCGTCATCGAAGTCGAGGAGCAGCTCGGTCTCGGCGACCGGCTCCCCGGCGTCCACGAGCGAGACGCGCACGACGAGTCCGTAGTCGCTCATGTGCACCACGAGGGCGCCGTGCCTGAGTGGCGCGTTGGGGTACACGTGTCCCCGGGCGACCTCGGATCCGTCGCGGGTCGCGAGGGTCACCAGGGGTGCCGCGCCCCGGTCCACCCCTGCCGCCTCGAACGCGAGGGGCATCTCCTCGACGCCCACCGCAAGACCGCTGAGCGACCGGTTGAGCGGCCCGCGCTCCAGCAGCCCGTACGCGGAGGGTTCGTCGAGCACGACGCCGCCGACCGGCACGCCGAGCAGTCCGTTCGCCATCGTGAGCTGGCCGAGCGGGATGGCGACGAACAGGCCCACGAGCGACCAGTGGAAGAGCGGGCTCGCGAACCGCGACCAGGCGCCGCTGTACGCCTCGGCGAGGCGCGGGCCCCGGCGTACCCGCAATCCGAGGGAACGCAGCGCCTCCCCGGCGGACTCGAGCGGGTCGGCCGCAGCGCTCCCGGCGAGGTCGACCACGAACGCGGGGGACTCCTCGAGGCGGCGGACCCGGGCCGGATCGACGACGCCCACGGAGCGCCATGCGGCGAGCGCGGTGCGGGTGCGCTCCCACGAGCACACCGCGGTCGAGAGCGCGAGGAGGGCGACGAGCGCGAGGAAGAGCGGCGCGACATAGGCGCGGTGCAGGCCGAGGAACGAGGCCGCCGAGGCGAGCACGGGATACGCGGCCCGCCACGCGGCGACGTCGGGGTCGGTGAGCGCTCCCTGCGGCACGGCGGTCGCGAGCCCCATCCACACGCCGAGGAGTACGAGCAGCCACGCGGCCGTGCGCGGGGAACGGAAGAGCCGTCTGATCGCCGAGGAGCCCCGGGTGCGCGCCACCGCCTACTCCAGCGGCCCGAGCGGCTCGGCCTCGACCTGGTCCACGAGCCAACGGTCACCCACAAGGGTCAGGGTGTAGGTGGTCTCGTAGCTCACCTCGAGCGGATCGGAGGTGTAGCGCAGGGTGTTGAGGCCGAAGTAGCGGAAGCGCCAACGCTCGTCGGCGGCGACCACCGCCGAGGTGGCGTCCTCCGAGCTCGAACGCACTACGAAGGCGAGCAGCTCCTGGTCGATCCCCTCCCCGTTCTGGCGGTTGAGCTCGATGTAGGCGTCGATGCGCACCGCCTGCCACGGGGTCATGGTCGCGGTGGGGATGTCTGAGTTGGCCATGCGGTACGCGAAGGACACCCACTCCAGGTACGAGCGGACCGCTGGCTCGGGAGCGGAGAGGTCCGGGTCGGCAGGAATGACCCGGTCGGGGACCACCACGTCGTTGTCCGGATCACCGGTCGCCGCGCGGCTGCACCCCGCGAGCCCCGCGAGCCCTACCAGCAGGCCGAGCGCCACGGCGGCGACGAGGATGGTCCTGTGCGCGTAGGTCATGCCGCTCCTCCGGGAGGCATGCAGAGGGCGGGGGCTCTGGGCTCCGCCCTCTGCGGATCGGTCTGTCGCTCGGGCGCTACGGCCAGGACAGCGTGGGCGAATCGTTGTTCGGGAACGGCTCGTTGAGCGGATGGCGTCCCGTCGAACACTCGGCGCCACAGAGGTCCTTGTTGCTCCAGCTCGACGGCGTGTAGTTGCGGAGCGTGATGCGTGTCAGGCCGCCGGGAATCGTCCGGTACGGTTCAGGATCGCTGCGGTAGGCAAGCAGGCGCGGGCGGACCCAGCCGTGCGGAACCGGCGAGTGGCAGAAGTTGCAGTATCCGCCGTTCGCCCCCCGACGATGGTCTGCGTGCGCCGCATGGGCCCAGCCACCACCGGAGTAGATCACGTGGCACTTCTCGCAGATGATGTTCGCCCTGCCCCCACCGTTGCTCATCGACATGCCCGTCGGGGAGCCCGAGCTCAACTGCGCGTTGTTGCTCGATCCGCGGGCGGGGTCGTTGCGGTACGGGTTCGGGTACGCCGGGTCGATCATGAACGCGACGTTCGACCCGTGCGGACCGCGGGCGCCGGTGGTCGAGTAGGTGTGACAGTCCGAGCAGGTCATCATCGAGTTCTCGTTCCAGCCCGCGGCGAATACGCGGGTCGCCGGGAAGCCGAAGGTGTAGGTCCCCGTGGGCCCGAGCCCGGCGGTCTTGGGCCAGACGTTGCCGATCACGTTGTGGCCCGACTCGTTCGCCGGGTTGAACTCGAAGCTCAAGTCGCGCTTGCCGCTCGGCAGGTTCGTGTTGCCGGTGTGGCACTTGAAGCAGACGTAGGCCTCGTAGTCAGCCGCCGCCCCGGAGATGCGGACCCGCTCATACGAGGTCGCCCCGGACCACTGGCCCGACGTCCAGACCGGCTTCACGCCCACGGCTCCCACCAGTGCCCCGCCCGCGGTCGAGGTGCCCTGGACGTGGAGCGGGCTGCCGCCGACCTTCTTCGCGGCGTGCGGGTCGTGACAGTCGTTGCACTCGGCATGGCGGTTCGCAGCCCCGAGGTCGACCGGTGACTCGGCTCCGCTGTGCTTCGCGTCGACCGCTGCCTGGCTGAGCGAGATCGGGTGGCTGTAGGCCTGACGGGCGGCCGTATAGACATTCTTTGCGCCCGGGGCGAGCTTGGTGTTGTTCGTGCCGTCACCGTGGCACTGATAGCAGATGTTCACCTGGCCGAGGGTCCCCGCGCCGGTGTTTGCCCGCGTGCCGGCGTTGCCCGTCGCCCAGCTCGCCGGCCGGGTCCAGGACACGAGCCGGTTGAAGTCCGAGGCGTGCGGGTCGTGGCAGTTCTGGCAGAGCGCCTTGGTCCCGGCGGTCGTGAAGTGCGACGACTCGGTGAAACGCGCCCCGGGCAGTTGCTTGTTCCAGCCGAAGAAGTACGGGAACTCATCGGCGGACTTCTCGCGGAACTCGACGTCGTACGGGACGAGCGTGCCCGCGCTCACGACCGCCTGCGGGACGCTGCCCCCGTGGCAGCGCAGGCAGAAGTCGGTGCTTGTGCCGGTGAAGGCGGTGCGCGTGTTCGCCGGATCCGAGGCGCGGGACATCTGCCACGCCTGACCGGCGGTGCCCTTCTTCACGTAGTGCGTGTTATGACACGAATAGCAGGAGAGCTGGCCGACCTCCACGCGCTGCTCGAAGGTCGCCGTCACCTGCCATTCGTCGATGCGGGGGGAGACGTAGGAATCCGCCGTGGACAGACTCGCCACGAGTCGGACCTCAGGATACGCGGCTTTCGAGAAGCCGCTCAGATCGATCGGGGACGTCGCGCTGGAGGCGAGCGGGACCCATGTCGAGCCGGTGAAGCCCTGCGCGGTCACGGTCAGCGCGGTTCCCGAGGGGACCTCGGCCACCCACGAGGCGGCGCCCCACGAGACAGGGGTCCCCGGCGCCGAGATCGCCGCGGTCGTTGCCGTACCGCTCGCGAAGTGGACCTCGACCGGCGGGGGGTCGTAGGACCCGACCGCGATAGAGGAGCCTGCGGCCCACGTGGATCCCCACGCGGGGCCGGCGAGCGACTGCCACGCGCCCCAGGAGGCCGCGTTCGCGGGGTTCTCGGGGATGGCGATGCGCGAGAAGCCGGTGGCGCCGCCGCCGCGGAGCGCGTAGAGGTACTGCCCGCCGTCCCAGATCAGCTGGCAGCCGTCGCCGAGGTCGTTGGTGCCAAAGGGGTACTGCGGGACCTGGGTGAGCGTGGGCGTTCCGAGGACGTTGGCGACCACCTGCAGGTTGCGCGTGTTCGACGCGTTCCTGCCGAGGATGAACAGGTACTCGGTGCCGCTGACGTTGGCGCGCGCCATGCGCGTGTGATACGCGGTCGTGCCTGACGAAGTGACCTGCGGGCCCTGGGTGAAGTTGACGTTGCCCGATTTGTTGTAGGGGGAAGCGGTGTAGTAGAGGCGTCCGTCGTTCGCGCCCCCGTTGCGATTGACAACGAACAGGCGCCCGTCACCACTGCCCGGAACGAAGGCGATGGCGGAGCCCGCACCCAGGGACTGGTTCACACCGCCGTTGTCCCGGAAGTTGATCGCCGTCTGGAACGTGTCGTCGCTGTAGCGCCACTTCATGATCACGTTCGAGTTCCCGGCACGCGTCAGGTACACGAACGAGCGAGCGGCATCCTGTGCCGCGTCACCGCCCACGCCGATGTTGGCACCCGCGTTCGTGGTGCCGCTCCACATACCGGTCGCAGGGTCGTAGACGGCCCGGCTGTTCGAGCCTCCGCCCCGCGTCATGTAGAGCTTGTCGTCGATGAACACCGAGGTCGACCCGCTCCCCGGAGCCCACTCGGCACGGCCGAGTCCCGACCATGTGTTGTCTCCGGGCGCGTAGCGGGCGAAGTTGTTGCGGTCGGACCCCTCCTGCCCGTAGATCACCGTCAGCGGCGGCGGATCGGATTCGACATACGTGTCGAGCTCGATCGACCCTCCGCCGTCGCCCGTTGTGGCCCGGGTCTGGAAGTGCGTGTTCGTGAAGAACTCGGCAACCAAGGTCTGCGAGAAGACCGCGTCGCTCGTGAGCACGTACTCGGGGCCGGTGATCGAGACCGGGTGCGACGAGCCGCCGCTCTCGGCCCGCCCGAACTCCGCCTTGACGTCACGGTTGTTCCACGCGAACGGCGCGCTCCCGGCGCTCCGCGCCTCCGTGCTCGAGCCGCTGTGGCACTCGAAGCACAGCTCGGCCTGATCGAAGTTCCTGTCCGCGGTGCTGGTGCCCCGGTAGTCGATCAGGCGGGCCACCGGAGAGGCGTGCTCGTTGTGACACGCGGTGCAGCTGATCTGCGGCCCGGCCTCGGAGGGCAGCCGCGTCGGGAACACGTTCGCCGAGCCATGCGCGACCGAGGGGTCGGTGTCGAAAGCCGCGGCGTTATGGTCGCCGGCGGTGTTGGCGTAGGCATCGGCGCCACCCACGTCGGCGATCGCGGCCATCGACGTGCCGTGGCAGCTGAAGCAGAACTGATTGCCAAAAGGTGCCGCATCGGTGTTGTAGGCCAGGCCTGTGCCCGTCTGTCGCTTGAGCAGCTTGTTGAAGCTGTTGGCCGCCACCCCGTCGTAGGGCTTCTTGTGGGGCGTGTGGCAGGCGTCGCACTCCTGCTGCTGGGACACCATGTACTCGTTGCGGTGCTGCGAGCCCTCCTCGGGCAACGGCGAGCTCTCGTAGCTGTAGAACCGCGCCTGGACGTCGATCGACGAGCCGTGCCCGTACGCGGTCGCGAAGGCGGTACCGCCATGGCACGTGAAGCAGGCCTCTGCGCTGCGTGCCGCGAGGCGGCCGGCCGACATCACGCCGGTCCCGCCGCCGGTCGAGCCGTGCACGCCGTGGCACATGGTGCAGGTGTTGAGGTTCGCGCCGAAGACGTTGGTGCCGTGCGGGTCCGCGACCCGGTTGGCCGAGAGTGCTGACACGTTGCCCGCGCCGTCGCGGGCGCGGATCGCGTAGTAGTAGGTGAACTTGGAGTCACGCGCGCCGGGCACCGACACGATCGCCGCCTCGGGAGCGCCCACCGGCGTGGCGGGATCCGTCGCGACGGTCGCGACGGGTGTCAGGCCGAGTGTGTTGATGGTGGTGAGCGTCATCGGCGCCGTATGCGCGTAGATGAGGTACTCGGTCACGCCGACGTTGTCCCACGGCTTGGCCCACGTCACCTCGACGGCATCCTGGCCGGCCTCCGCCGCCACGCGAGCACCGCCCGTGCCCGGCACACGAGGGGCGGTCGTGTCGGCGAGCGTCACCGTGGTCGACAGCGCGATCTCCACCGGCTCCTCGAGCGTGTTGCCCGAAGTGTCAGCGACAGAGTCCTCCACCACGAGCGCGAAGGTCCCGTCGCCGAGCGGCTCCTCGGGCGTCAGCGTGATCGACCGAGAGAGCGCCGAGTAGCGCACGGTCGCGTCGATCGCCTCGCCGGTCTCGGCCGAGGAGAGCGTCACCGAGGTCGCGCTCACCGTGGCGGAGTCGAGCGGTTTGGAGAAGCTGACCGTGAAGGCGGCGTCGGGGTCTACCAGCGTCGCTCCCGGCTCCACGTTCGTGGCCACCACGGCGGGAGGTTCGACGTCCCCGCCGGTGGAGATCTGGGCGAGGCGGAACGGCAGCCACGCGGGCCCGGTGGGCAGCAGGTCCGCGAGGGCCGAGGAGCCGCCCGCGCTCGGGGCGCCGAGTATCGCGCGCACCACCCTGCCGTCGCCGGTGTTCTCGATCCAGGCGACGCCTCCGCCGCCGGCCGCGTACGCCCCCAGCGCCCCCCGGCCGGAGCCGAACGTGTTGACGGGCCGCGCGGCGCCGGCCGGGAGCGCGCGGCTGAGCACGCCGAGCCGCTTGCCCGCGGCGTTCTCGAACCAGTAAGCGACGCCGGAGTCGACCGCGGGCACCGCCTGCTCGGCGGCTCCCTCGGCCACCGTGAAGGTCACGCCCGTTGCGAGGTTCATGCCCGCGATGTCCCGGACGCCGTCGGTCTCGGCGCGCTCCCAGACCACGAACGTGCCGTCGGTGTCGGGCCTGAGCTCACCCGCCGAGGCGTCGCCGATCCGCGTGAGCACCGTCCGGCTCGACAGGTCGAAAGCGACCACGTCGGCGTCGAAGGCGGAGCCGCGCGGGTAGTCCTCGAACACCACCACGTTCCCGCCCACCGCCGGACGGCGCTTGGGCTGGCTCTGAGAGGAGGCGACGGTGAAGCGCGTGCCGGTCGCGAGGTCGGCTGCGCGGACCGAGGGGGCGTATCCGGTGCTGCGGTCCTCCCACACGACCCAGCGCCCGGAGAGTGCCGGGGCGACCTGGTCGCCGGGATCCTCGCAGACCACGCGGAGCGTCCTGCTGGGGATGTCGTAGGCGTGGATGTCGGCGCCGGTTCCGTTCACGGAGTACGAGACCCATACGACGGTGTCCCCGTCGATCCGGGGCTGGAGGTCGTCACGGGTTCCGTCGGTGAGCCGGGTGGTGATGCCGGACCTGCCGTCGTAGAGGAAGACGTCGTAGACGTCCGCTCCGCTCGAGCGGTCGGCCCAGACCACGCGGGTGCCGGAGATGTCGACCGACAGCGGACGGTCCCCTCCGATGACGAGCGAGGTGAGCGATGCTCCTGCATCCCCCGCGCCGGCGCCGACAAGCAGCCCGACGACCAGCACCACTGCGACGCCGGCTGCCGCCAGGCGCCGCCTCAGCGACCCCTTCACCACGTGACCTCCCCAGGTCTGTGAAGCCTGTCACGAGGGAGTGCGCACTCCCTCACGCTCGATATCGGACGTTCATCACGCATTCGGTGTGATGGGCGTCACGTTCCGAGGAGAATACACCGGAATCCGTGAAGGAATCTAGCATCCACCAGGAACTGGGAGCGCGGACAGCTGCGGTGCTTCGCGCCGAGGAGAGCCGGGACAGTGCGGGCTGGGCCCTAGCCGCCCATCGTGTGGCAGTTGAGACAGAGGGCGTCCATGCCGTCGACATCGGTGTCGACGATCAGGAACCCGGGCGCCTCGCTCTCGTGCGGGAACGTCTGGAAGCGCGGGTTGTCAGTCTCGACGGTGCCATCGGCTCCGGTGATGGTGAACGCCTCGCTCGCATCGAGCTCGCGCGGGGTCACGCGACCCACGCGGCGCACGTCCTCGTGGCACTGCTGGCAGATCGGCTCGTAACCCACGGGCCAGTCAGGCAGCACGTAGCCGGCGTTGCTCTGGCCGAGCGGGCCGAGGTCGTAGGCGCCCGGGCCTGCGTAGCGTGCGACGTTGTCGTAGTAGTACGTGTCATCGAGGTGGACCGGGTGGTTCACGGCGTTGATCGGGTTGTGCCCCTGATGGCACGACGCGCACCAGCCACCGCCGTACACGTCGACGGCGAGGTCGCCCGAGACCGGCTGCTGGCGCAGGAGGCGGTTGCTGGCCACCCCGTAGCTCGCGTCCGGATCGCCGACCGCCGTGCGGTACCGGTCGCCGATGAACGGATCCACCGTGTTGGCATCGTGGGGCGAGTGGCAGTCACTGCAGGTGAGCGCACCGCCGGGCCCCGAGAAGGTCGCCTCGCGGACCCCGCCGCTCGCGGAGCCGCCGGGGATCTCGGTCACGCCGGCCTCGATGCGGTGGGCGGAGCCGCCCGGATCGGTGCTCGGGTCGAAACCGGTCCGCGCCTTGATCACGCCGTAGACGCCCTGACCGCCGGTGCCGTCGTGGCACGACTCACAGGTCGAGCGGATGGTGGCCGCGGGCAGGAGCTTGGTGCCCTCGGCGGGCGCGGCGTGCACGGTATGGCACGTCCGGCACTTGCTCGTGGTGGAGGTGTAGCCGCCGTGCGGGCCCTTGCGGGGCTCGCCGACGAAACCGACGGTCTGCGTGGTCTCGCCCTGCAGGAGGCCGTGACATTCGTAACAGCTACGCCCCGAGCCGACCTCGTCGTACGCGAACGCGGGGGCCGCCGCGACAAGCGCGGTGAGCATCACGAGTCCGGCTATGACAACTGCGGTCCTGCGCTTCACGCAACCACTACCTCACGTGTCGTGGAGGGCGGAAACCTACGCTTCCGTGCCTCATCCTAACAATCGGCAGCATATCGCTTCAAGTTGAGCGATTGTACCTGTCCTCACAATCCCCACACAGCAAGGGTCTTGCCGACTACCGAACGACCTCGAGGACCTGCACGCGGTCGTTCTCCTTGTCGGAGACGAGGATCAGGTCGCCGAGGACATCGATCCCGTTGGGGAAGTTCAGCTGCCCCGGCCGCACGCCCCGCTCTCCGTGCCGGCTGAGGACCCGGCCCTCCGGCGAGAGCAGCACGATCTCGAACTCGAACGAGTCGACCACGACCACCGTGCCGTCGCGCATCACGCCCACGCCCCTCGGCAGGCCGAATCCGTTCTCCGGCACGCCCGCCGTCTCGGTGGTCGCGCCCGAGCGCTGCGGCTCACCGGCGACCCAGAGCACCTCGCCCTCGGGCGTGAACGCCTGCACGCGGTTGTTGTTCGAGTCGGCGACCACCACGGTGCCGTCGTCGGCCACCGCGATGCCGTTGGGACGGTCGAGGTCGCCCGGGCCGGTGCCGGGGCGTCCGAACTGACGGACGAACTCGCCCTCGGTGGTGAAGACCACCACCTGGTAGGCGTCGAGCGCGTAGACGAAGCCGTCGTGTACCGCCACGTCGGTCACGGCGATGCCGAGGCCGTCCTGGCCCGACGCGCCCCTGCCCACGACCTCGGTGGGCTCGGGGAAGCGGCGGATGAACGCGCCGTCGGCGTCGTAGACCTGGATCGAGTCGTTGCGGAAGTCGGCGACGTAGACATCGCCGTCATCGTCCACGTCGATCCCCACGGGATAGTTGAACAGTCCCGGCTCCCAGGTGACCTCGTAGCCGGGCAGCGGCTTGGCGATACCGAACCCGCCGAACTCGAACAGGTAGCGTCCGTTGCGGTCGAAGACCGTGACGCGGTTGTGGTTGGTGTCGCTCACGTAGATGCGCCCCTGCGGACCGTACGCGGCGGCCATCGGGCGGTCGAACGAGGGGTTCTCCCCCTGTCCCGGGCCGACGATCGTGAGCACCGGGCGCAGACCTGCGACCTCGTCGCCACCCTCGATCGTGAACCCGCCGGGCCGCAGGAAGATGAGCAGGAAGACGAGCAGCCCGATCAGCAGGATGACCAGCACCACCGCGAGCGCGATGAAGGACTGCCTCGGCGTGAGGCGGAAGGCGGCGCGTTCGCTCACTGCTCCACCCCCAGCCGCTCCAGACCCTCGCGGGCCTCGGGCATGTCGGGGTAGTACGTCAGCGCGAGCCGGTAGCGCTCGGCGGCCCAGTCGATCCTGCCGAGGTTCTCGTAGGCGAGGCCCATGAGGTACTGGAGGTCGGCCGAGCTCGGGTTGGCCTCGGCGGCCGGGCGGACCGCCTCGACGAGCGAGCGGTAGTGTGCCCGGTCGGCGTAGAGCTCGCCGAGGGCCTTGGCCGCGAGCACGTGCTCGGGGTTGACCTCGAGGACCTCCCAGAGCACCGCCTCGGCCTCGGCGTCCTCACCGAGCTCGCGGCGGATCACGCCGGTGTTGTAGAGGGCAGCGGTGTCGGTAGGCACGAGCTCGAGGACCGCCGCGTACTCGGCGAGGGCCTCTTCGAGCCGGCCGGCCTGCTGGTAGGCGTACCCGAGCGCGAGGCGCGCCTGGATGTCGTCGGGATCACTCGCGAGCTCGGTCTCGCGCACCCGGACCTCGCGCTCCTCGGGTGAGGCGTAGCGCGGCTCGGAGAGCAGGCCGCGCGCGAGGAACCCGCCGAGGCCCACCACGGCGAGCAACAACACGAGGACGAGCGCGGCGAGCCAGCCCGGCACCAGGTGCTCGGGCGGGATCTCCTCGGACGTAGCGGCGTCCTCGGCGACAGGTTCGATGTCGTGCGTCACGCAGGCTTCCCTTCGGGGTTCAGGTGGAATGACAGTATCTGCAACTCGGCTGCCATGTCCGCCTGCCGCACGACGACTCCATCAGGAACACTCAACCGCACGGGCGCGAAGTTCATGATCGCCGTGATCCCGGCCGCGACGAGACGGTCGGCGACCTCCTGGGCGGCGGTAGCCGGGACCGCGAGCACGGCGATCTCGACACCCTCGCGACGAGCGACCTCCTCGAGGTCCGAGATCGCCTCGATGGTGTGACCGTCGAACGTCTTGCCGATCTTGTCGGGGTCGGCGTCGAAGACCGCGACCACGGTCATGCCGCGGTCCTGGAAGCCGGGGTAACTCTGGAGCGCGCTGCCGAGGCGCCCGTAGCCCACGATCGCCACGCGGCGCTGCTGGGTCAGCCCGAGGCGCTTCGAGAGATGCGCGATGAGCAGGTCGACGTCGTAGCCGATCCCTCGCGTGCCGAACTCGCCGAGGTAGGAGAAGTCCTTGCGGACCTGGGCGGCGTTGGTCCCGGCCATCTCGGCGATCTGCACCGAGTTGATGACCGGCATGCGCATCGCCTGCGCTTGCACGAGCACGCGCAGGTAGACCGGAAGCCGCTGTACTGTCGTGGGAGGTACGCTCTGCGTGTTCATCGGCTGGTTCTCTCTCTACTCGCTGCTCCCGGTCGCCTCACCCGCGGGTCACTCCCCCGCGATGGCGGCTTCGGCGGACTCTATCATCGCCTCGATACCCGGCAGGTTCTTTCGCAACCTGCGTGCCCGCTGGTACGCCTCGAGCGCGCCCTCCGGGTCCCCTTGCCGCAATAATACGTCGCCGAGGACCACATTCCCCTCGGCGTAGCGCGGATCGACCTCGATGGCGAACTCGAGCTGCCGCCGCGCCTCGTCGAGCTCACCGGTGCTCGTGAGCGCGATGGCGTACTGCAGGCGGATCGCCGGGCCGAACTCAGAGAGCTCGATGCCGTCCCGCGCGACCTCCTTGGCCCGCTCGAGGTAGGCGGTGTCGAGGGTGCCGCCGGCACGATTGTAGAGGTTCGCGAGGAAGACGTAGTTGTCGTACTCGTACGGGACGAACTCGATCGTCTCGAGGAGCGCCTCCTCGGCGAGCGTGAACGCCTGACGGGTGGCGGCGAGCAGCTCGGTGGCGTCCTCGCCCTGGCGCTGCGCCTCGAGGAAGCGATCGGAGAGCTGGGTGAAGGCGTCGGCGTGCACGACGCCCACCTCGGCGCGGTACATGTCGTTGAAGGGGTT
Organism: Coriobacteriia bacterium; assembly: GCA_030603745.1. Lineage (GTDB taxonomy): Bacteria > Actinomycetota > Coriobacteriia > Anaerosomatales > SLCP01 > JAUVXE01. The sequence continues at coordinate 27,908 of JAUVXE010000009.1, read as the reverse complement.
GAGCGAGACCGCACGCTGCGCGCTCTCGAGCCGCTCGGCGTAGGTCGAGGCGAGACGGGCCTTGAGGTAGTGGTGGTCGGCGGTGAGGTAGACCACGTTGGCCACCGAGAGCGCGACGGCGACGACCACCACGCCGGCGGCGGCGAAGGTCCCCCACGCGGGCGGCCGCACGTCGACGGCGCGCGCGGCGGGCGCGAGCAGGGCTGCCATCGAGATCCACAGCAGGAAGGTCGAGCCCGTCACGGAGAGCGCGAAGGTCAGGTGCACCACGTAGGCGGCGCACGCGGCCCAGAATCCGGCGACGACCAGGCGGCCCGCATCGGCCTCGGCGGCGAGCGCGGCGGCGCGCGCGGTGGCGCCCTCCTCGGCGGGGCGGGGACGGGCGAAGGCCGTGCGCGCGGAGAGCACCGCCACGGCCGCGAAGAGCCCGTAGAGGAGCAGCATGCCGGGGATACCGACCGCCGAGGTGAGTTGCAGCAGGTAGTTGTGCACGTTGTCGGCGACGGAGAGGTGGCCCACGGTCTGGACGTACTCGATCGGCTTGTACTGCGGGAACACGAGCCGGAAGGTGTCGGGCCCGAACCCGAACACCGGCCGGTCGAGCGTCGCGCGCCAGGCGGCGTCCCAGATCTGGAAGCGCGTGAGGGCGCTGCCCTGGTCGAACTCGAAGATCGAGACGAGCCGCTTCCAGACGTTGAGCACCTCGTACTCGGCGGAGAAGCTGCGCACGACCACGAGCGCCGAGATCGCGGCGATCGCGCCGGTGAACGACCAGTCGACGGTGGTGAAGCGCACCCGGTAGCGCCATGCGGCGAACGCGAGGACCGCGAGTCCCACCGCGCCGCCGATCCACGCGCCGCGGGTGAAGGCGGTGACCCAGCAGACCACCGTGAGCAGGAAACCGGCCCAGTAGGCGATCCGCCAGCGGTGGTCGCGCTCCGAGAGCGCGAGGGCGAGCGAGACCACGAGCGGAAAGACGATGAACCCGCCGAGGAGGTCGGGGTTGCCGAAGGTCGAGAAGGCGCGGTTGGGCTCGAAGGGCAGGCGGCCCCACGAGTACGGGTCGAGCCCGAGGTACTGCAGCGTGCCGTAGAACGAGACGACCGTGCCCGAGATGAAGAGCGAGCGCGCGATCGAGCGGATGCGCGAGACGCGGTCGAGATACTGCACCGCGAGGAAGAACATCGTGGCGTAGGTCACGAAGGAGACGAGGCCCTCGAAGCGGCGGTACTTGCCGAAGACCCCCGTGGGTACGTGGATCGAAAGGATGGTCGAGAGCGCGATCCATCCGAGCACCGCGAGGATGAGGTAGTCGACCTTGGTCCGCCGCACGCTGCCGCCCTCGACGAGCACGTGCCACGCCCAGGCCGCGAACGCCACGAGCGTGATCCCGCGCATGAGCACGGCCTTGACGATGTCGAACTGGTCGAAGGTGAACGGCACCGAGACGCCCGGCAGCGCCGTCCAGTTCGACATGGCGACCGGCACCAGCAGCACGAGCGCGTGCAGGCAGTACCACGCCACGCGCTGGGCGCTCGTCATCTCGCGCCGCGCCGGCCGCGTGGCGCGCGACGCCGGCCGGCGGTTCGATGCCGGGGCCGTGCCGTGACCGGGACGTCTCTGTCTCTTGGCCGAGGCCACGTCTCTCCTACCTACCGCGCTCCCCTGCCGCTGAGCACGACGCGGAGGGTCTCGACGATGATCTGCAGGTCCATCGGAAGGTTCAGATGATACAGGTAGATGAGGTCGTACTTGAGCTTGCGCTCGGGAGTCGTCGCATAATCTCCGGATACCTGCGCGAGCCCGGTCACCCCGGGCCTGATCTTGAAGCGCTCCCGGTAGCCGGGGATCTCCTCGGCGTGGCGGGTCACGAAGTAGGGGCGCTCCGGCCTCGGCCCCACGAAGCTCATCTGGCCGAGGAGGATGTTCACGAGCTGCGGCAGCTCGTCGACGCGGTAGGTGCGCAGCAGGCGGCCGAGGGGGGTGACGCGGGGGTCGTCCTCGGCGGCGAGGACCGGACCCGACTCACGCTCCGCGTCCCGCACCATCGTCCGGAACTTGTAGAGCCGGAAGGGGCGCAGGTCCTGACCGGTGCGCTCCTGGACGTAGAGGATCGGCCAGCCCATCGTCACGAGGATGGCGAGCGCCGCCGCGAGCAGGAGCGGCGAGAGGAGCACGAGCAGCGCGAGCGCGCCCGCGAGGTCGAGCATTCGCTTGAGCGTGTGGTACCAGGCGGGCACGCCGGTGCGCGTGATCTCCATGAGCGGGATATCGGCGACCACGCTGTCGAGCTGGCCGATGAAGACCTCGTAGAGCTCGGGCACGACGTCGACGCGCACGTCGTGCTCCTCGGCGGTGGTGAGGCGCTCGATCAGGTCGCGCAACTCGACCGGCGAGACCACGATCACGCGGTCGATGGCGTGCTCGGCGACCACGCGGCCGGCGTCGGCCGGTCCGCCGAGGAGCGGGAGGCCGTCGACCTGCCCGGCGGCGGCGCCTGCCGCGTCGGCGGCGACCGAGGCGAGGGCGGCGGCCGCCGGGGGCGAGGCGACAGGGCCCTCGGCCGCTGGATCCTCGGCGAGGAAGCCGATCACGCGGTAGCCCCACCGGGAGCGCGCGGACAGCTCGCGGGCCAGCTCGCGAGCGGTGGCGTCGGTGCCCACCACGAGCACGCGCTGCTCGGGCCAGCGGATCGAGGCGGCGCGCATGAAGACGAGGCGCCAGCCGATCACGAGCACGATGCCGAACACCCAGCCGAGCACGATCGCGAGACGCGAGAACGAGAAGAACCGCGGCCCGGCGAAGAACGAGATCGCGGCGGTGAGCACGGCGCCGAGCGTCACGGCGAGGAACGCGGAGCGCGCGAGCGACCAGACGTTCTCGGTGCGCTCGGGCTCGTAGAGGCCGTAGATGTAGCCCGAAGCGAGGTAGACCACGGTGATGACCGGCGAGAGCAGCACGTAGGCGTCGAAGTTGAACGCCGGCAGCTCCCCGCCGAACCGCACGAAGAACGCGGCGACGATACCGAGGTTCACGAAGACGGCGTCGAGCAGGAGTGAGAGCCCGATGAATCGCCCGCGGCTCACGCGAGCGCCTCGTGGTACACGCCGAGGGTGTCCTCGACCATGCGCGCGGTGGTGAAGCAGGCGCGCGCCCGCTCGAGCGCCCGCTCGCCGAGGCGGGCGCGCAGGGCGTCGTCGGTGGCGAGCGTGCGGAGCGCCTCGGCGAGGCCCTCCACGTCGCCGGGGGGGACGGTGAGCCCGGTCTCGCCGGTGGGGTTCACGAACGGCACGCCGGTGGTGAGCGTGGTCGAGACGACCGGGGTGCCGGTCGCGTGCGCCTCGAGCTGCACGAGCCCGAACGCCTCTGAGCGCGCCACGCTCGGCAGCGCGAAGACGTCGGCGGCGTGGTACCACGCCACGAGCTCGCTGAACGGCTGCCCGCCGCCCACGAACGTCACGCGGTCCTCCATCCCTGAGGCCGCGACCTCGGCGCGCAGTTCGGGCTCGAGCGGGCCGGAGCCCACGATCACGAGGTCGGCCTCGGGCACTGAGGCCATCGCGCGCACGAGCACGTCGGCGCCCTTGTAGTAGATGAGCCGTCCCACGAAGAGCACGACGGGCCGCTCGCCGTGGGGCTCCCGCAGCTCTCGGGCGCGCGCCTCGACCGCGGGCGTCGCCGCGAAAGCGTCGACATCGATGCCGAACGGCACGACGCGGCACTTGTGCGAGACCTCGGCGAGGAACGGCGAGTGCTCCACCATGTCGGGCGAGGACGCGATCACGAGGTCGACCCGATCGAGCACGCGGCGCAGGAACGGCTTGTAGAGCTCGAGCGCGGCGCGCTGCCGCACGATGTCGGAGTGGTACGTGAGCACGGTGGGCGTGCCGGTGCGCGCTCGCAGCCACGAGATCTCGCCCCACGGGTAGGGGAAGTGCAGGTGGAAGAGGTCGGGCGCATGCTCCGCCGAGGAGGCCTCGGCGCGGATCTCAGCGGTCATCGAGGGCACGATGGGCGTCGAGGAGTACTCGCGCCAGCGCGGCAGGCGCACGACCTCCACGCCGCGCACGGTCTCCTCGGCGCGCTCCTCCGACTCGTTCGCGACGATCGCGCGCACCTGCGTGTCCTCGCGCGCGGCGAGCGCCTCGGCGAGGTCGCGCAGGTGGAACTCGATCCCGCCGAGGTGGGGCGGGTAGTACTTGTTGAGCATCGTGATCCGCACGCGGGGGCTACGCCTCCTCGCCGGTGACGAGCGCCTTGCCCGCCGCGAGCAGGTCGTCGACCACGCCCGCCGAGGAGGCCTCGGCGTAGACGCGCACGAGCGGCTCGGTCCCCGACGGGCGCAGCAGGAGCCACGCGTCGTCGGGGAGCAGGAACTTCACGCCGTCGTCGCGCACGATCTCGCGGACCGGCAGGCCGGCGACCTCGGCGGGCGCGAGATCGGGCGCGCGCTCCAGGAACGCGGCCTTGGTGTCGGGATCGATCGAAAGGTCGTGGCGCAGGTAGTCCATGGGGCCGGTGAGCGCAAAGAGGTCCTGCACGAGCTCGCCGAGGGTACGGCGGCGCTGCGCCATCATCTCCACGAGCAGCAGGCACATCAGCAACCCGTCGCGCTCGCGCACGTGGCCCGGTATGCCGATCCCGCCGGACTCCTCGCCGCCCACGAGCACGTCGCCCTTGAGCATCTCGGCATAGATCCACTTGAAGCCCACCGGCGTGGTGGTCACGGGCAGGCCGAGCGCGATGCCGAGGCGGTCCACGAGCACCGAGGTCGAGAGCGTCTTGACGATGCGGCCTCGCTCTCCGCGGTCCTCGGCGAGGTGGCGCGCGATGAGGCAGATGATCTTGTGGGGGCTCACGAACCCGCCGTGCTCGTCGATCGCGCCGATGCGGTCGGCGTCGCCGTCGGTGACGAACCCGGCGTCGCGCTCGGCGGCGACCACCGCGTCGCGCGCGAGGTCGATGTGAGGCGGGATCGGCTCGGGGTGCAACCCGCCAAAGCCCGGGTTGGGCAGCGCGTGCATCTCCTTGACGTCGACCCCGAGCTCGCGGAGCAGCTCGGCGAGGTAGGTCTGCCCCGCGCCATAGAGCGGGTCGACCACGATGCGGAGCTTCGCCGCCTCGATGATCTCGCGATCGACCATCCCCGCGAGCGACTCCAGGTAGGGCGACATGAGGTCGGCAACCGCGTAGGGCCTCTCCGCCGAGGAGCCCCGCGCCGGGCGTGCAGGAGGCTCGGGGAGGATCTCGGCCTCCACGCGGTCGGTGAACTCGACCGGCGAGGCGCCGCCGTCGGCCATGCGGATCTTGAAGCCGAGGTAGGGCGCCGGGTTGTGGCTCGCGGTGAGCATCACGCCGCCGATGGCCCGCTCGTCACGCGCCACCGACCAGCAGAGCGCGGGCGTGGGCATGTACGCGTCACCGAGGACGACCTCGAGGCCGTGCGCCGCAAGGGTCTCGGCAGCGGCAGCGGCGAACGCGTGCGCCTGGAAGCGGGTGTCGTAGCCCACGATCACGCGGCCGCCCGGATGCTCGGCGGCGAGCACGCGGCCGGTCGCATCGGCCACGCGACGCAGCGAGTCGTAAGTGAAGTCGTCGCCGATCACGGCGCGCCAGCCGTCGGTGCCGAACCTGATCTCCGGTACTGCCTGCGGACTCATCGCGATCTCACTCCTTCGAGTGGGGTGGCCCCGGTACGCCGGGCAGGCTCGCGCGCAGCCGTTCCGCCGCACTCCCTATCATGCCCCAAACGCGGTGCCGGCGACACTCACCGCGCGAGGAACTCACGATAGAGCGCCAGGTAGCGGTCGGCCGCGGCCGAGGAGGTGTAGTGGTCGAGCGCCCGCAGCCGCGCGCGGCGCCCCATCTCCGCGGCCGCGGCGGGGTCGGCCACGAGCCGCGCGACCTCCTCGGCGAGCGCCCAGGGGTCGCCCGGCGGCACGAGCGCGATCTCGGCGCCCTCGGCGAAGAGGCCCTCGATGCCGCTCACGCGCGTGGCGACGATCGGCCGGCCGAGCACCGCCGCCTCGAGCAGCGCGGTGGGCGCGCCGCCGCCGGTGCTCGGGAAGACGCAGAGATCGAGCGTGCGCAGGACCGCGGGCAGGCTCTCGACCTCCCCGAGCACTCTCACGTTGCGCAGCGTGGCGGCGCGCCGCTCCACGTCGGCAAGCGCGGGGCCGCGCCCGGCGATGCGGAACTCGACGTCGATGGAGTCGCGCTCGGCCAGGAGCGCGGCGGCGTCGAGCAGGTCGCCCACGCCGCGCGACTCCTCGAGTCGGCTCGCGAACCCCACCACGGCGCGCTCCGAGGGCGGCAGGTCGAGGAGGGCCTCGGCATCGGCGAGCACCCGCGGGACGGTCACGCTCGGCGGGTCGAAAAGGATGCGGTCGGGCGGCGCGCCCGCGGCCACGAGCTCGGCGGCGAGCGACTCGCAGTCGATGAGGATGCGGTCGGCCCGGTCCAGGGTGTGGCGATCGAGCCAGCTGGCGACGCGGCCGCCGCGGGGCCAGGCGCCGCAGGGGATCGAGTTGACCACGGCCACCGGCAGGTCGCGCGCGGCCCGGCGGGCGGCGATGTCGGCGGCGAGCCCGGCGGTGTGCACGCAGACCGGGCCGTGGCGCTGCAGGTGCGCCCGCACGCGGGCGGTCGCGCGCAGGTAGCGGCCGGGCGCGAGCACGGTATCGATCACGGTCGCGCCGGCGGCGGTCGCCTCGGCTGAGAGCGCGGTCCCTGGCGGGCACATCACGAGCACCGAGGCGCTGCGGTCGAGGAGCGCCGGCAGGACCGCGAGGATGCGCCGCTCGGCCCTGCCGAGGGAGTCCCCCTGGCGGCTCGAGACGAACACGAAGGTCGCCTGCTCGAACGGGCGTGGCATCGCGGGTGCGTCCTCTCGGCGTGCGGCCCGCACCGACGGTATCGGAGCGGCACTCACAGTCTACGGTACCCGGATGCGACGCGGGTACGCGGGATGCATGGAACGGTCCGCTGGGCTATCCTCTGGTGCGGGAAACCATCCGCTCCAGAGGAAGGGTCGCGATGCTGAGAGCAGCGGTCATCGGCGCCGGCAACATGGGTCGTCACCACATCCGGATCCTCGGCGGGATGACCGACGTCGAGCTGGTGGGCGTGGTCGACCCCGACGTGGTCCGCGCGCTCGCCCACGCGCAGTCGGCCGGGACCCAGGTGTACGCGAGCATCGCCGAACTGCCCGAGGTCGACTTCGCGGTGGTCGCGACCCCCACGCACACGCACGTCGACGCGGCGCTCGAGCTGATCGGTCGCGGCACCGGCGTCATGATCGAGAAGCCGCTCGCCGCCACTCCCGAGGAGGCTCAGCGGATCGTCGATGCCGCCGAGGCGGCCGGCGTGGTACTCGCGGTGGGCCACGTGGAGCGCTTCAACGCGGCGGTGAGCGTGCTCGGCGGGCTTGCCCAGGATCCCGTGATGGTCTCCTTCGAGCGCCTCTCCCCCTACACGCCGAGGATCGCCGACAGCGTGGTGTTCGACCTGATGGTGCACGACCTCGACCTCGCCTGCTGGATCGCCGGCGGTTACCCCTCGCGCATCGAAGCGGCCGGCACGATGGTCTTCTCCGACTCCTACGACGTGGCGAGCGCCGTGCTCGAGTTCCCCAACGGGTGCGTGGCCACGCTGCAGACCTCCCGCGTGACCCAGGACAAGGTCCGCCGCATCTCGGTCTCCGAGCGCGAGCGGTTCATCGTGGCCGACTCGATCCGCCAGGACGTGAGCATCAAGCGCGAGACGAGCGTGGAGTTCGACGACGAGAGCGGCGGGATGTACCGCCAGGCCAACGTGATCGAGGTTCCCTACCTCGACCGCAGCGGCGAGCCGCTCGCCCGCGAGCTGCGCGACGTCATCGACGCCATCACCTCGGGCGGCCGTCCGCTCGTGGACGGCGAGGCCGGCGTGAACGCGGTCCGGCTCGCCTACGAGGTCGAACGCGCCGCCGGCTCGCCCGCCACCTCGCGGTAGACCGCGGCCACCCGCTCCACCATCCCCGCGAGCGCGAACTCCTCGGCGACGCGCCGCCGCGCCGCCGCGCCGAGCTTGCCGCGGATCTCGCGCTCCCCGATCGCCCAGATGATCGCCTCGGCGAGCGTGCGCGGGTCCGCGGGCGGCACGAGCAGCCCGGTGCGCCGGTCCGCGACCGCCTCGGGGATGCCGTCGACCGCGGTCGCGATCACCGGCAGCTCGTGGGCCATCGCCTCGAGCACCACGTAGGGCAGCCCCTCCCACAGCGAGCTCAGCGCGAAGAGGTCGGCGTCGGTGTAGGCGGGCCTGAGGTCGGGCCTCGGCGGGACGAACCGCACCGAGTGGCGCACGCCGCGCTCCTCGGCGAAGGAGCGGAGCTGCTTCTCGAGCTCTCCCCCGCCGATGAGGGCCAGCGTCGCCGAGGGGTAGCGGACCGCCACGCGCGACCACGCCTCGATGAGCGTGCGCTGGTCCTTGGGCTCGGAGAAGCGCCCGACCGAGAGCACGAGCGGCGTGTCGGCGGACAGGCCGAGCTCCTCGCGAAAGGCCCCCGGCTCGACCGGCTCGGGCAGCTCGATGCCGCTGTAGATCACCGTGGCGCGCTCGGGGTCGAGCATCCCGAGCGCGGCGCCCTTCTCGCAGTCGCTCGCACACACGCACACGAAACGCGCCGTGCGCCCCGAGAGCGCCCGCTCCGCGCCGAGGAAGACGCGCCTTCGCAGCGCCGAGCCGGCCCGGTCGACGTGGATGCCGTGCACCGTGTAGACGCAGCGGCGCGCCGCCGAGGGGTCGGCAAGCCGCGCGTAGAACGCCGCTCGCGAGCCGTGCGCATGCACCACCGCCGGCCGCAGCCGCTCGATCACGTGGCGCAGCTCACGCCGGCCCGCGACCGGCCACGCCGAGGAAAGCGGAGAGGGGTGCACGGGAATCTCGAGCGACTCGGCGAGTTCGGTGAGGTCGCCGTCGGGCGGGCAGGCGAGCGAGAGCTCGAAGCCGTGGGCAGGGAGCTGGCGCAGCAGGTCGGCGACGTGGCGCTCCCCTCCGCCGGTGGTCGAGGTGGCTGCGGCGACGAGCAGGACTCTCACGATCGTGCCTCTCTGATCACGGTGCCGAGGATCTCAGCATACCGCGCGGCGAGCGCGCTGCGGTCGAACCCGGCGACGACCGCCGGATCAGGATGCGGCAGATCGCCCTCACGCCACCGGTCGTGCAGGCGCACGAGCGCCGCGGCGGTCGCCTCAACGTCCGTGGGGCGCACGACCTCGCCCGCGCCGGCCCGGCGGATGAGGTCGGCGCTCACGCCCTCAGGCACGAGGCCGAGCACCGGCCGCCCCGCGGCGAGATACTCCGGCAGCTTGCCCGGCATGATCGCCGCGCTCTCGGGCTCGGGGCCGAGCACGAGCAGGAGCGCGTGGACCGCGCGCATCTCCCGGACCGCCTCGGCGTGCGAGACGAACCCGGTGCGCTCCACGAGATCGGCGACCCCGTGCTCCTCGATGGCGCGCGCGGTCTCGGGGTCGAGCGCTCCTACGAGGCGCACGCGTATGTCGGCGGCGGCGGGGGCGCCCGCGGCGCGGAGCCGGGCGAGCGCGGCGAGCAGCGTGTCGGGCCGGATCGAGCCCTGGAACGTCCCCACATACGCGAGCACGAGGCCGGCCCGCGGCTCCGGCGCGGGGCCGGCGAAGTCCGCGGGGTCGAACCCGTTGGGGATGGTCTCGACCGCAGCGGCCCGCCCCGGGTTGCGCCTGCGCACCCCCGCCGAGAAGCCCTCGGTCGCGGTCACCACGCGAGCCGCACGCCCAGCGACGGTGCGTTCGTAGCGGCGGAGCAGCCGCTCGTGGAGCGGCGTCGCCGGCCGGAAGAAGTAGCCCTCGACGATCGGGTCGCGCAGGTCGGCCACCCATGGCACGCCGAGGCGACGCGCGACCCGCCACCCGACCCGGTAGGTCGAGAAGGGCGGACCCGTCGCGAGCACCACGTCGATCGGCCTTCGCGCGTGGACCCGCAGCGCGGCACGCACGGCCCACGGCGCCCAGCCCACCTTCTCGTCGGGGACGAAGAACGCCTGCACGAACCGGATCACGCCGCGCGGCAGCGAGGTGTAGCCGCGGGTCCCCGGGGCCCCCGTCGCATCCGCCTCGCGCGCGCCGGTCGCCGGACCACCTCCCCGCGGTCCGCGGCGGTCGCCTCCGCGCGCCGCGCGCGCCGCCGCCACGAACCGGGTGGGCTCGAGCGACCAGGCGCGCTCGATGCACACCGACGCCGGCAGCTCGCCGAGCGGCGTGGCGTCCATCATCCCGCCGAGAGGGTCTTTCACGGTGAGCACCGTGACCTCCCAGCCGAGCGCGGCGAGGTACTTCGCGGTCTTGACCGGCCACTGGATGCCCGGCCCGCCCTTGGGCGGGAACTCGTAGCTCACGAGCAGGACGTGTCTTCCCGCACTCATCGGCCACCGCCGAGGCGGTCCACCACAGCGCGCACCCCCTCCCGGACCCTGATGCGCCAGGCGCCGAGGCGGATCGCGGTCCAGAGCCCGAAGAGACGCACCACCACGCCGGGGATCCCCTCCGGCCGGTAGCCGGGGAACAGCGAGACCACCTCGCGATAGTAGTCGCGCGCGAGTTCGCCCCCGCCAAAGCGGGTGATGTGCACCGCATCGCTGATGAGCCGGCGGGCCGCCCGGTCCCGGAAAGGACCATCGACCAAGCCGGGGTCGACCGCCGAGATGAGCGCCATGCGATGGCGCCAGTAGCCAAGGCGGGCCTTGGACCCGCTCTCCCACCACGCGGTGTTGCTGATGCGGGTCGGCGCGGCGTGATGACGCTGTATGCCCGCCACTCCGGGCAGATACTCGAACCGGCTGCCCGCGAGCAGGAGCCGGAGATGGAAGTCGGGCTCCTGGGAGCTCGGCAGGGCCTCGTCGAATCCGCCGACCCGCATGACCCACCCCCGCCGGTGCAACGGCTCGAACACGCCCATGCCCCAGAAGAGCACGTACTGGATCATCCCCACCGACTCCCACACGCGCTCGGAGTGCGGGGGGAGCGCCCACCGCGCTGGACGCCCCTCGGCGGTCACGTGCACGCGATCGCCGAACACGGCGCCCACACCGGGCGCGAAGGCGGCGATGCGCCGTTCCACCGCGTCCGGCACGAGGGTGTCGTCGGCGTCGAGGAACTGGATGAACTCCCCACGGGCGAGCTCAAGGCCGTCGTTGCGCGCCACGCAAGCGCCGGCGTTATCCCGGAAGCGCGCGATGACCCGGTCGCCGTAGCCTTCGATGATCTCCCGGCTACGATCGGTCGAGCCGTCATCGACCACGATGACCTCGATGTCGGGCCAGGTCTGGCCGAGGGCGCTCTCGATCGCCTCGGCCACGAAGCGCTCCATGTCGAAGCACGGGATGACGACCGAGACGAGTCCGGGCGCGAAGTCATCCACGCGCGCGGCGAGCGAGTCGCGTGTACGCCCGTACGGGTCGGTCCATCCGCCGAGGGAGTCCTCGCTCATCTGCCCGCCTTGTCGAAGTCGAAGACGTACACTGCCCGGGCGAACCGACCGCGAACGAGCGCATCGGGCACGGCCGCCGGGAGAGCACGGCCCCTCCAGATGATTCGCCGCTTCACGGGGCGCACCCCGAGCGTCCACCGGGAGAAGGTGTCGTGTCCCAGTCCGTGATGGCGCGGGCTCTCCGGGGAGTGCCACAGGTAGGGAAAGGAGAGCACCGCCGCGCGGCAGGTCCGCATCACCTCCGCGAAGACCGCCTCCTGGTGGTCGTCGAGGTGCTCCCAGACCTGGAGCGCGACGAACAGATCGTACGTCTTGTCGCCGAACGGGAACGGCTCCCGGGCATCGTGCCGATAGGTCAGACCGTCGAACGGCGTGAGGTCCATCGTGTCGGACCCCTTCACCAGCGGGAACCCGTTGGTTCCGAGCTCGAGGCACGAATCGAACTCCATCCGCTCCAGCATGCCGATGACCGCACTCAGGTACGGCCAACGATCGGCGAAGTACGCCTGGTCGGCGCCGAGGAACTCTTCGTATGTGACAAAGCGCTTCATCGGCCTCCCAGCCGGCGCCGCTCAACCGGCTCCCCGATTATCGTCCCACACCCGGGATATCGCCACCGGCACGATCCGCCGTCGCGCGGCCGTGGCTGTCGGGCCGCCTGTGGACTAGAGTGGGACCCGGAAACGCAGCCCGAACGAACCGACCGCGACGAACCGGATCCGCCGATGCCCACCGAGACGGCCCCCATACTCGTCATCTCGTTCCGGACCCCGCCCTATGCCGGCGTGGGCGCCAGGCGCTGGACCAAGCTCGCCCGCTATCTCGCCGAGGGCGGACGCGAGGTCCACCTCCTCACGGTGCGCTGGCTCCCGCACGACACCGAGGCGCTCCGCGAGCTCGACCACCCGCGCATCACGATCCACCGCATCCCCTCGCTCGGCCCGCATCTGCTCGACACCCGCCGGCCGGCCCCGGGTGTCCGCGGCCTCGCGCTGATCGCGTGGCGCAAGCTCGCGCTCCCCGTGTTCCGTCTCCTTGGGCTGGACGAGGACGCGCGCTGGTGGGGGCTCGTGATGCTGCCCGCCGCCCGCCGTCTCATCCGCCGGCACGGCATCCGCTGCGTGGTGGCGACGGGTCCCCCGTTCCACGTCAACTGGTGGGCGGCCAAGCTCCGCGATACGGAGCCCGACATCCGGCTCGTGCAGGACCTGCGGGACCCCTGGGCATCACTCCCGGCATCGACCCATGACGCGATCCGCAGGCGTGGAGTCGAGCGCACTCGCGCGATGCAGTCCGCTGCACTCGACCGGGCGGACCTGGTGGTGACGGTGAGCGAGGGCTGTAGGCGGCTGCTCGCCGCCGACACCGTGACTCCCGTGAGCATCATCCCGAACGGATACGATCCTGCCGACCTACCTGCCTTGCCGAGCGGTGGAGAGCGGCCGTTCAGCATCGCGTACGCGGGCACGTTCGGAGGCGGGCGCCGACGCCCGATGCTCGCGTTCCTCGCCGTGGTGGAGGAACTCGCCGACGATATCCCGGATATCCGGCTCGACTTCTGGTCACCGCGCGACCCGGAGATCCTCGCTGCGGCATCAAACCTGGTCGAATCGGGCATCGCCCGCTTTCACGAGATGGGGCCCTCGGCCGAGGTCATGCAGAGGATCGCACAGCACTCGTTCGCGTGCTTGCACGTCGCGGCCCTCGAGCGTCCGGACGGGCTCTCGATGAAGATATTCGAGTACGCCCAGACGCGAAGGCCGGTGCTGAGCATCAGCTACGGCGGGGAGATCGCCGATTTCGTGCGCGAGCACCACCTCGGCATGGACATCCCGGGAGACGACCGCAGGGCTACCGAGGAAGCGATTCGGCAGCTGCATACCATGTGGAGAGAGGACCCGAACTCCCTTACGCGACCGGTCGGGTTCGACCGTTTCGACTATCGGTCTTTGGCGAGTGAGTGGCTGACGTTGTGCGATCCGGCCGGATCCAGCAGGTCCACATAGCACGCCACTAGCTTCTTGCTCTGGACCGCCCATGTCAGACGCGGGCAGGCCCGCCCCGCGGCCCGCTTCATCGCGACCACGCGGGAAGGATCTGAGACCAACTCGATAAGGCCGTGTGCGATGGATTCAGAACTCGAAGGATCGATCGCGACCCCGCACCCGAACTCACCGATCACCGTCTGCAATCCCTCAAGGTCGGATGCGGCGATGGCGAGTCCGCCAGCGATGTAGTCGTATAGCTTGTTCGGGGTGGTCGTCACAAGGTTCAAGGTCTCACCCCTGTAGCAGATGACTCCGACGTCGTGATGCGATGCCTCCTCCACCACGCCACCGGGATCGCACGGCGGGATGAACGCAACGATGTCCCCGACACCGAGTTCGCTCACCAGCGCCCGTAGACTCTCCTCCATCTCTCCCCAGCCCTGCAAGGTGAGCGTGGCCAGCCCACGCAGGTGCACCATGGCCCGAACGAGGTCCTCAAGGTTTCTGTTCCTGCGAAACGCCCCCTGGAAGAACAGGCGAACAGGACTCGACGAAACGGGTTCCGAGACCCTGCACTCCGTGGGCCCATGGATGATCGTCTCCACGTGATCGAGACCGAATCTCGATTCCAGCACCCGAGCCATCGGGCGACTCACCGCGATCACCGCATCGGCTCGTCTGGCCAAGAACCTCTCCAACCATCGGTAGTAGCCGATCTTCCAGCCTGGCCACTTGTGAAGTTGCGTATCGATCAGCAGGTCTCTCACGTCGTACACAAGCCGCGCCCCGCGCAGCCTGGCCGCTATCCAGGCGGGCAACAGGGCTGTCAGGAAATGGGCGTGATAGATGTCGGCGTCAAACTCCCACGCCGCTCGCGCCATGGCCAGGGGGTTTCGAACGAACTCGATGAACAGGTTCTGGGCGACACGCACAGGCCACACGCGGATCTCGCTGTCGGCGGCATGTCGTCGAACCCATGTGACCTCGAACCCTGGTGGCGGGTCATCGTCACTGCTCCCCGAGTACACCAGCACGGGGGTGCCGCCGGCGGCGTCGACCGCATGGGCGACCTTGAGCACGCGGGAGTTGTGCGCCGGGGTCTCCGAGACGATCACTGAACAGACGATCCTGTGATCGAGCGAGTCCCCCGCCCCGTCAGCCGGGCCTTCAGCATCACGGGGCCGCTCGCTGTGATGCAGCGACATCCGCATACCTACGCCCTGATCTGCATGTCGAACAACCGCCTGTAGTGACCCTCCGGACGTCCGAGCAGCTCAGCGTGGGTGCCCATCTCAACGATGGCGCCCTCGTGCAACACGACGATCTGGTCCGCGTGCTCGACGGTGGCGAGCCGGTGAGCGATGACGACCACGGTCCGATCCTCGGCGACACGCTCGAAGGCCCTCTGAATGTACTGTTCGGACTCGGAATCGAGCGCACTTGTCGGCTCGTCGAGAATCAGGATGTCCGGATCTTGCAGCAGCACACGTGCGAGGGCAAGGCGCTGGCGCTGCCCTCCCGAGAAGCGGACGCCGCGATCGCCAAGACGAGTCTCGAGACCATCGGGCAACGCCTCCACGAACTCACTGCAGTAGCTCTGCTCCAGCGCCCGCCGAAGCTCCTCCTCCGTGGGCTCCCGCTCCAGGCCGTAGGTGAGGTTCTTTCGGATCGTGTCGTTGAGCAGGATCGGCTCCTGTGTGAGGAACCCGATACTACGGCGCACAGAAGCGAGCTCGAACTCATCGGCGGGGATGCCGTCGAACAGGATGCGACCCGAGGTCGGCCGTCGAAGCAGCGGGATCATGTCGATGAGCGTCGACTTGCCTGCACCAGAACGTCCCACGAGTGCAGTCGTCGTGCCCCTGAGGATCTTGAGGTTGACGCCTCGCAAGACCTCGGATGAGTCCTTGGAGTAGGCGAAGCGAACATCCTCGAACACGAGAGAATCGCCGAGGCCCGTGAACGCGCGGCTGCCGCCGCTGGGAGTCGGGACGGACTCCGCCGCACTCAGCATCTGCTCGACGAAATCGAACGCCGGCAACATGCTTGCAAGCTGCTGTCGCCCGACATTGACCTCCTTCGCCTTCGCGTTCAACCGAAGCAAGATGAACATGAACAATCCCAGGCTCGCGAGGGTGAGTCCGAACCGGGTCACTCCGACCCATATGATCGCGAACACGGCCAGCATGAGTGCGGGGTCGACGATGATCTCCACGCGTGCCGAGGCGACGGAGATCCTGGTGCTCGCTCGACGCAGCGTCGACGCGAGGCTTCCCAGTGCCTCGGATTCGGCGTCCTCTCGGGCGCGCATCTTCACCAGACGCAATGAGCCCAGACGCTCCCGGACGAAGGAGGAGAGTGCGACCGAGGCCGCGGTGACCTGTGCCCCGTACGCACGAGAACTCACGAGAATGCGCCGAACGGCGACCGACACCGCCATCATGGCGACCACCGCGATGATGGCGAGTTGCCACGAGATGAACATCAGCAGGATCGCATACACGCTGATGATCGAGATGGCGCTCAACAGCCGGATGTACTGGATGAGTGCGGTGCCGCACTTCGACGTCTGCCCCGTGATGAAGCTGATCAGCCGGCCCTGGTCCTGGCTATCGATGAACGACAGCTCAGCGCGGGACACTGCCGCGAAACCACGGACCATCAATCGTTCAACCGCCCGATTCTGGATGACCGCGTTGTACCAGGTGTTCAGATAGTACACTCCCTGTCGCAACAGGATCGGAGCGAAAGCGAGACCCAGCAGTGTCCCAAGGGTCAACGGGATCCCGAACGCATCGCTCGCCGCGGTCAGATACGGCCACACCCCTCCTGTGGGCAGGTCTGTGCCGCCCGACTCCAGGTACTGCAACACCGGCAGCAGGAGCCCGATCCCGAAACCCTCAAGCGCCGCGTACACGCCGAGCAGCAACACCATCAGTGCGCCCTCACGCAACCTCAGGCCAAGCATGCCGAAGATCCGGCGTGTGATGTGTAAGTACTTCACCGAGTCACTCGATTCGCTGGAGCGATCGTCGACTCGTACAGTTCCAGCATTCTGTCAGCCTGGACCGACCATTCGAGCCCCCGCGCTAGCGAGAGTGATGATTCCTTCATCCTGGCAACCCTTTCCGGATCATCCACAAGCTCCTGCAGGCCGGAAGCCAGGCCTTCAGGGCTGCTTGGATCGAGGAAGACAGCGGCACCAGTGCCCTCCAGCACGCTGCGATGTCCCGGCAGATCGCTGACTGCAAGTGCAAGTCCGGCACCTAGATAGTCCATCAGCTTGTTGGGAACGGCAAGTTGAAGGTTGAGCGAATCACCCTTGTGGCAGATGACTCCGACATCATGCGCTGCTGCAGCAGTCACAACCTCAAGCGGTGCGGCTGGAGGCACGAAGGACACCGAGGACTCAACGCCACACTCCTGTACAAGAGCTTTGAGTTTATCCTCGTCGTCTCCAAACCCCTGCAGTGTCAGGACGGCACTGCCGCGAAGTGCGGCCATGCCTCTGATCAAAGTCTCGAGATTCCTGTCGAACCGAAACCCGCCCTGGAACAGGATCCGCAAAGGCTGCGACACGGGAGACGCGCTCGAGACCACCTCTATCGGCCCGTTGTACACGACTGTCGGCGGGACGATCCGGTAGCGCGCCTCGAGGACCCGTGAAAGCGGTTCCGAGACGGCCATCACCGCGTCAGCCGCGTCGATGAACTGTCTCTCGACCCGCCGGATTCTCCGACGTCGTCGCGACGTGAAATATGCGACATCTCCGAACAGGTCCCGACAGTCGTACACCACCTTCGCCGCGAACTCCGCTTTGGCGCGCGCGGCGACCGGGAGAGTGAACACGTTGTACGCGTGCACGACGTCGGGCCTGAGTTCACTGACCTCTTGCCAGAGTTCCGTTCCGTATGCGTAGAACGCGTTCCTCCTGTGCCAGAAGAGGGCACGCGTGTACGTGAGGTTGACCGCCACCCTGAGCGGCCACCACACATCCTCTCGACCCAGCCGTGGCCCGGGGGGATACGGGACGATGCGAACCTCGTAAGGTCCAGCTTCAAGATGCGCTGGCATGGCGTGCCCGATGCCGACCATCGAGACTCGGGCACCCGCTTCTGAGAGGGCTGCGGCCTGCTTCAGCGCTCGTGCGTCATTGGCATAGTCCGACGTGCGAACCATGCACACGTGAACACCCTTCAGCGGGGTCCCCATACTGCCCTGGTCTGTCCCGCCGCTAAGACTACTGATAGTCCACCTCCAGAGAGCAGGCACGCTGAGTGTCACTACGAATAGTGCCACACGCACAGCGTGCCTGTACTCCCTGGATCACCGCTGATACACGGCTTGAACTCTCACCAGCTGCTTTCGACCTCGAACGCGTCCACATCAATGACCGCAGCTCCGGACAGGCTGTTCTTGGTTCCCGTGTAGTACACGCGGATCTCGTGGAACCCGGGCTCCCCGAAGTCTCGCGAGAAGAGTCTTGCTTGCCAGGAGTTCGTTCCGTCCCACGAGGGCCAGTAACAGTCGACCTCACCGGCGAACTCCCCGTCGATGTAGACGTTCGCGATTCCCCGGTTGGGTGCGCGTAGCCCGATCCACGTCACCTGAGAGCCGTAGAACTCAAGGCTCGCGTACGTGGCCGCGCTCGATCCAGTGTGCAGAGAGCCGGCACTCGTATGGGTCCCATACGCTCCGTCACTGCGAAGGACCCACTCGCCCACATAGACCACCGATTCATGTGTGTTCTCGTAGCGATACACTCCGCTCCCGCTCGCGGACACTGGCCCGGTGAACTCGCTCTCGTTCTCCGACGCATCGAACGCGCTCACGCGATATCGATACGTGCTCCCGAACTCGAGAGAGCCGTCGGTGTACCCGGGAGCGGGAACCACCGCAAGGTCGACCCACGGACCGTTGTCGGTGCTGCGCTGGATCCGGTAACCGGCGACCGCGACGTTGTCGCTCGACGCGGTCCACGTCAGGTTCGCCTGCGTCGGCAGAACCCGTTGTGCGATCAGTCCAGTAGGGATCGTCGGAGGTGCCTCGTCCGGCGCCACCACGTCGAACGCATCGATCTCGATCAAGGTATTCGCCGAACTCTCGTTCTTGAGGCCTGTGTGATAGACCCGGATCTGATGCGACCCCGGGGTCCCGAAGTCGTGCGCGAAGAGTGGGACCTGCCATGACTCGACCGCGTGCCAGGTCGAACGGTAGCAGTCGACCGCCGCGACGAACTCGCCGTCTATGTAGACGTGGGCGATGCCTCGGTTGGGCGCCCGCAACCCGATCCACGTCACCTGTGAGCCGTAGAACTCCAACTCCGCGTAGGTAGAACCGGCCATCCCGGTGTGAATCGAACCGCCACTCGTGTGCGTGCCGTAGGCTCCGTCGCTCCGCAGGTACCAGTCGCCCACGTACACGACACTGGGATCGGTGTTCTCATAGCGCTTGACCGCATCAACCGGGTTGACCTTGGTCGTCGCAGTCACAGGATCGGAGTACTCGCTGGCCTGACCGGCCATGTCGAACGCGCGAACCCTATAGACGTAGGTAGTCGATGGAGCGCAGGACTGGTCGACGAACTCAACACCCGGAACCGCCCCAACGATGACCCAGTTCTCACCGTCGTCGTCGCTCCGCTCGACTTCGTAGTACTCGATCCCAGCACCGCTACCCACAGCCGACCAGCCCAAAGCGATGGAGCGTGCGCCGCGATTCGTCACCACCACGTCCTGCGGGGCATCCGGCGCCGTGTTGTCCATGGGCGTGACGTACACGAGCGCCGAGGGCGCACTCTCGCGGTCAAAGGCGTCGTACGCACTCACGGCGATCCCGTACTCCACCCCATCGGTCAGGCCGGAGAACACGTGGCTCGTCGCGTCGCCCACATCCTCGGAGCGCACGAGCACGATCCCCTCGTAGACGTCGACGATGTAGCCCACCGCATGGTCGGTGTTCGCGTCCCACGAGACCTCGATGGCTCCGCCGCCGTCACCCGGCACGTCCACCGCGGTGACGCCGGTCGGGGTCGCCGGAGGCGAGGTGGTGGTCACCGTCACGCTGTCCGCCAGCGCCGCATCGGAGAGGTTGCCCGCGCCGTCGTAGGCGCGCACCGAATAGACGTGCACGGCGCCCTCGGCGAGTCCGGTGTCGGAGTAGGTGGTGCCGGGCTGATCGGCGATCTGGGCGCCGTCACGGTAGACGCGGTAGCCCGCCACGTCGGCTGAGATACTCGCCGTCCAGGCGAGGTCGACCGCGCCGCCGGAGGCGACCGGGACCGCAGAGAGTCCGGTGGGCGGCTCGGGGGCGAGGTTGTCGGCCGCGATGGCGCTCACGACCGCCGAGGGATCGCTCTCGAACTCGAGCGCGTCATAGGCGGTGACCACGTAGAAGTACTCCACGCCGTCGGTCACACCCACGTCCACGAAGCTCGTGCCCACCGAGGTCCCCACAAGCGCGAACGGCCCGTCGGCGCTCTCCGAGCGGTAGACGTGATAGCCGAGCAGGTCCGACTCGCTGTTGGCGTCCCACTCGACGGTGATCGAACCGCCCTCGTCGTCGGGTGTGTCGAAGGCGCGGACGTTCTGGACGACCGCCGGCGCGACATGGTCGCGGACCTTCACAAGCACCGACATCTGCGCGGTTCCCACGTTGCCGACCGCGTCGCGCACGTCAAGGCGCACGACCCACTCGCCCGGCACGAGGAACGTGTAGGCGACCGTGGGCAGGAGCGAGCTGAACTCGTACTCGTCATCGCCGATGAAGCTCCACGAGTACGTGGTGATGAAGCCCTCGTCGTCGTAGGAGAGCGAACCGTCGAAGAAGGCGGGCTCACCCACGTAGACCTCGCTCGGCCCGGCGATCACGGCGACCGGCGGGAAGGCGTCCATCCGCACCATCACGTGCGTGCGGTCGGTCGCGGTCAGCCCGGAATGGTCGGTGACGCGCAGCAGCACGCGCCGGTTGCCGGGCTTGTCGAACGCGTGGCTCACGGTCGGTCCCGTGGTCGTCGCGTCCCACGTGCCGTCGGCATCGAAGTCCCACTCGTACTTCACGATGGTACCGTCGGGGTCGTGCGAGAGTGACGCGTCGAGCGTGACCGGCACGCCCACGAACGTGTGGTAGTCCGCACCGGCGACGGCGATCGGCGGGTTGGAGCCGGTGTGCCGCTGGCCGTGGACGAAGAAGACGATGTTGGACCAGGGGCCCTTGGTGGAGCCGGAGACCGCCCGTACGCGATAGAAGTACGTGGTGCCGACCTTCAGACCACCGAACCGGTACTCCGAGATGCCGGCGTCCAGACCCGCGGATCCCACGAGCTTGTTGGGCCGGAAGAGGTCGTCAAGCGCGCACTGCACCTCGTAACCCGTGGCCGGGAACTGCGTGCTCCACACAAGCTGGCTGAGGTCGTCGACCCCTTCGACCGGCTCGACCCTGAGCACCGGGGCAGCGAGCCCGGAGCTCGCCGGCGCGCCGCCGGCGTTGTTCGCTGCGGCCGCGAGTCCGGGTGCGGCGAGCGCGAACACGAGCGCCAGGATGAGCGCGGCGAACGCGATCCTCCCGGCGCGGGCACCCCGCGATCGACGCAGGGTGCAGCGAGGTACAGGCATGTATCCACTCATGGCGCTCCCCCCTCATGGGCTGACGGCCCCTGTGCGCGCTGCTCCCCCGAACAGCGACGGGCCTTCTCAGTCCTCACCTATGATGGGTCGGTTGCGCCACTGACTCCCCCCGGCCTCAGCGCCCACACTCCCGGCCAGGGATCCGCGTCCCCCACGCGACTACCTTACACAATCTTGCCCAGCCTGTGCGTACATGACCTTCGGAATCATCCCCTCGGATGATGAGAGTCCTCCTCGTGGTCGGGGGCCAGCCGGTCACGGCACGGTGACGGATCACGTGTGCGGCGCGGGGCCGTGCGGTAGAATCGTGTGGTTGCGCAACGAGTCGCGCCCCCGGGCGCACGAGGGACGAGGAGCCCACCCACATGAGTGCACCCCTACGCGTCGGATTCGTCGGCTACGGGTACTGGGGCCCGAACATCCTGCGCAACCTCGAGCGCCTCGCGACCGTGGATGTCGTCGCCGCGTGCGACGCCAACCCGGACAACCGCGCCAAACTGGCCAGCGCCTACCCGCACATCGCCCTCACCGACGACCTCGAGCAGCTGCTGACCGGCTACCGGCTCGACGCGGTCGTGGTCGCGACCTCCGCCCCCACGCACGCCGCGCTCGCCGCCCGCGTGCTCGAGGCCGGGCTGCACTGCTTCGTGGAGAAGCCGCTCACGCTCTCCTCGGCCGATGCGGCGCACCTCGTGAAGCTCGCCGAGGACAACGACCGCATCCTCATGGTGGGCCACCTCATGGTCTACCACGGCGCGATCGAGTGGATCCGCGACTACATCGACTCGGGCGAGCTCGGCGAGGTGCGCTACCTCTACTTCCAGCGCCTGAACCTCGGCAAGGTGCGCGCCGACGAGAACTCGTTCTGGTCGCTCGCCCCGCACGACGTCTCGGTGGCGCTCTACCTCCTCGGCGAGACGCCCGACCGGGTCTCGGCCAACGGTGCCGACTACCTGCGCGACGGGGTGCACGACGTGGTCTTCGCCAACCTGCACTTCCCGAGCGGGCGGCTCGCCAACATCCACGTGAGCTGGCTCGACCCGCACAAGACGCGTCGCATGACCGTGGTGGGCAGCAAGAAGATGCTCGTCTTCGACGACATGGAGGCGACCGACAAGATCTGGATCTACGACAAGGGTGTCGAGCCGGCGGACGCGATGGCCTACGGCGAGGACCTCACCTTGCGGTTCGGCGATATCCGGGTGCCGTTCGTGAAGCTCTCCGAACCGCTCGGCGCGGAGATGAGTCACTTCGTGGAGTGCTGCCGGACCGGGACCACGCCGCGCAGCAGCGGTGCCGACGGACTGCGCGTCGTACAGGTGCTTGAGGCCGTGGACGCCTCGCTCGCATCCGGCGGCGCACCGGTCACGATCGAGACGGAGTAGCCATGGGACCGAAGAGCGCCTCAGAGGCACACCACCCCGACGTGGTGGTCGCCCCCACCGCCCGCATCGGGCACGACGTGCGCATCGGGCGCTACGTGGTGATCGAGCCGGGTGTCGAGCTCGGCGAGGGCGTCACCGTGGGCAACCACGTCACGATCTGCGAAGGCGCGCGGGTCGGCGCCGGCTCGCGGATCGCGGATTTCGCCGTGGTGGGCAAGCGGCCCTCGCTCGCGAAGTCCTCGACCGCGGCGGGCGGCGAGCTCGCAGGCGTGGTCCTCGGCGAGGAGTGCTCCGTGGGGAGCCACACGGTGCTCATGGCCGGGAGCACGTTCGGCGACTCGTGCGTGATCGGCGACGGCGCCGGCGTGCGCGAGCGGTGCACGATCGGCGATGCGGTGGTCGTGGGCCGCAACGTCACGGTCGAGAACGACACGAGCATCGGCTCGGGAACGCGTATCCAGAGCGGCGCCTACGTCACCGCCTACGTCACCATCGAGGAGCAGGTCTTCATCGCCCCCATGGTGGTCACCACCAACGACAACTACATGGGCCGCACGGAGAAGCGGCTCACCGAGATGCGCGGCTGCACCATCCGCCGGGGAGCGCGCGTGGGCGGCGGGGCGCACATCCTGCCCGGCGTCGAGATCGGCGAGGACGCGTTCATCGCCACCGGCGCGGTCGTGACCCGCGACGTGCCCGCGCGCATGGTCGCCCTCGGCGTTCCGGCCAAGCCGATCCGCGAAGTCGCGGCGGAGGAGCTGCTCGAGAACCAGTAGCGAAGCGCGGCCACCCGGCCCGCCTCACCGATGTCAGCGGGCGGCCCGCGAGCCGCCCGGAACGGAAGGAGAACCGCGTGTCGATCCCCCTGCTCGATCTCCAGGCCCAGTACCTCGAGTTGAAGGACGAGCTCGACGGCGTGATCGGTGAGGTCATGTCAACCGCCGGGTTCATCGGCGGGCCGCGCGTGAAAGAACTCGAGGCCGCCATCGCCGAGTACTGCGGCACCAAGCATGCCGTCGCGTGCGGCAACGGGACCGACGCGCTCTTCCTCATCATGCACGCGCTCGGGATCGGCAAGGGCGACGAGGTCATCACCACGCCGTTCACCTTCATCGCCACCGCCGAGGCGATCGCGCACGTGGGTGCCACGCCGGTGTTCGTCGACATCGAGCCCGACACCTACAACATGGACGTCTCGCTCCTCGAGGCCGCCATCACCGAGCGCACCAAGGCGATCATGCCGGTGCACATCTTCGGCCAGTGCGTGGACATGGACCCGCTCCTCGAGATCGCCGAGCGCCACGGGTTGCACGTGATCGAGGACGCCTGCCAGGCGATCGGCGCCACCTATCGGGGCAAGCGGGCCGGCTCGCTCGCCGACGTGGCCGCCTTCTCGTTCTTCCCGAGCAAGAACCTCGGGTGCGCCGGTGACGGCGGCATCCTCACCACCGACTCCGACGAGATCGCAGCCGCCTGCCGCAAGATGGCGAACCACGGCACCACGGTGAAGTACTACCACGACACGATCGGCGTGAACTCGCGTCTCGACTCGGTGCAGGCCGCGATCCTGCTCGTGAAGCTCCCCCACCTCGACCGCTGGAACGCCGAGCGGCGCGCGGCGGCCGCCGTCTACGACGAGCTGCTCGCCGACCTCGACCTCGTCACGCCCGTCACCCGGGACTTCGGCGAGGAGGTCGTGCACCTCTACATCGTGGCGTCACCCGAGCGGGACCGACTGATCTCCGCGCTGCAGGCCGCCGGCATCGGCTCGGCCGCGTACTACCCCGTGCCGCTCCACCTCCAGGAGGCGTTCACGCACCTCGGGTACGCCGAGGGCTCGCTCCCGGTCGCCGAGGCCGCCTGCCCGCAGACCTTCGCGCTGCCGGCGTTCCCAGGCATCACGCGCGAGCAGCAGGAAGAGGTCGTGCGCGTGTTGCGCGAAGCGCTCGCCGGGTAGGGCGAAGCGCCGTGCGCATCGCCTCAGTAGTCGGGGCCCGACCCCAGTTCGTCAAAGCCGCCCCGGTCTCGCGGGCGCTGCGCGCCGCCGGCAACGAGGAGATTCTCGTACACTCCGGACAGCACTACGACCGGGGGATGTCCGATGTCTTCTTCGACCAGCTCGGCGTGCCTGAACCCGACTACAATCTCGGGGTGGGCTCCTCGTCGCACGGCCGGATGACCGGCGCGATGCTCGGCGTGCTCGAGGAGCTGTTCATCGAGGTCGCGCCAGACCTGGTACTCGTCTACGGAGACACCAACACGACGCTCGCTGCGGGACTGGCCGCAGCCAAGCTGGTGATACCGGTGGCCCACGTCGAGGCGGGCCTGCGTTCCTTCGAGCGGTCCATGCCCGAAGAGGTCAACCGCGTGCTCGTCGACCACCTCTCCGACCTCCTCTTCTGCCCGACCGGCGTGGCCGCTGCCAACCTCGCCACCGAGGGTGTCACCGCAGGCGTGCATGTGGTCGGTGACGTGATGATCGACACTCTGCGGGTGTTCGCCGAACGCGCCGAAACAGAGGCGGTGACGGCGACATGCGGCGTCGAGCCGGACGGCTACTATCTCGCGACCGTGCACCGGGCGTCGAACACCGACGAGCCGGTGGCCCTCGCGCGCATCATCGACGCCTTCGCGGCGCTCGGATCACCGGTGCTATGGGCCGTCCATCCCCGCACCCGCTCGCGGCTTACAGCCGACGCCGCCCTCTCCCGTCGTCTCGAGGTGGCGACCCTCGTACGTGCCATCGATCCACAGCCCTACCTTGAGACCGTCGCACTCCTCGGCGGAGCGCGCGCACTGCTCACGGACTCGGGCGGGATGCAGAAGGAGGCGTACTTCCTCGGCGTGCCGTGCGTGACGCTGCGGAACGAGACCGAGTGGGTCGAGACGGTCGAAACCGGCTGGAACACGCTTGTCGGGACCGACCCGGGGCGGATCGTGGCCGCCGCCCGGGAAGCGAGGAGGCCCGCCGAGCGCCCGCCGGTCTACGGTGACGGACACGCGGCCGAGCGCATCGCGAGGATCATCGGGGGATGACGGGTCCCGCTCGAGCGACGAACAGCGATGTCCGCCGCGCCGCTACTGGATCGCGTTGTTGATCACGGTGCGGATCGTGTCTGGGACGGCTCCCTGCCCACCGAGATAGGTCACGTGCTCGATCTCGGTCTTGTTGAGCGAGAGCGTCCCGAGGGTCGTCGAACAGACGCTCGCGGAGCCGGTGAGCACCATGACCGAGGCCCGGCGGCCCTGCAGAACGCCCCCTGCGAGGGCGTCAGGGAAGTTCTCCCCTGTCGCGACCGCCACTCCGTCCCACGCCAGATCGGCGTTCTGTACCCCGTACGCGGCCACGGCGGCCGCGGTGCAGTACCGGTTCACGCCCTGCAGGCGAAGCACCTCGGCCTGCGGGAAGCGCGATCGCAGCTCCTCCTCCACCGGGGCGCTCACCGCGCCCGTGCCGCCGAGCAGCAGGATCCTCGTGGGCGCACCCATCGCGGCGACGGTCCCCGAGGCGAGGCCCTTGCCCGGCTCGACCAGGTAGAGCGGCCAGGCCTTGGAGGCGGCGATCGGGGAGACGGCGAGCGCGTCGGGGTAGTTCCCGCCCGTGGTCACGATGACGGTCGAGTCGTGACCCTCTCCGCGCACCTGCACCACCTCGCGCGCGACCTCGGTCGCGGTCTGGTAGCGGCTCGGCCCCGAGACGCGATCCACGCGCTCCACGAGCGTGTTCAGCTCGTTCTCGACCGCCTGCCCCACGGCCGCCGTACCGCCGATGATGATCGCCCTGGTCGCTCCGAGACGCACGATCTCGGTGCGCACCTGAGCCGGCAGTCTGCCCGGTTCGACGAGCAGTATCGGACCGCCGAGGGCGCCGGCAAGCGCGCTCCCTCCGAGGGCATCAGGCCAGTTCTGGCCCGTGGCGATCACGACCGTACGCGGGCCTGCGAGATCGAGCGGCTCGGGGAACGCGCGCTGCGAGACCTGGACCGCCGTCGCATACCGGTTCGCCCCGGCGATGGCCTCGATGGTGAGCGATGTGTCCGGCGACGAGCCGCCACCGGTGTCGCCGCCCGTGTCAGGATCGGGCTCCTCGGCGGGATCCGGTGGGACGAAGCCCTCCTCGGCGCCGTAGATGTGCACCACGCCGAGCACCTCGTGCGGCGACAGCGCACGCCGGGTGGCACCCGAAGGCATCGCGCCCATGACGCGGTCGAGCGCCCCGTACTGGTCGTCGAGGCCGACCGAGTGGCCGAGCTCGTGCAGGGCGATCGATTCGATGTCGAAGGTTCCCGGGCTCGCCCCGGTCGAGAAGGCGTAGGTCACGTCGGCGAAGACGATGTCGGTCTCGACGATGTGCCCGGAATGGTCCAACCAGATGAACGCCTGGGCGAGCACCCCGGTCGGCATCGGGTCACGCGAGAAGTAGATGTCGTTGCGGCTGTCCCTGACCGGCTGATAGCTGGATGTGGTCGTGGCGCCGCCGTAGACGAACCGAAGCGGCGAGCCCGCCGTGCTCCAGGTATCCATCGCTCCCAGGATCGCCGCGGCCTCACCGTTCGTGCTCCGCGAGTTCTCGTTCACGCGGAAGCCCACCGGGAATGCAGAGTCGCGCCACCGGTACCCCGCGTGGCTTGAGCCCGGCTCGTAGACGAATCCCTTGCTCGTCGCGCCACCGGCATCGACGACCCGCACCGGTCCGGGCTGCGCGCGCCGGGGCACCTCGACCACGATCCGGGTGTCGGACCACGAGACGACGGTGTCGGCCGCGACGCGCTGCCCTGACTGTGAGTCTCCCCGGAGAAAGTCGACCGACCCGGGAACCGACCCGAACCCGCTCCCGTCGATGGTCACGGTCGCGCCGATACCGGCAGGCACGTGGGCCGGCCAGATCGAATCCACCTCGGGGAGCGCGTCACTCGATGCGGTCAGCCGGACGTTGTCGAGATAGACGCCTTCATCGGTGGTGCCCGTGGTGTGACGGTAGTAGAAGCGGATCCACACCGAGGGCTCGCCGGTCAGGTCGACCACGGTCCCGTTGAACTGGTCGGTCACACAGCCGAGGTCGAGTGTGAAGGTCCTCCACCCGGCGCCGGCGCCCTGCGCGAACGTGCCCTGCGGGGTGTACCACGGGCCGCTCGAAGAGGTCGCCACCTGGACGTTCATCCAGTTGCCCGGGTTCTGGGTCAACCCGGTCCAGACATCCCACCGAAGCGACGCCTGCGTGTAGCCGCGGAGGTCGAAAGGGGTGGTGCGCATCGCGTAGGCCTGGACCGCCTCCGGTGAGGTGGAGTTGACCCGCTTTCGTTGACACCCTAGAAGTGGACCCTAAGGGGTCGGAAGGGAGTCAACGCATGGCCTACACACCGGAGTTCAGGACCGAAGCTGTTCGGCTCTATCGGCTCGGAGGCCGT
>JAUVXE010000022.1 GCA_030603745.1 Coriobacteriia bacterium | reverse complement strand
CTTTGAGTTTCAATCTTGCGATCGTACTTCCCAGGTGGAATGCTTAATGTGTTAACTTCGGCACTGAAGACTGTCGCCCCCAACACCTAGCATTCATCGTTTACAGCGTGGACTACCAGGGTATCTAATCCTGTGTGCTCCCCTAGCTTTCGCGCCTTAGCGTCAGTCGTGGCCCAGAAAGCCGCCTTCGCCACTGGTGTTCCTCCTAATATCTGCGCATATCACCGCTACACTAGGAATTCCACTTTCCTCTACCAGACTCAAGCCTGCCAGTTTCAGACGCAAGCTGCGGGTTGAGCCCCCAGATTTCACGCCTGACTTAACAAGCCGCCTACGCGCGCTTTACGCCCAATAAATCCGGATAACGCTTGCCCCCTACGTATTACCGCGGCTGCTGGCACGTAGTTAGCCGGGGCTTCTTCTGCAGGTACTGTCAGTTTCATCCCTGCTGAAAGCGGTTTACAACCCGAAGGCCTTCATCCCGCACGCGGCGTTGCTGCGTCAGGCTTTCGCCCATTGCGCAAAATTCCCCACTGCTGCCTCCCGTAGGAGTCTGGGCCGTGTCTCAGTCCCAGTGTGGCCGATCAGCCTCTCAGCTCGGCTACCCATCGTCGCCTTGGTGAGCCGTTACCTCACCAACTAGCTAATGGGCCGCGGGCCCATCCCTCACCGCCGGAGCTTTCCCGGCATGACCATGCGGTCTCGCCGGAGTATCCGGTATTAGCTCAGGTTTCCCTGAGTTATCCCAGTGTGAGGGGCAGGTTGCCCACGTGTTACTCACCCGTTCGCCACTCTATACACTCACCGAAGTGAGCTTTAATCGTTCGACTTGCATGTGTTAAGCACGCCGCCAGCGTTCATCCTGAGCCAGGATCAAACTCTCCGTTGAAAGTGTTACGGACCGAAGTCCGTATTCCACAGAGGTTTGGATCTGCTCGATCCGGATGGACCCACCTACCTCCGGTAAGGAAACCGGGGCGGTTTGGATCCCGTACAGTCAATTCGGTTTGGCCTGTTGATGACCCTCTCGAATGACGGGTTCATGTGATTCGCATTTGCGAACCTACTGGCTTGTCACAGTATCCGGTTTTCAAGGTTCAAGCTCGGCGAGAATCGCTGTTCTTCCTGCGGTTTCTCCCGCCGTGTACCGCCTGTCGTATCTTGGCGGCGAGGAGATACTTTACGCACTCGCCCTCGCCCTGTCAACAACTTCTTTCAAGGTTTTCCGATCCGCCTGTCCGAATCGCGTTCCCGGCCCCTCAGGACACGAAAAACGCCTTCCGGGAGTCCAGAAGGCGTCCGTCACGACGGGGACCGTCGCATTCCTGCGATCGCGTCTCCTGCTATGCGAACGACCCCTGGCAGTTGGTCATTATCAACCTGCGTCTCGAATCGGAACCTTGCCGAAAAGTGCGGCTCGACCAGGCTATCACCCGGACGGCCCGCATGCAATACCCTAGCCGATGAACGGCCGGACTTAGTGTATCCCCGCTTCGCTCCGATCAAAACCGCTGCTCAGGAGCGTTGCATGAGGCGAATGAAGCGGCGCTTGCCGACCTGCAGAACGCTTCCGGAGAGCCCCTGGCCGTCCAGCGTCAAGGCGTCGGGCGCGACCTGCTCGCCGTCGATCCTCACGCCGCCTCCCGCGATCAACCGGCGCGCCTCGCCGCTGGACGCGGCGAGCCCGGAGTCCCTGAGGAGCGCGGGCAGGAACACCTCACCGGCCAGATCGGCGCCGAACTCGGGGATGTCCGCCGGGATCTCATGCTGACGGAAGAGCCGGTCGAATGCTGCCTCGGCCTCGGCGGCCTCGGACTGTCCGTGGTAGAGCGTGACGATCTCGCGGCCGAGTGCCCGCTTGGCTGCGTTCGGATGCAGCGAGCCGTCGGCGAGTGCGGCCTCGAGTGCGTCGACCTCATGCACCGGCAGCCCGGTGCACAGTCGGTAGTAGGTGGGCATCGAGGTGTCAGGGATCGACATCACCTTGCCGAACATCTCGGCGGGCTCGTCGGTCAGCCCGATGTAGTTCCCGTAGGACTTGCTCATCTTCTTGACGCCGTCGGTCCCCTCGAGCAGGGGCAGCGTGAGGCAGACCTGCGGGTCGAGGCCTTCCTTCTCCATCAGGTCCCGCCCCGCAAGCAGGTTGAAGAGCTGGTCGGTGCCACCGAGCTCGACGTCGGCCCTGATCGCCACGGAGTCGTACGCCTGGGCGACCGGGTAGAGGAATTCGTGCAACGAGATGCCGACGCCTTCGCGGTACCGCTTCTGGAAGTCGTCGCGCTCAAGGATGCGCGCCACGGTGAAGCGGCTCGTGATCCGCAGCAGGTCGGCGAACCCGAGCGGGTCGAGCCACTCGGAGTTGCGCCGGAGCGTGGTGCGCTCGGGGTCGAGGATCTTCTCGGCCTGCTCTATATAGGTAGTGGCGTTCGCCTCGACCTCCTCGCGGGTCAGCGGCGGGCGCGTCGAGTTACGGCCGGACGGGTCGCCGATGAGCGCGGTGAAGTCACCGATGATGAGCACCACCTGGTGACCGAGGTCCTGGAACTGGCGCAGCTTCCGCAGGGGGACGGCGTGACCGAGGTGCAGGTCCGGCGCGGTCGGATCGACTCCGAGCTTCACCACGAGCGAACGCCCGCTGGCGAGTTTGGTTCGGAGCGCCTCGAGCGGCACGATATCCGCTACTCCGCTTCTGAGGACGTGCAGCTGCTCGTCGGGCGAGGGCACGAGACCACCACTCCTTGCTATCGGGGAGCCGGTACGCCGAGGAGATCGCGCGTCCGTGATGACGCTTCGGCGACTCTCCACTAGCAGCCCGGCGTGTGCGTGTCATACTCTAGCACGATATCGAGACCGTCCCCGCTGTCGCGACCACCTGCGTGGCCCACCCGCCCGACGGTCGTGCAGCCGTGAAGAACAGGCACGATGAGCGAATCGAACCGCGATCCACGACGCCGCGACAGCCGCTCCCGCAACGAGCGGCCCAAGCCGCGTCCCCGCACGCGCGCCAGACAGGACTCCACGCGCGAGGCCGGTGACGGCGCAGCGCGCAGGTCGAGGGGCGCCGACGCCCCCACCGGTCGACGCGGCGCAGGCAGCCAGCACACACGCTCCTCGGCCGGCCAGACTCGTACTCGCCGGGCCACGGGCGCCCGCGACGGCTCGCGCGGACCCGCGCCCAGGAATCGGCAGAGCGGTCGCCGGCGTGCTCCCGCGCGGCCCGCGCGCAAGCGCCCCTCGGCGGGTGCGTCATCGCGCAGGCGCAAGGCGCTCAAGATACTCGGGGTCATCACGCTGCTCACCGTGCTCTCGCTGCTGCTCGCGGCCGGCGTGGTCTACGCCTCCATCGTGCGCGACCTTCCCGACCTCGAAGGCACCGACGCACGGGGCCGCGACCAGACCTCCGTCGTCTACGACCGCAACGGCGAGGTGCTCGCACAGCTCTTCGCCGAACAGAACCGGACCGACCGCGCGCTCGACGAGATACCGCAGGCCCTGCGGCAGGCGGTGATCGCCACCGAGGACTCGCGATACTACGAGCACAAGGGGGTCGACCCGATCGGAATCGCCCGCGCGCTGTGGATCGACATCCGGACCCGGACGACGGCCCAGGGCGGCTCGACGATCACGCAGCAGTACGTGAAGAACGCGTTCATCACGCCGGAGCAGACGGTCAAGCGCAAGGTCTCCGAGGCGATCCTCGCCTATCGGCTTGAGCAGGACTACTCGAAGGACCGCATCCTCGAGCTCTACCTGAACACCATCTACTTCGGGCACGGCGCCTACGGCGTCGAGTCGGCGGCGCAGGTCTACTACGGCAAGAGCGTGACCGAGCTCGACCTCGCCGAAAGCGCCACGCTGGCCGGCCTCATCAAGTCCCCCGGCAGGTTCTCACCCTACCTCGACCCCGAGGAGTCGCTGCGCAGCCGCGGGGCGGTCCTCGGGCAGATGGCCTCGCAGGGCATGATCTCCGAGGAGGAGCGCGCCGCGGCAGCGACGGCGGAGCTCGAGCTGGCCGGCCTCGGCAGGGCGGACACCCCCGCCCCCTACTTCATGGAGTACGTGAAGGCTCAGCTCATCGAGGAGTACGGCGCCGACGCCGTCTTCCGGGGCGGGATCACCGTGACCACCACGCTCGACCTGCGGATGCAGCGCGCTGCCGAAGCGGCCATCGCGGGCGCCCTCGACCGGGAGGACGACCCTTCGGCCGCACTCGTCGCCATCGATCCCGCGACCGGCGAGGTCCTCGCCATGGTGGGCGGACGCGACTTCTCCGCCCAGCAGTTCAACGTAGCGGCCCAGGGTCGCCGCCAGCCCGGCTCGGCCTTCAAGCCGTTCGTCCTCGCGACCGCGCTCAACGGCGAGGTCACCCCGGAGACCGCGTACGAGTGCGGACCCGGCGAGTTCCGGCTGCCCAACGGCCAGACCTGGACCGTGACGGGCGCGAGCGGAAGGACCGGGCCGATGCGGCTGCGCGAGGCGATGGAGAAGTCCATCAACTCGGTGTTCGCGCAGCTGGTCCTCGACGTGGGGGCGACCGAGGTCGCCGAGACCGCGCGCCGGATGGGGATCGAGACCGAGATCACCCCGGTGCCGGCGATCGCCCTCGGCGGGCATGAGGAGGGGGTGTCGCCGCTCGAGATGGCGTCGGCATACGGCACCCTGGCCGCGGGCGGGACCCACGCGCGACCGTTCGCGATCTCCTCGGTGACCGATGCCGAGGGCGAGGTCCTCATGGAGACGGCGCCTGAGATGACCGAGGCGCTCGACCCCGCGGTCGCCTACCTGACCACCGACACCCTCCGCGGCGTCATCACCCGCGGGACGGGCTCGGCCGCGTCGATCGGTCGGCCTGCCGCCGGCAAGACCGGCACGACCCAGCGCTACCGCGACGCCTGGTTCGTGGGGTACACGCCCGACCTCGTCGCCTCCGTGTGGGTGGGCTACGCCGAGGAGCAGCGCGAGATGACCGACGTGCACGGCCGCCGCGTCACCGGCGGGTCGTTCCCGGCCGAGATCTGGGCGGCGTTCATGAAGGGCGCGCTCGACGGCGTCGCCGCGAGCGACTTCGCGCGCCCCGACGGCATCGAGTCCGCGACGATCTGCGCCGAGTCGGGGGAGCTCGCCTCGGAGTGGTGCGAGAACACGCTGTCCGGACTGTTCCTGCGGGGCAAGGCGCCCGGTGACTGCTCGCTGCACACGGGTCCGGCGGTCGTCGCGATGCCCGACCTCATCGGCACGCCGAAGGAGCATGCGATCGCGGCGCTGACCGAGCTCGGGCTGAGGATCACCGTCACCGAACAGGAACTTCGGGGCGTGCCCGCGGGGGTCGTGGGCGGACAGGACCCCGCCGCGGGGACCGAGGTCGAGGTCGGCGCGGCGGTCACGATCGTGGTCTCGTCGGGCGCCCGGCGAGAGCCGCCCCCGACCGCGTCCTTCACCTTCTCGCCTGCCGAGGCGCTGATCGACCAGGAGGTCACCTTCGACGCGTCCGGCTCGAAGGCGACAGGGTCGAACGTGCTCTACCTCTGGGAGTTCGGTGACGGGACCGAGGCGGAGGGCAGGCGCGTGACGCACGTCTACACGGACCCCGGGGTCTACGACGTGGTCCTGTGGGTGACCGACGGCAACGACCAGACCGCGTCTGTGACCAAACGGATCACGGTGCGCTGAGCCGACGGCCGTCCCGAACCGCGCGCCGGGACGTGACCTGGCGAGGTCGATACCCGGGGCCGGCTATCTGACGCCTCGGAAGAAGTGCCCGGCGGTGCTCTCGGCGAGCAGCGACTCCGTGTCGACGGCCTTGCCCGCCACCGCGGCGTGGAGCGCCTCGCGCAGCATCTTGGTCAGGTGCTGCGCTTCCTGCAGGTGCTCGACGGTCACGTCGAAACGCACCGCCGCCACCCCCGCCTCCACGATCTCGGGCAGGGCCCTCGTGAGGTCGATCGGCACGGCGTTGAACACGTGGGAGCGTCCCTGCGGGTCGCTGATGACCGGGAACCCGTAGCCTTTGCGATCGCGCAGCGCGTACCAGCGTTCACGCCGCTTGCAGGTCGCGCACCGGTGGGAGCACTCCGTTCCCGCCGAGATCAGACAGTGCTCCGTCACCATCACCTCCTGGCGGCCGAGCACGGCGATGCCGACCGGGGCGCCGGTCGCCTTCACGATCCCGGCCACGTCACGACCGGAGATCTCGGGCGACATCCACACGCCGCTCGCACCCATGTCGGTCAGCGCCTCGACCGTCCAGGGGTTCGTCGCGTTCAGGCCCCAGTGGGTCCAGAGCGTCGAGGCGTCCCGTGCCGCGGCCCGCACCATGCCGAGGTTGCCGGCGACGACGCGCTGACCCCCCGGGCGCGCGGCGTCGAGTGCGCAACCGTACTCGGCGTCCCGGACGATCCGGGGGAGCTCCACCGTCAGCCCCGCAGGCACCTCCTCGGGCTCCAGGCCGGCGAGTGCCCACTCGGGGACGATCGCGTGGTGCGCTCCTGCGGCGAGGCACGCCTTCGCGACCGCCGGGCGGGTGGTCCACACCACCAGGTCCGGCATGTCCCGTTTCGCCCTCCGGCGTCCCGCGAACCGGGGCACCGGAACCTCGGCGCCCGTGAGCTCCCGGTCACGGTAGGGCTCGAGGATCCGGGCCTCAAGCGCGGCCACCGCCTCGCGCCGCACCCGGTGCAGCAGTGAGAACCCCGCGCCCGCCGAGGGATCGAGCTCGACCTCCCACCCCTCGGCACGGAACGCCGTCCCGCCGAGGCGACCCACGTGCTCCATGACCTCGGCGGCGGTGAGCGGCTTGGTGCGCGCCGGCTCGACAGGAGGACCCAGTGCCTCCGCTACCAGGTCGCCGGCGTGCAGGCGAACGAGGATCGGCTCCCCGACCACCATGCGGACCGTGACCCGCACCGGCACCGTGCGCCCCGCGTCTTCGCCGACGAACGTGCGGCGGGCCGCCGCCTCGAGCGCCGCGCTCGTCACTCGGAACACGCGGTCGCCGGAGCCCACGGACCGGTCGGTCCTGATGCGCGCGCGGGTGCCGGCAGGCGCGACCGGGCGCTCCTGGCCGTCGACCTCGAGTCCGGCCACACGCTGCGCGAAGCGTCCGCGGCCGGTCCAGAACTCGAGCGTGTCCCCGGTCTCGACCGGCCGGTCGAGGGCGAGCACCGCACGTCCCGACTCGACGGCCGCGACCCGGCCGACGGGCACGCCACGGTTGTTGGGGCGCGTGTACGCCATCAGCGTGTCGTCGGTGACACCGTCGAGATAGCCGGTGGTGAAGCCCCGGCTGAAGACCTCTTCGAGCGCCTCGAGCTCGGCGTCGGCGACCGTGAACCCGTCGGGGTCGGCGATCGCCCGGTCGAGGGCCGCGCGGTAGACGCCCGTGACGACCGCGACGTACTCGGGACTCTTCATGCGACCCTCGATCTTGAGCGCCCGCACCCCGGCCGTGAGCAATCGCGGCAGGTGCGTGACCCCGGCAAGGTCCTTGGGGCTCATCAGGTACCGACCCGGCGCCTTCAGCTCGCGGCCGGAGTCGTCCAGCAGGTCGTAGGGCAGACGGCACGGCTGGGCGCAGCGGCCACGGTTCGCCGAGCGCCCGCCGACCACCGAGGAGAGCAGGCACTGCCCGGAGTAGCACAGGCACAGCGCGCCGTGCACGAACGTCTCGACCTCCACCCCCGCCGCGGAGGCGATCCCCGCGATCTCGTCGATCGAGAGCTCGCGGGCGAGGGTCACCCGCTCGAAGCCGAGATCGGCGAGCTCGCGGACGGTCTCGCTGTTGTGCGCGCCGATCTGGGTCGACGCGTGGAGTCGCACGTGCGGCAGGCGGGCGGCCAGGACGCGGGCCAGACCGAGGTCCTGGACGATCACCGCATCCACGCCGGCGGCCCAGGCGGCGTCGATCATCGCGAACGCGTCCGCCATCTCCTCGGGCCGGATGACCACGTTGGCGGTGAGATAGACGCGCGCGCCCCTGAGGTGGGCGTAGCGGGTGGCCTCGGCGAGCGTCTCGAGCGTGAAGTTCTCGGCGCCCTGACGGGCGTTCAGCGCGTCGAGACCGAGGTAGACCGCGTCCGCGCCGTTGTGGACCGCTGCACGCAGGGCGTCGAAGCCTCCCGCGGGCGCGAGGAGCTCGGGTCGCAGGGGTTCGTGAACGTTCGGCATGTCGGCACCGTCTATCGGTTCGGCAACGCGGGCAGGGGTCACCTGGCACGATACTCGCGCAAGGTGGCACAATAGGGAGCGTGGAGGTGACCAAGGGGCATGTCAAGTAGACGGATTCGGGCGCACCGGCGCAAGCGGGGCGTCCCGATCGTGTTGCGCGTACTCGCGGTCGTCGCGCTCGCGACGCTCATCGTCGCGCTCGCCGGCGTCGTAGGCGCGTATGCCGTCGTCATGTCCTGGCTGCAGGACCTCCCCGATTACGAGTCTCCCGAGGCGTTCCAGGTCGCCCAGGCGACCCGCATCTACTCGGCGGACGGAGTCCTCCTTGCGCGCCTCTACCTGGAGAACCGCACCGTCATCCCGCTCGAGGACATCTCGCCGCTGCTTCGCAACGCCATCGTCGCGGTCGAGGACGAGCGCTTCTATACCCACGACGGGATCGACCTGCAGGGCATCGCACGCGCAGCGATCATCGACATCACCACCCGAAGCGCCAAGGAGGGCGCCTCGACGATCACGCAGCAGTACATCCGGAACACCGTCCTGCTCGACGAGCGGACCGATATCTCGATAGCGCGCAAGGTCAGAGAGGCGTTCCTCGCCCGAGAGCTCGAGAAGCGCAAGAGCAAGGACGAGGTGCTCGAGCTCTACCTGAACGCCATCTACTTCGGCGAGGGGGCGTACGGCGCGCAGGCCGCCTCGCGGACCTTCTTCTCGAAGAACGCCTCGGAGCTCACGCTCGCCGAGGCCGCGCTCCTCGCCGGCCTCCCCCAGCAGCCGAGCCGGCTCTCCCCCTTCGAGAACCCTGAAGGGGCGCTCCGGCGCCGGTCGCAGGTGCTCTCCCGCATGCTCCACAACGGCTACATCACGAGCGAGGAGTACCAGGAGGCGATGGACACCCCGCTCGAGCTGCAGCGTGCCCCACAGCCCGAGGACGGCATCTTCCAGGCGCCCTACTTCGTCGCCCACGTGAAGAAGATCCTCCAGCAGGAGTACAGCTCCTCGCTCGTGTTCGAGGGAGGCCTCGAGGTCCATACCACGCTCGACACCAAGATGCAGAACGAGGCCGAGAGGGCCGTGTTCGGCTTCCTCGACCAGCCCGGCGACCCGGACGCGGCGCTCGTGTCGATCGACCCGCGGGACGGGCAGATCAAGGCGCTCGTCGGCGGGAAGGACTACCAGACCAACAAGTTCAACCTCGCCACGCAGGGCCGTCGCCAGCCCGGCTCGTCGTTCAAGCCGTTCGTGATGGTCGCCGCCTTCGAGGCGGGCATGCCACCGAGCCGCTACATCGACTCTTCCTCGCCCGCCTCCATACCCACGAACCCGGTGTGGCAGGTCTCCAACAGCGAGGGACGCGGCCGCGGCATGATCACCATGGACCACGCGATGCGCTCCTCGGTCAACACCGTGTTCGCGCGCCTGATCTGGGAGCTCAATGACGAGGACAGCTCGGGCGCGGAGAAGGTGTCGGCGGTCGCGCGGCGCATGGGCATCACCTCCGAGATCCCGCCGTACCCGGCCATCGCCCTCGGCAGCCAGAACGTCACCCCGCTCGAGATGGCCTCGGCGTTCGGCACGCTCGCGACCAACGGCAAGCACTACCCCGCCACCGCGATCACCAAAGTGATCGACCGGCACGGCGAGGTCGTCTTCGAGGCGGCGCCCGAGGCGCGCCAGGCGCTCGAGCCGGGCATCGCCTACGAGACCACCAACGTGTTGCGTGGCGTGATCAACGGAGGGACCGCGCGGGTCGCCAACATCGGCCGCCCGGCTGCCGGCAAGACCGGCACGAGCCAGAACTACCGTGACGCGTGGTTCGTCGGCTACACGCCCGACCTGGTCACGTCGGTGTGGGTCGGCTACTACGCCGAGGAGCGCCCGATGCTCAACGTACACGGGCGGAGAGGATTCGGCGGCACGCTCGCCGCGCCGATCTGGGCGGACTTCATGAAGGCGGTCATGGCGGGACGGCCGGTCCTCGACTTCGAGCGCGCCGCCGCTCCGGAGTGGACCTACCGGCAGGAGCCGCTCGAGATCGAGGTCCCGGACCTCGTGGGGATGACGCTCGCCGAGGCGAGGTCCGCCCTCGAGGAGTCCGGCCTCACGCTGACCGCGGTCGAGGCGTTCCACGAGAGCGTGCCGGCGGGCACGATCTTCGCGCAGGACCCCGCCGCGGGAGGCACCGTAGGCCAGGGCGGCACGGTGACCGTCCAGGTCTCCAAGGGCAAGGACCCGACTCCGCCGCCGGCACCCAAGCCGCCGCCGGCACCCAAGCCCGACCCCAAGCCGACACCCGAGCCCACCGGCACCCCGGGGCCGTAGCCACCGAGCGCCGGGCTGGCGGCCGCCCGACGCCGGCGCGCGTCCTACGCCGCCGTGGGCGCGACGTGGCGGGCGGTCAGGCGCGGCTCACCCGCACCATCCCCGAGGTGCAGACGATCCGCACGTCGCCGGCGCGCTCGATCTCGTCGAGGACGAGGTTCATGCCGATCGTGTCCGACGAGACATGCCCGGCGATGACGAGATTGAGCTTGAGCTCCTCGGCCTTCTTGCGGTGCTCCTCGGAGTAGTGCATCCCCACGAGCGTGCCCACCCCGGCCGCCGAGAGCCGCTCGAGCGCGTCGATGGGTCCCTCGGTGCCGCCGGTCATGTCCACCACCATGCGGCCCGGCCGCGCGGAGGCCGACCCGCTGATCAGCGCGGGACCGTAGCCTTTGCGTGCGGCGTCCTCGTACTCGGGGATCGTCCGCAAGGCCTTGACGAGGTCGCCCAGGGTCGCGGGCGCCTGCTCGTCGACGAAACGCTGCACGAAGGCGTTAACGCTGTTGTCGGCGGGAGTGTGGCACGAGACCGAGGCGAAACCGAGCAGCCGGGCGGCGTCGATGGCACGGTAGTGGTTCGCGGGCATGAGCTTGCGCCGGACCTCCTCGGCTCGTGGGGCGATGAGCGCGTCGGCGGCCCCGATGCCGACACCCTGCGCGGCCCAGAGGTCGGCCTGCATCGGCATCACCTTGTGGAGGTTCGCGAAACCCGGCCCCTCGGGATGGTGCGCCAGGACGAGGTCGATCGGCTCGCCCTTCTCGCGGAGGCGGTCGGCGAGGAGGACCTCCCCGACCTCCATGTCGATACCGACCAGCACGCCGCGGATCTCCGCGTCCGGGTCGCCGGCGCAGATGCGGGTGTCGGAGTAGGGGTTCGTGAGGCGCTCGGTGTCGAAGAAGCGCTTCTCGTCCTCCTCGAGCTTGTCGTACTCCGCCCGGGCCGCTGCGAGCACCCGGTCGATCTCGTCGCGGTCTCGCGCGTCGGCGGCGATGCCCGCCTCGACCATGATGCGGTAGATGTCGCTGAGCTTCATCGCTGCTCCCCCTTCGTCGTGCGTCATGTCTCCGGGCGACCGGCTCGGCGAGGCCCGGGGCGAGCGCGCGAGACGTGCGCGGAGTCCCTCACGTAGAACCGGTACTGCGCGTCGTGTCCCGCCGACAGCCCGATCCGGCCCGAGACGGCGACGCGCGATCCGGGAATCACCGGTGCATCGTACACGGAAACCCGACCCTCATCGAGGGGGGTGCCGTTGTCGGCCATCCCGATCCCGAGCGCCGCGGCGACCTTGCCCGGTCCGTTGGCGACCTCGACACCACCTCGCCCGCCCCTGCGCGCGACCATCCGCTCGATGCCGACGCTCGGCTCGAAGGCCCGCACCAGCACCGCGCCGGCGATCCCCTCCGGCTCGCAGACGAGGTTCAGCATGTGATGGCACCCGTAGGTGAAGTAGACGTAGAGCCGTCCCGGCGGACCGTACATCACCGCGTTCCTCGGCGTGATGCCCCGCGTGGCGGCATGGCTTCCGGGATCGCCGCTGCCGAGGTAGGCCTCGGTCTCGACGATGATGCCGCCGGTCTCGACCCCCGCCTCCCGGCTCACGATCGTCGCGCCGAGGAGCTCCCGCGCGACCAGGCGCGGGTCCCGGGCGAAGAAGTGCGGGCCGAGGGCGTTCATCGCGAGCGGTTCCGCTTGAGCGCGGAGAGCAGCTCGTCGGGCCCGAGCGTGTTGACGACCTCCTCGGGCCGCACCCACCCCCGGCGGGCCGTGAGCACACCGTACCTCATGTGGAGCAGGTGTCCCGCCCGGTGGGCGTCCGTGCCGATGGCGAACCGCACCCCCGCCTCGCGCGCCCGCGCCAGGTGCGCGGCGGAGAGGTCCAGCCGGTCGGGGTATGCGTTGAGCTCGAGCAGGGTGCCGGTGCGCGCCGCGGCCTCGAACACCGCGTCGAGGTCGAGCGGGAGGGGCTCCCTCCGTCCGAGGATACGGCCGGTCGGGTGCCCGATGATGTCGACGAAGGGGTTCTCGATCGCCGCAAGCAGCCGCGCGGTCACGCGCTCGGCGCTCTCGTGCCATCCTCCGTGCAGCGAGGCGATGCAGAAGTCGAACCGCGCGAGCACCTCGTCAGGGTAGTCGACGCGACCCTCCGAGCCGATGTTGAGCTCGATCCCCTTGAGGATGCGGGGCAGGCCGCTCCCGTCCGCGTTCAGCCGGTCGACCTCGGCCCACTGCGCCTCGAGCGCGACGACATCGAGTCCGCGCACCATCCGCAGGTCGTAGGCGTGGTCGGTGACCGCGACGTAGTCGTAGCCGAGCCTCGCCGCCATCGCCCGGTTCTCCTCGAGCGTCGAGTGCGCGTCGGTGCTCGTCGTGTGGGCGTGAAGGTCGCCCCGGATGTCACCGGGCTCGAGCAGACGGGGCAGGGTGCCCGCGCGCGCGGCCTCGATCTCCCCTGTGTCCTCCCGCAGCTCCGGCGGCGGTACCTCGGCCAGGCCGAGGAGCCCGTAGAGCTTCTCCTCGCTCGCTGCCCGAAGCGAGCGCGCGCTCGCGCCTCCGGCCGCGGCCGCGCCGCCCTCGGCCGGGAACACGAGACCCCCCTCGGCAGCGAGGGCGGCGAGGCGCGCGAGATGCTGTTCGCTGCCGGTCGCCTCGGCGAGCGTGGACCCGAGCACGGCCGGGTCGCAGAGGCGAACCTCGGCGGTGATGCCGATCGGGGTCGCGAAGGAGAGCGCAGCGCGTGCGGCGTCGATGTCGGCCCCGGCGCCCGCTATGCCAGCCCGCTCGATCGCGGCGAGCGCGGCTGCGGTGTCGGGCGCCGCGGCGACCACGACCACCCGGTCGACCGTCTCGCACGCCCGGCGAACCTCGCCCGCCACGAACGCCGAGGCGACCTCGTCGAGCTCGGCGATCTCCTCGGCGAGGCTCTCCGCGAGCGGGAGCGCGTCCATGAGCAGGACGCTGCCGCGATGCGCGAGGTACGCCTCGACCCCACGGCCGATGGCCTCCGCGGTCTTCTCCCCGATCCCGCCGAGGCGGGTCACCGAGCCGTCGTCGAGGGCCGCGGCGAGCGCGTCGACCGAGTCGATCCCGAGCTCCTCGAAGAAGCGCCGCGCGCGCGAGGGGCCGACGCCGTTGACGCCGACGAGCTCGACCACGCCGGCGGGGATCTGGTCCGTGAGGGCTTCGAGGTCGGGGAACGTGCCGTGCAGCACGAGGTCGGCGATGCTCGCCGCGAGCTTCTTGCCCACCCCCGGGATCTCGGTCAGGCGGCCCTCGGCGGCCATCTCGGAGAGCGGCTCGGGCCAGGAACGGACCTGCCCGGCGGCGGAGCGGTACGACAGGGACCGGAACCGGTCGGCCCCCGATATCTCGAGCAGGTCCGCCATGAGCGCGAGCTCGCGCGCGATGGCGGCGTTGTCGATGCCGGACACCGTGCGGCTCACCCGGTCCGCGCGTCGAGCCACTGCCCGTCGGCGGCCAGGACCTCTCGGCAGCGGTCCATCTGCGCCGCCACCGCGGCGGGGGCCGTGCCGCCCTCACTCGTGCGCCGCCCGACGACCGAGCGGATATCGACCGCGTCGAGGGCGTCGGCGCCGAGCGAGGGGTGGACCGCGACCCACTCCTCGGCGGAGAGGTCTTGCAGGGTGCGGCCCTCGCGCTCGAGCCGCAGGACGAGCGAGCCGATGACCTCGTGCGCCTCGCGGAAGGGCATGCCCGCGTTCACGAGATGGTCGGCGAGGTCGGTGGCGGCCATGAACCCGCCGTGCGCGGCGGCGAACATCCGGTCCGCGTTCACCCGCACGGTCGCGAGCATCCCCTCCATCACGACGAGGGCGTCTCGCGTGGTGTCGAGCGCGTCGAAGACGCCCTCCTTGTCCTCCTGCATGTCCTTGTTGTAGGCGAGCGGGAGGCCCTTGAGCACGGTGAGCAGGCCGACGAGATCGCCGATGACCCGGCCGGTCTTGCCCCGGGTGAGCTCGGCGAAGTCGGGGTTCTTCTTCTGCGGCATGATGCTCGAGCCGGTCGAGTACGTGTCGTCCATCGTGACGAAGCCGAACTCCTCGGCGGACCACAGGATGAGCTCCTCGCACAGGCGCGAGAGGTGGACCATCGTGACCGTGCACGCGTAGGCGGCGTCGAGCAGGAAATCGCGGTCCGAGACGCTGTCCATCGAGTTCGCGCCGACCGAGGAGAAGCCGAGGTCGCCGGCGACCGAGGCACGGTCGATGGGGAACGTGGTGCCGGCGAGGGCCGCCGACCCGAGCGGCATGACGTCGGCGGCGTCGTGGGCGGCGCGCAGGCGGACGGCGTCGCGGGAGAGCATCCAGAAGTAGGCGAGCAGGTGGTGCGCGAAGAGTACCGGCTGGGCCTTCTGCAGGTGGGTGTAGCCGGGCATGATCACCTCGGCGTGCTCGACCGCGAGGCGCAGGAGCGTCTGGCGCAGGGCGAACTCTGCGCGGAGCAGCTCGAGCGTGCGGCCCTTGAGGTAGAGACGGGTGTCGAGCGCGACCTGGTCGTTGCGGCTGCGGCCGGTGTGGAGGCGGCCGCCCGCCGTGCCGATGCGCTCGGTCAGCGTGCGCTCGATCGCCATGTGGATGTCCTCGTCGGCGATGCGGAACTCCAGTTCGCCGTCGCGGATCTCGCGGTAGATCCGCGAGAGGCCGGCCTCGATGGCCTCGGCGTCGTCGGCGGAGATGACCCCCTGGCGGGCGAGCATCCGAGCGTGCGCGATCGAGCCGCGGATGTCCTCGGCCCACATGCGGCTGTCCACCGGCAGCGAGGCGCCGAACTCGTCGAGGAACGCGCTCGGCGAGCGCTCGAACCGGCCTCCCCAGGGCTTCTTCTCGGTGCTCACGCCTAGACTTCCCCTTCCTTGCCGACCTTGCGGCGCTGACGGGCCCAGACCTTCACGGGCAGGCCGTGCAGGTCGATGAAGCCCTTGGCCGCCTTGTGGTCGAAGGTGTCGGCCTCGTCGTAGGTCGCGAGGTTGTAGTCGTAGAGCGAGTAGGGCGAACGGCGTCCGACCGTCACGCAGCTGCCCTTGAAGAAGCGCAGGCGCACGTCGCCGGTCACGAGCTGCTGCGTGGTCTCGATGAAGCCGTCGAGCGCCTCTTTGAGCGGCGAGAACCACATGCCGTTGTAGACGAGCTCGGACCACTTCTGCTCGACGCCGAGCTTGTAGTGGAGCACCTCGCGCTCGAGGCACAGGTCCTCGAGCGCCTTGTGCGCGGTGATGAGCGTGAGCGCGCCGGGCACCTCGTAGATCTCGCGCGACTTGACGCCGATCAGCCGGTTCTCGATCATGTCGATCCGGCCGAACCCATGCTTGCCCGCGAGCTCGTTCATGCGGTCGATGATGTCGTGGAAGCTCATCAGCTCGCCGTTGAGCGCGACCGGGACGCCCTGCTCGAAGCTGATCTCGGCGTACTCGGGCTCGTCGCAGGTGTTGCCGCGCGAGTCGGCGGTCAGCGTGTAGATGTCGGCGGGCGGCTCGACCCACGGGTCTTCGAGCACGCCGCACTCGATCGCGCGCCCCCAGAGGTTGTCGTCGATGGAGTAGGGGTTGTCCTTGGTGGTCGGCACCGGGATGCCGCGCTCCTCGGCGTAGACCATCTCCTGCTCGCGGGTCTTGAGCTCCCACTCGCGCACCGGCGCGAGGACCTCGATGTCGGGATCGAGCGCGGCGATGCCGACCTCGAAGCGGACCTGGTCGTTGCCCTTGCCCGTGCAGCCGTGCGCGATGTAGCGGGCGCGGCAGCGGTGCGCCTCCTCGACGAGGTGCTTGACGATGATCGGGCGCGACATCGCCGAGACGAGCGGGTACTTGTTCTCGTAGAGCGCGTTGGCCGCGAGCGCCTTGGAGAGGAACTCGTCGACGTACTCGTCGCGGACGTCTTTGACGATCGACTCGACCGCACCGATGTCGAGCGCCTTCTGGCGCACGAACTCGAGGTCCTGCCGCTCCTGCCCGACGTCGATCGCGAGCGCGATCACG
Organism: Coriobacteriia bacterium; assembly: GCA_030603745.1. Lineage (GTDB taxonomy): Bacteria > Actinomycetota > Coriobacteriia > Anaerosomatales > SLCP01 > JAUVXE01. The sequence goes on along the minus strand of JAUVXE010000022.1, from coordinate 1,903 downwards.
TCAAGGTCGTGGTTCTCCTGAAGCCACTTGATTGCGACCGAGGTGTCGAGGCCCCCCGAGTACGCCAGAACGCATTTCTCCCGTGCCATGCTGCTTCCTCTCGTGAGTGCGGACGCTACTCGGCGCCGCGGAACTTGTCGATACCGTCGGCGAGCGCGACCGCGGCCGCGTCGTCGGTGGTGATGATGAGGATGGTGTCGTCGCCCGCGATCGAGCCGAGCACGCCGTCGAGCTCGGCCGCGTCGAGTGCGGCCGCGACGCCGGGCGCGGTGCCCGGGGAGGCCTTGACGAGCACGAGGTTGTTGGTGAGTACCACGCTCAGCACGAGCTCGGAGATCATCCGCTGGAGGTGCAGGTCCTCGGCGAGCACGTAGACGCCCTCAGGAAGCTTGCGCAACCCCATCTCGGTCACGTCGCGCGACACCGTGGCCTGGGTGCAGACGAACCCCTCGGCCTTGAGGCGGTCGACGAGGTCGCGCTGCGTCCTGATCCGCTCGGAACGGACGATCCGCCGGATCGCGTCCTGGCGCTTGATGCGTTTCTTCATGGGGCTGATCGACCTCCGTGGTCTCTCGGTCAGGGTGATGCTCACGCGAGCAGCAGCGTCAGGAGCGCCTTCTGGGCGTGCAGGCGGTTCTCCGCCTCGTCGAACACGACCGAGGAGGGCCCGTCGATCACCTCGTCGGTGACCTCCTCGCCGCGATGGGCGGGCAGGCAGTGCAGGAAGATCGCGCCGGGCGCCGCGAGCTCCATGAGCGCGGGGTCGACCCGGTAGGGCGCGAAGGCCGCGAGCCGTGCGGCATGCTCGGACTCCTGCCCCATCGACGCCCAGGTATCGGTGGCGACGACGTCGGCCCCGGCGACCGCCTCGCGGGCGTCGGTGGTGAAGGTGATCGTGGAGCCGGTCGAGGCCGCGATCTCGGCCGCTTCGGCGACGACCCCGGCGGAGGGCTCGAAGCCGGGAGGGGTGGCGATCCGGACGTCCATCGCGGTGAGCGCGCCACCGTGCAGGTAGGTGTGGGCCATGTTGTTCCCGTCGCCGACGTAGGCGAGCGTCCGGCCCGCGAGCGTGCCGAGGTGCTCCTCGATGGTGAGCAGGTCGGCGAGGCCCTGGCAGGGGTGATGGTCGTCGGAGAGCGAGTTGACGACCGGCACCGACGCGACCTCGGCGACCTCGGCGACCTTGGCCTGCTCGAAGGTGCGCAGCACGATCGCGTCGCAGTACCGCTCGAGCACGCGCGCGGTGTCGGCGACCGTCTCACCGCGCGAGAACGCCGAGTCCGGGCCGGAGAGCACCACCGGCGTCGCGCCGAGGCGAGCGCAGGCGACCTCGAACGAGACGCGCGTGCGGACCGAGGGCTTCTCGAACACGAGCGCGACCGCACGCCCCGCGAGCGGCTGTTCGCGGTGCCCGGCGGCCCACGCCGCCTTCTGCTCGCGGGCGGTGTCGAGGACGAGGCGGACCTCCGCGGAGGTCAGGTCTGCGAGCGAGAGCAGGTCGCGCCCACGGAGCTTGTCAGTCACAGTGCGCCTCCTCCTCGGCGAGGATGTCGGAAAGGGTCGCGAGAAGTGTATCAATCTCGGCGGTATCACACACGAGCGGTGGTAGGAAACGGATGATATCCGTTCCGATGTTGTTCAGTACGAGACCCCGCGCAAGACCGGCGGCCGCGACCTCGGCCGCGACGGGCCGGGCGAGGTGCGCGGCGACCATGAGGCCCGCGCCGCGGACCTCGGCGATCGCGCCGGTCGCCGCCGAGAGGCGCGCGAGCCCCTCGGCCAGGTAGGCGCCGCTGGCCGCGGCGCGCTCGCCGAGTCGCGCGGCGCGCCGCGCGCCGAGCGTGGCGAGCGCCGCCGCGCCGGTGACCCGCCCCCCCCCCCACGGCGCGCCGGGGGCGCCCGG
>JAUVXE010000013.1 GCA_030603745.1 Coriobacteriia bacterium | reverse complement strand
CGCCACGGGCGGCCCCGGAGGCACGGGCGGCGGCCCGACCGCGCCCGGTGCGGGCGGGGCGGGCGGCAGCGGCGAGTCGGGGGCGCCCGGCACGAGCGGCGGGCTGTAGACGGGTGCGGTCGCGACCTCGACGACCTCGCGCCCGGTCAGGCGGCGGAAGAAGATCGTCCACACCGCCGAGGTGAACGCCCCGTAGATCGCGCTCGGCAACAGCAGCGCCAGGAAGAGCGCGACGACGATGCCGATCCCGACATACCACGCCTGGCCGAGGAACGCCGCCACGGCCGCGAACCCGAAGACCGCGGCGATCACGCCGACCACGATACCGAAACCGATGCCGACCGCGACCATCAGCAGCCACATCACGAAGACGTCCTTGAAGCGGGTCCGGATGTCGGTCCACGCCTCACCGATCGAGCGGAACACGCCGGTCCCGCCGAGCACCGCGTGGCGTACGGCGAGCGTGTCGAGCAGCGACAGCAGGATGCCGAGGACGAGCAGCAACACGCCGCCCAGCACAAGACCGCCGCACAGCCCCACGATCGCCTCGGCCCCGGGCTCCACGCCTCTCACGAGCGGCACCACGAGCGGCGCGAACATCGCGAAGAGGATCACGCCGAGGATGACGAGGAAGGGCAGCCACAGCACGATCGAGATGCCGAAGACGCGCAGCCACGCGCGGAACCCGGCCCCCCACCCGGCCATGCCGCGGACGGGGCGGTCCTCCTCGGCCTCGTTGACCAGGAACACGAGCCCGCCCTTGGCGGCGATGCTGATCACGAAGAGCGCGAACCAGAGCAACACGAGGAACGCCGCGACCATCACGATGAGCGCGATGTTGTCCTGGAACCAGTAGTAGGCGCGCTCGAACTCACGCAGGGTCGCCGGATCGAGCTCACCGCTCCCGGTGGAGTAGTTGCCCCCTCCGCCCCCTCCGCCGCCCGAGCCGGCGACGAACAGGCCGAACAGCCACAGGATGCGGTGACGCCAGGTCACGCTCCACGCGCGCTTGAGGATCCCTACGTGGTCCACGTCACTCCCCTAACCTCGCGGCGCCGGCACACGATGATGGTGACCGGCCGTCCGACCGTTTCGGCCTCAGTCTACCCGCTTGAGCTCGTAGGCGCGCGTGCCGAGGCCCATGCTCTCGGCGTACGCCATCGCATGCGTGCCGTCGACGCCGGTGATGCGCCGGAACGTGTCGACGCCCTCGCCGAGACCCTCGCCCCTCGTGCCTTCCAGTCCGGGCGCGGCGACCACGAGGTCGTAGGCGGCCTGGTCGATCGCGACCGGATCGGTCGAGGCGAGCACGCCGATGTCGGGCACGACCGCCGCGTCCGAGAACGACCAGCAGTCGCAGTCGGGCGAGATGTCGGTCACGAACGAGAGGTAGACGACCTTGCCCTCCTTGCCCGCGACCGCGCCGGCGACGTGCTCGACGATCTTCTCCTGGATCGCCTCGGGCGTGGTCTTCCACTGCGTGGCGATCGCGCCGAACGGGCAGGCCGCGACGCACTCGCCGCAGCCGTAACAGAGCTCGTAGTCGACCACGGCCACGCGGTCGGGGCCGATCACGATCGCGTCGACCGGGCACCACTTCACGCACCGGTTGCACGCGGTGCACTTCTCGGCCGCCACCTCGGGGCGGAAATCGGCGTGCATGCGCTGCTTGGCGCTACGGCACCCCAGGCCCATCCCGACGTTCTTGATCGCGCCGCCGAACCCGGTCGCCTCGTGACCTTTGACGTGCGAGACCACGACCATCGCGTCGGCGTGCACCGCCGCCGAGCCGATCCTGACGCTCTCGAAGTGCTTGCCGCCCTCGACGGCGACCTCGCACGCCTCCCGGCCGTCGAGACCGTCGGCGATGATGAGCGGCGCCTCGACGGTCGCGTACGAGAACCCGTTGTGGATCGCGCAGGCGAGGTGATCGACCGAGTTCGCCCGCTGCCCGCGGTAGAGGGTGTTCGCGTCGGTGAGGAACGGCTTGCCGCCGGCGGCCTTGACCCGCGCCACGACCTCGCGGATGTAGATCGGCTGCACGAACCCCGTGTTGCCCTCCTCGCCGAAGTGAAGCTTCACCGCCACGAGGTCGTCGGGCCCTACCGCCGAGGAGAGCCCCGCGCGCGCGAGCAGGTCCCCGGAGCGCTTCACGAGCGACTTCTTGCCCGGAGAGCGGACGGGCGCGAACCAGACCTCGGCCTTGGGCGTGTCGCTCATCGGTGCAGCCCCTCCCTGGAGTCGTGTTCGTCGAAGGCGAGCGCCGCGGCGCCGAGGATGCCCGAGTCGTTGCCGAGCTCGGACTGGATGAATCGCACGTCACGGCGGCCGGCGAGCGCCTCGGCCTGCATCACCTCGGCGGCGCGCTCGACGAGGAAGCCGCACGCCTCGCCCACGCCGCCGCCCACCACGATCAGGCGGGGATTGAAGACGTTCACGAGCCCGACGAGCGCTCGGCCGAGCACCTCGCCGGCGTCGAGCAGGATCGCTCGCGCCACTTCGTCGCCCTTGAGCGCTGCCTTGATGACCGCCTCGGCGCTCACTGCGGCCGGATCCCCCCCGGCCTCCTCGACGATGGCGCGCCCGCTGAACGCCGCGGCCGCCTCGCGGCCCTTCGCCGCGATCGCCGGTCGGCCGAGGTAGCTCTCGATATGGCCCCGCCCTCCGCACGGACACGGCGGCCCGTCCATCTGCACTACCATGTGGCCGATCTCGCCGCCGAGGCCGCGGGAGCCGCGATAGGGCTCGCCGCCGATGAACAGCCCGCCGCCCACGCCGGTCCCGAGCGTGAGCATGAGGAAGTCGCGGGCGCCCTTGGCCGACCCGTAGCGGAACTCGCCGTAGGCCGCGAGGTGCCCGTCGTTGTCGATGGTGACCTCGTGGCGGACCCGTGAGAGCACGAGCGAGCGCACGTCGACCCCGGCGAGCGGCAGGTTGGTGCAGAACTCGACCGACTGCTTGAGGAAGTCGATCTGCGCCGGCAACCCGATCCCCACGCCGGCGATCTCGCTGGGATGGACCCCCTCGGCGACCTGCTCGATCGCCTCGATGATGGCGTCGACGACCGCGAACGGCCCGTTGTGAGGCGTGAGCTTCTGCAGGTCCTTGACGATCCTGCCCTTGCGTTCGATCAGGCCGGCGGCGATGCGGGTCCCTCCCACATCCACGCCGATCGCGAACGAGGTACGCATGCGACCTCCCGTGTGTGTCCTCGGTGGATCCGTGTCGGTCCACGGCCCCCCGGCCGCGCGACCTTCCGATGGTATCAGTAGTCCCAGAGCACGCCCCGCGCTTTGATGATGCCCAACTCCCGCATCCGCGCCGTCATCTCCCCCTCGGTCACGCCGAAGAGCCGCGCGAGGTACCGATGGTCGTTGAACCACTTCTGCGCCTGGTCGCGGACGAGGAACTCGGGCAGGAGCAGCTCGCCCGCGGCGAGATCGGCCTCGCGGTGGTCCGCCGTCGTGGAGCGCGGGTAGCCCACGTCGGGATCGGCGAGGACCACGAGTACGTGGCCGAGGAGGTGGGCGAGCGTGCGGCGCCGTTCGTCCTCCGTGCGCGCCTGGTTCACGAGCGCGACGGGCATCCCGTCCTCGGCGATGATCGCGCCGCCGAAGAAGAGCGGCAGCGTGGTGAAGCGCACCGGGATCCCGAGCCTCTCGGCGAGCGCCTCAAGCGGCACCGGGGGCTCCTCGATCGCCGCCTGACGCAGCGCGTCGTCGGCTATGCGCTTGTAGTATGAGTCGCTGTGCAACGGCACGGGGCGGCTCCGGCATCGCTCGTGCTCACGGTCGGACACGCCGGCGCGCGGAGACGCCGGCCGCACCCATTGTCGCACCCGCGCCGCACCTTGGCACTCCCGGGTTCCCCGAGTGCGACGTGGCTCACACTTCCGGACCGTACCCAAGCCGATAGACAACGGGTAGCATTGGGAGAGACAAGACCCGCCGAGGAGGGCCCTGTGGAGACGCGCGAGTACGCTGACATCGAGGAGGTCTTGCGCCTGCTCGCCTCGGCTGTCAACGCCGTGCGGCTCTACCCGCCCTCGAGCGACCTTCCCGCCCAGGCGCTCGAGCGGTTCACCAGCCGGACCGCCGAGGTCGTCTCCCGGGTCGGCATGCTGCGGGTCCTCGTCGACCCGCATGCGTTCCGCATCGGCGAGAGCCCGCTCGCGGCCAACCACACCCAGACCGTCACGCTGGCCGAGACCCTGCACGCCATGCAGGTCGGCCAGCTCGTCATCGCCCCCGGCATGACCCCCGCCGAGGCCGAGGCGCTCGTGCGTCTCGCCGGCGCCGACCCTCGCGAGGTGCGCACCGGAGGCGGGCCGCGCGCGGCCCTGCTCGGGGCCGGGGCGACCAACGTCGCCGTGATCGAGGTGAGCCTGCGCGCCTCCGACGAGGAGGGGCTGCCCGGCGTCGACCTCGTCAACGCGCCGATCGACGACGTAGCGCGCGAGACCCTCGGCGCGGCGGAGCGGTGGGTGGCCTCGGTGCAGGCGGGCAACCCCTCCGACGAGGCGGCCCGCGCGATCGAGCAGCTCGAGCACGCCACCCGCGACCTCGCCTCGGCACGGGTCGCCGCCGCCATGATGCGCCTGACCGACGAGGAGCGCGCCCGGGTGCTCACCGCCGCGCTCACGTCCGACGCGTCCGGCCGGCCGATGCGCGGGATGCTCGACATCGTGGCCCGGATGAACCCCGCGACCCTCGCCCGGCTCCTCAAGCTCGCGGCCGACATGACGGGCGGCACCCCCGACCTGCTCGTGCTCCAGCTCGAGCTCCCGCCCGAGGCCGCCCGGGAACTCGCGCTCCTGCTCGCGCCCTCCCCCCGCACCGAGGCCGAGTGCGGCGTGCCTGCCGACCCCGCGATCGACGCGATCGCCCAGGAGGTCGCCAGACCGGGCGGCGAGGAGGAGCTCCGCGCCCTCAAGGCCGACGCGGGCCCGAGCCGGGCCGGACGCGCGCTCGTGACGACGCTCGCGGTCCTGCGCGAGGGCCGCGACGAGGAGTCGGTGACGGCCGTGGGCGAGGCGATCGCGCCCGCGGCTATGGGAGGCGCGTTCACCACGGTACGCGAGGCGCTGCGGGCCCTCGACGAGACCGTCGCGATGCGCCCCGACCTCGCCGCGGCGGCGACCGCGGCCCGCCAGCCGCTCACCGAGGCGCAGGTGCTCATCAGGGTCTGTGCCGCCGTGCGGACCGACGCGGACGCGGCCATCGCGGGCGAGCTGCTCACGGCCGCCGGCGCCACGGGGGCCGACGCGCTGCTGACCCACTACGCGCGCGCCGGGTCCACACAGCGGTCCCTCATGCGCCCTGTGCTCCGCGGCATGAGCGAGCAGGTGGTCGCCTGCGCTGCCCGCAGGTTGCGCGGGGACGAGAGCGCGCTCGCGACCGGGATCCTGAGCGCGATGCCCGACCTCGGCGAGCGCCACGCCCTCTCGGTGGTCCCCCACGGCCTCGAGCACCTCGACATCGACGTCCGCCGCGCGGCGGTCAGCACGCTCGCGGAGCTCAACGGGCCCGAGGGCCGCCGGGCCCTCGCCAAGACCCTCGGCCACTGGGACCCCGAGACCCGCAGGTGGGCGATCCGCGAGGTGGGACGGGTCAAGGCGGCCGAGGCGATCCCCGCGCTCGTGCGGATCCTCGAGGACATCAACATGCTCGAGCGCAACCATGAGCTCAAGAAGGAAGTGATAAAGTGCCTAGAGTCCATCGGCTCACGTGACGCGATCCCGGTCCTCGAGCGATGGTCCCGCAGGCGCTTCGTCTTCGGACGCAAGAACAAGGAGTTGCGTTTCCTGGCCCGACGCGCCGTGGAGCGGCTCGCGTCGAACGGACACTCAGGTGAGGAGTCGATGCGCAGTGACTGACACCGGCCGGATCCCCGATGACCTCGAGTCCCCCGCGGAGATCGCCGCCGAGCTCGGCACCGGCGCCCGCGCGCCGTTCTCGACGCCCCAGCGGCTCGCCCAGGCCAAGGAGCTCGTGCGCTCGCTCGCGGTCTCGCACACCAACGCGGGTCTCTACCCCACCACGCACCCGCTCGTCGCCCAGTCGCTCGGTGAACTCGTCGCCGCCGTCGACACGCTTCACCGCGCCGGCTTCGACGACGTCACCATCAACATCTACAAGGGCACGATCTTCGTCGAGAACCAGGTCTTCCCCGAGGAGAGCGTCACCTACCGCCGCCTCACCGAGGACCTCCTCTCGCACGGCATCTCGGCGCTGACCTTCCTCGGCGGGCTCCGTCCGGCCGATGCCGCCGTGCTCGTCGAGGTGCTGGCGGACACGGCCATCACCGACATCGACGCGGCGCGGCTCGCCATCGAGCGCCGCGGGGTGAACACCGTCGCGGTGGCCGAGACGACCGCGCTCGAGGACTCGGGTACCGAGGAGCAGGGCCGGGAGAACAAGGCTCGCGCCCGCGAGTCCTACGACGCCGGCGTCGCCGCGATGCGCGACGTCGAGACGCAGGCCAAGCTCGGCAAGGTCTTCGAGGTCGAGCCCTTGCAGCAGGTCGTGAGTTCGCTGCTCGACAACCTCTTCCGCGACCCGGCCGCCGTGCTCGGCCTGACCGCCATCAAGGGGCACGACGACTACACCCTCAACCACTCGATCAACGTGTGTATCCTCTCGCTCAGCCTCGGCGCCTCGCTCGGCCTCGACGACGCGTCGCTCCGCTCGCTCGGGCTCTCCGCGCTCCTCTACGACCTCGGCAAGGTCCGTATCCCCGAGGACATCCTCGGCAAACAGGGGCCGCTGACCACCGACGAGTGGCACATCGTGAAGAGCCACACGTCGGAGGGCGCCGACCTGCTCAAGCGCATCCAGCTCGTCGACCAGATGCCCATGGTGGTCGCGTTCGAGCACCATCAGCGCCACGACATGCAGGGGTATCCGGATGTGCCGGGCGGCCAGGAGCAGCATCTCTTCAGCAAGGTCGTCGCGCTCTGCGACGCCTACGACGCGATGACCACCCGCCGCCCGTTCCGGCGCGAGATCCGCCCCGACAAGGCGCTCGCCGTGCTGATGCAGGGACGCGGCAAGGCCTACGACCCCTCGCTCACCAAGGCGCTCGTGGCGATGCTCGGGATCTATCCGATGGGCGCGATCGTCAAGCTCGACGACGGCTCCACGGGCGTGGTCTTCCGCGTGAACAACGACGACCTGCTGCACCCGCGGGTGAAGGTGCTCGCCGACCCGGACGGCCGGTGGCACGAGAAGCCCGAGGTGGTCGACTTGCGCGCGATCGACCCGGCCAACGGCATCTTCCTGCACTCCATCGTCGAGTGCGTGCCGGCCGCCGAGGCGGGCGTCGACGACGTCTGGCAGTACCTCTAGGAGGGCCGGCCGAAGGGGAGCTGACGGGCATGAGCGCGGCGAGGGGACGCGAGATCGGGGACGGGGCCTGGCTCCACCACCCCCCGCAGTGGCCGCTCTCCCCGAGTGATGTCACCCTGCTGCAGGCCGCCGAGGTGGTGGGCGAGACGATCGAGGCCGCTATCGAGTCGGCGGCGACCGCGGTGCCGCTCGACGAGGAGATCGAGCTCATCGCCACGTTCCACGCGGTGCGGGCGCTGCGCTGCCTGCGAGCGGTGATCGTGTCGTGTCGTGCGGGGTACGCGGTCGAGTCGAGCGCGATCGCCCGCTCGCTCCTCGAGGACGCGGTCTCGCTTCGCTATCTCTCGCTCAAGCCGGTGTCCCACGTGCGGCAGTGGCTCCGTTTCGACGAGACCAGGTCGCTCGAGTACTGGCGGCTCTCCGAGCGCCTCGGCCTGGGACTCCAGAAGAGTGACCGCATCCGGGAGCTCGAGAGCAGGAGGCGATCGGTCGGCAACCCGGTATGGTGGTCGAACAAGACGCCCTCGGCGATGGCCCGGGAGATCAAGGTGGTCGACCCCGACCTGCACCAGACGTTCAAGGCGCTCTACCCGTGGCTGTCCGACGTGACCCACGCCAACATCAAGACCACCAACAACTACTACTTCATGCGGGACGGACGGGAGCCGGCGCTGCGGGTGGGACCGTCGGACCACCTGCTGCACCTGATGCTCGACCTCACGGTGGGCGTGTGCGTGAAGACCTGCCTGATCGCGCACGAGCTGGGGATGCGCGTCGAGGTCGGGCCGGTCCTCGACGCCAAGGCCGGGTTCGACGCGCTCAGTGGGCGGCCGGACGGCTGAGCCGCTGCCGCGTCAAGGCGTTCTTCCTGGCCGAGGTCGCCCGGTCGCGCAGCGCCGCGAGGTCGGTCGCGACGATGCGGTCGGCGAGGTCGCGCGGCGACAGATCGCGCACCCGGGACAGGAGTCGCGCCGTAGAGCCGTCGACCACCTTCGCGTCCTCCCTGTGCTGACCTGTCGCTTCCATATCTTGTGTATCGGCACGGGATCGCGGGAAGTGAACCCCCACTCTGTGTGGTATGCATGAAGGAGCCCCGAAGCCGTCCGACCCGAAGGAGCGACCCCGTATGCCGACCGTCGTCGTGATGTTCACCGTCTGCGCGATCGCGTTCATCGGACTCGCGATCCCGCTCATGGGCCGCAAAGTGCCGCCGAACGCCATCTACGGGCTGAGGATACCCGCGACCTTCGCCGACGAGGACGTGTGGTACGACGCGAACGCGGCGAGCGGCCGGGACCTGCTCCTCCTCGGCGTGGTGGGACTCGTTCTCGCGCTCGCACTGCCGCTCCTCGGCGTGGCCGAGGAGGCTTACGCGCTTGTGCTGACGGGCACGCTCACCGCCGGCACGCTCGTGATGCTCGTGGCGGGATGGCGCCGCGCGAACCGGATGCTCCGGGAGAAGGGCTGAGGGCGCCGCGGTCGCGAGCACAGCCTCACGCCCCGCGCATGCAGAAGGGCCGCCCCGGGTCGGGGCGGCCCTTCGTCGATTCGAGTGGTGGCCAGAGACGGACTTGAACCGCCGACACGCGGATTTTCAATCCGCTGCTCTACCATCTGAGCTACCTGGCCGGGAATGCTCGAACATACTACCCAGGTCCCCGTGGCCGGTCAAGCCGCGCGGGCACGGCCGGCGGCGCTCCTACCTCCCCTGCATCTCCCGCAGGTAGGGGTAGGGGTTCACCGGCCCGCGTCCGGGCGGATGGATCTCGTAGTGGAGGTGCGGCGCGCTCGCGCTCGCGTTGCCGGTGTAGCCGACCGTACCGATCACCTGGCCCGCCTCGACGCGTCCGGAGCTCACCGTGATCCTGTCGAGGTGCATGTAGTAGAAGGTCCAGCCGTTGTCGGCGCGCAGCATGATGTAGAGGCCCGCGGTGCTGCCCGACCTGCTCGTGACCGTCCCCGACAGGGTGGCGACCACGGGCGTGCCGGTCGCGGCCATGATGTCGGTGCCCTGGTGCCGGCGACGGCCCCCGCCACGCGACGCGCCCCAGGTGTCGCTGTAGTAGTTGGGGCCGGCGACGGGGAAGACCATACCGTTGGGTCCCGGCACCGCCGACCCGCGCGAGACCGGCGTGGGCACCGGTCGGTTGGCCGCGGCGGCGGCTCGCCTGCGCGCCTCCTCCTCGCGGCGGGCGGCCTCGGCGAGTTCCCGTTGCACGCGGTCGTACTCGGACTGCTTGTCCTTGAGCTTGGCCTGGAGGGAGTCCCGCTCGGCCTTGAGGCGGTCGACCTGCTGGCTGCGCTCGGCCTGCTCGCGCTCGAGCCGCTCGCGGTCCTCGCGCAGGTCGGCAAGGAGCGTCTCGACCCGGTCGATCGCGGCGGTGTCGGTGAGCGCGATACGGCTCGCGTAGTCCATGCGGGTGACGAGGTCGGCGAAGTCCTGCGCGCCGAGGAGGAACGTCATGAGGCCGAGGTCGTCGCTGCGGTACCATGCGGCCATCCTGCCCTGCAGGACCTCCTGCGCGTCGGCGAGCTCGGCCTCGTTCTCGGAGATGCGCGCGGTGGTCTCCGAGATCGACTTCTCGGTCTCGTCGAGCGCCCAGTACGCCTTGTCGAAGGCGGCGCCGGCGCGCTTGAACTCGTCGTTGATCCGGTTGAGCTGCTCGCGCAGCCGGTCGACCTCCGAGCGGTTCGCGGGCGCGGTCTCGGGTACGACGAGAGCGCCGGCGACGAGAACCACCAGCGCGAACGTCAGTACCTTCATGAGTCTGGACGACCCTGTCATTCCCACCCGACCCCGGTCCGGCGACACGGCGCAGGCGCTCGCGGACCGAGGTCTCGCGCCTGCATCAACCACTCAGTATAGCATCCGGCGCGCCAACTCCCGCTCGCGGCGGGATGCATCACGCACCCGTGGAGCGGGTATTAGACAGGCATACGCAGACCCCGGAAGTGCATATCGACCGAGGAGGTCCCATGCCGCCGAGACCAGCCCCCAGCGAGTGGCCCGCCCTGCCGTTCGCCGAGTGGAACGAGACCCGCACCTCGCTGCACATGCTCACGCAGATCGCCGGCAAGGTCCGGCTCGCTCTCTCCCCTTCCCGCCCGCAGTGGCACGCGGCGCCGCTCTACCCGACCGCCCGCGGCCTGAGCACCGGGCGGATGCCCTGGGGGACCGCGGCTCTCGAGATCATCCTGAACCTCGTCGACCACAAGATCGTGGTGCTCGCGAGCGACGGCTGGATCCGCACCATCCCCCTCACGCCCGCCCGCTGCGTGGCCGACCTCTACGCTGAGGTGACCCGGGCGCTCGCCGACATCGGCGTCGAGGTCGACCTGTGGCCTCGGCCCCAGGAGGTCTCGGACCTCACGCCGCTCGACGAGAACCACGCGGACTGCGCCTACGACCCCGCAGCGGTGCGCGCCTTCTTCAAGGTGCTCACCGGGGCGACCAACGTGTTCGACGAGTGGCAGAGCGGGTTCTTCGGCAGGTCGAGCCTGCAGTTCTGGTGGGGCTCGTTCGACCTGTCGACCGCGCGGTTCACCGGGCGTCGCACCGAGCCGCCCGCTGACGTGGGCTACATCACGCGCCACGACCTCGACGCCGAACACTACGTGGCCGGGTGGTGGCCCGGCGACGAGCGCTACCCGCACCCGGCGTTCTACGCCTACTGCTACCCCATGCCCGACGGGACGACCTCGGCGGCGGTCTCACCGGCCACGGCGGCGTGGGACCCCTCGCTCGCCGAGTGGGTCATGCGCTACGAGGACGCGCGCGCGACCGGCGACGTGCGTCGCGCGGTGCTCGACTTCCTCGACTCGACCTGGCGCGCGGTCGAGACGGCCGCGGGCTGGGATCCGGACACCTACGCCTACCAGGCCCCTCCGCCTCCGGAAGCTCGCGAGAACGGATAGCCCGGACACCGCCCGACTGTGCCAGAATCTGGGTATCAACCGATGTGCTAGTCCATCCGACCGAAAGGGCGTATCGGCGATGGCGATAACCCAGAAAGAACGGCAGCAGTACGCACTCCAGACCATCTTCTCGTTCTTCCTCGGGCTGATGGTGCTCGCGTTCATCGGCATCGGGGTCAACACCTTCTACCCCGAGCCCGAGTACATGAGCGACCCCCGGCTCGACGCGCTCTACCAGGAGCAGAGCAGGATCTACGAGAAGGACCGCGACGGATCGGGACTCTCGCCTGCCGATGAGCGCCGGGTGCAGGAGATCCAGGAGGAGATCAACGAGATCAACGAGCGGATCGAGTCGACCCGGCAGGACTGGGCGCGCAACACGAGCATCATCCTGATCCTCTTCGCCACGCTCGTGATGGGCGTCTCGCTCGTGCGGAGTGATCAGCTGCGCGTGATATCGAACGGGCTGCTCCTCGGCGGCCTGTTCACCATGATCTACGGCGTGGGCTGGATCATCTTCAGCGGCGAGTCGCTGGCGCGGTTCCTCGTGATCGTGTTCGCGCTGCTTGTGACCCTCGCGCTCGGCTACCTGCGCTTCGTGCGGGGGCGTGAGGCCGAGGCGGCGGGCGGCGGCGGGCTCGCGGCGGCGGGCGGCGGGCCGGTCGCGATCGGGGACGAGGCGCTCGGCGCGCTCGTGGCCCGCCTCGACGCGCTCGAGGCCCGGACGGCGGCGGCGGCGCGGGCGCTGCGCTCGGAGGGCGAGACCGACGACGAGTAAGCGGGTCGCGGGTCGCGGAGCGGCGGCGGTCGTCGCAGGGAGTACGGCTCGCCGGCTGCTCGTCAGCTGCAAAGCAACAGGCCGGGAAGCGGGTTCGCTTCTCGGCCTGTGTTCGTATCTGTGGCGGGAGTAACGGGGCTCGAACCCGCGACCTCTGGCTTGACAGGCCAGCGCTCTAACCAACTGAGCTATACCCCCGTAGGGCACATCCGCCGAAGCGGACAGCAGACGGAGGGTGTTTTCCGTAGGATCCCGTAGGAATACGTAGGAACGTTTGTTGCCGGTAGAGAGAAGTTGCCGCTCTTGTGGTCGCCTACGGCTCACGTCGTTTGCGACTGCGCTCTTGGCAGAGAACTAGTCCCAGTTGCCGACTGGGGTGATGAAGCAGCCGGGCGTTCCGCATTTTGGGCACATGGCTGATCGCGGATCCCACAAGCTGTGCGTCTTCCCGCATTCAGGGCACGAGCCAACGGGCACATTATCCATCCACTCGGGACCGTCAGTCCCCAGATGTTCCAGTAGTTCGGGAGAGATGCGCCCCGGCTCCGTGTCTTGGAGCGTCTTGGTCTCGGTGCACGCTACCGTGGCGATCAGTTCTGCAGCCATTCCGACGTCCCCTCCAATGCCAAGCAAGTCGTCAGACTGGTATCCACAAGCCTGACAACGCACTCGCCATATCTGGCCCATTACGCACCCTCTCCATCGGCCTGGTCACAGGCGAGCTCGACAAGTCGTCGGGTAGCCGCCTGAGCCACACCGGTGTCGAACATGCTTGCCATGTAGCCGTCGCAGAAGCGTTCGCCTCTGGAGATGTTGGTGAGGACGGTACGCACGGTAGACAGGTCTGCAGCCGACAGGAGAGTGGGGTCCGCCTCGAACTGCCGCATTTGCTGCGCGAACTCCACAGACAGATAGTCACTCTCGGGATCGATGATGCCGTTGTCATAGAGGGCCTGATGCCATTCGCCTGCGACGGGTGATGCTTCCCACCAAGGCCACGAGTGAACGCCAGGTTCGACCTCCTCCGACGTGTGAATGCGCCCGGCATGGAAGCCCTCCGCATCGAAGGCATCAGCAAACCGCTTGAATGCGAGCAGGTCTTTCCGCATTGACCGTGACATCTTCGCGTCCGCGCTAGCTGCTCAACCGTGCGGTCTGATACGCGGCCCACTGATCGGATACCAGGCGCTCCCACCTGTCTGCCTCGGTGACGGCCGTCTCAACATGGCTCATCTCGCGCCAGCGGTCGGGGCGGTACATGCGCTCGAAGTCCGCCGACGTGTGAGCACCCTCAGCATGCCTGCCCGTAGTGTTGGTGCCGAGGTGGCCACCATATGAGCGCAGTGAGTACGAGTCGCCCTGGCGGATGTAATAGAGCAGCGTGTCGCTGGCGATGGCCGGACAGTACACGAGCAGCTTCTCGTAGTCAGTCTTGTCCCGGCCCTCCATGTCTCCCTGCGCCGGCACGAGCGCTACGGAGTCGTTCTCCAAGACGGCGACCTGAGCGATCTCCTCGTCCTGCGCGATGATCTCTCCCTCGAGTTCTGCATCCGACTCGGACTCGGTGACGATGATGGGAGTGCTGCCTGTCTGGGGCCGAGGCCAGACTCGAGTGGCAGCCTCGAACAGCCGCTCACCTCGGGAGCGGATGGCCGACTCGTCCCATATCGGATAGTCGAGCAGCATGTTGTTCAGCGTGAGCCGGGAGTGACGGAGGATCTCGGCACGCTTGCCCAGGTCCACGTCGGTCATAACCCCGTCGACCTCCTGCTCGGCCAAGCGTAGCCAAGCGCCATTCGAGACTGACGGGTTCAGCTTCTTGTTCAGGAGAGTGAGGTTGCCGAACGTGTGGAGCATGTTGTCACGCGTGACGGCATCGACGGAACCGTCAGCCGGAAGCGGGTAGTGCTCCATCCACTTCTGGGGCAACAGGTGCTCGATAGTGAGCTTCTCGTTTATGTCGATGTCCTCGGCCTTGCCCGTGGTGAGCGCTGGCTCAAGGGCTTCAAGGATCATCCGAACGCGGGCCTGGGCCATCCAGTTGTAGGAGCCATAAGACATCCAAGCGGTGCGGAACCAGTTGTCGTCCGGCCACACGTTGGTGTCCTTGTCCCAACTGAGCAGGAGATCGCAGACGACCTCGGGGGTGATGCCCTTCTCGTCCGTGACGCGAAGGAGATCGACGAAACTGCGGTTATACGCCTTGCCGGTGAGGTGGCACACGAGGCGACGGACGAGGTAGGACTCCAGGTACTCCATGATGCGGACTCGATCGTCCGCTGGGACGCTGCTGTCGCCCTTGAGCCTCAGGACGAAAGGCATGATCGTGGCGACATCCATCTGCCGGAGTCGGTAGATGAAAGTCGCTTCGCGGCCCTTGGGCAACTCGTCCAGCGACCTGTAGATGTCGCCGTATCTCGCGAGTTCCGACAGCTGGTCCACGACCGTCAGGTCCGTGGCGTCGGCGAAGCGCCCGTACTCGCGGTACAGGTTGCCGACCTGTACGTCATCGCGCATCTGCATCGTCAAGTACTGGTGCATGAAGGTGTCCAGACGACCGCGACGCTGGGCGCCGCGTCCGATCGACTCGCTCCAGTAGGAGTGACCATCCTCGAAAGGCATCCAGTACTGCGCGTACAGGTCCGCCCCGTCGCCGGTCTCGGCGGCAACCTCGTGGAAGAGGTAGTTCTTGATCAGGTCGGAGGGCCGCAGAGGCGTGCCCCGCGCGTTCAGCGTCTCGAAGATCATCTGCGGGTCGACGCTGTTCTTGAGGTCGATGACGACGATGTGGAGATACCGGTGCGCCACGTCGTATAGCGACTTCACCGCTATTGGCATGTCGGGCTGAGCCGACAGCCATTCACGGATGCGCTCGTAGAAGTACCGGTAGGCGCCAGCGATGCGGCTGTCCGCCAGTCCCTTGTCAAGTTCAGTCAGTCTGCCGATCTCGTCCGGAGAACCCGCACTCATCACCGAGCGGAACGGGTGCTGATCAAGGTTCATCGGCCAGACCTTGAACTCACCATCCTTGTCTTCGTCCGGCACAAACTGGTTGCGAGTGAGGAGACGGGCGACGTTGGCGAAGTGCTGCGCCTCGGTGCAGCCTTCGCCACACACACGCTCATAGTTGTCGGCGAGTGCCTCCAGAAATAGCTGGATGGTCGTGAGCCGCTGTTGGCCGTCGACCACCAGGTAGCGCTTGATGTTGGTGATGCCGTTAGTCTCGGGGTGGGCGTCGATGACGACCGCGCCGAGGAAGTGCGGCTTGGACGACGCGCCTGCGGTGACGCCTTCCGCAAGCCGGCGAATGTCCGACCATAAGGGAGCCCACTGGCGATCCTCGCTCCAGACGTACGGCCGCTGGTAGATCGGGATCGTGAGTTGTGCCTGCGACTGAAACAGCACGCCGACCTCGTGAATGTGCGCGTCCAAGCTGCTCCCCCTCGTGTTGTCGTACGAAGCCCTCTCCTACATTGTAATAATACGGCTGACATGCGCGACGAGAACTGCAGAGATGGGGGAGCAATATGGCGATCGGCAGGCTCGTGAAAGGCTACCTCGGCGACATCTTCGCCCACTGTGACTCGAAGGATCACGGGGAACTCGAGCGACTGCTCGACCGGGCGTACTCGAAGAGGACCTTCGGCCTCAGTTTCCCGTTCTGCAAAGAGGTCAAGGACATCAAGCCGGAAGAGTCGAAGCGCTTCTGGACCGACGTGTACATGGTGCGCGGCCGGCAGATCAGGGTGATCAGCCAGTGGTTCGAGAAACACCGGCCCAAGTTTGTCGCCTACCTTGAGGTGCATGGGATAGCCACCGCACCGGAGGCACTGGCCCGCGAAGAGACATTGAGTTCGGTTCCCAGAGGCACGACGGCCAGACCCTCTACGTCGGTCGCCCGGGTATCGAGCCGAGCGAATGCCCGTTACCGTAGCTATGCGATCGGCAACGCGCAGAACGCGTTCGTCCGCAACATCCTGAGCAGTTTAGGCACCGAGTCCTTCAATGAGCGTGACTGGCTTGAGACCAAAGCGTACTTCGGCAACCGCTGCGCCTATTGTGACGACGAAGGCGTGTTGCTCATCGAGCACGCCATCCCTATCAACCGGGGCAGCCTTGGCGAGCACCGACTCGGCAACATTGTCCCCAGCTGTCGGCAGTGCAACGCGGACAAGGGTGGGCAGGACTTCCGCACCTTCCTCGGGGAGAACGCTGCTGCGATCGCCCGCATCGAGGAGTACATGGATAGCCGCAACTACGTCCCGCTGGAGGACAGTGAGCAAATGCGACTTGTGCTCAATATGGCGCATGCTGAGGTGGCGGCTCTAGCGGATCGCTACGTCAAGATGATCAACTCGGTGTTCCCGAGAGACCTCGGCGTTCCCGAGGACTTGACCGAGGATGACGAGCTAGAAGCCGTGTAGCGCGTGGACTTGAGCAGCTCGTCATGTGATCCTGGGGCCAGGGAGGTTCCATGGACAGGCTGCTGGTTAACTTGGGTCGGGACGAACTCGACCGCCTCATAAGCATCGGGCCTGACGGCTCGGTCATCGCGGATACCCATGCCATTGCAAACGCGGTCTCTCGTGCGCTCGGCGTTCTGGGAGTCCGAGTCGCTGTAGCTGCTTTGGACTACCTGCAGCATGAGAACGGCACACCAGAACGCGATACTCGCACCGCCTCCGGGATGTGGTGGAAGTCGCACGGTGATGATACTGCCGATGTCGGCGCCTTTGTTATCGAAGGGCAAGCGCTCTCCCTCATTTCTGAGGGCACGGGTCAGTCTCCGCTGGTCGAGGATGAGGCCATCATCGAAAGGGCCACCAAGGCGCTCGCATCTCAACATGAGGGTGCCGAGTATGTTGAGCCGGGGCTGTTTACGCTGGACGGGCCATCAAAGGGAACACGGGTCCGGACTCTCGTCACGCGCGATCACAGGTTGCGGAGACCACAGGATCTGCTCGAACCGCAGGACGTGGGTGCGCTCAACGAAGGGGCCTTGGCGCTCGTCATCGTGCAGTTGATCGGCGGCGGGAAGGCGTTGATCGTCTCTCACGGGTTATAGCCGTCAGTCGAAAGCGGAAGGGCTGATAGGCTCCCAGTCGTCACCGCTGAGCCTGTCGAACTCTCTCAGGTCGAGAACGAAAGAGTCCCTGGCGTTACCGCGTATGTCGTTGCGACGGTGGATGTACTCATGAAGCCGATATCGGCCATGGTCAATGTTCTGCGCTACGGCATCGAACGAAACTCGCCACACACCACTTAACGGCGGTGTTCTCACGACAGTGCCGTCGCGAAAGCGCATCGCCAGTTGATCCCAATGAACCCACCAGATGAGATCGATAGCAGGGTGTTCTTTGCGATACCGCTCGTAGTCAACGCGGTTGAAAGTCACCGCCGTCCTTACTGGCACGTTGTAGAACGACTCCGCCCGGAAAAACGGTGTGGTCTGGCACTTGAGATCTACAGCAAGGCCGTCGACCATGAGGTCGGGAGCATAAGGGTCTCTCGCTATAGCCGGGTTGATGACCGCCGTTAGCCCCAGTCGGGGAGCCACACGCTCCACGAAGCCGAGCTCTCGTCGGAGCCCCGCCTCCAGCCACCAACCCTTGTCTTGCGGGTCGTGCACCCCGTCCATCAGCAAGTCCGCCTCCACAGTTGCGCAAGTACGCCCGATAAATGCCATCGGTTCTTAGCTGGAGCTTCTTGAGGGCTGGACCACGTCAGTGCTACCCGATACAATGCCTCAAACGATCAGGAGGGCACTTCCGTTGGACTACCCTGTCATTTCACTCTTCTCGGGAGCCATGGGCCTCGACCTCGGTGTCGAGTCTGCGGGCCTCGCTGTTCGCGTCTCGCAGGACTTCGACCCATGGTGTATTAAGACCATGGCGGACAATGGTCGCCCCCACATTCCCGGCGATATAAGAGAGATCCTCGCGGAAGACCCGAAGTGCAAGCAGTTGCTGAAGACGGCAGGGCTGAAGAAGGGTGAGGCGTTTGCCGTCGTCGGTGGGCCGCCTTGCCAGGCGTTCTCTACCGCTGGAAAGCGGCAGGCGATCAATGATCCTCGGGGTAGCCTGTTTATGCAGTTCGCGCATGTCGTCGATGAGACCCGCCCACGCTTCTTCCTGATGGAAAACGTGAAGGGGTTGCTTTCCGCAGCAGTCGTGCACCGCCCGCTTTCTGAACGGGGAGGTAAGCCGAGTCCCGAGGAGCTGCCCGGTTCAGTGTTCAAGTTGGTGTTGTCCACTCTCCAGGCGCTCGGATACACGCTTGAGTGGAGCGTATTGGACGCCGTGCACTATGGAGTGCCGCAGTTCCGTGAGCGTTTGGTGATCGTTGGATCACGTGATGGCGAGTCGCTGTTCCTCCCCAAACCCACGCACTTCCCGAACCATCAGGATCCCAACTACAGATGGCGATCGCTTCGGAGTGCGATCGGAGACCTTGAGCAGGATCCCGGCCCGGGTGGGGTCTTCTCTGACGAACGTCTCGCCTTGCTTCGCAAAGTACCGGAGGGCGGCAACTGGAGATCCCTTCCCGACGATCTCCGGCGGGCGGGTATGGGCGGAGCCTATGAGTCAAGCGGCGGGAAGGTCGGGTTCTTCCGTCGCCTCGCGTACGACGAGCCAAGCCCGACGTTGGTGACCTCGCCCGTTCAAAAAGCGACGATGCTCTGCCATCCGACGAAGGATCGCCCGCTATCTGTCCGAGAGTACGCGAGGCTCCAGCAGTTCCCCGACAGCTGGCGCATCAATGGCAACCCGACGCACGCGTACCGGCAGATCGGAAACGCGGTGCCCCTGGGGCTGGGTCGTGCGCTGGGGCAGACACTCATCGCGGTGGCGGAAGGCGAGGGCGACAGATCCTACAAACGGCTACGCGGCACCAGCGTGCACAGAGAGATCACGACGACTTAGACGGCGTTCGCACCTGATGATCTGGATCGGCCGCGTCCGCTAGCGCGTCCTTCACCCTTTTGACCGCCACCTCAACAGAGTCATGCTCCCATAGGCGAACGACGATCCAGCCTTGCGTGCGCAGAAGTTCATCTGTCTCTTGGTCTCGGTTTCGGTTGCGGCTGATCTTCCTGTTCCACCAGTCCGCGTTAGTGCGAACGTGGTGCCCGTGGAGCGGACAGCCGTGCCAGAAGCAGCCATCCACGAACACAGCGACTCTTTGCCGTGTAAAGGCAATGTCGATGCTCCGGCGAGCGCACGCGGGAACCGGGAAGTGAACGCGATACCTCATGCCCTCGGCGAAGAGCACTGAGCGCAGGCGCATTTCAGCACTCGTGTTCCTCCTGGCCTGGCGCTGCATGCGGCGACGAGTGAGTTGTGAGCTGGCAGGCGGCACGTCTGATAGGCTCTTCTCGGTCATAATGGGGAGTCTACCCGCAGCGCCCACAGGCGCCGCATGACAAAGGAGCGGCCGTGATCACGGACGAGGAACTAAAGGATGTCGTGACGAGTCTTATGGACTCGTTCTACAAACGGAGGATCAGCTCTCTCGAGAAGTTGGATCTCCGTAGGATCCTCTCGAAAAAGAACCCGTACCTCTATTGTGCGCTTGGCATCAATGACCCAAGGAAGATCGTCGAGGCCATTGTCAACGCGCAGGTGTCTTCCTCAGACGAGGGGTTGTTCGGCGATGCTTTCTTCGAGCCGCTTGCGCTGATGTTAAGCGGTGGCCATACGGCGCCATCACCCGGGGTAGACGTTGTGTGTGAGGACGCGTCAACCTACACCGCGTACGCGATCAAGTCGGGCACCGCCGTCTTCAATGCACAGAGCAAGAAGAAGCAGCTCGAAGAGTTCGGCTCCCTTGCTGCCCGCGTACGCAAGCTCGGCAAGCGCTTTGACCCGGTCATCGGATATGGCTATGGCCGCAAACAGCAACGCGTTCAGGCCGCCTATCGAGAACTCGCGGGACAAGCATTGTGGGAGGAGCTCTCGGGTGATCCGGACTGCTACGTTCGGATCATTCGGCTGCTCTCCGACGCTCCGCCTTCCATCGCCGAACACTACGAGTCGGCTAGGACTGCTCTCATTGACGAACTTGTCGACGAGCTTGAGCGCGACTTCTGTAAGCCGGACGGCACGATCGACTGGGAGCAGATCGTCATACTCAACAGCGCTACGTCACGACCCAAGAAGTCGTCGAAGTAAACGGGAGGGGTCGAGCGTAGCGAGACCCTCGAAGGGGGTCCGGTTCATGAGTGCCTAGCACTTGCTACCATTCGCCACGCGGACACCAGAAGACTCAAGGAAAGAGCCTCTGAGTGCCGCAACCTTGAACGCGTCAGTAACGGTGTGACCACCGAAATAGGGTTTCGCGGATCGAAAAACGGTTTCAGTATCCAAGGGGGTCATAGGGTATTCGGCCTCGGAAGTTTTGAAGTAGGAGCCCCGTAGGGGTCAACGCCCGTCTCCACCGAGGAGGCGGGCTTCTTTGCGTTATGCGTCGGCATCCGGGCCAACAGGAAAGGAGGTGATGCCGCGTCGAGTACGTCGAGTCCATCGGATGGGAGGTGAACAGAATGAGCAACACACGTTCGTTGAAGAGTCGAGGCGAGGACGCTGCCGCAGCCTACATGGAGCGCGTAGGCACCTGCGTCGTCGAGCGAAAATGGCGCTGCGATAGCGGGGTCATCGATGTGATCGCATGGGACGGAGATACGCTGGTACTCATCGATGTCGAGACGAGGAAGGCGAGCCGCCAGCGGGGTGAGCAGTGGACCCCGACGCCAGCAAGGGCACGACGAGTGAAGCAGCTGGCGAAAGCGTATTCGGAGCAAGCTGACTTGGATGAGTCCACTCCGTGGAGGTATGACCGGATCGACCTGATCGTCATCAGCGATGATCGCGCACTGCTGCGGCATCATCGCGACGCGTTGAGCACAAGCCAATAGCACAAGCGTTAGCTGCACCACCGAGGCCGTACAGGATCGCCCTGTGCGGCTTGTTCTGTTTCTAAGGCCAATAGCGGACGGCCCTGGGCTTCATCGAACAGCCCGGGGCCGCTTCGCGTCTGTGACCCTTGAGGAGGAGTCATGACACCAGCTGATGTGCGAACCCTGCCCGCAAACGAGATCGTGGAGATGCTTGTCTCCCTTGCCCCGACTGACGAGAGTGCCGCGTGGTTGGCGGCCGTCATCGCCGACCCCGTCAAAGTGGCCGGCGTAAGTGAGTTGTCACGTCGCTACGTCGCTGATCGTCAGGGTCGTGGCAGCCTTCCCCGAGCGAGGAGTGCGGGCACCGTCCTGATCGACGGAGCGAAGTTCAAGCGGGTCTTCTGGCGCCATCGCATCCCGCTGACGGCGGTCGGCCCTATGGCGAACAAGAGCACGGGATACGCGAGCGTGGTCGCATACAAGGGGCGCATGTCCTTCTGGACCGCCGATGCCATCGCCGCCGAGCTCGGAATGAATGTCGATGCGTTCATCGAGGCCATCGGCGCTCCCGAGGAGCTCTCACGCCTCGGGGTGGCTTAGCTTACTTCCTGCCTGCCGCCTTCTAAGTCGGACGGTGCAAGGACGTCCTGTGCGAGGCCGGTTGTCACGTGACGTGGAAGATCTTCAACCGGCTGAGCGAGTCCGCCGTCACCGTTCGCGCCGACCGATGTGTTCGTACTTGGTGTCGCGCTCTGTTGCGCACCAGGTACCGTCATCGGTCGCATGGCAGGCTTAGGAATACTCCAGCGTGAGCCACCCGGGTGCCAGGGCCAAAGCAGGGCCGGGCATCCCATTGGGGTGAGCGCATCGGTCAGCAGATGCGTGAGAAAGCCCCATCCGAACCATAGGCCGATAGTTGGCCGACCTGCGAAAGCGAATGCGATCAAAGCGATGCAGGTGACTACTGCGCCAGCCGCCAAAGAGTGTGTGGCGCCGCGATGCTCCACTACCGAGGCAATGATCATCGAGACAACAAGCAGCACCAAGCCCACGGCTACGGCAAGCCACGCCCAACTGAGCAAGGGCACCATCATGTCCGCCAAGCCTACGAACATCGGCCCGAACATCTGAGATGAGGCTCCCTGCGCCGACCACCGCATGATCCCGTAGGCAGCGAGCACCGTCACGCCAAGCCCGAACAATGAGGCCGGGATGCGGTTCGAGATCCACGCCTTGGGGTGGTCTATGTCGGGAACCAGCGCCCCGATCGCTGCTGCCCCCATGGCAGCCACTGCGGGTCCGGACACGTCCATTTGGCCATTCATGAGCCATAGGGCACCCCCGGTGGTCAGTACCGCCACTGATACGTGTTCTGAGCCGCGCACGCTTCCCCCTTGGTCGCTTCTTGTTCCAGCAAGCGTACCAGTCCGCACTGACACAGGAGTCATCCATCAGGCCGTCACATCCCGTGGCGGCCGTTGTCGATATTGGAGGTGGTGTTGATGGATGCGTACGTCTCGTTCGGCGGCTACGTCGAGCACTGGTTGGTCGAAGTAGCGCCGGTCCGCTACAAACCGACCGCTATGGCCGAGTACTCCTCGCTGCTTCGGCTGCACATAGTCCCGTGCTTCGGCGAGACGCCGTTGTGCGAGATCTCGGTCGCTGACGTCCAGAGGTTCCTTGCCCATCAGGTGGGAAAGGGCTTCGCCCCACGAAGCGTGCTGAACCAGTTGGTGGTCTTGCGGTCCGTGCTCAGAAGTGCCGTGACCGTGGGGCTCCTTGAGTCCAACCCGGCAGCCAAGGCAGCGCCCCCACGTCAGCAACGCCGAGAGCAGTGTTTCCTTCGGCCAAGCGAGCTATCCGCCATCTTGAGTGCAACACCGGACGCGTGGAAGTGCTTACTGGCGCTTCCCATTTACAGTGCCGGGCGCAAGGGCGAGATCCTGGCGCTCCGCTGGCCTGAGGTCTCGTTCGAGCGCAGGCAGATCGCCTTCGTTCGTTCCATGCGGGCCGGAGTCGAGTACACGGTTAAGACGCCGGCGTCTCGTGCCTCGGTGGTCATGGCAGAAGCACTCGTGCCGCTGCTACAGGCCAGACGTGAGCGCTGCTTCGATCCAGAGCACGGCTACGTCTTCTGTCGATCAGACGGCCGACCCCTCGACGACGGTGCTCCAGGGCGTCAACTACGCAATGCGTGTATCAGGGCAGGCATCGAGCCCTGCACCTTTCACCAACTCCGGCACTCGGCGATCGCAGCCGTCATCGCCCAGGGAGCTCACCCTCTGGTGGTAAGCCGCTTTGCCCGTCATGCATCGGTTGAGACAACGCTCGATGTGTACGGGCACTTGCTCTCCCCGCTTGACGGAGGGGGTGAGGCCATCGACCTATCGGATGTGATCGGCGGTTCTTAGCCGACGACAGGGGTTGGTCCTTGAGGGTTGAAGCCGACCACCAAGCAGCACTATCGCGCCAACGCCTTACCAGTATCCAACTATCCAAGTCAGAGGGGGCCCGTTCTCCGTGAAGGAGGGCGGGCTCCACTGCATCCCGAAAGGAGCTGCTATGACCGTCTACACCATTGAAGGGCTCGATACCGTCGAGCTAGTGGCACTCGTGCTCGGCATGAAGCCGTCCGAGGAGGCCGTCATCCGACTCGCCGCAACCATGAACGAGGGCTGGTTGAGCGGCGGACCCCTCGCTGAGGTCGCCCGTGAGAGTTCCGGTGTCGGGGATCGTCGTCTCGCCCGCATTCAGGCGTCGATCGAGCTCGGACGTCGCGCACTTCACGCACGGGCTGCACGTCGTGGGCGGGTCATCAGCACGCCTGACGACGTCGCCGAGATCATGCGGCCGCTCTGCGTCGGCATCGATCAGGAGCGTTTCTGGGCACTCGCACTGAACACGAAGAACATGTTGCTCCGGGTGATCCCGATCTCCAGCGGATCCCTGAACGCCTCGATCGTCAGCCCGTCCATTTTGTATCGAGAGGTCCTCCAGATCGGGGCGGCCAGCGTTATTGCATGTCACCAACACCCCTCAGGCTGCAGTCAGCCGTCTGGCGCCGACATTCAGCTCACTCGGCGACTCGTTAAGGCGGGGGACGTGCTCGGAGTGGAGCTTCTCGATCACGTAGTGCTAGGCCACAACGAGCACTCTTCGCTCAGAGACCTGGGGCTCATGTAGTTCGTGCGCTTCGAGTTCAACGTGTTGTAGGTAGGCGGTTCGTCCATAAGGGGGCGGATCGCCTTTGTTGTTTCGGTCATAGAACCGAAGCCGGAAAAGAGGAGGTAGTCATGCAGGATCACTACACGGCTTTGGGTGTCGATCCCAAGGCCACAACGGACGAGATCGAAGCCGCATTTGCTGAGGTTCTCAGTGCCCGGCGTGCCCGTCGCGCAAAGACGTCCGACCTTCATGTTGCACTGGCCGTTCTTACGGACCCGCCACTCCGCCGTGCCTACGATGCAGCACGCATCGGGGTCGCAGCCACCGACAAGATGGTGCTCGTCAAGGACAGGGCGATCGAGGTGGCCGGTCAAGTCAAGGAGCTCGTCCCCGAGGTCGACGCCAAGGAGCTGGCATCCGAGGCGTGGCACTTGACGCTTCGGACCACGGTGTTCGCCAGCGGGCTGTCTGCCAAGGCGGCTGACGCTGCCGGGGCGGCATCACGCAAAGTCCAGGTTGCGGCCGCTCAGGCACTCCAGCGTTTCGACAAGTAGCCAAGTTCCTGTCGGGAGGGGCCGTTCACTGGGGCGGTCCCTCCCACGAAAGGAGTAACCATGATCAAGAGAATGCTTCACGCCGTGGGCATGGTCGCCACGGGGCTCATCGTCGTGATGGCGCTCCCGGTGCTGCTGCACCTCGTGCTCGTTGCAAGCGTCTTCTCTGCAGCCTTACAGGGCTAGTTGTCTCGGTTGTGGTCGCCACGGGTTGATGCAAACTTCTCGTCAACCATGCGAAGTATCCATTCGGGGGCTTTGCTGAGATCCAGCCGCTCTTCGCCCTCGTATGGCCGAAAGTAGCGGTGTCGGATCATCAGCAGTGCGATCTCCTGGTCTCGCGCCTCACGGTCTCGTATGCGCTTCATCTTCGCCCTGCGAGCCTTCTCGGCCTTCGTCGAGGGCTCTTCGGCGAGTCGCTCCATGATCTTGTCTCTCTGGTGGTTCACGCTCGCTAGGTAGCGTCTTGAAGCGATCGGCTCCCGGTGCAGCTTCTGGCCGTTCGAGAGCTCGATGTAGTGGACTAGGCCCTCATGGTTCAACCGCTGAACAACGCGCCGTGAGCGTAGACGCAACAGGCCGAGTCGGTGGATGAGGTCCTCAAACTCTTCGTCGGTGAGCCACTGCTTTGCGTAGGCGTACAAGCGCCGTGCCCAAAGGATGTAAGCATCCAGTTCACGCTGCTCTAGGTGGCATGGGTCTCCGTATAATGGCCATCCGTTCTCTCGTGTGTACGGATCCAGCCGGCAGCCCTCGGCCCAAACGCAGTTCTCCTGTTTGCAGGGAAGGACTCCCTCGACGTTGCAGCCGTGGGACAGCCGGTTCAGGGCTGATGCTCTCGATCCTTGTGCGGTCTTAGGCATATGGGCTCCAAGCGCCTGATGTCGCATATGTGTAGTTCGTTCCGGTAGCGTCTGCTAAAGGGCACAAGAGCAGTCCTCCAGCTACTTGAAATAGGCAACCGCGAGGTAGCCGACACCCGTCAGCAGCATGCTGGCGAGGCCGATCAATGAGATCAGCCTCCCGAATGAGACACCGATGAAGGCGTCGGCGAGATCGATGGCTGCCCGATCGAGTCCGTCAAGATCTTCGTAGTCGGTCTGCTGGTCCATGAGATGACTCCCTTCTTACTGAATGGTCTCGTGTTGCTCAGTCGCTCGTTTGCTAAGCCCGTGGTTGCCGTCAGTGGGAAGTGCGCATCACTCAGCAGTCGTGCTGATGACCACTCACTTTCTTACGGCCTGCTCGCCTCTAGCAGAGGTCGCCTCGCTCGTGCTGTTGCAAACCGAACGGGCTCGCTGCGCTCGCTGTCTCCGCTCCCGGAGGATCGTCGACACGTGAAGGTGTGCGTCCACCTCGTAAGACGAACCTCACGCTGTTACATTGACGGCGTTCTCGTGCTTATGGACACACACCCGCCCTGTCTCGGAAAGACATCGACCTCCAAACTCGTGTGAGAGTCAGCGGCCCCAGGTGCAGCTTGATACCTTGGTCGATGTCCGCTTGCCTCTCGGCAACTGCGACGGCGGTACCCCGGTGGGGGTGTTGATCTGGGTAAGGTGCGCTCGGGACTGTAGCATGGCAGTCGTTGGTCGTATGTAAATGCATACGCAAGCGATGGCCCTCTTCCCGGGGAGAGCACCTAGTGCCTTCCACCGGTCGAACCCTGGGAACCCCCAGGGACGGCCGAACCAAACGAGTTCCTCAACGGCTTGTGGGGTGGTGCCGCTCCATGCTCCTCGTGGGAGGACTTCATTCGCGAGCCGGTACTCGCGGGGCGCCTTCGACGACCGCCTTCTGTGGTCGTCCGCCCCATGTGATGCCCGGGAAGGTTGTCGCGCTCTTGTCCTAGTAGCCGTGGAGCCTCCGCTCATCTGCAGTCATTGACAAGGCAGCACGCCCGACACGCTCGCGTTCATC
The DNA here is from genome assembly GCA_030603745.1 of Coriobacteriia bacterium. Classification (GTDB taxonomy): domain Bacteria; phylum Actinomycetota; class Coriobacteriia; order Anaerosomatales; family SLCP01; genus JAUVXE01. Next base: position 28,704 of record JAUVXE010000013.1, on the reverse strand, counting down.
GGCACTGAGCGACGCGGCCGGCAACCCATAGCGTTCGCGTTCCTCATCAGTCATCACACGGCTGACGCACTGACCGCTAGAGGAGGGCTTGGTGCTCCTGAAACGCGCTCTCGACGCGGTGACGCGGCGCTCGACTACGGGTCGCCCCGACTCGTCGTAGACGACGTTTCCGGCCGCATCCCGCTTGAGTATCGACTGCTTGGTTCTTGGTGTTCTCGGTGCCATCAGCTGTCCTCGGTAGTGTTTGTCTCTCTCTTAATAGTACTCCGGATCGCAGTTTACGGATCCGCTCTGAACGATCTTTTTTGCCCATTTACCTGCGGAAATGCGGCACATCATCACACCTTGTGGCACTTTGTCCTACTTTCGCCCACTTTGCCCTATCGACCTCCGAGGAGAAGACCATGTCCATCAAGAAGTACAAGACCAGCAAAGGCGAGCTCCGGTTCGCCGTCAACGTATACAACCGCCACCTCAAGCGTTCTGAATGGGTCGGTACGTTCAAGACTGAGGCCGACGCCAAACTGGCTTACGCGGAGGCAGATCGGCGGATCCGTCTCGGGATCACGCCCGTAGAGCACAAAGACATAGCCTTCTCGTCGCTCGTCGATGAATGGCTCGCTCTGCAGACGGTGAACCTGCGCCCAAGCACCCGTGCAGACTACGGGTATCAGGCTCGCTACATCCGTGAGCACTTCGGCAATGTGGCGGTCTCGTCCGTGACGAAGCCGGACGTATACCGTTTCGTCAGTTGGGTCTCATCCAAGGGGCTGAGCGACAACTATGTGCGCAAGGTCGTGGTCAGGCTGTCGCAGATCTTTAGGTTCGCAGAGTCAATGGGCTACAGCACGCAGGCCCCGATGGCCACACCGGTGACCAACCTGCCACGGCAGCCCGAGCGTCGTATCCGTCCGCTATCTCCTGCCGATATACGGGCATTGATCGCCGCCACTCCCCCCTACTGGCGCCCTGCTCTGACCGTCATGGCCACCTGCGGACTTCGACGCTCAGAAACCTTTGGGCTTGTACGTTCCAATGCGGATCTCGCAGCTGGGTTATTGCATGTGACCCATCAACTCGTCGGTCATGAACTGGCGCCATTGAAGACCCGCCGGGCACGCAGGGTGATACCCATGCCGAACACGACCGTCGAGACGCTTCGCCAACACATGGAGACGGCTCCACCGAGCGAACTGGATCTGCTGTTCCCGTCTCCGACTGGTCGTCCGGTCAACGTCAACAACTTCCGCTCCCGGATCTGGAAGCCGTCAGTCGAGGCAGCCGGTCTTCGCCCTGATCTGACGATGCACGACCTTCGTCGGACCTACGCCAGCGCCCTAGCTCGCCAGGGTCGCAGTGCGGCATTCATGCAAGACGTCCTCGGGCATGAACAGGCCAAAACGACGCTTGCCTACTACATCGGCGTCTACGATGAAGAGCGGGCAGTGGCCTCGACGGACATGGATGACTGGCTCGCAAGGGAGCACGCCCTGGGGCAGGCGGCTTACTCCCTGGTAGCTCGCCCCCGTAGGAATACGTAGGAAAACGGCCTCACTCTTCCGAAGAAGTAAAACAGGCCAGCCACCTTAACAGTGACTGACCTGCATATTCTCTGTGGCGGGAGTAACGGGACTCGAACCCGCGGCCTCTGGCTTGACAGGCCAGCGCTCTAACCAACTGAGCTATACCCCCATGTGGGACAGCGAACGCGATTCTACCGTGCGTCCGCACGCTTGTCCACACCTTGGGGTAGCATCTGTTGCATGGAGAACACACCCCGTCCCGCCACAGGACAGCAGCCCGCCGAATCCCTGGTCGCACAGGTGCGGGCCGACCTCGACGAAGCACTCGCCGCCCGCGACCGGAAGACGGCCATCGAGCTCGTGCTGCGGGTCGCCGGAAGCGGCGCGATCACCGTCCCCGACCTCTACACGCTCGTGCTCGGCCCGCTCATGGCCGACACCGGCGCGGCGTGGCAGCGGGGTGCGACCCGGGTGTGGGAGGAGCACTACGCGACCGCCACGGTCCGCACGGCCGTCGAGTCGCTCGCTCCCCTCGTGATCGAGGCCGCCGCCGCACTCCCGCGCCGGGGCGAGACCGCGCTGCTCGCCTGCCCGCCCGAGGAGTTCCACGACCTCGGCCTGCGGATGATGCTCGACCGCTTCCTGCTCGCGGGCTACGACGCGCACTTCCTCGGCGCGGACACCCCGGTGACCGAGATCTGCGACGCCGCCGAGCGCCTCGGGGCCGTCCTCGTGGTCCTCTCCGCATCGACCCACTACCACCGGGTGCGCCTCCGCGAGACGGTCGAGCGGCTCCGCGCGGGCCTGCCCTCGGGCACCCGCGTCGTCGCCGGTGGCCCCGCGTTCGCGCGCGACGCCGGCGAGCTGGCCGACCTCACGCTCGACCCGGCCGCGCTCGGGCTTCCCGGCGCGACTCCCGCCGCACCCGCCGAGGCGGCCCCCTCCCCGCCCCGCAAGGACGGCTGAGATGCTCTCGCTGCGCATCGCCGCCCGCTTCCTGCGCTCCAGTCCCGCGCAGTCGGCGCTCATCATGGCGGGGATCGCGGTGGGGATCGCCACGCAGGTGTTCGTGGGGTCGCTCATCGTGAGCCTGCAGGCCGGACTCGTCGACCAGACGATCGGCTCGGCGCCCCAGGTCACGATCTCGGCCGCCGAGGAGGGCGACCCCGTCACATTCACCGAGGCGATCCGCGAGCTCATCGCCGCCGAGCCGCGCGTCGAGCCCGGAGCGGTCGCCGCCGTGCGTGACGCCTCGGCGCTCTACAGCGACGGCGAGGACAGCGCGCCCCTCTCCCTCAAAGGCGGCGAGCTCGGGGGGCTCGACGCGATCTACGACCTGTCCGGACGCACCGTGGCGGGAACTCCGCGCCTCGGCGACGGCGACATCGTGCTCGGCGTGGACTTCGCCGAGAAGTACGGGCTCGTCCCGGGAGACGCGGTGCCGCTCACCTTCGCGGGGAACCGCACCGCGCGGCCGACCCTCACCGCGGTCGTCGACCTCGGCGCGGCCGCGGCGAACGAGCGCCAGGCGTTCGTGAGCGCCGGGCTCCCGCGTTCGCTGACCGGTTGGCGCGCCGATGAGTTCTCGGCGATCGAGATCCAGATGCGCGACCCGTTCTCCTCGGCGGAGGTGGCCGCGGAGTGGCGCACGGCGATCCGCAGCGTGACGGTCACGGAGTGGCAGGCCGCGAACGCCGACCTGCTCACCGCGTTGCAGAGCCAGTCGGCCTCCTCCTACATGATCCAGGCGTTCGTGCTGGTCGCGGTCGCGCTCGGCATCGCGTCCACGCTCGCCATCAGCGCCGTGCAGAAGACGCGCCAGATCGGGATCTTGAAGGCGATGGGGCTCTCCGACGCGCGTGCGGGACGCATCTTCCTCTGGCAGGCGCTGCTGCTCGGCAGCGGCGGCACCCTCGGCGGCCTCGCGCTCGGGTTCGCGCTGATCTGGTCGTTCTCGTTCGTGCCGCTCGACTTCGCGATCCGGCCCGAGCCCGGCTTCATCGCGCTCTCGGCGGCGGTGGGCATCGGCGTGGCGCTCGGCTCGAGCATCATCCCCACGCGCTCGACCTCGCGCCTCGACCCGATCGAGGTGATCCAGAGTGGCTGAGCCCACGCCCGCCGCCCCGCCGCTTCTCGTCGCCGACGCCCTCGAGAAGGTCTACGGCTCCGGAGACGCCGCCACGCACGCGCTGCGCGGCGTGACGTTCGAGTTCGCCGAAGGTGAGTTCGCGAGCATCATCGGGCAGTCCGGCTCCGGCAAGTCAACACTGCTGAACCTCCTCGGCCTGCTCGACACGCCGAGCGGCGGGCACGTGCGCTACCGCGGCACCGACACCGGCTCCCTCGGCAAGCCGGAGCGCGCGGCCCTGCGCAACTCGCTCATCGGGTTCGTCTTCCAGTTCCACTACCTGCTGCCCGAGTTCAGCGTGTTCGAGAACGTCGCGATGCCCGCGCTCATCTCCGGAGCGCTCCCCGCCGAGGATATCCGCGGCCGCGCGGTCGAGACCCTCGGGCTCCTCGGCCTGGAGGGGCTCGAGGAGAAGAACGCCAACGCGCTCTCGGGAGGCCAGAAACAGCGGGTCGCCATCGCGCGGGCGCTCATGAACCGGCCGGCGCTGCTGCTGGCCGACGAGCCCACCGGCAACCTCGACACCGCGAACACCGACCTGGTCTACGACCTGTTCCGCGAGGTCAGCAAGGAGACCGGCACGGCGTTCCTGATCGTCACGCACGACCGGTCCGTCGCCCAGCGCACCGACCGCGTGCTCGAGGTGCGCGACGGCGAGCTGGTCGCCGACGAACGGAACCGCTACCTCGGCTAGGCGGTCACGGCCTCCACGATCCCGTCGCGCATGTGGATCGTGCGGTCGCACACCTCGGCGACCTCGGGGTTGTGCGTCACGAGCACGAAGGTCGTGCCCCGCTCGGTGTTGATCTCGCGCATGACGCCCACGATCTCGGCGCTGGTGGCCGTGTCGAGGTCGCCGGTGGGCTCGTCACCCATCACGATGGCGGGGTCGTTGACGAGGGCGCGTGCGATCGCCACGCGCTGCTGCTGCCCGCCGGAGAGCTCGGTGGGCGCGTGCCGCATGCGGTCGGCGAGCCCCACCAGCTCGAGGAGCGAGCGCGCCTTGTCGGCGGCGTCGCGACGGGAGGCGCCCGCGTACTCGGCGGCGAGCGCCACGTTCTCCAGCGCGGTCATGGTCGGGATGAGGTTGAACCCCTGGAAGATGAAGCCCACCTCGCGTCCGCGGACCGTGGTGAGCGCGCGACCGCGCAGCTGGTCGACCCGGCGCCCGTTGAGGTGCACCTCACCGGAGTCGGGCCGGTCGAGGCAGCCTGCGATGTGCATGAGGGTGGACTTGCCCGACCCGCTCGGCCCCATGATGGCGACCATCTCGCCGCGCGCGATCTCGAGCGACGCGCCGCGCAGCGCATCGACGTAGTTGTCCTTGCCGAGGCGGTACCGCTTCGTGAGTCCCGCCACCGTGACGATCGGATCCATGCGAACGCTCCTCTCCCCGTACGGGGTCTACTCGTACCTCAGGGCCTCGACCGGGTCGAGCCGTGCGGCGTGCCATGCCGGATAGAGCCCCGACACCACGCCAAGGACCACCGCGAAGCCCACCGCCCCGAACGCGAGCCGGGGCGTGAGCAGGAACAGCTCGGTGGCGCTCGCCGCGCCGGCGCTGTTCGCCGCGAGCACGATGCCCCAGCCCGCGAGCAGGCCGAGCACGCCTCCCACCAACCCGATCACCGCGGACTCCGCCACGAACTGGCGCATGATCGCGCCGTCCGACGCGCCGATCGCCTTGCGCACGCCGATCTCGCGGGTCCGCTCGGCGACCGCCATGGTCATGGTGTTGATCACCGACAGGCCACCCACCAGCAGCGAGACGAGCGCGACGGCGTAGATGATCTGGTTGAAGATCTGCAGGGGCTCCTGGACCGAGGTCTGGAAACCCTCCGGTCCCATAGCGGTGATGTCGGGGATCTCCTCGGCGATGACGCGGGCCATGGCGTCGGGGTCACGGCCCTGGTCGAGATAGACGGCGATCGAGGTCACCAGCTCGCGCGCGTCGACGGTCTCGCGGACCGCCGCGGGGAGCGAGGCGACGAACAGGTCCTGCGCGTCCTCGAGGCCCATCATCACGGCCTGGTCGGGAGCGGTGAGCGTCTTCTCCGCGATGCCCACGACCTCGAAGGACTCGCCGCGGATCGTCACCCTCTTCCCGACCTCGGCCTCGAGCTTGCCCACGAGGTCCGCGCCCACCGCGACCACGCCGCGCTCGCCGGGCTCGACCGCGCGGCCGTCGGCGAAGCGGACCTCGAACGACTCGTAGCCCTCGGCGCGCCCGTCCTCGCCGTTGATGTTGGCGGGCACGCCGAAGCTCACGGCTCCCACCTCCTCGTCGAGCAGCATCATGACCGACCCCGAGGCGCGGGAGACGCCGTCGATCGCCTCGAGTTCGCCGATGAGGTCGCGCGAGAGCGGCTCGACGCCGAAGCCGCCGATGCTCCCCGGTCCGGAGACCACGACCTTGTCGCCGTAGTACTCGACCCCGCCGTCGACGAGCAACTGGAGCTTCTCGGCCATCGCGCCCATCACCACGAGCGCGAGCACGCCGATGGTGATGCCGAAGATGGTGAGGAAGGCGCGCAGTCTGCGCCTGAACACGTTCCGTACGACCCTCATGGGACGACCCTCTCTCTCATTCGTACCTCAGCGCCTCGACGGGGTTGAGGCGCGCCGCATGCCAGGCCGGCCACGCGCCCGCGAGCACGCCGAGCGCGACCGCGAACGCGAGCGAGCCCGCGGCGAGGCGCGCGCTCAGCAGGAAGGTCCCCGCCATCGCGGAGCCGGGCGCGTCGAGCGCCCCGATCGCGAGCGCACCGAGCGCGAGCCCCGCGCCCCCGCCGAGCGTCGAGATGAGCGCCGACTCGCCGAGGAAGCGGCGCATGATCGCGCCGTCGGAGCCGCCGACGGCCTTGCGCACGCCGATCTCGCGGGTCCGCTCGGCGACCGACATGGTCATGGTGTTGACGACCGACAGGCCGCCGACCACGAGCGCGATCATCCCCACGCCGAAGATGACGCTGTTGAAGATCCCCATCATGCTGCCGATCTGCTCCTCGAAGGCGCCGGGGCCCACCGCCCGCACGTCGGCGACCTCGGCCTCGATACGCGCGGCGAGCTCGTCGGAGTCCACGTCCTCGGCGTGGAAGACCACGAGGCCGGTCGCGACGTCGCGGATGTCGAGCGCCTCGCGCACCGGCGCGGTCAGTTGCTCCGCGAAGAGGTCCTGCGCGTCGGCGAGCGGCACGTAGACCGTGGAGTCGGGCGTGGTCAACGTCTTGCCGAGGATCCCCACCACCTCGAAGGTCTCTCCGCGCAGCTCGACCTCGCCGCCCACCTCGGCCTCAAGGCGCGTCACGAGGTCGGCACCCACGACCGCGGCCCGGCGGTCGCCCGGCTCGAGGTCGCGCCCCTCGGCGAGCGTGAGCGGGAAGGTCTCGAAGCCGCGGTCGCGCAGGTCGCTCCCGATGATGAGCGCCGGCATGCCCATCTGCACGGCGCCGAGGTCGTCGAGGAGCACGGAGAGCGACGCCGAGGCCCGGCTCACGCCCTCGACCTCCTCGATCCGCTCGATCATCGAGAGCGACATCGGGGTGACGCTCATGCTCCCGGCGCCCGAGTCGTCCGATACCATCACCTTCTCGGCGTAGTACTCGGTCCCGCCTTCGACCATACGGTTCATGCTCTCGGCGACCGACCCGAGCATCACGAGGGCGAAGACCCCGATCGCGATGCCGAAGATGGTCAGTGACGAGCGCAGGCGGCGCCTGAAGATGTCACGAAGGATGCGCAACGGGGTCCCCCCGGTCGATGACGGAAGGACCCCATTGAACCACTCGGCTATGCACCGATTCAAGCCGACTATGCGCTCCGGTACTCGGTGAAGAGCGCCATGCCGTCGTCGACGACCACGCCGTCGCGCATGTTGATCGTGCGGTCGCACGCCTCGGCGACCTCGGGGTTGTGCGTGACCAACACGAACGTGGTGCCCTGGTCGGTGTTGATGTCGCGCATCACGCCCACGATCTCCTCGCTCGTTGCGGTGTCGAGGTCACCGGTGGGCTCGTCGCCCATCACGATCCCCGGCCCGTTCACGAGTGCCCGCGCGATGGCCACGCGCTGCTGCTGGCCGCCGGAGAGCTCGGTGGGCGTGTGCCGCATCCGATCGCCGAGGCCCACGAGCTCGAGCAGACCGGTCGCCCGGCGGATCGCGTCACGCTTGCTCACGCCGGCGTACTCGGCGGCGAGCGCCACGTTCTCGACCGCGGTCATGGTCGGGATCAGGTTGAACCCCTGGAAGATGAAGCCCACCTCGCGTCCGCGGACGCTGACGAGCTCGCGCCCCCGGAGGGTGTCGACGCGTCGTCCGCCGAGGCGCACCTCGCCCGAGTCGGCCCGGTCGAGGCAGCCCGCGATGTGCATGAGCGTCGACTTGCCCGAGCCGCTCGGCCCCATCAGGGCGACCATCTCGCCGCGCGCCACCGTCAGGTCCGCGCCTCGAAGCGCGTTGACGTAGTTGTCCTTGCCGAGGCGGTAGCGCTTGGTCACGCCGGTGATCTCGATGATGTTGTCGTTCACTGGTATCGCATCCTTTCAAGGAAGTCGTCGTCTGTCCGGAGCCTGGCGGCTACTCGTAGCGAAGCGCGCGGACCGGGTCGAGGCGTGCCGCGTGCCAGGCGGGATAGAGTCCCGCGAGCACGCCGAGCACGAGCGCGAACCCGACAGAGCCGAGCGCGAGGCGCGTCGTGACCTCGAAGAGCGCCGTCGCGCTCGCGTCACCCGCGCTGTTGAGCGCGAGCGTGGTGAGCCAACCGAGCCCAAGACCGAGCAGGCCGCCCGTCACGCCGATCACCGCCGACTCGGCCACGAACTGCCGCATGATCGCGCCCGAGGTCGCACCGATCGCCTTGCGCACGCCGATCTCGCGGGTCCGCTCGGCGACCGCCATCGTCATGGTGTTGATCACCGACAGGCCACCCACCAGGAGCGAGACGAGCGCCACGCCGAAGATGATCGTGTTGAACATCGCCATGCTGTCGACCACCTGCGCCTGGAAGGCCTCAGGCCCGGTCGCCGAGATGCCCTCCACGGACGCCGCGATCTCCGTCGCGAGCTCGTCGGCATCGACGCCGTCGGCCGCGTACGCGACGATCTGGAGCGCCAGCGTCTCGGGCTCGAGGACGTCCTGGAGCGCGGCCGGCAGGGTCGCGTGGAAGAGGCGCTGCGCGTCGGCCATCGGGACACGCACGAGCGTGTCGGTGCCCGCGAGCGTCTTCTCCGCGATACCCACGACCTCGAAGGTCTCGCCGCGAAGCTCGATCGTCCCGCCCACCTCGGCGTCGAGCATCGCCACGAGGTCTGCGCCGACCACCGCGACGCCGCTGTCATCGACGGTCAGCTCGCGCCCGTCGGCGATGCGCAGCGCGGCATCCGGGATCTCGAGCCACCTGAGGTCGTCTCCCACGATCATCGGCGGGATGCCGAAGGTCACCGCCGTGGGGTCGTCGTCGAGCACCATCCCGACCTCGGCCGAGGCGAGCTCGACGCCCTCGATCGCCTCGATCTCGGCGACCAGGTCGGTCGTGATCGGCGAGCTGCCGAGGACCGCGGCGCCGGAGCCGCCCTCGGTGATGAGCACCTTGTCCTTGTAGTAGTCGACGCCGCCGTCGACGAGCAGATTGAGCTTCTCGGCCAGCCCGCCCATCACCACGAGCGCGAAGACCCCGATGGTGATGCCGAAGATGGTGAGGAATGCCCTCATCTTGCGCTTGAACACGTTCCGTACCACACCCACGTCGTTCCCTCCTTCGTCGCGCCGCGCCACCCGGCGCGACACCGCTTCCCTGTACGTCGGACAGACCGTACGAGCCGGACGGGGAACAAAACAACGCAGGCGTGCATACGAAACCCTTACGAATGGATAAACCCGCTCCTCAGACGCCGAGGCCGAGCTGGTCGCCCGGCCCGGTCCGGTCCGCCGAGGGGGCCGGCTCCCCGGTGGACGCGCCCCCCGCGCGCGGCGCCACGACGTCGCCGAGCACCCCGGCCATCTCGCGCGCGTTGCGCGGCGCGTAGTCGTAGCGGCAGTTGTTGAACATCACCCAGGTGCGCTCGGCCTGGCCGGCGAGCCGCCGGATGGGCTCGCGCCACTCGTCGAGCTCCTCGGCGGAGTAGAGCCAGTCGAAGCGGTCGGCGGCGCTCGCGGTGCGGGCGAAGTAGGTCTCGCGGTTGCGGCCGTGCATCCGGACGTAGGCCCACGGCGCGGTCGCCTCGGCGAGCGGGGGCATCGTGGAGCGCTCGGGGAACTGCGGGGCGTCGACGCTCACGTAGGCCATCCCGTGATCGGCGAGGAAGCGCATGGTGCGCGCACGCTGCGCGCCCGTGACCCACGAGGGGTGCCGGAACTCGACGAGCATCGTCGCGCCGGTCGGCTCGAGCATCGCCTGCGCGCTCTCGAGGTAGTCGAGGTGGCGCGCGAGACGGGTCGGGTCACTCGCGGCGAAGTACGGCGGGAACTGCATGAGCACGCCCCCGAGCTTGCCCGCGCGGCGCAGCGGCTCGATCGCCTCGGCGAAGAGCCCGAACGCGCGCTCGAGCATCGCGGGCTCGGGCAGCCGGACCCGGCCGCGCTCGGTGCGCTCGTAGGCGTACCCGCGGAGCTCCGGATGGAGCGAGCGCTCGTCGACCTCGTGCCACGTCATCATCCCGTACGCCTTGACGTGGAAGATGAACCCGGGTGGCGTTCGTTCGGCCCACCGCTCGGCGTACTCGACCCTCGGCAGGCCGTAGAAGACGGAGTCGACCTCCACCGTGTCGAACCGGGCGGCGTAGTAGCGCAGGCGTTCCTCGGCCGAGGAGAGCGCGCGCGGGTAGTACCGCTCGACCATCGTCGGATCGGTCCACGAGCATGTGCCGAGCACCACGTCTCCCATAGGGCGTCTGTACCCGAGCGGGGCGGTTCTCGGGCGGGACGGGTGGGTAGAATGTCGGTACGCGGGCGGCGGTGCCCGCATCGGCATCCGGACCGAGGAGATCGCCATGAAAGCTGTCGTCGACCACGACCTGTGCATCGGCTGCGGTCTGTGCGAGGACACGTGCCCGGAGGTCTTCCAGCTTCGGGACGACGGCCTCGCCTACGTCATCAACGACGACCCCGAGCCCGAGCTCTACGGGCCGGTCCGCGACGCGGCGGACATGTGCCCGGTCGACGCGATCTCTATCACCGAGGGGTGAGCGCGCGGCGATGACCACGGAGGGCGAGAACGGGGCGGGAAGGCTTCCCGCCGGTTACGTGGTGCCCGGCACGGACGAGGAACTCCTCGGCGAGTGCGACGTGCACGTCTTTCGCTCGAGCGGGCCCGGCGGGCAGTCGGTCAACACGACCGACAGCGCGGTCCGGCTCGTGCACCGTCCCACCGGCGTGACGGTCGTGTGCCGCCGGGAGCGCAGCCAGCTGCGCAACAAGAACGAGTGCGTGCGGCGGCTCCGTGCGCGGCTCGAGGCGCTCGGACGCACCCGTACGCCGCGGGTGAAGACGCGCCCCTCGGCTGCCGCCCGCAAGCGGCGGGTCGAGGGCAAGGTGCGGCGCTCGGGCGTGAAGCGCATGCGACAACGCCCGGGAGACGACGAATGAGCGCGTCGATGTTCGTGCCGAGCATCCTGCTCACGCCGGCCGTGAACGCCGTCCGGCGCCTGCTCGACCGTTAAGCCCCTTGAGCAGACCACCGAGCGACCCCGGGACGCCGTCCGTCCCGTTCATCCCTCCCATCCGGTCTCGGCGGACGGGAACCACGGTATACATACCGCGTCCGCACAGTTCAGGGGCGTACGGAAGGAGGGTCGATCCATGAAGAAGCGACTGTTGGTCGCGTTGGCCGCGTTCGCGCTTGTCGCCGCAGCTGCGGCGCCCGCGTTCGCCTTCGCGCCGAACGGCAAGGGTGCTGCCGGTATCCACAACGGCTACATGATGTCGGGCGGCGCCAGCGGCATGGCCAAGGTCTGCGCGTTCTGCCATGGCATGTGACCTCTGACCCGGTGCACATGGCCGAACCCGGAACGCTCGCGGCGCCTGCGCCGGGGGCGTTCCGTCGCGTGATGCGCCGAGACCCGGGGACGAGCACACCCGGCGACGAATCTGTCCGAGCGGCTGCTTTCCCGCCCGGTGACGGCGGGGTACCCTGGAGACAGCTCGCCCCACCCGGCAGGCTCACAGAAGCACGGAGGTGGTCCTCCTGCCCGCACCAGGTATCGATGCCGCTCACGCCATACGGGTCGCCGCCGACGACATCGTCTCCGAAGCGCTGGAGCGCCAGTGGAGCCGGTGGCCCGGACTCCGGGAGACCTTCTCCGAGTCGCAGCTCGCGCACGCCCGCCAAGACACCCGGTATCACGTCGACTTCCTCGCGACGGCGCTGTGGGCGGGCGATCAGGTCCTGTTCGACGACTACGTGCTCTGGGTGCGCGTCCTCTTCGAGAACCTCGGCCTGCCGGAGGAGTGGCTGACCGGGAGTCTCGCCGACGTCGCCAGTGCGGTGGGGGCCGCGATCGATCCCGCGCACGCGGCCGCGGCCACGCGGGTCGTCGAGCGCGCGCTCGAGACGCTGCCGTATCGATCGACCGGAATCACCTCGCAGATCGCACCCGAACGCCCGCACGCGGCACTCGCGATGCGCTACCTCGGCGCGGCTCTGGGCGGCGACCGCCACGAGGCGTCACGGACGATACTCGACGCCGTGGAACGCGGAGTCCCGGTCCGCGACATCTACCTGCACGTCTTCGAGCCGGTACAGCTTGAGCTCGGACGGCTCTGGCAGACCGGGAAGATCACCGTGGCGCAGGAGCACTTCGTCACCGGCGTCACGCAGCTCGTCATGGCCAGGCTCTACCCCTACATCTTCGGCTCGGGCACGAACGGCCGGACGCTCGTCGCGGCATGCGTCGGTCACGAGCTGCACGAGATGGGCCTGCGGATGGTCGCCGACTTCTTCGAGATGGAGGAGTGGGGCACGCACTTCATCGGCGCCAACACCCCGGTCGCCTCGATCGTCGACGCGGTCGCCGGGCGGCACGCCGACGTCCTCGGCCTCTCCGCCACCATGGCCTATCACGTTCCCGAGGTCGCGAACGTGATCGACGCGCTCAGGGCCGACGAGCGGACCCGTGACGTCCCGGTGATCGTGGGCGGATACCCGTTCAACCTGTCGCCCGGACTGTGGGAGCGGGTCGGTGCGGACGGGTACGCGCCTGACGCCCCCTCAGCGATCCGTACGGCGTCCGAACTCGTCTCCGGTGCCCGCCGATGAGAACCCCGCACCTGTACCCAGGGTCGGGTCTCGCCGTCGTCTGCGATGCGGACGGCGTGGTCACCGAGGTCATCGAGGCCGGTCTGCCGACCCGGCACCCCGTGCGAACGGGAGTGCGACTCGCCGAGATCGTCGACGTGGAGAGCTGCGGGAAGTTCGACGCGTTCTTCACGGGGCTGATCGAGCGCGGCACCGCGTTCAACGACGAGATCAACGTGGCCCTCACCGACGCCATCGAGGCGCTCCACTTCTCGGGCGCCCGCTCCGCCGACGGCTTCCTGGTTCTGGTCGCCGGCACGCGAACGGATCTCCTCGCGATGGTCGAGGAGTTCCTCGCGATGAACAACGAGCTGGTGAACATGGTGCGGACACTTCGCAAGGACGAGATCGCAGACGCGCGGACGCCCTCCCAGGGGCCCTACGCCGACTTCACGCGTCTGAACAACGAGCTCGTGAACGTGCAGCGAGAGCTCGCCCGCCGAAACGCCGACCTCGAACGGGGCAGACGCCTGATCCAGAGCATCCTGGACACGACGCCCAGCGTGATCCACATCTACGACCTCGAGCGGCGCCGGACCGTCTACGCGAACCGGCCGCTCGCGTCACTGCTCGGATTCGCCGAGGAGGACCGGTCCGACCTCGGCCCCGATGGCATCGTCGACCTGCTGCACCCCTCGGCGGCCGAGGAGTTCAGCGGTCACCTCGACATCGCGGTCTCGCTCGAGGACGGGCAGGTCCGTGAGTGGGAGTACCGCGCGCTCGACTCCCTCGGGGCATGGAGGTGGCTCTCCACCCGCTACACGGTGTTCCAGCGCCTCGGCGACGGCCGGGTCTCACAGATCCTCGGCGCGACCGAGGACGTGACCGACCGGCGCAACGCCCAGCAGCGGCTCGAGCAGCTCGCGCTCGTCGATGAGCTGACCGGGCTGTACAACCGTCGCGGCTTCGACCTGTTCGCGCGCCAGACCGTCGAGCAGGCGGCGCGCGCCGGGAACCCGACCGGCATGCTCTTCGCCGACGTCGACGGCCTCAAAGCGCTCAACGACGACTTCGGCCACGCGGCCGGCGACGAGGCGATCCGGCTCACGGCGGACGCCCTGCGCCGCTCGACCCGGGCGGCGGACGTCATCGGCCGCCTCGGCGGGGACGAGTTCGCCGCGCTCGTCGTGGAGACGGGTCCCGGCGGCATCGACATGCTCGTGAGCCGGCTCCAGCAGGCTCTGGCGGACACTCCGCCGATACCGGGTCCCGGCGGCGAGGAGCGACCGCTCGCCGTCAGTGTGGGGAGCGCGCGATGCGACACCCCCGGCGAGTGTCGGCTCGAGGAGCTGGCCGAGGCCGCGGACGAGGCGATGTACGCCGTCAAGCGCGCGCGGAAGAGCGACTCGCGATGACTGCCGAGGCCACCGGACAGTCCGCTCCAGGGGACGAGTCCGCCGACGAGGTGACGCGACTGCGCCAAGAGCTCGCGGCGGCACACGCCCGGATCGCCTCGCTCGAGGAGGAGCTCGAGGTGGCCCGCGAGGGCAGAAGCGCGTTCGCCGCGGCCGTGAGCCACGAGCTGCTCACCCCCCTCAACCACATCATCGGCTACTCCGGGATCCTCCTCCTCGGCATGAGCGGGGAGCTCTCCGGCGAACAGCGGTCGCATCTCGAGACGGTCAACAGCGCCGGCAAGCACCTCGCCCGGCTCATCGAGGACGTCATCGACTTCACCCGGCTCGAAGCAGGCGCGCTCGAGATGCGGGTGACCGATGTCGACGCCGATGCCGCGATCAGGGCGGCGTGCGAGCTGATGGAGCGGTCGGCGCGCGAGAAGGGTCTGTGCCTGCGTAGCGCGCCGAGCCCCGCGACGGTGTGGGTGCGCACGGACCGTGAACGGCTGCGTCAGGTGCTCATCCGGCTGATCTCGAACGCGGTGCGCTTCTCGGACGCGGGGGAGATCGTCGTGGCCGCGACCGTGCGTGGCGATCGCGTCCGGTTCAGCGTGAGCGACACGGGGTCCGGCGTGTCCGAACCCGAACTCGAGCGGGCTTTCGACGCGTTCACGCAGATAGACGTGGGCGGGCTCGCGAAGCCGTCCGGCCTCGGCCTCGGCCTGGCTATGGCGCGCGGCATGGTCGAACGGCTCGGAGGACGCATGTGGGCGCGCAGCGTGGTCGGCGAAGGATCGGCCTTCTTGTTCGAGCTGCCGGCAGCGAGCGAGGACGACGGGGACGGGCGGGGGTTCCTCGGCGTGTGACGCTATGCGGGGGCGGTCTCGGCGTCGTCCACCCGCGTCGGGACGCGCGCCACAAGCCCCGTCCCGATCACCGCGCACGACATCACCGCCACCTTGCCGAAGACGTTCGGGATGAACAGCCACGCCGAGGCCGTGCAGGAGACCCACATCATGGTGAGTGCCACCACCTTCGCTCTCCTCGGCATCCCCTTGCCGGACAGGAAGTCGTTGACGTAGGGGCCGAGCACCCGGTGTCCGAGGAGCCACCGGTGCGCGCGCTCGCTCGAGCGGAAGAAGCACCAGGCCGCCACGATCAGGAACGTGGTCGTCGGCACGCCGGGCACGACGATCCCCACCGCGCCGAGGCCGACGCAGAGCCACCCGATGACGAGCAAAGCCTTGCCTCTCACACCGCGCATCTCGCAGCCCCCCTACTTCCCCTGCTTGCCCGTGACGGACCCGATATCGAGACGCGCGACCGCCATCCGCTCGTAGGCGCTGTCGCGGTCGAGCCTGCGGGAGGTCATCCACTCCTCGGCGTCGTCCTCGAGGTGCGCGAGGAGCACGCGCATGCCGTGACGGAGCTCCGCGGGATCGGTGACCCGGGCGAACGTCCCGCGCACCACCACCGAGCGGTAGTTGTGCTCGCACTCGCCGGCGACGTAGCCCCCGTCGAGCACGACCGACGCGCAGACCTGCGGGTTCGCCTCGGCGAACTCGTACTTCACGCCCTCGGTCGCGGTGTGGAAGTAGAGCGCCCGGCGCTCGGCGTCGAAGCCGTAGCTCAGCGTGACGAGGTAGGGCTCGTCGGCCCGGGCGAACGCGATGGTGACGTACTTCCCCTCATGGAGGAGCGCGTCGAGCTCGGTGGGGTCGACGATCTCGCGGTCGGCGCGGCGCACGTGGTACGGGGCGTCCATGGGCTCTCCTCGGCGAGTGAGACGGTGATGCTGAGCAGTGTAGCAGCCCGGGACTCGCCCAAAGGTTTACGCCGATGTAACCCCCAAGGCGCGCGAAGCGTGTAGTAGTCAGGGACACACGCCGAGCACCACCGGCCGAGGGAGGTCCCCGTGAACGACACCCGGACGCGCGTCCTGTTCCTGTGCACCGGCAACACGGCTCGCAGCCAACTCGCCGAGGCGCTCCTGCGACATCACGCCCCGGAGCGCTTCGAGGCACACAGCGCCGGGCTGGAGCACGCCCAGGTGCGCCCCGAGACGATCGCCGTGCTCGAGGAGGCGGGCATCTCCACCGACGGTCTGCGCAGCAAGGGCGTCGACGAGTACCTCGGCAGCATGCACTTCCAGTGGCTCGTGACCGTCTGCTCCGACGCCGAGGAGAACTGCCCCCGCATCTGGCCCGGCGTGTCGCACCGTGAGCACTGGCCGATCGATGACCCCGCGCTCGTGAAGGGCGTCGGCCGACTCGACGCATTCCGCGCGGCTCGCGACGACATCGATGCCCGCATCCGGGAGTGGGTCGCGCGGGTCGGGGTATGATGAGGGGGTAGCACCCATCGAGGTCTGGGGGGACCCATGGGACGTGCGCCGCTCGTCGTCGTGGCCATCGTGGCCGCCCTTCTCGTGTTCCCGGCGTTCGCGTTCGGGTGGGCCGAGGGAGACATCACCTGGGAGGGCGACTGGGCCGACTGTCCGTCATGCCACTCCGACGACTTCCCGTTCGAGACGCGCTCCGGCCCGCATCAAGGCTTCTCGGCCACGAGCAGCAAGTGCATGATCTGCCACAAGGTCCACGACGCGCCCGCCGAGGGGGTCCGGCTGCTCCGTCGCGCCACCGTGCGCGACAACTGCATGGTCTGCCACGACGGCACGGGCGGATGGGGCGTCTACGGCGCGATCGCCGCACGCGGCATGGAGGTCGGCGGCGGCCACCGCATCGACACCACGAACGTGATCCCCGGCGGGGACAGCGCGACCGGGGGCGACCGGGTGCAGGAGTTCGGGGGCGTCGACGACTCCCTGAGCTGCAACGACTGCCACAACCCGCACGGCGCGAACGTGGTCGAGCCGTTCAGCGGCGAGCGGATCCGGTTCCACGCGAGCGACCTGAACTGGCTTCCCGAGTGGTCGTCGAGCAAGCTGCTGCGCACGCAGCCCACCGGCGGCGACCGGACCGTCGACGTCTACGGCTCGGACTGGTGCATCGCCTGCCACCAGGGCCGGCACTCGGGCGGCGACACGGTCAACCACCCGGTCGATTCGCTCGACACCCACGCCGAGCCGTTCCACTACGACAACGTGGCGATCCTGACGTCTGAGACGTCGCTCGAGACAACATACGGCTCCCTCGGGCTCATCGGCACCCTGCCGAGCATGACCTGGCACAATCGCGGCTACGTGATGCCGTATCCGCGCACGCCGGAGCAGGCGGGCCATGCGCCCATCTGCCAGCAGTGCCACGAGGACAGCCGGTTGATCGGCGAGCTCGGCGACGTGGCCCCGGCGCGGGTCTACCGCTACGGCGACGGCCGGACCGACGGGGACGCCGGGACGGACAACCCGCTCTTCCAGAACTTCCCGCACGAGACGCAGAACCGCCGCATGCTCGTGCGGGGGGCCGACGGGCTCTGCATGAACTGCCACCCCTGGGCGACGCTACCGTAGGCGGCTGCCTGCGACCGCTCCCTGCCGCCGTGGTGTTCCGCGTCGCGGGGTTCGCTTGCGCTCTGTGGTGTGGTTAGTATATGCTAACGCTCCGACCGCACGCACACCTGCCCCGAGGAGGCGCCATGTCGCTCGCCGACGCACCGATCGCCACCCCGTGTCTCGTCCGCACGACCGGCACCGAGCCCGTCTACACCAAGTACCTCGCCGCCGGCATCGCCCAGGGCGCGATCGCCCGAGTGCTCGCGCGCTACCCCGAGCGCCAGCCCCGGTTCGCCGAGGTCGAGATCGACGGAGCGCGCCTCGTCACCGTCCCCCTCGGGATCGCCGAGGAGACCGCGGTGGAGCTCCTCGGCGGCGCTGACCTTGCGCACGAGTGCGGATGCGAGCTGCCCTGCCCCGACTGCGCGGGTGGGTGCGGCTGCGGGGGCGTGAAGAAGGCGGGGTAGCCGGGCAGCGGAGATGAGCGCGGTGGGTGCCGCGACGGCGCGGGACCCGCGCGTGACAGCTCCGCAGCGCGCACGGTTGCCGCACCCGCGGGCCGCGACGCATCCCCTGCGAGGTACCGAGACGCTTACGGAGCGGGCGGGATCCACCACCCGTCGCTCAGGGTCATCAAGAAGGCGACGATCGCGTTCTCCTCGGCATCGCTGAGCCCGAGGTTCCCCATCTCCGCGGTGTCGATGTTGGCCGACACCTCCGGAGCGGGCCACCCGGCCCCAGGCACGTCCCTCGTGTTGTAGAAGTGAACGATCTCTTTGAGGGTCTCGAAGTACCCGTTGTGTCCGTATGGTGCGGTCAGTGCCACGTTGCGAAGACTCGGGGTCTTGAACAGGCCATCGAGTTCGGGGTTGGCCGCAACGCCACCCGGCATCACGGCGGCGAGCCCATGATCGATCCACTGGCCCCCTTCGGGGTTGAGCTTCTTCGGCAGGGTGTAGTAGGGGTTGTCGGGGTTGGCCGGGATGCCGAGGTTGGCGTAGCGGTAGTCGCTGAACAGGATGATCTGGTCTGGCACCATGCCCATGCCGCCGCCACCCATACCGCCGCCGGAGCCTCCGCCGCCCATCATGCCGTCACCCATGCCGCCCATCGGCGTCTCGTGGCAGACCCAGCATCGGGCTTTGCCGTTGAACAGCATCATGCCCTGACGTTCCTGCATGGTGAACGTCATCATGCGGGCGCTGCCGGTACGCGTCATCGCATAGTCGTGCTTGGAGCTGAACGGGCTCACCTCGGCAGACCGCTCGTAGGCGGCGATCGCGGAGGCCACCCGGTCGTATGCGGCATCGGCGTCCTTCGTGCTGAGGCTCTTCGGCCCGAACACGGCGAGGAAGTCCTCGGCATACGCCGAGTCGGCGATGCGACTCACAACGGCCTTCTTGTTCGGCATGTTCATCTCGAGCGGGTTCAGGAACGGGCCCTTGGCCTGCTCTTCCAGCGTCGCAGCTCGGCCGTCCCAGAACTGTCCGCCCGTGTACGCCATCAGTATCGCGTCGTATCCGAACTCTGGGATGAACTTGGCGTATGCAGCCATCGGAGCGTTGCGGTTCCCGAATCGTCCCGCAAGCGCCCCCGGAGATACGGCTTCATGCTCCGGGTCGGCGAATCCCGCCGCTGGATCGTGACACGATGCACAGGACTGACCCGGTGGAGTCGAGAGGTTCGTATCGAAGAAGATCGCCTTGCCCACCGATTCCGCGGTGGGTTCGGCCAGTGCATGCGTCGGCGGCGCGCAGAACGCCAAGACGCAGAGGCAGAACCAAGCCGCTCTGAAGCGCATGGGTTACCCCCCTTCATTGTGCGGGAGTCAGGGGCCGAACTCCCGCGGCGTATCTGCAGTCATCGCGGGTCGGTCCGGTGGCGCCGGCACAGCCGGCGCCACCGGACCCTTCCCGGCATCTACGGGGTCAACACCTCGAAGGTGTTGGACCAGGCTGATGGGCCTGTGGTCGTGTTCGTGGCGCGCACCCGGAAGTAGAAGGTGGTGTTCCTCGGAACATTGGGCGTTGTGTAGGTAGTGACGTTGGCTCCCACGTTCGCGTTGACCACGTTGGCGGTGAATGCCGCGTTGGTCGCGCGCTGGATCTGGAAACCACTCTCGTTGTTGGAGTTGTCCGTCCAGTTCAGAGTGACCCTGTCGTTGGGGCCGTTACCCTGTCTGAATGCGGTGCCCGTCAGGTTCGACGGCGCCGCCGGAGCGAGGATCGCCACGGACGCCGTATTGGACCACGCTGACACGGCACCGCCTGCCCCTACCGCCCTGACGCGATAGTCGTAGGTGTTGCCGACGGCCACGGTCACGTCGGAGAACGTGGTGTTGCCCGTGCCACCGCGAGGCCCTCGGGTGGCGAGCTGCGCGAAGGCTCCGCCGTTGACGCTGCGCTCGATCACGAATCCGGTCTCATTGGTGGCGTTGTCCGTCCACGCAAGGTTGACCTGCGGACCGACCGCGAGCGTCGCGGTCAGATTCGTGGGCGCGGCCACGGGAGTGACCGCAGGAATCATCGCGCTGACCGAATTCGAGAACTCGGAGTTGACGGTCATGGTCGGGAAGCCGATCGCCGGTTCCGGGTACTGGGTCGTGTCGCCGACCACGTTGGTAGCGAAGACACGGTAGTAGTACGTCTGACCCGGAACGATCGTGTCGTCCGAGTAGGACGTCGCGTCCTCGGCCACCTTGAAGGTCACGAGCTCGGTGGTGAAGCCGGCATCGCCAGCCCTCTGGACGACGAAACCGGTCTCGTTGAGGGAGTTGTCCGCCCACGAGAGGTTGGCAGCGCCACCCATGGTGTTCACCGCGAGATCGGTGGGGGTCCTCGGTGCCACGCCCACGGCGATCGGACGCATCATCTCCATCTCCTCGTGGCTGAGGATGTGGCAGTGCCACATGTACTCCCAACCGAAGTTCACGAGGCTGTTGATGACCGGGATCACCGGGTTGCCTGCCGGATCCTGGATGCCGGTGTTGGGCCACAGCTCGGCTCCAAGCGGCATCGTGGGATCGAGCGGACGAACGCTGTTGGGAAGGTCGAAGGGCACCTGCGGCACGATCGGACGGAGCGCCACAATCGTGTCCTCGAGCGGATTGACCTTCAGTGTGTCCTTCCAGCCGAGCTCGTTAGGCTCGGGCAGCATGATCCTGCCGTCCCATGCCACGCGGTTGAGCAGCTGGACCTCGAACAGATGGAAGTGCATCGGATGGGTGTCGACGCCGTTCTGGGTGATCTTCCAGATCTGCGTGCCGTCACCGAGTTCACCGATCTTGCTGCTCTCGGCCGAGGACTGTACGAGCTCGGTCGGCGGAGCGGAGAAATCGTATCCGATGAAGTTCTGTACTCCGCCCGGCACGGGCAGCTGCAGACCCAACTTGCCTGCCATGCGTCCGTACTCGCGATCGAACGTCTCACCCATCTCGTCCTGGATGGCCTTGGCTTCGAAGGGGAGGTTCACGATGTCGCCGTCGACGGTCTTGAAGGTCATGTCGCTATCGAAGATCCTCGCGATGCCCCAGTACGGCCATGTCGAGGAGAAGGTGGTCCCGTACGCCGGCCCGTAAGGGGCCTGGCTGACGATGACGTCATGCTGCGACGACTTGAAGACGCCGTCCTTCTCTGTGGTCGTGGTGAAGGCATCGTCGAGCGCGACCTTGTCGAACGCGGGGGCCGCAGGCGCATCGGCCACCTTGATCTGCATGATGGTACGGGTATTGGGGCCGAATCCGATCTCGGTGGATTCCGCGCCGCCCTCCTCGGTGAGGTCGGGATTGCCGGTGTAGTAGTCGTAGCGCGGGTCACCCGCCGGCCACGGAGCCGGTGCATCGTTGTAGAGGATGAGCGTCTTACCGGCCCACTGAGAGAAGTCGACGATGACGTCTGCCCGCTCGGCCGGACCAAGCATGAGAGTGCCTGCTTCGACGTTCCCCGCGTTGAAGGTCGTCACGTTCGTGTTCCAAGAGATCGGCTTGGACTCGAGTACGACCGGCGAGGGCAGGAAACCACCCTCGGTGCCGATCTGAACCATGTCCGGACCGACGAGTGACGGGTCGGGAAGACCGCCGTCGCGCCCGTCAGGCTGCCAGCCCGCTGGCAGTCCGGAAGCCGCCGGAACCATCCTGACCTCGGTGCCCGTCCGGCCGTCAGCGCTTACGGCGTCCGGATCCGCCTCGTAGAGTTGCAGGTTCCAGAAGCGATCGTTGGCCGCGTTCAGGACCCGGAAGCGATACGACTTGGGATCGACCTCGAGTACCGGATAGGCCGTCCCGTTGACGAGCGGGGTGTCGAAGAACGCCTCCATCCCCATCGAAGGGTGCGGTACTCCGGGGATCATCGGAGGCTGACCGGGCGTCTCCTCGGGGCTGATGTAGTAAGGGTTGGGTATCGGTCCGTACGTGATATCGAGTGTAGGCGGCCAGAACCATGGGCCATAGTGCCAGCGCCCCATCGCGTTATAGCCGGTGATGTCGTAGGGGTTCTGCGCCGGCATGTAGACATGCGGAATCCACAGGTCGCCCGTGTTGGGCATGCGCTTGCCGTCCATCATCATGCCGGTACCCCAGTTCCATGTGGGGTCCGTCGTCCCGATGGTGTCGGCGTCCACAAACGTCTTGTCCTGTATGACGAGCGGAATCTGCTCCTCGGGGATCGTGCCGTCGGCGATAAGCGCCTTCTCGGTGTCATCCTGGAGCAGATATCCCGCTGCCTCTCCCGCATAGACGTTCAGGCGCGTGATCCCGAACGAGTGGTCGTGAAAGAACATCAGCCGGGCGCTCTGTGCGTTCGTGTAGTAGAACGTCATGGCACCCTCGCCCGGATCGGGCATATCGGGCACGTTGACCGCGCTCACGCCGCGTGGGTACGGCGTATTCTCGCCGGCCGGGGTGACCCACTGATGGGCCGTCCCGTCACTGATCCACGGGTTGCGGCCGCCGTGCAGATGAATGGTCGCCCTGTTCTCAGTGTAGTTCATCGGCTGTCCGGCGGGCACGTCCATCTCAAGCGGACCCATACCGGCGCCCATCACGGTCGTATCGACCGGGATGAACAGGTCGCCACCCTCGCCCGTGGGCAGTTCGTTGGTGAACTTGATACGAACGGGGCGATCCTTCGTGGCGATGATGGTCGGCCCCAGGTAGTGGATGGGGTCGGGGACCTGGTTGAACGTGCCGAACTGATCGGTACCGATGTTCGTCTGGACGTAGCCACGAAGCGTTGTCGGCGGCATGTCAGAGTGCATCTGCTCAACGTACTCGCGCACCGAGATCTCATAGTAGTCGGACCCCGGATAGGTCACCCGGTCCGGTTTGGCGACCGACATGAACTGGCCGAGGTTGTTGGCGTTGTCGGGGCCAAGTCCCGGCAACCCGTCAACGAACTTGCGCAACTTGGGCGTGTACGCCCAGTTCGGCGTCATGCCGGAGTAGTCCGGGGTGTCTCCCGGACCAGGCATGGGCATCTCCATCGCCGCGAAGTACTGTTCGGGGGTCGCATCCGCCGGAAGCCCGAGGGCTGCCAGCTGCTTGTTCATGTTGGCGGAGGCGGCCTCACGCTCCTCCTGCGTCACGACCCGCTCCTGTCGCGCCTTCGCCTTCTCCATCATCTCTTCGTAGCGCTGTTGCTGGCTGCTGCTGGCTTTGACCTTGCCAGACGGGGCGGCGGTGGCCACCGCCGTACTCGCGAACAAGACAAGAGCCAACAGCGCCGCTAGCGCGCGTCTGGATCCTCGTAACTGCACCTTAACCCCTCCCTGCTTGCCTAATCGGGACGCACGCACTCGCTTGGTGATAGTGTGAGTGCGTGGCCCGGATACTGCCCGTACCTCGCAGAACGTTGTCGGAGACGTCGCTACGGGGGTGGTCTTGCACATCGGTGCGAGACGGCGGGCTTCGTCCGGTCAACAGAAGACCCCCCGGTCTCCAGGTTCTCCTGTACCGGGGGGTCTTCGCTGCGACACCGTCGCAGTGCGACCATTGACAAGCCTGTGTAGTCTCAGCGTCGTGAATCGCCCCACGCGGAGGCGGGAACTGAGCGAAACGGCGTCTCCGAGGGATCGGTGCACACGAGGTATGCAGTGCACCTTCATGAACATGCAATGTCAGCGAGGCACCCGCCCCGATGCTGGCCAGGGTTCCCGTCAGCAGTGCCAGCAAGCGGCAATCACCCGGCGTACCGAGTAAGGCCCGTAGTCTCCCGGCGAGCCCGTACCCCGTGACCTCCCAGGCAGCACTCTCGGCCAGCTCGCCGACGAACGGTGTGAACAACAGGACCACGGCCATGCCCACGTAGATGACCAGCTTCGCAAGGGCAAGCGCGCGCGCATCCGAGACGCCGAACACTGCCTGAGACTTCCAAACTGCTCCTTGCATGGGAACCGGGCCCCCTATCACCCGCGTGACACCCTCACGCTGTACCCAGGTTTCCTCACGAGCCAATCAGATTCGCCCGGGAGAACCGACGAGCGGCGCGCCAAGTCGATGAGTGGCGGTGCCGCCCTACTTGAAGGTGGTGCGTGATAGATGAACGGCTCCCGGATGAGCCGCGGCTCCAGATGCCCCCGGCCGCATGCTGCGTCCATCGTGCGGGCAAGATGGCGGTGATCCGATCAGCGCCCCTCAACACAAGAACCGGCCGTGTGGGCCGGTTCTGAGACTGCTGGTGGGCGATGAGGGATTTGAACCCCCGACTTCCTCCTTGTAAGGGAGGCACTCTCCCGCTGAGTTAATCGCCCGAATGGTGCCCCCAGGAGAATTCGAATCTCCGTCTCCGTCCCGAGAAGGACGGCATCCTTGGCCGCTAGACGATGGGGGCGCCGTTGAGTCTAGCAGGTGTCGCGCCATCGTGGGGCCGAAGATGCTCCTGCGCGCGCCGTCTTGTCGCCCTGAGTAGGAATGCAGGTAGACCCCCCTGCTCTCGCAGAGGGGCCTACTGGATGTCTGGTGCCCCCAAGGGAATTCGAATCCCTGTTGCCGCCTTGAAAGGGCGGAGTCCTTGGCCGCTAGACGATGGGGGCATGTTCACTTGTGGTGGGCCGTGTAGGTCTCGAACCTACGACCTTGGGATTAAAAGTCCCCTGCTCTACCAACTGAGCTAACGGCCCGCACGCGCACGCTCGGCAGTCACGCCCGAGCGCAGGGCAAGGGGAAGTGTAGCGTGCGTACCGCACGCGGTCAAAACCCGGCGACCTGCGAAGCGAGTCGGGGAATGGTAGGGTTGAAGGAGAGCCGCCGCCCCGGGCCTTTGAAAGGGGCGGCGCATCCGCTATCTGGCCCAGGGGAGCTATGAAGCGACTGCTGATCGTCTCCAACCGCCTGCCCGTCTCGGTGGAACGCCGCAAAGGCGAGATCCACTTCAAAGGCAGCGTGGGGGGCGTCGCGACGGGACTCGGCTCCTACCACGAGACCCACGAGAGCCTCTGGATCGGCTGGGCCGACGTCACCTCGGGCCGACTCGACGCCACCGAGCGAGAACAGATCAGAACGGCGCTGCGCGACGAGCACAGCTGCGTGCCGGTCTTCCTCACCGCCGACGACGTGCGCGGTTTCTATCACGGCTTCTCCAACAAGACGCTCTGGCCGCTCTTCCACCAGTTCACCCAATACGCCGAGTTCGACAGCGCCACCTGGACCGCCTACGAGCGGGCGAACCGCAAGTTCTGCGACGCCGTGCTCGAGGTCGCCCGCCCCGGCGACACCATCTGGGTGCAGGACTACCAGCTCATGCTGCTCCCCGCGATGCTGCGCGAGAAGCTCCCAGACGCGAGCATCGGCTTCTTCCTGCACATCCCCTTCCCCGTCTTCGAGATCTTCCGGATGCTGCCCTGGCGCACCGAGATCGTCGAGGGGCTCCTCGGCGCGGATCTCGTGGGGTTCCACACCTACGACTACGCGCGCTACTTCCTCGGCGCGGCACGGCGACTCACGGGGACCGACGACCATTACGGCCGCATCACCGTGGACGGCCGGCTCGTGCTCGTGGACGCGTTCCCTATGGGCATCGACTTCCCGCGCTACGCCGAGGGGGCCCGCGAGAAGGCCGCGTTGCGCGAGGCCGAGCAGGTCCGCAAACGCACGCTCGACCGCAAGGTCATCCTCTCGGTGGACCGGCTCGACTACAGCAAGGGCATCCCGGATCGGCTGCGCGCGTTCGCGGCCTTCCTCGAGCGCTACCCCGAGTGGCGGCACAACGTGTCGCTCGTCGCGGTGGCCGTGCCCTCGCGCGAGCGCGTCGAGCGCTACCGCGAGCTCAAGCGCGAGGTCGACGAGCTTGTGGGCTCGATCAACGGCGAGTACTCGACGATCGACTGGACGCCGGTGAGCTATCTCTACCGCTCGCTCCCCTTCCCCACGCTGATGGGCCTCTACGCGGCCGCCGACGTCGCGCTCGTCACGCCGCTCCGCGACGGCATGAACCTCATCGCGAAAGAGTACGTCGCGGCACACGAGGGCCGCGAAGGCGTGCTCGTGCTCTCCGAGATGGCCGGCGCGGCGCGTGAGCTCGGCGAGGCGGTGCAGGTCAACCCGTTCGACCTCGACTCGATGGTCGAGGCGATCCACACCGCGCTCACCATGCCCGCCGCCGAGCAGCTCGAACGCAACGCCGCCATGAACCGGCGTCTCTCGCGCTACACCGTGCAGCGGTGGGCCGAGGACTTCCTCGGCAAGCTCGAGGAGGTGAAGGGGGCGCAGACCGAGCACAGCGCCACGCGGCTCGACGACCGGGCGCAGGCCCGCCTGGTGGAGGAGTTCGCGGCGGCCGACCGCCGGCTGCTCGCGCTCGACTACGACGGCACGCTCATGCCCGCCGACACGCGGCCGGCGGACTCCCCGCCCGACCCGCGGCTGCTCGAGGTGCTCGCGAGGCTCGGCGAGGACGAGCGGACCGAGGTCGTGGTGCTCTCGGGCCGGGACCGCGAGGCGATCGAGCGCTCGCTCGGCGGGCTCCCGGTCGACCTTGTCGCCGAGCACGGCGTGTGGATCCGCGGCAGGCGCGGCGACTGGGTCACCATCGAGCCGATGGGCGCCGAATGGAAGGAGCGTGTGAGGCCCGTACTCGAGATCTTCGCGGACCGCACGCCGGGCGCGCTCATCGAGGAGAAGGACTACTCGCTCGTGTGGCACTTCCGGAAGGTCCACCCGCGCCTCGCCGAGACACGCGTGGCGGAGCTCAAGGAAGCACTCGTGAGCGTGGTCGCCGACAACGGGCTCGCGGTGCTCGACGGTCACCACGTGCTCGAGGTCAAGGTCTCCGGAGTGAACAAGGCCCGCGCCTCTCACCGCTGGCTCTGCCGCGACGACGAGACGTCGTTCACGCTCGTCGCAGGCGACGACAGTACCGACGAGGACACGTTCGAGACCTCCCCCGAAGGCGTGTGGACCGTGAAGGTGGGCGCGGGCCCCACCCACGCGGCATGGTCGGTCCGCTCGCCGGCCGAGCTGCTGGATATCCTCGGCGTGTTGGCGGACACTCTGGAAGGACACGCGGGCGCGCCGTAGGATCGGGTGCGGCCGCGCGCACGACGGCAGGAGGCAGGCGTGGAGGAGTTCTGGGCTCGCTGGGGTGTCGCGGCGGCGATCGTCGCCGGGTCGTTCGTGGTCGGGATCGTCGTCGACCGCATGGTCGTCGCGCGCGTGCGCGCCTCGGCCGCCCGGCACGGCTGGCGGGGCGGCGAGGCGGTGGCCACGGCGCTCTCGGGGATGTCCGAGGTCTTCTTCGTGCTCGCGGGACTCGCCGCGGCCACCTACCGGATCGACCTGTCCGCCGAGGCGATCTCGACCGTGCGCCACGTCCTCGTGGTCGCCGCGATCGGCGCGGCCACGCTCGCGGCGGCCCGCCTCGCGACCTCGCTCACGCGGATGTACACCTCGCGCGACGACGCGGTAGTGCCCTCGAGCACCATCTTCGTGAACATCACCCGGGTCGCGGTGGTCGCGATCGGCCTGCTCGTGGCCTTGAACGCCCTCGGCATCTCGATCACGCCGCTGCTCACCGCACTCGGCGTGGGCGGCCTGGCGGTCGCGCTCGCGCTGCAAGACACGCTCTCGAACCTGTTCGCCGGGTTGCAGCTCATCGGCTCGCGCCAGATCCAGCCCGGCGACTATGTCGCGCTCGAGACCGGTCAGGAAGGCTACGTGGAGGACCTGACCTGGCGCTTCACCACGATCCGCCAGCTCTCCAACAACATGGTGGTCGTGCCCAACGCCAAGCTCGCGTCATCGCTGATGATCAACTACCACCAGCCGGCGGGCGAGATGTCGGTGCTGGTCGGGCTCGGCGTGGCGTACGGGAGCGACCTCGACCACGTCGAGCGCGTCACCGTGCGGGTCGCCCGCGAGGTGATGGAGCGGGTCGACGGCGCGGCCACCGACTTCGAGCCGTTCGTGCGATTCCACGCCTTCGGCGACTCCTCGATCGACTTCAACGTGATCATGCGCGTGACCGAGTACACCGCGCAGTACCTGCTGCAGCACGAGTTCGTGAAGGCGGTCAAGCTCGCCTACGCCGAGGAGGGCATCGAGATCCCCTACCCTCAGCGCGTGGTGCACAAGCCCGCGGGCGAGTGAGGGCTCGTCCGCGGAAGCGGGAGCGCGGCACCGAAGGGCGAGTGCGCCCGTGTCCGCGGTCGTCGGGGCGCTACCAGGGCCACCGCTCGCACAGGGCGCGTGCGGCCTCTCCGCCCCGTCCGCGCGCGGCCACCACGCCGGCGTAGGCGTTGGAGAAGAGGACCTCCTCGGCGGAGTGGAGGTCGTAGAGGGTGAGCGGCGCCTCGCGGGCGGTGAGCCCGCACGCCGGGGCGAGGTCGAAGACGAGCTCGCGCGCCACGCCCGCGACCGCCGGAGGTGCCGGCGGGGTCAGGAGCTCGGTGCCGCGACGCAGCCACACGGTCGCGGTGGCCCCGTCGACGACCGTCCCGTCGGGCGTGACGAGCACCGCCTGCGTGCCCGGGCCGGCCTCGGCCTGCG
>JAUVXE010000002.1 GCA_030603745.1 Coriobacteriia bacterium | reverse complement strand
CTTCGGGCGGAGCGAGCGAGGGGCGCAGGGGTCGTGCACGTCGATTTCTCACCAGTCGTGGTGGCTGAGGCGGTGTAGGATTGACATAGGAGCAACACGCAGACGGCGCGCCCTGTACGGTAGACTCGGCTTCGAGGAGGTACGGGCGCGCCGCTGGTTACGCCCAACAACGTCAGAGCGAATCGGGGTACGTTGGATCAGCCTGTCATCCGTCCCGCAGCGTCGTCGGAGCGCCGTGCGCTCAACGACCTTGCGCGGGCGTCGAAGTCGCACTGGGGCTACACCGACGCGGAGCTCGAGCTGTGGGCAGACGACCTGAGCGTCTCCCCGCGACAGATCGCCGCCGGCCGGGTGATGTGCGCTCTGATCGAAGGGCGCATCGTCGGCTTCTTCGCGATCGAGCGCGACGACGACGCGGCGGAGCTCGATCATCTCTGGGTCGTGCCTGACCTCATCGGCCAGGGCCTCGGCCGCGCGTTGTTCGAGCGAGCGGTCCAGATGGCGCGCCAGGCAGGTGCCCAGCAGCTTCGAGTCGTCTCCGACCCGAACGCGCTCGGCTTCTACACGCGCATGGGAGCGGTCATCGTCGGCGAGCACGAGTCGACTCCTGCCGGCAGGATGCTGCCGGTGCTATCCGTCGACCTCACTGCGCCGATCGCACTAAACAATACAACAAGCTGACGCGCCCACGTCTTCTGCGCTTCGCGGTAAGCTGGTGCCGCGCAGCTCAGGCGTTCCGGCACGGCACGGGGGAGGTTCACGTTGTTGATTCGGCCAGAAACGGGGCGGGACGTCGCTGCCATCCGGGAAACGAACGTCGCGGCCTTTTTGCATCATCCGTTCAGCCAGCAGACCGAGCACCTGATCGTCGAGGCGCTGCGGGACGCGGGGGCGCTCGAGATCTCACTGGTCGCAGAGGTCGACGAACGCGTCGTCGGTCACATCGCTTTCTCCCGCGCAGCGGTGGGCGACACATCGGCAGGATGGTATCTGCTCGGTCCGGTTGCCGTCGTGCCAGACCACCAGGGGCGCGGCATAGGCAGCGCGCTCGTCGAGGCCGGACTCAGCGAGCTTCGCTCGCGCGGGGCGCTCGGCTGTGCGCTGGTCGGCGACCCCGACTTCTACGAGCGTTTCGGCTTCAGCCACTGTCAGGGAACCACTTGCCATGGGGTCCCCGAGGAGTACGTGCTGTGCCTGGCCTTTGCGTCTCACGCTCCGACCGGGGAGGTCGTCCACCACCCCGCGTTCTCCGTCACGGCGTGAGTTCGTCGGGCATGTGGAATGCGCGCGCCAGGCCCTCCCACACGCGGGCGCGTCGGCCCATCGTGCGGTACGCTGGTGGCGCGCGACCTATGCGTTAGATGGTCACATCGAACCGACTCGGTTGGGGGGCATCATGGGAAGCAGTCCGCAGGTGAAAGTGGACACCGGTTTCGGCATCGTGTGGTTCATCGGGTGGCTGTTCACGATCGGCTTTCTGGAGCTGACGTTCTGGCGAGGGGTACTGGCCCTGCTCGTCTGGCCCTACTACCTCGGCGCGGCGTTTCAGTTGGGCTGACGCTGTCAGTCTTGATTCAGGCTGGGACCGCAACGATGCGGCCGGATTCGAGCTGGCCCACCCGCCGTGATCGCTCGAGCATCCCGGCCCGGAGCGCGGTATGCTCGCAAGATACCTGTGGTCAGCCGGACCGGGAGGCCGACCGCGCGGGTTCGGAGGGAGGCCGGATGGAGATCCGCATCGTCCCGTTCGCGCAGCTGCACCTCGATCCGGTGATCCAACTCTCGTTGCGCGCGTGGGAGCCGGTGTTCGACTCCCTTCGCGAGGCTCTCGACCCGGCCGTCTTCTCTGCGTTCTATCCCGACTGGCGCCAGGTGCAGCGCGACGACGTGACGGAGGCCTGCACGTCGCCCGACCACGACACCTGGGTCGCGCTCGCCGACGACGCGGTCGTCGGATTCGTGGACATGACGCGGGTCGATCCG
Source organism: Coriobacteriia bacterium (assembly GCA_030603745.1). Classification (GTDB taxonomy): domain Bacteria; phylum Actinomycetota; class Coriobacteriia; order Anaerosomatales; family SLCP01; genus JAUVXE01. The sequence goes on along the minus strand of JAUVXE010000002.1, from coordinate 230,168 downwards.
GTGCTCGCGCAGATCCACATGATCGCGGTCGACCCCTCGTACCAGGGGCGCGGCATCGGCCGCCGGCTCACCGAGTTCGCGGTCGAACGGATGCGTGCGACCGGAGCTTCGGTCGCCATGGTCCAGACCGGCGGCGACCCGGGCCACGCGCTCGCACGACACACCTATGAGGCGGCGGGATTCCGGCTGTTTCCCGCGACCCAGTACTTCAAGAAGCTCTGAGCAACGAGTCCGGAAGCGAAGGGGTGAGCACGCATGAGCGAGCGGGCGGTGCTGCGCGACCCGGGTAGCGCGGCGGGGGTGGACCTCTACTGGATCCCGCTCGGGGCAGGCGGCTCCTTCGTACGCCTCAACGGCAAGGTGTACGAGGCCGTGACGGCCCTGCTCGAGCGACGTCGTCGCTGCGACCTCTACCACGCCGCTCTCGTGGTGACCGTGCCCAAGGGCCGCTACGCCATCGAGTGCGCGTGGGTGTCGAGCACCGATTCCGAGAAGCGCGGGGTGGTGGCGACCGGCTGCGTGGGCGGCCCGCGCATGGGGCGGCACCGCATCTTCCGTTACGAGGTGCGCTGCTGGCTCGGCGGGGTGATCCCCGACATCCACGAGGCCGTCTCCAGCCCGCAACGTCTCTCCGCCGATGAGGGCGCCGCGCGACGTCTCCTCGGCCTGGCACCCCTGGTGCCCACTCCGCCGTGGGGGCGCGACGAGTCCGGGCTCGGCGAGATGTGGAACTCGAACTCGGTGATCTCCTGGTTGCTCGCGCGTAGCGGCGTCGGCGTCACGGACGCGCGCCTGCCTGCCGGCGGGCGCGCCCCGGGATGGGATGCGGGGGTGGCGGCCGCGGGATCGGCCGGACAGCGGCCGACCGGGCGGCCGGACGGCCCCGTGGCGGGCCGCTAGCCGACCGCTCTGCGGATCAGCGCCTCGATCCGCGCCTCCTCCTCGTCGCCGAGCGCGACCAGAGCGAAGGCCGTGGGCCACATCGAGCCCTCGTCGAGGGCCGCCGGCTCGTCGAACCCGAAGGTCGAATAGCGCGACTTGAACTTCGACGACGCCTGGAAGAAGCAGAGCACCTTGCCGTCCTTGGCGTAGGCGGGCATCCCGTACCAGAGCCGGGGCTTGAGTGCGGGCGCCGAGCGTTCGACGATCGCGTGGATCCGCTCGGCCATCTCCCGGTCGCCGTCGGGCATCGCGGCGATGGTCTCGAGCACCTCGGTCAGGCCGTCGGCCTTCTTCGTGCCGGCGGTCCGTGCGCGTGTGGCGTTCTCTTCGGCCATGAGGGGCCTCCTCGTGTGATGCGGACGCTGGAGAGGAGTATTCCCCGAAGCGGCCGCCCGGCATCCGCCCCTCCGTGCACACCGCGCGCCGTTCGCGGCCGTGGCCCGCGTGCGCAACCGCGGTTCGCGGTATGGTGTGAGGGTGCGGCCACGCCGACGAGGCGAAGGGGGAGCGGATGTTGATCTCGGAGGCCTCGGACTCGGACCTGCAGCGGGTACTCGAGGTGGAACGCGAGGCGTTCGGCCAGAACGAGGAGGCCGAGTTGGTCGCCGCTCTCATGGAGGACCCGACCGCACGCCCGCTGCTCTCGCTGCTCGCGTGGGACGACGGCCGGGCGATCGGCCACATCCTGTTCACCTCGGCGCGCATCGAGACCGAGCTCACCGGCGCTGACGCCGTCGCTCCCGCCACCACCGCCACGGCGCCCCACACGCCCTCGCTGGTGATCCTCGCGCCCCTCGCGGTGACGCCTGACCATCAGGGGCAGGGCGTGGGGGGCCGGCTGATCGCGGCGGGACTCGACGCGATGCGCGATCGGGGCGTCGACCTGGTGCTCGTCGCCGGCCATCCGGACTACTACCCCCGGCACGGCTTCACGCCGGCGCTGCCGCACGGGCTCGCGCCGCCCTATCCCTTGCCTCCCGGGCATGAGGATGCGTGGATGGTGCGCGCGCTGCGAGACGGGGTGCTCGGCGTGGTGCGTGGTCGTGTCGCGTGCGCCGAGTCGCTCAGCCGGCCCGAGTACTGGAGGGAGTGACCGCGCCGGGACTGCCTCCCCGGCGACTCACCCCTCCGTCTCGGTCACGAGGAACGACTCCCGCTGCATGAGGGAGCTCTCGACCTTCACCGCGAGCGCCCACGTGCCGCCCGCGACCCAGATCGGCCACGCCCAGAACCCGGTGCCGGAGATGAGATTGAGCACGAACGCCGCGAACGCGGAGCCTGCCCAGAGCAGCAGGGCGCCACGGAAGCGCGCGCGCTGGTCGGCCGGCCGGGACTCGATCTCGTCGGGCGACTCCTGGAAGCGCACGTAGGCCTGGCGTACCCACCAGATCCCTGCGCCCAGCACGCCGAGGAGCGTCCAGCCCGCCGTCGGGTCCACCAGCCGGCTCCAGGCGCCGAGGGCGGTGCTCGCGACCATCACGGCCGCGCCGATCGCGAAGCTCGCGGCGACCGCGTGCAGGTCGAGCTGCGTGGCGTAGACGGCGACCTCGGGGACCGCCTCGGCGGAGGGGTCGGCGGACTCGAACTCCGACACGAGGGCGGACAGGTCGCCCACCGACGCGATCGCGATGCCGAGGGCCTCTTCGGCGGAGCGCCCCTGCTCGACGAGGTCGGCGACCTTGGCGGTCATGTCGGCGACGAGCTCCTCCTGCTGCTCCACGACCTCCGGGGTCTCCCTGACCCCCCGGAACGCGCCCTTTACGTAGTACTCGATTGCTTCCATGGTCACTCCTTCCCGGCCTCTCCGGAGACCAGGCGGTCGATGAGTCTGCGTGCACGCTTCCAGTCCTCGAGATTGCGCTCGTAGATCGCGCGTCCTTCCGCGGTGATCGCGTAGTACTTGCGCCGTCCGCCCTGCGACTCCTCGCCCCAGTACGAACGGATGGCACCCTGTCGTTCGAGACGCCTGGCCGCCGAGTAGAGCGTCGGCTCCTTGAGCTCGTACTCGTCGTCGGACAGGAGCGCCACCTGCCTACAGATGTCGTAGCCGTAGCGGTCCCGCGCGCTCAGGAGTCCGAGGACGATCGTGTCGATGTGTCCGCGGATCAGGTCGCTGCTGATCGGTGTGTCGCCCATGCGCCACCTCCTTCCGGAGTGCACGATGACGCACACTACTATGTCTGTCAAGGTACTATGTGCGGCGTATCGACGTGGGGTATCCTCGGCAGCGAACGGTCTTGAGCGCGCGAGGGAGGTACGAGCGGTGGAGAGTGCGGCGACGGTGTGGTTCCGGTCCAAGGTCGACTGGTGGCTCGGCCTGCTCCTCGTGCTGCTCCCGGTGTTGCTCGTGGTGAACGCGTACGCGGTGCTTCAGGGCGGCGTGCGGGAGGACGTCGTGGCGATGGTCTTCGCGCTCGCGCTGACCGCCGCCATCTACGGCCTGCTCCTCGTGCCGGTCCGCTACGGCGTGGCGCCCGACGAGCTCATCGTTCGCTTCGGCGTGGTGCGGCAGCGCATCGCGCTCTCCGACATCACCGAGGTCCACCCGAGTCGCAACCCGCTCTCCTCGCCGGCCTTCTCGCTCGACCGCCTCGCGATCCGCACCGGTCGCGGCGCGCTCCGCCAGACGCTCATCTCTCCCGCCGACCGCGAGACCTTCCTCGTCACGCTCGCGTTTCACGCCGGGCTCGAGCGGGAGGGGGACCGCCTTGTTCGAACCGGGCGGGCGAGCGGGAATGAACCGGTCTGAGGCCCCCGGCGAGAGGAGCCCGCAGATGCCGGCCCGACGCACCGCAGCCACCATCGACGAGTACCTCGGCGACTTCCCGCCCGAGACCCGCGCCCTCCTCGAGCGCCTGCGGGCGGTCATCGCCGAGGAGGCCCCGGAGGCGACCGAGACGATCAGCTACGCGATCCCGACGTTCGACCTCGCCGGGAAGCACCTCGTGCACTTCGCCGGCTATGCGGGCCACGTGGGCCTCTACCCCACGCCGAGCGGGGTGACCGAGTTCGCCGAGGAACTCGCCGCCTACCGCCACGGCAAGGGGACCGCGCGTTTCCCCATCGACCGCCCGCTGCCCGAGGAGCTGATCCGCCGGATCGTACGGTTCCGGATCGCCGAAGTGACCGGGGACGGCCGCCCGGCCCAGGCCTGAGGGAGGAGTCGCCGTGTGCCGAAACATCCGCACCCTCTACAACTTCGAGCCGCCGGCCACCGAGGAGGAGGTCCACGCCGCCGCGCTGCAGTACGTGCGCAAGATCAGCGGCTTCGCGAAGCCCTCTGCCGCTAACGCCGAGGTCTTCGATCGCGCCGTGGCCGAGGTCGCCGCGGCGTCATCGACGCTCCTCGGCTCGCTCGTGACCTCCGCCTCGCCCAGGAACCGCGAGGTCGAGGCAGCCAAGGCGCAGGCCCGCGCCGCGGCCCGCTTCGGTACGACCCCGCGCCGCTCGGCGACGCGCGGATCCGACCCTCCGACGGAAGGCCGCTAGCATGGTCAAACACATCGTGTTCTGGACGCTCGCCGAGACCGCGCTCGGTCGCACGGCCGAGGAGAACGCCGCCGAGATGAAGGCGCGTCTCGAGGCGCTCGTGGGGGTGGTGCCCGGGCTGCTCCGCCTCGAGGTGGGGACCGATCTCCTGCGCACGGACGCCTCGGCGGATATCGCGCTCTACGCCGAGCTCGAGGACCGGGACGCGCTCGCGGCCTACCAGGCCCACCCGGCGCACGTCGCGGTCGGCGAGCTCGTGCGCGCGGTGACGACGAGCCGCGCCGTCGTCGACTACGAGGTCTGACGTGGCGGGAGGCGGGGACGTCGCGGGTGCCGGAGGGCCCGCCGAGGGGGATGCGCCGGCGCTGCCGACGCTCGTGACCGAGCGGCTCAGCCTGCGGCCATGGCGCGCGGAGGACCGCGCGCCCGTCGCGGCGATGAACGCCGATCCCGAGGTGATGGCCTGCCTCGGCGAGCCGCTCTCACGGGAGGCGAGCGACGCGCTGGTCGACCGCATCGAGGCCCACTTCGCGCGGCGCGGCTTCGGGTTCTGGGCGGTCGAGGTGGTAGGTGGCGCACCGTTCATCGGCATGATCGGGCTCGCGGTGCCCCGGTTCGAGGCGCACTTCACGCCCTGTGTCGAGATCGGCTGGCGGCTCGCACGCGAGCACCAGCGTCGCGGGTATGCGACCGAGGGCGCGCGAGCCGCGCTCGCATACGGGTTCGAGACGCTCGGACTCGAGGAGATCGTGGCGTGGACCGCGCGGGACAACGTGCGCTCGCGTGCGCTGATGGAGCGCCTCGGCATGGGATACGATCCGGCCGACGACTTCGCGCACCCGATGCTCCCGGAGGGACATCCCCTCCAGGAGCACGTGCTCTATCGGCTGCGCCGCGAAGCGTTCGCGGCGGTGGCGTCGCGCATCCAGGCGGCCATGCCCGGGCGGATCTTCTCGTAGGTCGCGGTGAAGCGCGGGTCGGCGACGTACATCTCGCCGAGGTTCGCGTGCATCACGCGCGAGCAGGGGTAGAACCACTCATCGATCTGGAGCCGGGCGCGCTCGACCGCGTCCATCGCGCGGGGGTCGTCGGGTGCGACGCCCTCGTCGATGAGCGCCGCGATCGCGGTGTCGATCTCCTCGGCTTCATCTTTGAAGCGCTGCCAGTCGGCCTTGGTGTAGCGGGCGGCGCGGCGCGTGGACTCCTGGTAGGCGTCCGTCTCGCTCCAGCGCTCCTTGACCTCGGCCTCGTGCTCCGTGGGGTCGAAGTCCCCGAAGACCTCGAACATCTCTTCCGTGCTCAACGCGATCCCTCCGTTCTCGGCTGCGACGGTGCGGTCGATGAGGTCGAGCATGGCCGTCAGCCGCGAGACGCGGCCGGCGATCAGCTCGCGCTGCCGCCTGAGCGCCTCGCGCCGGTCGAACGCCGGGTCGCCAAGGGCGTCGGCGATCGCCTCGAGCGAGAAGCCGAGCTCCTTGTAGAGGAGCACCTGCTGGAGCTGCGCGAGGTCGGCATCGGTATAGAGCCGGTAGCCGGAGTCGCTGCGCGCGGAAGGCTCGAGCAGTCCGAGCTCGTCGTAGTGGTGCAGGGTGCGCACGCTCACGTGCGCGAGCCGTGCCACCGTTCCGACCGTGTAGGCCATGTCGTCCACCTCCTTCGCGCCGAGGATAGACCCTCACGTTACGTGAGGGTCAAGGGGCACGACGGATGATACCCGACCTCGTCGCTCCCGCGTCCCTGGCGGGCGTGACCCGGGCGCCGGCGGGCATGCAAGACCTGACACGCAGAAGGACGCCGCATGCGCGGCGCCCTTCTGCCCCTGAGCCGTGCGGCGGTAGGCGTGCGGCCTACGCCCTAGGCTCCCAATAGCAGCGCTTCGGAGAGACGATGCGCTCGGTCTTCTTCAGTTCGTTCATGGCCTTGTCGACCACCTTGCGGTCGAGGCCGGAGAGCTCGGCGATCTTGCCCGCGTTGAGCGGTTCGCCGGCATCACGCATGGTCTCGAGGACCTTGTCCGTTGCGTCCACGCACTCCTCCGTTCCGTTCGGGTCGGGTTCCTGTACTCGGGTTGATTCCCGTTCCGTGGCCGGTGTCACGCACCGCGCGGTCCGATGTCGGCCGGTCCGGGGCACCTGCATCGGCAGGGGGGCTCCGCTACAATCGAGCAGTCGCGGCGGACGTCCGCCGCGGGGAGCCGAGAAGGAGTTGAAGCCCCCATGCGCATCCTCGTCATCGGCGGCGGCGGCCGCGAACACGCGATCGTCGCGTCGCTCGCGTCGTCGCCCGGCGTCGACCACATCTTCGTCGCCCCCGGCAACGGCGGGACCGCACAGGTGGCCGAGAACGTCGCCCTGCCCGCCGAGGACGGCGCGGCCGTGGCCGCCTTCGCGCGCGACAACGCGGTCGACCTCGTGGTGATCGGCCCCGAGGCCCCGCTCGTCGCCGGCGTGGCCGACGCCGTCCGCGCCGCGGGCGTCCCGGCGTTCGGTCCGGGAGCCGAGGGCGCGCGGATCGAGGGCTCGAAGGAGTTCGCCAAGGCGCTCATGCGCCGTCACGGTATCCCCGCGGGCGAGTCCCGCTCGTTCGCGGCGCTCGAGCCCGCGCTCGCCTACCTCGAGGAGGTCGGCGCCCCGGTCGTCGTCAAGGCCGACGGTCTCGCCGCCGGCAAGGGCGTGACCGTCGCGATGGACCTCGCGCCCGCTCGCGAGGCCGTGCGCGAGTGCTTCGCCGGGCGCTTCGGCGAGGCGGGGCAGACCGTGCTCATCGAGGAGTACCTCTCCGGGCCCGAGTGCTCGCTGCTCGTCTTCACCGACGGCCACACCGTGCTCCCCATGGCGCCCGCGCAGGACCACAAGCGCGCCTTCGAGGACGACCAGGGCCCCAACACCGGCGGGATGGGCGTCTACTCGCCGGTCCCGATCGTCACGGACGCCGAGCACGAGGCGATGGTCGCGATGATGCGCGCCGCCGTCGAGGGCATGGCCGAGGAGGGCATCGACTACCGCGGCGTGCTCTACGGCGGGTTCATCCTGACCGCCGAGGGCCCCAAGGTGCTCGAGTTCAACGCCCGCTTCGGCGATCCCGAGACCCAGGTGATCCTTCCGCGTCTCACGACCGATCTCGCCGAGGTGCTCCTCGCCACCGCCGAGGGCCGGCTCGCCGACATCGAGCTCGAGTGGCGCGACGAGTGGGCGGTCTCGGTCGTGCTCGCGAGCGGCGGGTATCCCGGCGACTACGACGTCGACATGCCGATCTCGGGGATCGGCGAGGCCGCCGCCCTGCCCGGCGTGACCGTCTACCATGCCGGCACGCGCCTCGCCGCCGACGGCACGGTGCTCACCGCCGGAGGCCGCGTGCTCAACGTGACCGCGCTCGGAGCGGACTTCGCCTCGGCACGGGCGTGGGCGTACGAGGCGGTGGCGCTCATCGACTTCGACGGCATGTTCTACCGCTCCGACATCGGCGCGAGGGCCGCGCGCGGCCGCGCCGCCTGGACGGTGTGACGTGCTCGCGGAACGGGTGCTCAGCACGGTCATGAACCAGGCCAACCGGCGGCTGCTCCGGCTTGAGCCGTACGCCGCGCCGCGCCTGCCGGGGCCGCGAGCGGGGCGAGAGTACCTGCTCTACGTCCACGTGCCGTTCTGCACGCGGCTCTGCCCCTACTGCTCGTTCAACCGCTTCCCGTTCGAGGAGGACCGCACACTCGCCTACTTCAAGCGGCTGCGCGAGGAGATGCGCTTCGTCGCCGACCAGGGCTTCGACTGCACCTCGATGTACGTGGGCGGCGGCACGCCCACCGTCATCGTCGAGGAGCTCTGCGAGACCATCGACCTCGCACGCGAGCTCTTCTCGATCCGCGAGGTGTCGAGCGAGACGAACCCCGACCACCTGATCGACCGGGTGCTCGAGCCACTGGCGGGTCGCGTCGACCGTCTCAGCGTGGGCGTGCAGTCCTTCGACGACGACCTGCTCCGCCAGATGGAGCGCTACGACAAGTACGGGTCGGGCCGGGAGATCCTCGAGCGCATCCAGTCGATCGAGGGGCGGTTCCACTCGCTCAACGTGGACATGATCTTCAACTTCCCCTCACAGACCGAGGAGATGCTGCTCAAGGACGTGGAGATGCTCAAGGAGAGCGGCACCAACCAGACCACGTTCTATCCGCTCATGGCCTCGCCGGTGGTCGAGGAGTCGCTCGCCCGCACCGTGGGCACGGTGTCGTATGAGCGGGAGCACCGCTACTACATGCTCCTGGCCGAGGCACTCTCCGACTCGTTCGAGCCCGCGAGCTCGTGGACCTTCTCCCGCACGGGCGGGGGCATGATCGACGAGTACATCGTCGACTACGAGGACTACGTGGGGATCGGCTCGGGCGCCTTCTCCTTCCTCGACGGCGCGCTCTACGTCAACACGTTCTCCCTCGGCGAGTACGCGCAGCGGGTCGACGCCGGCCTGGCGGGGGTCACCTCGTATCGCGCCTTCGACACGGCCAACCGCATGCGCTACCGCTTCCTGATGTCGCTCTTCGGCATGTCGCTCGACAAGGCGGCGTTCCGGCGGGACTTCGGCGTGAGCATCGACCGGGGACTGCCGGTCGAGATGGCGTTCATGCGGCTGGCCGGGGCGTTCGCGACCGACGACGCCGAGCGGCTGACCCTCACCCGCAAGGGGCGCTACCTGCTGGTCGCGATGATGCGGCAGTTCTTCATCGGCGTGAACAACCTGCGGGACCAGGCGCGCCAGGCGCTTCCGCCCGAGGAGCTCGCGATGTTCCACGGCAAGGCGGGCTGTTCGGCCCCGGGCGTCGCGGCCGTCGCCGAGACCGAGGACGCCGAGCGCGCACCCGTGCCGTAGGCGCGCGACTCGGCTACAATCGCTGCACATACCGACCCGCCCGAAGGGGCACGAGCGAGCCGGAGGAAGACCATGTCCGAGAACACCCCGCTGGTAGGCATCGTGATGGGCTCGAAGTCCGACATGGACGTCATGCAGCAGTGCGCCGACCAGCTCCAGGAACTCGGTGTACCCTACGAGATGCTCGTGGCGAGCGCGCACCGCAACCCCGACCGCGTGCACGACTGGGCCTCGACCGCGGGCGACCGCGGCCTGAAGGTGCTCGTCGCCGCCGCCGGCAAGGCTGCGCACCTCGGCGGCGTCGTGGCCGCGTTCACGCCGCTGCCCGTGATCACGGTGCCGATGAAGACCTCGGACCTCGGCGGGTTGGACTCGCTGCTCTCGATGGTGCAGATGCCCACCGGCGTGCCGGTCGCCTGCGTGGCGATCAACGGCGCCAAGAACGCCGCGATCCTCGCGACCCAGATCCTCGGCAGCTCGATGCCGGAGTACCGCGAGCGTGTCGCCGAGTACAAGCGGGAGATGGCCGAGGCGTAGCGCCCGGTCCGGCGACCGACCCGTAAGGGGGCGTCATGCCGCACGGTTCCTACGAGGACATCCGTATCGAGGGGCACCTCATCGATTCGGGCATCATGTCGGCGATCATGGACGACGTGGTCTCGCTCGGCGGGGAGTTCGAGACGCTCTCGTTCGACGTGGGACGCACCAACGAGGACGCCTCGAAGGCCGTGCTGCGGGTGCGCGGGCGCGACGAGGCGCACCTCGACGAGCTGCTCACCGCGGTGATGGAGCACGGCGCCGTGCCGGTCGATCCGGCCGACGCCGTGCTCGAGCCCGCTCCCGCCGATGGCGTGTTCCCGGAGGGCTTTTACTCGACCACCAACCTCGAGACCGCGGTGCGCCTCGGCGGGCGGTGGATCCGGGTCGAGGGGACCGAGATGGACCTCGGCGTGCGCGTCGACCCGGAGTCGGGCCGCGCGGACACCGTGCCGATGGCCGAGGTCCACGCCGGTGAGCTCTACGTCACGGGCCACCAGGGCCTGCGCGTCAGGCCGCAGGAGCGTCCGCGCGAGAAGCAGGCGTTCGAGTTCATGGCCTCGGCGGTCTCCTCGGAGAAACCGAAGGCCCAGGTGGTCGCCGAGGTGGCGCGCATCCTGCGCGAGGTCCGCGAGGCCGGGCGCGAGACGATCGCGGTCGTGGGGCCGGCGGTCGTGCATACCGGGGCGGGCGAGGAGCTCGCGCGGCTCGTGCGCGCGGGGTACGTGAGCGTGCTCTTCGGCGGGAACGCGGTGGCGGTGCACGACATCGAGTCGGCGCTCTACGGCACCTCGCTCGGCGTCTCGCTCACCGACGGCACGCTCGCGGTCGGTGGCCACGAGCATCACCTGCGGGCGATCAACACCATCCGGCGGTGTGGCTCGATCGCCAGCGCGGTCGAGCAGGGCGTGCTCACGAGCGGGCTCATGCATACCCTCGTGGAGACGGGCACGCCGTTCGTGCTGGCGGGATCGATCCGCGACGACGGGCCGCTGCCCGACGTGATCACCGACGCGATCGAGGCGCAGGGCGCGATGCGGCCGTACTGCCGCGAGGCCGGGGCGTGCCTGATGCTCTCGACGATGCTGCACTCGATCGCGACCGGGAACATGCTGCCGGCTTCCACGCAGACGGTGTGCGTCGATATCAACCCCGCCGTGGTCACCAAGCTCGCCGACCGCGGCTCGTGGCAGACGATCGGGATCGTCACGGACGTCGGCCTCTTCCTCGAGCAGCTCGCGAACGAGCTGGAGCGCTAGGGGCGGGGCGGCGGCGCGGTGGCGCCTCGGGGCGCCGAAGGAGGGATCGCATGTCAGGCACGCTGATCCGGTCCGACGACGAGTGGCGCGCGCTGCTCACGCCCGAGCAGTTCCGGGTGCTGCGCCGCGCCGGCACCGAGGCCCCGTTCTCCGGCGAGTACACCGACCTCGAGGACCCGGGCGTCTACCGATGTGCCGGGTGCGGGGCCGAGCTGTTCTCCTCGGCGGACAAGTTCCACTCGGGGTGCGGGTGGCCATCCTTCAGCAGCCCGGTGGAGCGCCGCGCGGTGACCGAGCACCGGGACCGGTCGTTCGGGATGGAGCGGACCGAGGTCCGCTGCGCGCGGTGCGAGGGGCACCTCGGCCACGTGTTCACCGACGGGCCGCCGCCCACGGGGCTTCGCTACTGCATCAACTCGGTGGCGCTCGAGTTCGAGGCCGCCGAGGGGTAGGCGGGCCGCTCGGGAGCCGTCCCCGGCCGTCCCTCGCGAGTATGACTTAGCAAAGACGAAGGAGGGCGGTTAGGGTTCGCTATCCTCGGGGACGTACTACCTAGAGAACCATTCATCCTCTAGGAGCGTAGAGGGGAGGCGGCAACGATGAAGACCTCGGTGAACGCGAGTGTAGCCGCGGCCTCGCGGTTGACGAGAGTCATGCTCGTCGGCCTCGCATTCGCGGTGTTCATGCTGATGGCCATGCCGCTGTACGCAGTATCTCCGGTGAATCTGCACGGACCGCATGTGGGCGCTGATAGCAGCACCTTCAACACAGAAGGCGATACCGGCGGATTGACCGATCCTGTTGTGTGGCACTTCGTCCTGACGGGCAACTGGGATGACCCGGACGCCACGCTCTATGTCGAGTTCGCTGATGCCGGCGCGAAGTCGGTCAGCGGAACCCAGGCGGGTGGCGGCGCGGTGCACTTCTATGTCGGCACTCCCGACCACGATGTGCTGCTCAGCGGGTACGTGATCGTGACCTACACCTCCGCTCCGCAGAACCCGAATCTCGTGCTGAGCCACGTGGCGTTGAACGAGCCTCCGGGCGAGGAGCCCCCAGGTGAAGAGCCTCCGGGCGAAGAGCCTCCGGGCGAGGAGCCCCCAGGTGAAGAGCCCCCAGGTGAAGAGCCTCCGGGTGAAGAGCCTCCGGTGATCGAAGAGGAAGAGCCCTTCCTCCCCTTCACTGAGGAGCTTGTGGAGAAGGCCGAAGAGGAGGAGTTCCTCCCCTTCACCGGCGGACCGATCACGCTTCTGATCGGCTCGGCGGTCGCGGCCCTGGCCGGAGCGGCCCTCCGTAGGGTCGGCCGGTAGGACGGCACGGCGTATCGATACGACGTACAGAACGACATGAAGAACAGCAAACGAGACGAAGGGCCGCCGGAAGGCGGCCCTTCTGCTGTCCGGTGGCCCGGGACGCCGTCCGCGACGCCCCCGTACGAGACCCTCACCACCCGCGCGTGTCCGGGCCGCCCTTGAACGGGCCCACGACCTCCGGCGTGATCCAGCCCCCGTAGAAGTCGCCCTCCTGCGCCTCGACCCGGATTCCGTCCACCGTGCACTCGTCCATGGCGGCCGGGTAGAAGGCGAGGTGTCCCGCGATCGCCGCGTACGCCGGCGACGGCTCAGGGTAGGACCAGGCGGCGTTGCGCCTCACGACATCGCCCACTCGCACGCAGTAGTAGTCGGCCCGACCCTTGAACTCGCACGAGGAGGTGCGCTCGGTCGGGTCGAGGAACTCCATGCGGACATCCTCGGCGGGGATGTAGTAGACGGGCGGATGGCTCGTCTCAAGCACCCTGACGGCGCGGGTCGACTCCGCGACGACCTCCCCCGCGAGCACGACCCTGACGTGGCGCTCCGACGGCTCCACCCTCGGCGGACGCGGGTAGTCCCACACCGACTCCTGGCCCGGTCCGGGCTCGATCCTCTCTGGATGCACGAAGGCTCCTTCTCCTCGGTTCAGCTGCCGAGGAGTACCTTCCCGCAACGCCTCCACGAAACCTCCGTACTCTGCGACTTCCATGGCATGTTTCTTGCGGTTATGCTGTGCGTCACACGTCTTCGCGGGAGGCTCCGGGTGTTCCACCGCAACGCCATACTGATGAACTTCGCGCCGTTGTTCCTCATCGGCGCGATGCTGTTCGTGGTGGCGCCCGCCTGCACGATGCCCGGTTGCGGTGCCTTCAACGGTCTGGTCACCATGGCCGAACACGGGTGCCAGGGCTGTGCCGCCGACCACGGCTGCGAAGACTTCATGATGGTCAACGACCGGCCGGACGGCGTTCCCGCCCCGACCGCTCCGGTGATCGCCACGATCTCACTTTCCGAGACTCCCGTGCCGCACGACACCTGCGTGTCGGTGCCGGTTCTGGTCGAGTCCCCCGTCACGCCCGAGTACGACCCCCTCGGAGTCCGAATACGCATCTGACATCCCCTCGCACAGCCGTCCGCCGACCGGCGGACGGCGATGGACCGTGTCCACACAGCGAGGAGATAGAAGTTGGACCTCTTCCTTCCGTGGCTCGGCGTGGGGATCGTCACCAGTGTCCACTGCGTGTCGATGTGCGGGATGCTCGTCCTGTCCTATGCGGTGAAAGGCGCCAAGGACGGCAGCGTCGCGCAGCGGCTGACCCCGCACCTCGCGTACCAGAGCGCGAAGATATTCAGTTACATGGTCGTCGGCCTCGCCCTCGGGGCGATCGGCGCGGCGTTCGACATCGGCGGGATCCGTGGCTGGGTCATGGTCGTCGCCGGTGCGTTCATGGTGCTGCTCGGCATCAATATGACCGGGCGCGTCCCGTGGCTGCGCCACCTCACCCTCAAGCCCCCGGCGTTTCTCATGAAGGCCCTGTCCGCCACGCGGCGCAAGGCCAACGAGGACGCGGCCGAGGGCAAGGCGAGCCTCGCGACCCCATTCATCTTCGGCCTGCTGACCGGGCTCATGCCGTGTGGTCCGCTGCAGGCGGCGCAACTCGCCGCCGCGGGTGCGGGCTCACCGGTGCAGGGAGCGACCGTGATGCTCGGCTTCGGCCTGGGCACCGCTCCGCTCATGCTGGCGTTCGGCACGGTGTCCGGGATGCTCAGCGCGAAGTTCCGTGATCGAATGATGGTCGCGGCGGCCGTGGTGATCATGGTCCTCGGGCTTGTGATGCTCGACCGCGGTGCGATGATGCTCGGCTCGCCCGTCACGGCGCAGTCGATAAAGCAGGCCGTGGTGGGGGTTCCGACCGCGGACCTTCCCGGCGAGTTCGAGACGGGTGCAGACGGTGTCGTCGAAGTGCCGCTCACGATCGCCAACGTTCGCTTCCAGCCCAGCGTGGTCGCGATCCCCGCGGACCAGCCGGTCCGTCTGATCGTCGATCGCCAGGAGAGCAACGTCTGCTCCGACCAGCTGTGGATCCCGCAGATCGGGGTCTTGCAGACGCTCACGCCCTTTGGGACCACGGTGGTCGAGATACCGCCGACGCCCGCGGGTACGTACACCCTGACCTGCCAGATGGGCATGATGTCGGGCACGCTGCAGGTGGGCGCGGCCGGCGAAGGCCCCGGCGGCGGGCTGCTGCCGCTCTTCGGAGGACTCGCCATCGCGGGCATCATCTTCGCGCTCTGGCGGACAGCTCCCAAGCAGGCCGCATGTGCGAAGGGCTCGGCCAGCTCCGGCGGGAAGGGCACGCGCGGCGCGCCCGGGCCCGAGCCCGAGCCGACCGTACTCGGGTTCACGCCGCAAGAGATACTCATCGTCGTGGCGTTCCTCGCCGCAGCGGTCATCGCCGGGCTCACGCTCGGCGGGCAGATCGGATCGTAGAGACAGACACGTACGCCCCAGGCGGGGCGAGAACAGGAGTCAGACAAGATGTCAGCCAAGACGCAGGTAGTGGAGCGAGACATGAGCACGGTGCGGTACGTGTTGATCGCGGTGCTCGTCGCGCTCGCGTTCTTCATGAGCTACGGCTACGCGGTGGCCAAGAACGGTGACGCGTTCGACGGGACGGGTGGCGTCGCGAACCAGGGGTTCATCGGCGCCGGCGGCGCCGGCGGCTGCTGCGGCAGCGGCGGCGGAGCCCCGGCCGGCGGAGCCCCGGCGGGTGGCGGCGGTTGCTGCGGCGGCGGCTCGAGCGAGCCGATCGAGGGCACGACGACCGTGGAGGGCGACGTCCAGCGCATCTTCGTGGACGCCAGCCGCGGTTTCGATCCGAACGTGATCCGTGCGCAGGCGGGGATCCCGATCGAGATCACGTTCTCCGAGGGCTACGGCTGCATGGCGCAGGTCATGTCGCGTGACTTCGGCTTCTTCGAGGACCTGACCACCGGTTCCAAGACCATCACGCTCCCGGCGCTCGAGGCAGGGGAGTACAGCTTCTCGTGCGGCATGGAGATGGTCTTCGGCACCATCGTGGTCGAGTAGGCGAGCGCCATGGAGACGACCATCAGAAGTGAGGTCTATCGGGTCAGCCTCGCAGGAGTGTCCTGCCGCTCGACCGAAGCACTCGTGTCGATGGCGGTCCGGGAGATCGACGGCGTGCGTGCGGTCCTCCTCGGCGAAGGGGCTGAGCTGCTCGTGCTCGCCTCAGCCGAGCGGGACCTGCACCCCGAGATCGTGGCGGCCGTCGTCGCGGCGGGCCTGATGCCGGAATCGGTGTCGGTCGGCCCGGCGTTCCGCACCCCCGACTCTCGTCCACTCACGCTCAAGGAGGCCGAGGACCTCGGCATCGTGGAGCGTCCTCGGGAGCCGGTTCGCGCGGCGGTCGAGAGCGTTCAGCGCGTGAGCATCGCCGTCACCGACGGCTACGACCCTGACACGATCATCGTGACGGCCGGCGTGCCGGTCCGCCTCACCTTCTCCGAGGGCTACGGGTGCCTCGGGAGGGTGGTGTTCGAGAGTCTCGGCATCGAGGCCGACCTCGAGCAGGGTGGAGCGACCGTCGACCTTCCGGCACTCGAGCCCGGGACCTATCTGTTCTCCTGCGGGATGCGGATGGTCCACGGCCGAGTCATAGCAGAGTAAGGAGGTACGCCCGTGGAGAGGACCACCACCACCGAGCGTGTCTATCGAATCGGCGTGCAGGGCATGCACTGCAGGTCGTGCGAACAGTTGCTCGTCAAGCATGTGACGCAGATCGAAGGCGTGTCGGCGGCCTCGGCAGACGCCGAGGCAGGCACGCTGACGGTCGCCGCCGATGGGACCGTCTTCGGTTCCGGGCGCATCGAGGCGGCCATCGTCGCCGCGGGTTTCGCGCCCGCGGACGCGATCGATGTGACCACCGAGACGGGGTCCGAGACCGTCGTCAATGGCGGGGTCGCGTGCGACGCCGTCGCGGAGTGCACCGCTCCGGCCGCCGTCGAGGACGATCCCGTCGCGACCGCGCCGATGGAGGCCACGAAGGTGGCCGAGACCCGAGAAGCGACCTTCGGGGTGACCGGCATGACGTGCGCGTCGTGTGTCGCGGTCATCGAGAAGGTCCTTGGCGCCAAGCCCGGGATCGTGCGGGTCAACGTCAACCTGGCGTCAGAGAAGATGACCGTCTTCTACGATCCGGCCGTCACGGACGAGGCCGCGATCGTGGAGGCGGTGAAGTCGGCCGGCTACACGGCCACGCCGCTCGGCGGGTCGGGTGCCGTGGCGCCTGCTGCCGGCCCGGCGTCCTCCGCCGGACAGGCGGGGTCCGCGAGCGTGCAGCTTGGAGTCGTGGGCATGACGTGCTCGTCGTGCCAGACGGTGATCGAGCGTTCCCTCGCCGCGGTCCCCGGGGTCAAGAAGGCGGTCGTGAACCTCGCGGCCGAGAGCGCCACGGTCGACTACGATCCGGCCGCGGTCAGCATCGATGAGCTCATCGGTGCGGTGAGGTCCGCCGGGTACGATGCGCTCGTGATGCCCACCGCCGAGGAGGCCGAGGGCGAGAGCGCCCGGGACCTCCAGAAGGAGGCGCAGGCCAAGCACACCCGTCACCAGCGCAACCTCTTCATCATGAGCGCGCTGCTCGCCATCCCGGCGTTCCTTGTGACGATGGTCCCGCCGTTCATGGACGTGATCCCGGTGGTGGTCGCCAGCTGGCTCGCGAACACGTTCGGCGGCGCGTGGGATCCCCACATGGTCGAGAAGTACCTCGGCCTCATCCTCGCCACGCCGGTCCAGTTCATCGCCGGTGCCCAGTTCTATCGGGGCTTCTGGCACGCGATCAAGCGCCGCATGGGCAACATGGACACGCTCATCGCCATCGGCACCTCGGCGGCGTACTTCTACAGCGTGGCGGCGACCTTCTGGCTCGTCCAGGAGCCGGTCTTCTATGAGGTCGCAGCGCTGCTCATCATGTTCGTCATCCTCGGCAAGCTGCTCGAGGCTCGTGCCAAGGGCCGCACCGGGGACGCGATCAAGAAGCTCATGGGGCTCGCGGCCAAGACCGCACGCGTGGTGCGCGGCGGCGAGGAGATCGACATCCCCGTCGAGCAGGTCGTCGCGGGTGACATCGTCGTCGTGCGTCCGGGCGAGAAGGTGCCGGTCGACGGCGTGGTCGTCGAGGGACGCTCCTCGGTGGACGAGTCGATGCTCACCGGCGAGTCGATCCCGGTCGAGAAGCACGAAGGCGATACGGTCATCGGCGCCACCATCAACAAGCTCGGCTCGTTCAAGTTCCGCGCGACCAAGGTGGGCAAAGACACCGCGCTCGCCCAGATCATCAAGCTCGTCGAGGAGGCGCAGGGCTCCAAGGCGCCCATCCAGCGTTTCGCCGACTACATCAGCTCCTACTTCGTTCCCGCGGTCGTCGCCATCGCGGTCGTCACGTTCATCGTGTGGCTCACGCTCGGCCCGACGCTCTTCCCGGGTGCGATCGGTGACTTCACCCCGTTCGTCAAGGCGCTGCTCGTGGGAACCGCGGTGCTCGTCATCGCCTGCCCGTGCGCGCTCGGCCTGGCCACCCCGACCGCCATCATGGTCGGCACCGGCAAGGGTGCGGAGAACGGCGTGCTCATCAAGAGCGGTGAGGCGCTCGAGACCACCCACAAGACCAAGGCGATCGTGTTCGACAAGACCGGCACGCTCACGCACGGCAAGCCGGTGGTGACCGAGTACGAGCTCTTCGCCGAGGGTGGAACGGTCACCCGCGAGGAGTTCTTCCGCCTTGCCGCCGCGCTCGAGCGCAGCTCCGAGCACCCGCTCGCCGAGGCGATCGTGAACTACGCCAAGGAGGCCGGCGTCGAGCTCCCTGACGTCGCGGGCTTTGCGGCTGTTCCCGGCCACGGCGTAGAGGGCGAGGTCGAGGGCCGCAGGGTGGTCCTCGGCAACCGCAAGCTCATGACGCGTGAAGGCGTCGAGGTCTCGCCGTGGGCGGCTCGCATCGAGCAGCTCGAGGGCGAGGGCAAGACCGTCATGCTCACCGCGGTCGACGGCGCGCCCGCCGGGCTGATCGCCGTGGCCGACACCCTCAAGCCCGCCTCTCGCGAGGCGGTCGAGCGGCTCGGCAAGATGGGCATCGAGGTCTACATGATCACCGGTGACAACCGTCTGACCGCCGAGGCGATCGCCGCCCAGGCGGGCATCGATCCCGCGCACGTACTCGCCGAGGTGCTCCCCGAGCACAAGGCCGAGGAGGTCTCGAAGCTGCAGGCCCGCGGCCTCTCGGTCGCGATGGTCGGCGACGGGATCAACGACACCCCCGCGCTCGCGCAGGCCGACATCGGCATCGCGATGGGAGCGGGCACCGACGTGGCGATGGAGACCGGCGGGATCGTGCTCATGAAGGACGACCTGCGTGACGTGGTCACCGCCATCGAGCTCTCGCGCGCGACGATCCGCCGAATCAGGTGGAACTTCGTGTGGGCGCTCGGCTACAACTCGCTCGGCATCCCGGTGGCCGCCTTCGGCTTCCTGCGCCCCGAGCTCGCCGGTGCCGCGATGGCGCTGTCGAGCGTGAGCGTGGTGACGAGCTCGCTGCTGCTCAAGCGCTTCAAGCCGAGCATGCGCAGGTCCGCGGCGTGAGGCCGATGACAGAAAGGACACTTCCATGAGGAAGTTCGTGACGATAGTGGTCGTGGTGGCGATCGCGGTGTTCGCGGTCTCGCTCACGACGTGGACGTTCGCCCAGGCGCGCGCCAACGACTACATGATGGTCGGGGTGATCGTCGCCGAGGACAACGTCGCGCTCGAGGTGGAGATGGACCAGATGGGCGACGGCTCCATGATCGAGGTCTCCCGGGTGCTCGCGCCGGACGACTCCTGGCTCGTGGTGCACCTCGACGACGACGGCATGCCGGGCAAGCGGATCGGCTTGCTCGCCGTTCCCGAGGGCGAGAGCCGCGATCTCGTGATCGAGCTCGATGAGCCCGCGACGACGCCGAGCGTGATCATCGCGCTGCACGCCGACCGCGGAGAGCGCGGCGTGTTCGAGTTCTCGATGGAGAAGTTCCGTAAGAGTCCCGACAAGCCCTACTTCGTCGGCTTCGAAGAGGTCATGGCGATGGTCACCGTGGCCGAGTTCGGCATCCCCGCCGAGGAGGGCGAGGCCGCCCTCGAGGTCGGCCCCGACGCCCTCGATGACGGCACGCTCGTGGTCGACCGCGTGGTCGCACCGGGCGACGCCTGGGTCGTGGTGCACCTCGAGGAGGACGGCATGCCCGGCATGCGCGTCGGGCTCGAGCGGGTGCGCGCCGGCGAGACGGTCGACGTCGCCGTCATGCTCGACGATGACGCGATGATGGCCGAGCGCCTGATCGTCGCGCTCCACGCCGACCTCGGCGTGAGCGGCGAGTTCGAGTTCGACATGGACGACAAGATCGGCAGCCCGGACCAGCCCTACTTCATCATGGGCGACGAGGTCGCGGTGGTGGTCGAGCGGTAGCTCGCCCGCGCCCGGATCGGGTCCGTGAGGCCCTCCTCGACAGGTGTGCGCTATCCTTGCCGAGGAGGGCCTTCTCTGTTCAGGGAGCCGGAGCGCCGTGTACGAACGCGACTACATCATGCGCCTGATCACGCAGGTCGGGCAGGTGCTCCGGGCGATGCTGCACGCGCTGCGCGAGCAGCGGCCGGACGACGCGCTCGAGACCGCCCGCGACGCCGTGCTCGCGCTGACCGACGCCGACCCCGCGCTCGTCGACGCCATGACCGGCGAGGGGCTCGTCACGTTCCTGTCGGCCGGCGGCCGGATCGACGTGCTGCGCTGCCGGATGCTCGCCGAGGTGTTGCTCGCCCGCGCCGACGCCCACGACGCCCTCGACGACCCGGACCGCGCCGATGCCGACCGTGACCGCGCCCGGGCCCTCCTCGATGCGGCCGCGCCGGAGGCCGAGGGCGAGGAGGCAGAGCGGATCGAGGCGCTGCTCGCGACGGTGTCCGCGGGGGGAGCCGCGGTCGAGGAGGACCGCTAGCCGGTGCCGGAGATGTCGTAGGCCACGTCGCGGAGCGCCTGGAGTGCCGCGGCGACCGCGGGCGCGCCGCCGCTGCCCTTGCGGATGACGGCGACGATGCGCCGGTTGATCTCGATGTCGGCGGGCAGGCGGTAGACGACGCCCGGCGTGTCGGTGAGGAACGCGAGCGGGGGCACGAGGGCGACGCCGAGACCCGCGGTCACCGCCGCGAGGATCACCTGGTAGTCGTTGGAGTGCAGGTCGACCCGCGCGGCGAAGCCGGCCTCCTGACCCACGCGCAGCATGACGTCCATGAACGGCGAGCCGTCGCGCCCCACGATCCACTGCTCGTCACGCAGGTCGGCCACGCGCACCGGACCGCTGCCCGCCGCGAGCGGGTGGTCCTTGGGCATCGCGATGTAGAGCGGCTCGGTCATCAGGAGCAGCCGGTCGATGCCGGGGTCGTCGACCTCGGGCAGCCGGTCGAACCCGTACGAGACGATCACGTCCATCCCGCCGAGCTTGAGGAGCGGGATGCTCTCTTCGGGCTCAAGGTCGCTCAGGCCGAGGGTCAGGCGCGGGTGGCGCTGCCGCAGCAGCGCGAGGGCGGGCACGAGAAGCACGCGCGCCGCGGTGGGGAAGGCGCAGGTGTTGAGCCTGCCCGCGATGCCCGCCGAGATGTCGGCGAGGTCGGCCTGGGCCTCCTCGAGCACCGTGAGGACGCGCTCGGTGTGGGCGACCAGCCGCTCGCCGGCGGTGGTGAGCCGCACGCCTCGGCCGGCCTTCTCGAGCAGCGGCGTGCCGGCCTCGCGCTCGAGCACGGCCATCTGTTGGCTCACGGCGGAGGGCGAGAGGTAGAGCGCCTCGGCGGCGGCGGCGATCCCGCCGCGCGCCGCGACCTCTCTCAGGATGCGCATGCGGTGTACGTTCAACATTTCAGTACATCTTACGCGTGATTCAAGTAGCCGACAATGGAACTGAACAGTCGGAGGACCGATACTGTGGATGTAAGGGTTCTACACGCGGCGGACGCGAGTGAGGTGAACGAGATGCTGCAGGATAGCTTCAGCGAGCGAGCGGTCTACTTCGGTCGCGCGATCCTTCTGGCTGGCGGCGCTCTTGCGCTTGCGGTCATCGCCTCCATCCTCTAGCCCGACACCCCTGAGCATAGGTATCTCCCAACGGTGCCGTCGCCGGCCATCCCCCGGCGGCGGCCCGCTCCCTTTTCCGGGGGTGTTCGCTCCCCGCTTGATTGACGCGGCCCCTGGCGATCGGGATACTGGAAACCCTGGTACGGGGTCGGTACTGACGATGCGGAGGCACCACGTGAGCGTGACACGCGACGAGATCGCCGACAGCTTCCTGCGGCACCTGCGGCACTTCGGCTTCCGGAAGACCTCGGTCGAAGACATCGCCAAAGACCTCCATATCTCGAAGAAGACGATCTATGTGCACTTCGACAGCAAGGACGAGATCTACCGGTACGTGACCGAGCGTCTGGCCGCCGAGGAGCGCCGCCGCATCGCCACGCTCCTCGGCGACCGGGAGACCTACCGGGAGAAGCTCGAGGGGCTCATCGGCGTGGTGTTCGAGTTCGCGCGGAGCTGGTGGGAGCAGAACCGCGAGAGCGAGTTCGTCGAGCGCTACCAGGTGGGCGAGCAGGCGTTCCTCGACGCCTACACGGAGCTCATCCGCGAGTACGTGGGAGAGGGTACCGCCGCCGGCGAGTTCACGGTGGACGACGTCGAGATGACGGTCCGCTTCATCGGCGGCCTCATCCTGGCCGGCTCACGGATGCTCAGGGAGGACGCGACGGTCGTGCCGGAGTCCCACGTCGCCAAGGCGGTCGACCGGCTGCTGACCTGCTGAGGCAGGGCATGTCGGGACAACAGGCGCGTTCGGGCTCGCTTGAGCGGCGTAGCTTCGGCTGGGCGGACGGGGAATGGTAAAGTAGACCGCCCCGAACCCCGAGCAGATGCCGGAGCCGCCGTGCCTGTCCCCATCGAGTTCGCCAACGTCTACTACGAGATCGCCGCGATCCTGGCGGTGGCCGCGATCGTGGGAGCGATCGGGGTCGCGCTCAAGCAACCGCTGATCATCTCGTTCATCGCGGTCGGCCTGCTGGTCGGCTCCGCGGGGCTCAACTGGGTCAGCGCCTCGCACCAGATCGAGGTCATGGCGAGCATCGGTATCGCGGTGCTGCTCTTCGTGGTCGGACTCAAGCTCGACCTGCATCTCATATCGAGCGTAGGACCGGTGGCGCTCGCGACCGGGCTCGGCCAGGTCGCGTTCACGTCGGGGGTTGGCTTCCTGCTCGCGCTCGCGCTCGGCCTCGACCTGGTCCCGGCGATCTACGTGGCCGTCGCGCTCACCTTCTCGAGCACGATCATCATCGTCAAGCTGCTCTCGGACAAGCGCGAGATCGACTCGCTGCACGGCCGCATCGCGGTCGGTTTCCTCATCGTCCAAGACATCGTGGTCGTCCTCGTCATGATCGCGCTCTCGGCGTTCGCCGGAAACGCCGAGATCCCCATCGGACAGGCGCTGCTGCTGACCACGGGCAAGGGCATCGCGATGCTCGGCGTGCTCGCCCTGCTCATGAAGTTCGTCCTGCCGCCGCTGCTCGAGCGGCTCGCGCGCTCGCAGGAGCTGTTGATCCTCTTCGCCATCGCCTGGGCCGTCGCGCTCGCCGCACTCGGCGAGGGACTGGGCTTCAGCCAGGAGGTCGGGGCGTTCCTTGCGGGCGTCTCGCTCGCCTCCACACGGTTCCGTGAGGCGATCGCATCCCGCCTCGTCACGTTGCGAGACTTCCTCATCCTCTTCTTCTTCATCGAACTCGGGAGCAGCCTCGATCTGATCTCGATGGGCGACCAGATCCTCCCCGCGATCGTGCTCTCGATCTTCGTGCTCGTGGGCAACCCGCTCATCGTGGTCGCCATCATGGGCTTCATGGGCTACCGGCGCCGGACCGGCTTCCTGGCCGGCCTGACCGTGGCGCAGATCAGCGAGTTCTCGCTCATCCTCGCGGCGCTCGGCCTCACCCTCGGCCATATCGGTGCGGAGACCCTGAGCCTCATCACCGTGGTCGGCATCGTCACGATCGGGCTCTCCACCTATCTGATCCTCTACTCCCACCGCATCTACGAGCGCCTCGAGAAGCCCCTGCGATTCTTCGAGCGTGAGCTGCCGTTCCGCGAGATGGCCGCCGAGGGGGCCTCGGGTCCCGCCCGGGTCGATGCGATCGTGTTCGGCCTGGGCCGGTTCGGCTCCAACATCTGCCGAGGGCTCATCGCGCGCGAGCGCAGCGTGCTCGGGGTGGACTTCGACCCTTCCGCCCTCCGGCGCGCGCGCGGATTCGGGATCGCGACACAGTACGGGGACGCCGAGGACCCCGAGCTCATGGGCTCGCTCCCGCTCGGTCAGGCCGAGTGGGTGATCAGCACCACGCCGCTCGTGGACGTGCAGGTCGCGCTGCTGCATGCGCTCCAGGTACACGGCTACGACGGGAAGGTGGCCCTCACGGCGCACTCGGACCGTGACGCCGGCCGGCTCGAGGCCGCGGGTGCGAATCTCGTGCTCTTGCCATTCGTGGACGCGGCCGACCAGGCGGTCGACCTGCTCACCCAGTCGGTGGCGGTCCCGCAGTCGTGCCGGTGCCTGGTGACGGAGGGATGACCGCTTCGGGGAGAGGGGGGGTGGAGGATGGCGGTCGCTGAGTCGGTTCTCGTAGCGGCCGGGCTGCTGTTCGCCGGGGTCCTGGCGAGCAAGCTCTCGTCGCGTCTCGGGGTGCCAGCGCTGCTGCTCTTCCTTGGCCTCGGCATGTTGGCCGGCTCGGAGGGGGTACTCGGGATCGAGTTCGACAACCCTGAGCCGGCGATGCTGATCGGGGTGGTCGCCCTCTGCCTGATCATCTTCGACGGCGGACTGCAGACCGATGTCCACGCGATGTCGAGCGGCGTGCGGCGCGACGGGATCCTTCTCGCCTCGCTCGGAGTGATGCTGACGGCAGCTCTCGTGGCAGCCTTCGCGGTCTACGTCCTTGGCCTCGACTGGTTGACCGGACTGTTGCTGGGGTCGATCGTCTCGTCGACCGATGCCGCTGCCGTCTTCTCGGTGTTGCGAGCGAGGAACATCGGTGTTCGCGAGCGCGTGCGGTCACTGCTCGAGTTCGAGTCCGGCAGTAACGACCCGACGGCGGTCTTTCTCACCGTCGCATGCGTCTCGATCCTCGTCGGGGAGCAGCCCGTCGGGTGGATGCTGCCGGTGCTGTTCGTCTACAAACTTGCCGGCGGCATCGTCGCCGGCCTGCTGCTCGGCCGGGGCCTGGTCGCCCTCCTCAACCGGGTCGACCTTGAGTACGACGGGCTCTATCCCGTGGTCACGCTCGCCGGAGTCGGGCTGATCTTCGGACTGGCCGAGGCGGTCGGGGCGAGCGGGTTCATGGCGGTGTACGTGGCGGGTCTGCATCTGGCGGGCCGTGTCTTCGTCCACCGGAACAGCCTGGTGCGCTTTCACGAAGGCCTCGCCTGGCTCATGCAGATCACGATGTTCGTGGTGCTCGGGTTGCTCGTGTTTCCTTCGCGCCTTTTCGACGCTGCCCCGGCTGGGATGCTGATCGCGCTCTTCCTGGTGCTGGGAGCGCGTCCACTCTCGGTCTTCGTGACACTCGCGCTCTCGGACCTGCGACTCAGGGAGCGAACGATGGTCGCCTGGGTCGGCTTGAGGGGCGCGGCTCCCATCATCCTGGCCACGTTCCCGCTGGTCGCCGGTGTCGAGGGGGCGGAGACCGTCTTCGACGTGGTGTTCTTCGCCGTCATCGTCTCCGTGCTGCTGCAAGGACCCACGGTCGCGTTCATGGCACGGCGGTTGGGGGTCGAAGCTCCGCTCGAGGAACGCCCTGCCCACCCGATCGAGATCAGCGCCCCGGGAGACCTCGGCGTGAAGATACAGAGGCTTGTCGTGGCGCCGGATTCGGCGGCCGATGGCGCACGCCTCTTCGAGATCGGCGGGCCGACCCGTCCGTTGATCGTCATGCTCCGGCGGGGCGGGCGGGTCTTCGTGCCGAGCGGCAGCACGGTGTTCGAGTCGGGCGACGAGCTGTTCGCCCTTGGCGACCCTTCGTCGGTGCAGGAGATGCGCGAGGTGCTTGCCGAGGCACAGCGTGACGAGGGGGCGTAGCGCTCGACCGTCCGCCGATGCGGGCGTTAGAGCGCTCCCTCGCGCTCGAGGAGCGCCCGCTTGCGGTCGACGCCCGAGGCGAACCCGGTGAGCGAGCCGTCCGTCCCGATCACGCGGTGGCACGGGACGAGTACCCCGACGGGGTTCGCGCCGCACGCCTGTGCGACAGCGCGCACGGCCTTGGGGTTGCCGATCCGTCGGGCGAGCTCCGCGTAGGTGATGGTCTCCCCGCGCGGTATGGCGCGCAGCTCGTCCCAGACCGCCCGCTGGAACGGGGTGCCCTCGAGGACGACCGGCACCTCCTTGGCGGACGCGACCGCTGCGGCCGACCCACCTTCGACCATCTCGGCGACCGCGGCCGCCCACGCGCGGGTGCGCTCGTCGGCATCCGCGATCCGCGCGTCCGGGAAACGGTGAGCGAGCTCGCCTCGCAGCTCCTCGGCCGATTCGCCGAACGCCGTGAACACCACGCCCTCGGCGGTCGCGGCCACGAGCAGCGGACCGAGCGAGGTCTCGATCACGGCTGCCTGGATCGGGTCGGCGGGGTATGCGTGAGCACGTGCGGTCATCGGCTCTCCTCGGCGAGGCGCGGGCGTGGAGATGAGCGTACTCCCTCTCGGTTCGTGTCGTCCATCACGGGGCGAAGGCGCGAGTTCGGGAATACTGTGCCGAGGAGGTGGTTTCCCGTGACCCTGGAGCTGACCAGCACCGTGACGCTCTCCAACGGCGTGGAGATGCCCGTGCTCGGGTTCGGCACCTACAAGGCCGCCGAGGGACCGGAGGTCGAGTACGCGGTCCGCACCGCGCTCGAGGTCGGCTACCGGCACGTCGACACCGCCTCGATGTATGAGAACGAGGAGGGTGTCGGCCGGGCGCTCCATCGCAGCGGGGTGGCGCGCGAGGAGGTCTTCGTCGCGACCAAGGTGTGGAACGACGAGCAGGGCGAGGAGCACACGCTCGCAGCGCTCGAGGGGTCGTTGCGTCGCCTCGGGCTCGACCACATCGACCTCTACCTGGTGCACTGGCCGCTCCCGCACCTGATGGCGTCGACATGGCGGGGGATGGAGCGCGCGCTCGACAGCGGGAAGGCGCGCGCGATCGGGGTGTGCAACTTCCTGCAGCCCGCCCTCGACCAGCTCGCCGCCGTGGCTGAGGTGGGCCCCATGGTCGACCAGATCGAGCACCACCCCCGCCTCGTCCAGTCCGGGCTGCGCGCGGCGCTTCGCGAGCGGGGCATCGTGCTGGAGGCGTGGGCGCCGGTCATGCGCGGAGCCGTGTGCGAGATCGCCGAGCTGGTGGAGATCGGCGACCGTCACGGCAAGACCGCCGCGCAGGTGGCGCTCAGGTGGGTGCTCCAGTGCGGTGGCGTAGCCATCCCCAAGAGCGTGACGGCGGCGCGCATCCAGGAGAACGCCGACATCTTCGACTTCGAGCTCTCACCGGCCGAGATCGCGACGATCGACGCGCTCGACCTCGGCGAGGAGGGCCGGATCGGCAAGCACCCCGACGTGTTCGTGCGACCGTGGACGGACGGGCGCTCGTGACGGAGGGGGCGAGCCGCGTCGCTCTCGTCGCGTGCGGCTCGTACGACCCGGCCGAGGCGTACGCCGCCGTCGGGCGCGCGCTCGGGCTCCTCGGCGGGGCGGAGCGGTTCGTCGCCGAGGGGGAGCGGATCCTGCTCAAGCCGAACCTGCTCGTGTCGAGTGCTCCCGACGCCGCGGTGACGACGCATCCGGCGCTCTTCGAGGCGGTCGCGCGACATCTCGCGGAGGCCGGGGCGCGGCTCAGTTACGGCGACTCGCCCGGCTTCGGGCGTCCGGAGGCGGTCGCACGCCGCGCTGGGCTCGCCGAGGTCGCGGAGCGGCTCGGCGTGCCGTTCGCGGACTTCACCAACGGTCGGCAGGTGTCCGCGCCCGAGGGCCGCCTCATCAAGCAGTGGTTCATCGCCGAGGGCGTGCTCGCCGCCGACGGGATCGTGTCGCTGCCCAAGCTCAAGACCCACGCGCTCACGCGGATGACGGGGGCGGTCAAGAACCAGTTCGGTTGCATCCCGGGGGTGCGCAAAGGCGAGTTCCACGCACGCATGCCCGATATGGAGCGGTTCTGTCGCATGCTCGTCGATCTCTGCGCCTTCCTGGCGCCGCGCCTCTACGTCATGGACGCCGTGGTCGCGATGGAGGGCAACGGGCCCCGCGGCGGCGACCCCCGCCCGCTCGGCGTGGTGCTGCTCTCGGAGGACCCGGTCGCGCTCGACGCCACCGCCAGCCGCCTCATCGGGCTCGACCCGGCGCTTGTGGGCACCGTGGTGGCCGGCGGCGAGGCCGGCCTCGGGCGCTGGCACGCCGAGGAGATCGAACTCCTCGGCGATCCGCCCGAGCACTTCGCGCCGGGGGAGTTCGCGGCGAACCGTCGCACCGGCTCCACGACCGGCGTGGGCGTCGGCGGCCCGGTCGGGCGCCTCGTGCGCGACCTCGTGGCGCCTCGGCCGGTGATCGTGGAGGAGCGGTGCACCCGGTGCGGGACGTGCGTCGAGGTCTGCCCGGTCGACCCCAAGGCGGTCGACTGGGTCGCGGATGAGACGCGGAGCGGGCGGGAGCGCGCCGTGCCCGAGCACGACTACCGCCTCTGTATCCGCTGCTACTGCTGTCAGGAGATGTGCCCGGAGCGGGCGATCGAGGTCGAGGTCCCGCTCCTCGGCCGTCTCGTGCACCGCGAGCGCCACGGCGCGTAGCGCGGCGCACGGTCCGCCCGGCGCGACCGTCCGCGGGCGGGCGCGCATCCCCTTACTAGTGTGGACTTGACACTACCCTGCAACCAGAGTAGTGTGCATTTCACACTAGTGATACCTGAACAGTAGCCGAGGGGTCCCCGGACCCGGTGACGGCAGGGGCGACGCCCCGTCCGCAGCCGACCGGAAGGCCCGCGGCGAGGAGGCAAGGAGGCGAGGCGGTGTCGGAGTACGAGGCCATCTTGCGCAAGTTCCAGAAGGAACTCAACGCAGGCACGGTGTCGCTCGTGCTGCTCTCGATCCTCGGACGGTCGGAGGAGCCGCTCTACGGCTACCAGATCGCCAAGCGGATCGAGGCGGCGCTGCACGTGCGTGACGCACAGGCGGCACCCATCAAGCAGGGCACGCTCTACCCGGTCCTGCGCTCGATGGAGGAGGCGGGGCTTCTGACCTCCACGGTCGAGCCGAGCGTGTCGGGCCCCCCGCGCAAGTACTACTCCATCACGCAGAGCGGGCGGGCGGTACTCGAGCAGTGGAAGGACGCATGGTCGCGCACCCGCGACTTCGTCGAGGCGGCATTGGAGGGCGACGTTGGATAGGACGGTCGAGGGATACCTCGCACAACTCAAGACACACCTGGCCGGGTCGGATCCGGCGCTCGTGCAAGACGCGCTCTACGACGCGGAGGAGTACCTCCGCAGCGCGCTCGCCGACACGCAGGCGGACCCGTCCGCGGCCGACGCGGCCGCGACGTTCGACGCCGCGATCGAGGCGTACGGCACCCCCGAGGAGGTCGCTGCCTCGTATCGCGAGGCGGAGCTCACGGTCACCGCGGCGCTCCGGCGCCCCCGGCCCGACGTGAGCGGCCGCGGTCCGATCGCGCGCTTCTTCGGCGTGATGTCCGACCCGGAGGCGTGGGGCTCGCTGCTCTACATGTTGCTGGCGTTCGTGACCGGCATCGTCTACTTCACGGTGGTCGTGACGGGCGTCTCGCTCAGCCTGAGCCTGCTCGTGCTGATCATCGGCATCCCGGTGGCGCTGCTCTTCCTGGCGGTGGTGCGCACCGTCTCTCTCGCCGAGGGGCGACTGGTCGAGGGGCTCCTCGGCGTGCGGATGCCCCGGCGGCCGCGGACCGTGGGCGCGCAGGGCGACATCTTCACGCGGATCAAGAGCTGGGTCACCGACTACCGGACGTGGACCACGATGCTCTACATGGTCATGCAGTTCCCGCTCGGGATCACCTACTTCGTGGTGCTCGTCACCGGGTTCTCGTTCTCGGTGGGCATCGCGGCCGCGCCGGTGGTGCAGCTGCTGACCGACCAGCCGATCATGCGGACGTGGGACTACGCCTACTACATCCACCCCGTGGCGATGCCCCTGTTCGTGGCGGCGGGCGCGCTCGGCGTGGTGACGATGGTCTGGCTCGCCAAGGGCGTGGGCCGACTGCACGGAGCATATGCGAAGGCCCTGCTCGTGGGCCGTGTCGAAGAGGGAGGTCTGTGATGGGACGGAGTCGGAGGACGCGCGTGGCGCGGGCCGCGGGCCTGTGCGCGGTACTGATCGGCGGCCTGGTGTTCGCGAGCGGGTGCGTCCGCGTGCCGATCGAGCGTGCCGGGGAGCCGGGCGTACCGGTCTCGGTCGACGCCGAGGTCGAGCGTGAGGGCGCCGAGCGGGCCGAGGTCCGCCTCTCGATGGGCGCCGGCGAGGTGTTCGTCGAGCCGGGCACGGTCGGCGGGAATCTGATGGAGGCGGAGTTCGACTTCCAGCCCGCCGAGTGGGAGCCCGAGGTCGACTACGAGGTCCGCGGCGAGCGAGGGGTCCTCGAGGTGCGGCAGCCCCGGGTCTCCGGGTTCCCGCGCTTCCAGAGCGTGTCGAACCGCTGGCGGATCGCGCTCGCCGAGGACCTGCCGCTCGAGCTGACGGCGAGCCTCGGCGCCGGGACGAGCGAGCTCGTGCTCGGAGGACTCGACCTGCGTGCGCTCAAGGTGTCGGTGGGCGCGGGCGACGTGCTCGTCGACCTGTCCGGCGAGTGGAGCGAGGACCTGCGCGCCTCGATCGAGGGCGGTGCCGGCTCGTTCAGGGTGCGGGTGCCCGCGAGCACCGGCGTGCGCGTGGTCGGTGACCAGGGCGGCCTCGGCACGTTCGAGCTCGACGGCTTCAGGCGCTCAGGGGATGACTGGGTCAACGACGCCTACGGGAGCTCGGCGGCCACGATCGAGCTGCGCGTGACGCGCGGCGTGGGAGAGGTCGTCATCGAGCAGGTCGACTAGCGCGCCCCGGCAGGAGGCCGGGCGACGCCGAGTGACACCTGAGAGTACGCGACGGGCACCCATCGACGGTGCCGAGAAGGAGTGAGAGAGACGATGGAGCTGTTCGCAGTCGTGGCGGCCATGGGGGTCGCCCTGCAGGTCGTGGTCGTAGGGGTCGTGTTCGCGCTGTTCCCGCTCTTCTGGGTCTGGATGCTCGTCGACGCGGTGCTCCGCGCCGACCACGAGTACCCGGGCAGCGGCGCCAACGACAAGGTGGTCTGGGTGCTGCTGATCGCACTCTTCCAGATCGTGTCGGTGGTCTACTTCTTCATGGTCTTCAGGGCCGTGAAGCGGGGGTCGCTGCCCGCGCCTCCGTCCGGCGTCGGCGGGAACGCTACACTGGAGGGGTCCGTGACGCCCGCGGCGTGAGGGAGCGCGCGTGTACCGGTACCGGATGACGTCCTACCTCGCCGAGGAGCTCGAACGCCTCGAGGTCCTGCGTGAGCGCCTGAACTGCCGGGGAGCGCTCTCCCGCCGGTGGCTCGGGCGCTTGCGCCGTGAGTGGGAGGCCGGGGTGGTCGCGGCGTCCACCGGGATCGAGGGCGTGCCGGTCACCGTGGACGACGTGCGCAGGATCCTCGCCGGCGACCCGCCGGTGTGGGTCTGCGAGAAGGACTGCGAGCTCGTCGAGGGGTACGGCGAGGCGGTCGAGTTCGCGCTGCGCCGGGCCGACGACGACGCGTTTCGCTGGAGCACCGAGTTCGTCCTCTCCGTGCACTTCCGCGTGATGGGCGGCGGCTCGGACCCGGCGGCCGGCAGGTTCCGGGGCTCCAACGTCTGGCTCGGCGACAACAGCTCCGGCTCGGTGCTCTACCAGCCGCCCGGGTACCGGGAGGTGCCCGCGCTCGTCGAGGAGCTCTGTGCCTGGGCAGACCAGACCACCGACCCGGTCCCCGTCGCGGCCGCCCTGCTCCACGCCCGGCTCGCCGGGATCCATCCCTTCTCCGACGGCAACGGCCGCGTCGCGCGGGTGCTCTCCTCGGCGGTCATGCGACGTGGCGGGTACGGCACGCAGGAGTTCACGAGCCTCGAGGAGTGGTGGGGCACGCACCGCGAGGACTACTTCCGCTCCTTCTCCGACCTCGGCCACCGCTGGAAGACCGACGCCGACGTCACCCGGCTCGTCACCATCGACGTGCGGGCGCGGCGCAGGCAGGTCGAGCGCTTCTGGCTCAAGCAGGCGGTGGAGTGCGAGATCTGGGAGCTGCTCGAGGGGTTCGTGACCGAGGACCTCGGCGGTGCCTCGCACCTGGCCGAGGCGCTCTTCGACGCGTTCTTCGGCCGGCCGGTCACCAACCGCTACTACCGCTCGCTCGTGGGCGTCACGGGCAAGGTGGCCGCCGCCGAGCTCGCCATGCTGGAGTCGCGCAAGCTCCTCGAGGGCGTGGGCGAGGATCGGGAGCGGCTCTACTCGGGGGCGTTCCCGCTCATCGCCGGCGTGGCCGCCGCGGCGGGCACCGCGCTCTCGCCGGCCGCGGGCGCCGACCTCGACGCCCAGCGGGCGCACGTGGTGGCCGCGATCGCCGAGCGTATCGAGGCCGGCGGCATGCCCGCCTGAAGGCTACCGGGTCGCGCTCGCCGTCGCCTCGGCGCCGCACGCTCCCGCCGCGATGAACGCGTTGCCCTCGCCGCACCCGCCGCGGGCCGGGGCGGCGCCCCGCGCGAGCGCCGCAGCCGCCGGCTCCCCGAACGCGCGCACCTCGGGTCGCGTGGCCGCGACGAGGCCGGTCAGGAGCATCCCGGCGCCCGCGCCGATGAACAGCCCCTCGATGCTCGCGTCGATGATCACGCCGGAGAGCGCCTGGGACGCCGGCATCGTCGCGAACATCCCCACCATCATGAACGACATCATCCGTCCGACCATCTCACGCGGCGCGCTGCGCTGCAGGAAGGTCACGATCGTCACGCCGAGGAACCCGTTTCCGATCCCGATGAAGCCCATCACCGCGACGGCGCGCCACGTGCTCGCCGTCCACGCGAACGAGGCGAGGCCGAGCCCGAAGGTGAGGAAGAGCCCGATCACGATCGCGCCCAGCACGCGGGGGGAGGGCCGCGTGATCGAGCCGGCGGTGACCACGCCGAGCAGGTTGCCGAACGCGAAACCGGAGAGGATCATGCCGAGGGCGGCGGCGCCCTCGGGCAGGCGCGTGTCGGCGAGCACCGGCACGCCCACGAACAGCGGCCCGATCGTGAAGAGGTTCGCCGCGCCCATGAGCACGAGCATCCACACGAGGTGCGGCCGCGAGCCCACGAAGCGCATCCCCTCGGCGATCGAGCGCAGGGGGCGGGCGTGTTCCCCTTCCGCCGAGGAGACGGTCATGCGTCCCATCGCGGCGAGCAGCGTGATCGAGACCGCGAACGAGACCGCGTGCACGACGAACGCGATGCCCACGCCGGTGAGCGCCGCCGTGCCCGCTCCCTCGGCGCCGCGCGTCGCGAACCAGCCGATGAGCGATCCGGCGGCCGCCGGCCCGAGGAAGTTCGCGAGCTGATCGCCGAAGAAGACGAGCGAGTTGCCGCTCTCGAGCCGGTCGTCGGACACGAGGCGGGGGACCGCCGCCTGCGAGGCCGGCTCGAACACCCCCGTGATGACGCCGAACGCGAAGGCAGCGGCGTAGAGCATCCACATCTCGACCGTCCCGCCGAGGACCACGGCCGCGAGCCCCGCGGCGATCGTGCCGCGCACGACGTTGGACCAGATCATGATGTCGCGCGGGGCGAACCGGTCGGCCAGGACGCCGCCGGGAAGCATGGAGACGGCCCTCGACACGCCGGCGACCGCGAGGACCGCTCCGAGCTGGGCGGCGCTCCCGGTCAACTGGAGCACGAGCCAGGGCAGAGCGATGAGGTGGAACTGGTCCCCGAACAGCGCGATGGTCTGGCCGAGCCAGTGGAGGCGATAGTCACGGGAGTTCAGCGCGGCGAGCATGGCGATACCCTTCTGACGATTCCAACGATGTTGGGTAGACTATCCCACAACGTTGGATTCGTCAAACGGGCGCCTCCCCCGATCCGGGGAAGCCGGGCTCGCCGAGGGGTCTCCCGGTGCCGGACGGGTGGCTCAGGCCTGGCGCAGCAGGGTCAGGCGCCGGGGCAGCAGCGCGTAGACCCGGCAGCCCACGCAGAACCCGAGGAGGCCCTCGAGGAGTGCGCACGCGAGCAGGATCGCGGCGACCACCGAGGCGGCGGCCGTCGCCCCGGCGAGCGCGAGTGCGCCGGCTCCGAGGGAGAAGGCCGCACCGATGCCGGCGGCGAACCGCTTGGGCGCGCCATCGGTCGGACGGCGCGGCAGGCGAAGGGCCCGTGACATCGCCGCGGCGATCCGCGCGAGCGGGCTCGCGGCGGGCCTCCCGGCCGCCCGGGCAACGAAGTCGGGGACGAGGGCGAGTATCGCCGGCGCGAACCCGGTGGCGAGGAAGAGCGCGGTCACCGCCGCGACCAGGAGTCCGGTCAGCCGGGCGGCGGCGGCGTCGACCGGTCGCAGGTCGACGGGGCAGGCGGCGGCGTTCATGGTCATCCCCTTCGGTGGGAGAGGCGGGTCAGTCTGCTGGTGAAGGGAAGCAGCGCGCGTGCCAGAGACACGCATAAATACGGTGCGTAAAGTGATAATCGGGAACGGCCGCCGCGGGCACGAGAGAGGATTGACACCGCCTCCCACCACCGATACACTGTGCAAGCAAGCAGGTACTTGCACACATCAGGCATGCGCTACAGGATCAGGTCCGCACCGGGCCGCACCGCACGGCACCGCACCGGGCCGGGTCCTGTGCGCGAAGGATGGAGACACACGACATGAGCGCAGCGACAGACACCGCGGAGCGGATCCTCGACGCGGCTTCCGAACTGTTCGCGACACACGGCTACGCGGCGACCACGACCCGCGCCATCGCGGAACGGGCCGGCGTGAACGAGGTCACCATCTTCCGCCGGTTCGAGAGCAAGCTCGGGGTGCTGCGGGCGCTCGGCGAGCGGCTCGCGCGACTGCAGGCCGGCAGGGCGGTCGCGAGCGCCCCGGACTCCGCGAACGTGCGGGACACGCTGCTCGCGCTCGCCCGGATGGAGATCCGCGGGACCATCGAGGGCGGAGCGCTCGCGATGCGTCTCGCGTTCGACGCGACCTCGGTGCCCGAGGTGCGGGAACTGATCGGAGAGGGCGTCCCCGCCAACCTCGAGGGACTCGCCGAGTACCTCGCCGAGCACCAGGCGACCGGGGACCTGCGCGCCGACATCGACCCGCGGGTCATGGCCGAGGCGTTCTTCGGCCTGACCTCGAGCTACGTGATGTACCGCATGGTGATGGGCGCGGCCGACCTGCCGGTCGACGTCGAGACGGACGAGGGTATCGAGCAGCTCTTCGACGTGTTCTGGTCGGGGGCCTCACAGAGAGGGCAGGAACCATGAGTGGCACCACGCACGACGACATGACGGAGATGGGCGAGCGCGGGATGTCGCGGCGCCGGTTCCTCAAGGTAGCGGGTCTGGTCGGGGTCACGGTGGCGATCGGTGGCGGCGGGTACGCCGCGGCCACCTGGGCGCCGCGCGAGTCGGAGGAGCTCCTCCGCGAGACGATGGGAGAGGGCATGAGCAAGGTACTGGTCGTCTACGGCACCAAGTCCGGCTGTACCGCCGGCGTGGCGGCGCGGATCGGGGAGACGCTCGCCGAGGAGGGCCTCACCGTCGAGGTCGTTCCCGCCGAGGACCGCCCCGACCCCTCGGGCTACGACGCGGTCGTGGTGGGGTCGGGGATCCGCGTCGCGCAGTGGCACGGCGCCGCGAAGGAGTGGGTGCTCGACAACGCCGCCGCGCTCAAGGCGCGCCCCGTGGCGTTCTACACCTGCTGTCTCACCGTCGCCACCGACGCGGAGGACGCAGGCAAGATGGAGGAGGTCCGCGCATACACCGACCCGCTCATCGAGGAGTCGGGCGTCACGCCGGTCGAACTCGGCCTGTTCGCCGGCTGGAACGAGGCCAAGCGGTTCAGCCTGCCCGAGCGGCTCATCCTCAAAGCCCTCAAGGCCCCCAAGGGAGACTTCCGCGACATGGACGCGATCGCCGAGTGGACCCGCGGCGCGGCGGGCAAGCTCGGGGTGGCCTGACGCGTGAGGGCGAGCCGCGCACGGCGGCAGGGCTCACCGTCAACACCCGGGCTCGCCGTGGTTCCCGCAGCACGCCGAGGGTCGCGGCACGAGCCGCCGGCCGACGTTGCGGACGATCAGCCGCACCTTGCGGCCGAGCGGCATCGGCGCGCGGAGGTTCGCGAGATACGAGCCGGACGAGGGTCGCTCCTCTGAGCACATCGGTCGGTGGTCCTCTCGGCGAAGGGCCCTGCCGGGGTCATACCCCAAGCCCGCCGCCGTCACGCCCAGCGGGCTGTCGGGTAGAATGCGGCATGACCGTATCGCGTGGAAGGGGCGTGCGTTGGCCGAGGCGAGCCGAGGAGCGGGCACGGGCGTGAGGGATGTGGTCTCGACCGCGTTCCGTCCGAGCGAGCACGGGTTCGCCTTCCCCAACCGGTGGCGCGACACGCTGCTGGGCGTGCTCTCCTCGCCCGGGCGGTGCGGCGGGATGATCTTCGCGGCACTGGACCACTTTCACGCCACCGAGCCGCCTCCCGGCCTCGCTGACGGGGCGCCTCCCGCGTACGACTCGGCACTGGCCCGCTACGTGTGGCGTCGGCAGATCGCGAGCGTGACGACCGGGCTGGGGATCAACCTCTGGCGCTTCGTGCTGCTGACCTACCTGCCCACGCGCGCGCGACTCGGCGCCGCGCGGGCGGCGCGGGCGGCGCTTCCGGCCATCACGCGTGAACTCGCGACGGGGCGACCGGTGCCCCTCGGGCTCGTGGCCTCGCTCGGCATGGTCCGCATGGCCCGCAACCACCAGGTGCTCGCGTGGGCCGCCGAGATCCACCCCTCCTACACGCTCCTGCGCGTGTACGACCCGAACCATCCCCGCCGCGACGATGTCACGATCGAGGTGCCGCACGACGCGGGCTCCGCCGTGGTCGAACGGGTCGGCTCCCGTACGCTCGAGTGGCGGGGGCTGTTCGTGGAGCGCTACGTGCCGGTCCGGGTGGAGCGAACCGCTCCGGGCCCGCTCATCGAGCGCGCGGTCAGCACCCGGCCCTACTGGATCGCGGGCGTGGGGCTCATGGTGGCCTACCTGCTACTTCGAAGGATCTGTGATGACCGGCCACGACGGATGGAGGTCCGCCGGTGAGCGAGGAGTACGAGGGCCCGGTCGCCCCGGGGGTCGTCCCCGCACCGGGCATGCGCATCAGGGTCACGGACCACGGACCCTACTCGGTCACGGGCGACGTGCCGCTCGTCCGTGTGGAGATCGTGACCGACGAAGAGGGTGAGTCGGTGGCCTGGCGGGAGACCGGCCGCATCCCGACCGACGACGACTACCTGCTCTGCCGGTGCGGGAAGTCGCGCGACAAGCCGTTCTGCGACTTCTCGCACGCGATCGAGGACTTCGACGGCACCGAGACCGCGAACCGCGAGTCGTACATGGAGTCCTCGGTGTCGATCGAGAGCAGCGGCATCGAGCTTCGCGACGCCCGCCACCTCTGCGCCGAGGCACGCTTCTGCGATCGCGCCGGCGGCCTGTGGAACCTCGTCAAGGAGTGCGACGACCCCGCGATCCGTGCCCTTGCCGAGGAGGAGGCGATGCTCTGCCCGTCGGGACGCTACCTGGCGGTCGACGAGCGTACCGGCGAGCCGCTCGAACCGGAGCTCGAACCGTCGATCGCGCTCGTGGAGGACCCCGCCCTCGGCGTGAGCGGCCCGATCTGGGTGCGCGGAGGCATCTGCGTGATCGGCGTTGACGGCAAGCCCTACGAGGTCCGCAACCGGGTCACGCTCTGCCGGTGCGGCGCCTCGGCGAACAAGCCGATGTGCGACGGTTCGCATATCGGCGCCGGGTTCCGCGAGAGGTAGGAGCGCGCCGGGGGGATGACCGCACGCGATCAGGACTACACGAGCGG
Source organism: Coriobacteriia bacterium (assembly GCA_030603745.1). Taxonomy (GTDB): domain Bacteria; phylum Actinomycetota; class Coriobacteriia; order Anaerosomatales; family SLCP01; genus JAUVXE01. The sequence goes on along the minus strand of JAUVXE010000002.1, from coordinate 192,546 downwards.
CGCGTGGGCTCCCTGGTAGCGCGCGTCGCCGAATCCGAGGATGGGGTAGAACGCGAACGGCAGGAACACGAGCCCCAGGCCGAAACCGCTTCCCTTGCCGAACACGCGGGCGACGTCGAGGGTGATGATGATCGTGACGACGAAGTTCACGAAGGGGACGAACAGCAGCGCCAGCCACCAGATCGGCCGCCCGACCATCTGCAGCCATACGACGATGTTGAAGATCGGGATGAGCGCCGCCCAGCCGGGCAGACCCGCCTTCGCGAAGACCTTCCACATCGAGGCGATCACCAACACCGAGACCAGCAGCGACACGAGGTTCACCGCGATCAGCGCGCCTGCGCCCGCTGCTTCGTAGCCGACCTGGTACTCCATGGTCCTGCCTCTCTCCTCTGCCGGGTCCCCCCGGCCCGGCCCCCTGACTGCCAGCGGGAACCGGAGTGTTCGTGTCTGTTGGACGGTCTATCGGCATGGTGGTGGCGGTTCGTGACCCCCGATCGCGCGACCCCGGCGGGTGGGTATCTATCAGGTGCAGGCACCTAACGCGTTCGAGAGGAGTCGACATGCCACGAGTCGAGGTCGTCCAGGAGCTGTTCGTCACCGCGCAGAGCCGGGTCGGGCTGCTGGCCCAGGTGACCGACTCCATCTCCCAGGCCGGCGTGGACATCCACGCGATCGGCGCCTACGACAAGGAGGGCCGAGGAGAGCTGATGCTGATCACGAGCGACAACGAGAAGGCGGCGGTCGCCCTCGGCCAGATCGTCGGGATGAAGGTCGAGCGCAACGACGTGGTGGTCGTGGATCTGCCCGCTCGCCCCGGCGCACTCGCCGAGGCGGCCAAGAAGCTCGCCCACGCAGACATCAACGTCGACTGGGTGTACGGCACGGCCGCCGACGGGAACCACGCGATGGTGGTCTTCAAGGTCGCCGACCCCCACGGGGCCGCGGAGGCGCTTCGCGGCATGTGAGCGGAATCATCCTTGCGCCCATCGGCGCGCCGTGATACGGTACACGCGACACGAACAACGTGTACCGATGAGCTGCCGCACCCGCGGCAGCCACGGTCCGGCCGAGGGAGTCGAGGATGCCCGCGACCAAAGAGGAGATCGCGAACACCTTCGAGCGCCATGTCGAGCGCTTCGGCTTCGGCAAAGCGAGCGTCGAGGGTGTCGCCGCCGAGCTCGGGATCTCGAAGCGGACGATCTACCAGCACTTCTCGAGCAAACGGGAACTCTACCGCTACGTCGTCTCCCGGATCGCCGGGGAGCAGCGTGCCGCGCTTGCGGCCGCGATCGCCGACGCTCCGGACTGGGCGAGCAAGATGGAGCGGTTCCTGACGCTCGTCGTGAGCGGGATGCGCCGGCACATCCAGGAGACGTCCAAGGCCGACTGGCTGCAGGAGTTCGAGATCGCCTACGACGCGATGGCGGGGGCGTACGGCGCGATCGGGACCGAACTCGTGGCACGGGGCGCCGAGGCGGGCGAGTTCGCCATCGACGACGCGGAGCTCGCGAACGGGTTGATCGGCGCGATGGTCACGCACTACGGGACCGTGGTTCGGGACCATCGCGAGTACGACGCGGACGCGGAGGTCGTCTCCGCGATCATGAGGATGCTCGGGGCGGGCGGACCGTCGCGCCGCGGGTGAGAGGAGCGGTGAGCGTGATGTGGTGGTGGGTCGGAGCGATAGCGGCGGTCGTGCTCTCGGTCGTTTGAATCGCGTACGTCTCGGCGGACGGGCTCCGTCGAAAGGCCTCGTTCATCTCCCCGGCGATGCTTGGGCCCTACGCCTTCCACGCCGGGTTCGGCGTGCTCGGGCTGTGGATGCTCATCCGCGTGGCCGGCGCATAGGAGGAGTGTGAGATGCGACTGTTCATGAGGATCACCGGCGGCACGCTGGTGGCGATCGGCACGGTTTGAATCGTCTACATCGTGGTGGCCGTGGCCACCGGTGTGGAGGGGTTCACGACCCTCGGGGCGTTGACGGGCGGGCTGGTCTTCCACGCCGTGACGTCGGCAGCGGGATGGCACCTGCTCAGCATGGCCGCGCGTCGGTCCGAGGCCGTGAGCGGGGTGGCGGTCACCGGTTCATGAGGGTGATCGAGATCTGCAGCGCGGTGGCGATCGCGACCCATACGAGGTAGGGGACGAGCGCGACGGAGACGACCGGCGCGTGCGGCCAGAGCGCCACCATCGACCAGACGATCGTGGCGAGCACGATCACGATCACCGCCGAGGCGAGCTCGAGGTTGCGCAACCCGAACTGGACCGGGGTGAACGCGAGGTTGGAGACGATGTTGAGGGCCACGGGCACGAGCACCAGGCGCGGCATCTCTCCGGTGAGCACACGCCAGATCACGTAGCCGAACGCGACGATGATGATGGGGTAGAGCACGCTCCACACCACCCCGAACGTGGGGGCGGCGGGTGCCCACGAGGGCTTCGCGAGGGTCTCGTACCACTCCATCATGGCTCCAGTCTACGCGCGAAGGGCGCCCGGCGCGATGCCGGACGCCCTTCGGTTCTCGGTGGGTCGAGCGAGACGCCTAGTAGTTCTCGGCGAGGACCTCGTAGTACTTCTTGGGGTGCACGCAGGCCGGGCACATGTCCGGGGCGTCCGGACCCTCGTGGATGTAGCCGCAGTTGCGGCAGTGCCACTTCTGGGTGTCGGGCTTCTTGAAGACGAGGTCGCCCTCGACGTTGGCGAGCAGCTTGCGGTAGCGGGCCTCGTGGAACGCCTCGACCTTGGCGATCTCGCGGAACGAGGCCGCGATCTGCGGGAAACCCTCCTCGTCGGCGATGTCGGCGAAGTCGGGGTAGAGCGTGCCCCACTCCATGAGCTCGCCCTCGGCGGCGTGGAGGAGGTTCTCGGCGGTGGTGCCGAGCGTGCCGGCGGGGTAGGCGGCCGTGATCTCGACCTCGCCACCCTCAAGGCACTTGTAGAAGACCTTGGCGTGCTCGCGCTCGTTCTCCGCGGTCTCGGTGAAGAGCTCGGCGATCTGCTCGTAGCCCTCCTTCTTCGCGATGGAGGCGTAGTAGGTGTAGCGGTTGCGGGCCTGGGACTCCCCGGCGAATGCTTTCAGGAGGTTCTGCTCGGTGCGCGTTCCCTTGAGGCTGCTCATAGGGTCGGTGGCTCCTTTCCGGTCCGATGCCTGTCGTGTGACGTGAGACGTTCATTACCGTTCGCACGGCACCCTAAACTCATAATCATTATGACTTCGGGGCATGAGGCACAGTCTACCGCAACCGGCGGGAGGGTCAAGCCCGGACGGGCCTGAGGTCGGTCATCCGGGTCGCCCGAACGGCCCTCAGCGGCCGGCGGCGCACTCGGGGCAGAGCGCTCGCAGCTCGAGCCGCGCGTCGGAGAGGAGCCACCGCGCATGTCCGCGGGCCAGGTCGCTCGCGATGCTGCCGAGGCGACGCTCCTCGGGCATGGAAGGCGAGAGGTCGTCGATCCTGCCGCACCCCGTGCAGATGAGGTGATGGTGAGCGTCGACGTTCGCGTCGAACCGGAGCAGACCGTGGGAGTCGACGAAGCTCGAGACGACGCCGGCCTCGGAGAGGCGGGCGAGGCTCTGATAGAGGGTCGCCTGACGGATCTCGTGGTCGTAGGCGCGCAGCAGGCGCTGCAGTTCGTCCACGGTCGGATGCACCCGTTGCACGCCGAGGAGCGCGATGATCCAGCGACGCGCCGTGGTGGGCCGCAGGCCCGCATCGCGCAGGCGGGCGCTCAGCGCCGGTGAGTCCCAGTCGACCTCGGGCAGGGACGACCGGGACGCTGCGCTGCCCCCTGGGGGCGCGGCGTGCGCTGACGCTTCCGATCGTGTTCGTGCCATCGGTGTCCTCGCTTCGCGAGCGGCGTGTCCGTGCGGCGTTTCGCAGGACACTAGCACGAGCCACGCCAGCTGTCAGGGGAGCCGTGCCGCTCGAGGCCGCCTTCACGCCGTTCGTCACCCTCCGCTCACGCCGCCGGCCGTTCGCGCCGATACCTCCGTATACGACCTCCGCATCACCGGACAACCGAGCGAGAACGCCCATGCGAACCATCCCCCGCCTCGTCGACGAGATCCGCTCCTACTACGCCGCGGACCCCGACCTTCTGCGCATCGTGATCAACGCCACCTCGTGGGTCGAGGCCAGTCTCGCCATCGGGCTCCTCGGCGAGAAGGTACCCGAGAAGTCGCTCGTGACCGGTGCGAACATCCGCGAGGCGATCAAGGAGCTGCCGCGGTGCCCCATCGCGATGGCGGTGGATTTCGAGACGCTCGCCCGCGTGGCCGACCTCACGCGCGTGGGGAGCGGCTGGGAGCGCGAGTACGCCGACCCGGCGGGCGACTACACCATCGTGCTCCTCGGCGAGGGTAACCACTGTTACGACCTCGTGGTCCGCGCCGAGGGCCGGACCTACATGTGGATGCCCCGCGACTGCGACGAGGACTTCCTCAACCCCGACATCATCGACCTCGTGCTGCAGCGCAGCACGCTGCTCAAGAACGTCATCGATCTGGTGGGCGAGATGGGGCTGGCGTTCTCGCCGATCTTCTACCTCTCGCTCGACGACTGGCGCGCCGAGTACGCCGAGACGCTCTTCGGCGAGGTCGTGGACGTGTTCGGCGGCGCCCCCGAGGAGTCGCACGACCCCGGCGCAGCCTTTCGCGAGGAGCGCATCCGGCTGCTCGAGCAGGAGCGCGGGAGCAGCGGCGAGGGCGGCACCACCTGGATGGGATGACCCGCCAGGACTCCTCGGCGATAATGGGGAGGACCGCCCGCGCGACGCCGAGGAGCCCTCACCGATGATCCCCCGCTACTCCCGTCCCGAGATGGCCCGCATCTGGGAGCTCGAGAACAAGTTCGACATCTGGCGCGAGATCGAGGTGCTCGCGTGCGAGGCGCAGGCCGAGCTCGGCGAGATCGGGATCACGGCCGAGGAGGCCGCGCACATCCGCACCACCGCCGCCTTCGAGGTCGAGCGCGTGGACGAGATCGAGCGGACCACCAACCACGACGTGATCGCCTTCCTCACCAACATGGCCGAGCACATCGACGCCGGCCTCGGCGAGGACGACCCCAAGCCGAGTCGCTGGGTGCACTACGGGATGACCTCGAGCGACCTCGGCGACACGGCGCTGTGCTACCAGATGACGCAGGCGGTCGACCTGCTCATCGCCGACGTGCGGCGCATCGGCGAGGTCTGCGTACGCCGCGCGTTCGAGACGCGCGAGATGCTCTGTGTGGGGCGCACCCACGGCATCCACGCCGAGCCGATGACGATGGGCATGAAGTTCGGCCGCTGGGCGTGGGCGGCCAAGCGCGCCGAGGAGCGCCTCGAGCGCACGCGCGAGATCGTCGCGGTGGGCGCGATCAGCGGGGCGGTGGGCAGCTACTCCAACATCGACCCGTTCGTGGAGGAGTACGTGTGCGAGAGACTCGGGCTGACCCCCGAGCCGCTCTCGACCCAGGTCATCCCGCGCGACCGTCACGCGCAGCTGCTCGCGGTACTCGCCACCGTGGCCGCGACCGCCGAGGAGATCGCGACCGAGGTCCGCGCGCTGCAGAAGTCCGACACGCTCGAGGCCGAGGAGCCGTTCGCGAAAGGCCAGACGGGCTCGAGCGCGATGCCGCACAAGCGCAACCCCATCACCGCCGAGCGCGTCTGCGGGCTCGCGCGCGTGGTGAAGGCGAACGCGCAGGTGGGCTTCGACAACGTTGCGCTCTGGCACGAGCGCGACATATCGCATTCGAGCGCCGAGCGCGTGGTGCTCGCCGACTCGACGATCGCGCTCGACTACCTCCTCGGCAAGCTCGAGTGGATCCTCGACGGGCTGGTGCTCTACCCGGAGCGGATGCGGGCGAACCTCGACGCCACGCGCGGGCTGATCTACAGCAGCCGCGTGCTGCTCGCGCTCGTGGACACCGGCATCACCCGGGAGGCGGCCTACGCGATCGTGCAGCGCAACGCGATGGCGGTCTGGGACGACATCCAGCAGGCGCGCGACGGCGAGGACTACCGCACCCGCCTCGCCGCCGATCCCGAGTGCCCGCTCGCCGAGGCGGAGCTCGACGAGATCTTCGACCCGCGGGCGTTCCTGGCGCGCGTGGACGTGGTCTTCGATCGGCTCGAGGCGCTCCGGGCGTAGCCGCGACGCCGCTCAGACCGGCCAGCGGTCCTCGGCGAGGGCCTCGGCGACCCGCTCGATGCGCGTGGCGCGCGTCTGTTCGCGCCGGGCGCTCGTCACCCAGTAGATGAGCTGCGAGCGCCGGGAGGGCGGCAGGGCAGCGAACGCGTCGGCGGCGGCGGGCACCGCTTCGAGCGCCCGGGCGAGGTCGTCGGGCACGATCCCGGCCTCGGCGTCGGTGAGCAGGTCCCACGAGCCGTTCGCCCGGGCGGCTTCGACCGCCGCGATGCCGGCAGGGCGCATGAGCCCCTCGGCCTCCAGGCGCGCGACGCGCTCCTTGTTCGAGCGAGACCAGGTGCCGCGCGGTCTCCTCGGCGTGTAGAGCTGGACGAAGCGCTCGCTGTCGAGGCGGTTGACGGTGCTGTCGATCCAGCCGAACCGCAGCGCCTCCTCGACCGCCGCGTCGTAGGTGAGCGCGGTGCGGGTCGAGTCCTTCTTGCCGATCGCGAGCCAGGTGCCCGGGGAGGTGGCGTGGTGCTCCTCGAGCCAGCGCGTCCACTCCTCGCGGTCGCGGGGCTCGAGGTAGGCATCGCGGTCGGGGCGGGTCACGGGCGGCTCCTTTCGCAGTGCCGGAGGTCAGGTCGCGGGGCGGATCTCGACCGAGCGCGTGCCGGCTTCAGGCTCGCGGAAGGCCGCGAGCCGCCCGGCCTCGTCGGTCATCGCGCGCTCCTCGGCGGGGGTGAGGGTGTCGAGCAGGCGGATCACGAGGGTCGCCGAGGAGCGAGAGCGGTCGCGCTCCACGCGCCACAGACCGCGCAGGCGACCGTCCACGAGGAGCGAGCCGTAGGAGTACATGCCGATCTCGTGGAGGAGGCGGCGGCGGAGCCCGTCGGAGAGGAACCGGGTCCGGTCCGCATGGCCGAGGAGGACGTTGTCGTAGTCGGGGAGGAACCGCGGCGGCGCGGGGGTCTCGGGGTCGGGCCGGGGCGCGTCGGGCAGGTCGAAGAGCTCGCGGCCCTGTTCGTCGCGGAAGACCGCGAGCTGCGGGCGGAGGCGCTCGAAGACCTCGCGCAGCCGCGTAAGGCCCGACCAGGCCTGCGCGTCGGCGGGGGTGGCGGGGCCGAGCGCGCCGAGATAGCGGCGGACGAGCTCCTCGGCGGACAGGGGCGGGCCGAGGGGCCGGCCGGCCCAGTCGTCGAGCGGCGCGAGGCGCACCGGACCGCGGCGGCGCCACATTCCGCGCGGGGGCACCTGCACGAGCGGCACGTGCACGCGGGCGGCCATGGCGAAGTCCGAAGGTTCGGGCCCGTCGGCGAGCCCGTCGAGCGCGGCGCCGAGCTCGGCCGGGGTGAGCGGGCCTGCGGCGAGCGCCGCGCGGGCGGCGACGACGACCTGTCCGGCGTGCGGGTCGGCCAACGGGGCGCGCCGCGCGCCGGAGAGTGGGCGCGCGACCGCCGGCTGCAGGAGCGGGCGGAGCGCGAGCGCGTCGGGGGTGGTGACGAGGTGGATGGTCGAGCGCATGAGCGCGATCCGGACGATCTCTCGCGACTCGAGCAGCCGGGAGACCTCGGCGGGGTCGAACGGGTCGAGGCGCGACCACAGGCCGGTGTACCAGGAGTCGGGCTCCTGCGCCTGCACGCCCACGAGGTGCTCGAGCAGCTCGTCGACGGGCAACGGCACGCGCCTGAGCAGGTGCTGGCGGGCGAGGGTCGCGCGGTTGAGGGCGCGCAGCGTGAGGACGGGCGCGCTCACGGTCCTTCGATGGGCGTCACGATGACGCCCACGTTCGCCTGCCTGCCGGCCTCGCAGAGCTCGGCGGTCCACTCGGCCTCGTCGAGCCCCGGGGGCACCGCGACGACCGCCGCCATCGAGAAGAGCGTGGTGCCGCTCACCGGCGCCGGGCTCGTGCCGGTGTCCATCGACTCGACGTTGATGCCGCGCGCCGAGAGGCCGGCGGCGATCTCGTGCACGATGCCCTCGTGGTCGGCGCCGTGGACCTCGATCCGATAGGGCAGCCACGCGCGCTGGGCGGCGGCCGACTCGCGGCCGGTCGGCGCGACCGTCACCCGATAGCCCTCGGCGGTCAGGTCGCCGAAGGCGGACTCGATCCCGCTCGCCCACTCCGCCGGCACCGAGACGAGCATGATGATCGCGAACTCCCCGCCGAGGCGGGCCATCCGGCTCGTCTCGACGTTGGCGCCGAGATCGAGCAGTACGCCGGTGACCTGCTCGACGATGCCCACGCGGTCGGGGCCGGTCACGGTGAGCACGACGTCGTTGCGCATGGGGCACCATCCTCTCCCGGCACGCGCCGGGCTCCTCGGCGACAGGTCGCGGGCGGATGGCGGCGACGCCACGCCCGCAGGGCCTCACGACCTCACGATGTGACCGGTGCGGCCTCGTGTCAAGCCGGGCGCCCCTCGAGGTAGGCGCGGTACTCGGCGAGCATCTCGTCGAGCGCGGCGTGACTCGGCGCGTGGTTCACGCGCTCCCGCATCCGGGTGGCGCCCGGCATGCCGTGGATGTACCACGCCACGTGCTTGCGCATCCGCGCGAACGCGCGCTCGCCGGCGAACTCGACGAGCGCCGCGGCGTGCTCGCGGGCGACGTCGATGCGCTCGAGTGCGCTGGGCGGCTCGAGGTGCACGCCGTGGTCGATGAGCGAGCGGGCCTCGCGGAAGATCCACGGGTTGCCCTGCGCCCCTCGGGCGACCATCACGGCGTCGACGCCGGTCACCTCGAGCATTCGAACGGTGTCCTCGGCGGTGAAGACGTCCCCCGAGCCGGTCACCGGCACGTCGACCGCGGCCTTCACGGCCGCGATCACGTCCCAGTCGGCCGCTCCCCGGTAGAACTGCGAGCGGGTCCGCCCGTGGACGCACATCGCGGACGCCCCCGCGGACTCCATCGCCCGCGCGAACGCGACGGCGGTGCGCTCGCCGGCCTCCCAGCCGCTGCGGAACTTCACCGTCACCGGCTTCCCGCACGCCGAGGCGACCTCCCGCACGATGGCCGCCGCGAGGTCGGGGTCGCGCATGAGCGCCGCGCCGGAGCCCTTGCAGACGACCTTGCTGACCGGGCAGCCCATGTTGATGTCGATGAGCGCCACGTCGTCACCGTACCGCTCGGCGATCCGTGCCGCCTGGGCGGCCATGATGGCCGGATCGTGGCCGAAGAGCTGCACCCCGCAGGGGACCTCCTCGGCGGAGAAGGTGAGGAGCGAGCGTGAGATCGCGGCGTCGGGGTTGTAGTGCAGCCCGGTGGCGCTGATCATCTCGGTGTAGGTCAGCGTCGCGCCCATGCGCTTGCAGATGCCGCGGAACGGCGCTTCGGTGATCCCGGCCATCGGGCCGAGCACGACCGAACGAGGCGGCAGGATGTGGCGGATGTCGGGCGCGGAGCACATGGTCGGATGATCATACCGCACCACCTCCCATCTGCGGTTTAGTCAGCTGCGAGGATGGTACATACCTGAGTGCAGGGATGAAACATGACATAAGTCGATGACGGCGAACCGGTCCGTTCGAGTCGGGAGGAGGTGAGAGGGGTGACGATCATGCGTTTCGACCCGTTCGGCGAGATGCTACGCATGCAGCGCGAGGTGGATCGCCTGTTCGGTCGCCTCGGCCCGGGTCAGACCGGGGGCGGCGAGTCCGTCGGCGTCTCCTGGGCGCCGAGGATCGACGTGCGGACGACCGATGAGGATCTCGTCGTCCACGCCGAGCTGCCCGGCCTCAGCCGTGATGACATCGACGTCGCGGTCACCGACGGCGTGCTCACCATCAAGGGAGAGCGGAAGTCGGAGTCCGAGCGAGAGGACGAGGGCTGGGTGATCCGTGAGCGGAGCTCCGGCACGTTCGAGCGTTCGCTCGTGCTGCCCGAGGGGATCGACCCCGCTTCGGTCACCGCCGACTACGTCGACGGCGTGCTCGAGGTACGTGTGCCGAAGGCAGCCGAGGCCCTCAAGCCCACGACCCATCATGTCGCACTGGGTGCGGGCGAGAGAGCGTAGCGACCGCACCGGTCGACGGCGCTCCGGATGGCTCCAAGCGAGCCCGTCCGATCGTCGTCGCCCGTTCGACGACGCCCCGCCTCGTGGCGGGGCGTCCGTGCATCAGGCGGGCACCCGGCGGGCTCTCGAGCCGGAGACGATCCTGCGGACGGAGCCGATGATGAATCCGCCCGTGAGCGCTCCGGCGAGATACGCGGCAACGACCACGGCCCACAGCGGCACGGTCAGCTCCAGGGTGAAGAAGCTGAGCGTGACGAGCGAGAAGTTCTGGACGCTGAACACGAGGGCCACGCCGGCAAGGAGCACGGCGAGCGTGAGATAGACGTAACGCATGCGCACCTCCGGGTGTGCGTCGGACGGCGCAGCGCCCCGCCGTCCGGATCGGCCAGCCGCTTCGAGTATTCCCCGCGCCGGGTGGTTGAACCGGCACGTCTTGCGCCCGGTGTATCCGGCGCCGGTTGGGGAACACACTTCTGACACCGCCGGAGCCACACGCCGAGAGGCCCGCACCCGCCGAGGAGGTCCGATGCGAACCGTCCCCCGCACCATGAGCACGCAGCACCCCGACAACGCCTCCGTCCCGTTCTTCTCGTCCTCCCCCGTGCTCGCGGGCGAGGACGAGATCCGCGAGGCGTACTACGCGTACTCGCACCTCGGCTGCGACGAGCAGATGTGGGACGTCGAGGGCAAGGAGATCGACACCTACGTCGTCAAGAAGCTCCTCTCCTTCTACGAGCCGTACTTCCGTGAGAACGTGCTCGGCGAGACGGTCAACCTCACGCTGCGCGTCCCGAACCCCACCGTCGAGACCGCCGAAGCGAAGGTCCTGCTCGAGACGCTCGAGTCGATCCCGCGCTCATACGACGCGGCCCGGCTCTTCTACGGCCGCGACGTCACCCCGATCTACGAGGTCATCCTGCCGATGACCACCTCGGCGCGGTGTATCGACCGCATCTACCGCTACTACTGCCGGTTCATCCACGACCGCCAGCACGAGCGGTTCGCACCCGACGACCTCACGATCGCCGAGTGGGTCGGGGAGTCGGGGCCCGAGCGCATCGACGTGATCCCGCTCTTCGAGGACCTCCCGAGCATGCTCTCGGCGCCCGATGTCGTGGGCGAGTACCTCTCGGACAAGGACGTCGCCGACCAGCGCGTCTTCCTCGCCCGCTCGGACACCGCCATGAACTACGGGCTCGTGTCGGCGGCGCTCGCGAACAAGATCGCGCTCGCCGGCTTCGACCGGCTCGCCGAGCGTACCGGGGTGCGGATCCATCCGATCCTCGGCATGGGGTCCGCGCCGTTTCGCGGAGGGCTGACGCCGCGCACCGCCGAGCGCGTGGGGCGGGAGTACCCGAGCGTCGTCACGTTCTCGATCCAGTCGGCGTTCAAGTACGACTACCCGCCCGAGGAGTCGCGTGCCGCCATCGAGCACCTGCGCTCGCGCGAGATCGGCCCCGCGCGGCAGATCGACGAGGAGCGCGCCGCGCCGATCATGGCCGCCTACAGCGAGGTCTACCGCGCGCGGGTGCTCGAGCTCGCGGGGACGGTCAACGCGTACGCGAAGCTCATCCCCGCGCGCCGGGCACGCAAGCTCCATATCGGGCTCTTCGGCTACGCGCGCAAGCTCGAGGGCGTGACCCTGCCCCGCGCGATCTCCTTCACCGGGTCGCTCTACTCGGCCGGCATGCCGCCGGAGCTGCTCGGCCTCGAGTCGCTCTCCGCCGACGACCTTGCCTTCGTCCGCGAGGTCTACCCCTCGTTCGACGCCAAGCTCGCCGAGGCGCTCCGCCATGCCGACCTCGACGGCCCGCTCGCGACGCCGCAGCTGCGCGAGGCGGTCCGCCGCGCCGGGTTCGACTGGGAGCCCGACACGGAGTACCTCGAGACCACGCGTCGCCTGCGGGAGGCGCTCGAGGGCCGTCAGGACGCGGTCGCGGCCGGCCTCGTGCTGCAGGCCGCGCTCAGGCGGCGGTTCCTCGGCTGACCGCGGCAGCGCTTCGCGGGCGGTGGCGCCGACGCGCCGCGCACAGGCGGCGACCCCGTCAGTCGCGGGCCTCGAGCACCGCGCGGACCGCGCCCGTCACGGCTGCGGCGTTCATGCCGAGCTCGGCGAGCACCGTGCCGCCCGGCGCCGACGCGCCGAACCGGTCGATGCCGAGCGCCGTGACTGCCGCGGCGCCGTCGGGCGTCGAGCCGCCGAGGTATGCCTGCCAGCCGAGCGTGACGCCGGCTTCGACCGAGACGACCGGCACGTCCGCGGGCACGACCTCGCGCCGGTACTCCTCGGCCTGTTCGCCGAAGAGGTCCTGCGAGACCATGCTCACGACGCGCACCGCGACCCCCTCGGCCGCGAGCGTCTCGCGAGCCTCGAGCGCGAGGTGCACCTCGGAACCGGACGCCACGATGGTCGCGGCGGGCGCGGCGCCGTCGGGGGCCTCGGCGAGCACATAGCCGCCGCGGCGCACCCCCTCGGCGAGGGCCGGGTAGGCGGACGGGTCGAGGGTGGGCACCTTCTGGCGGGTGAGGGCGAGCATGACCGGGCGGTCGCGCTCGGTGAGGGCGACGTGCCAGGCCGCGGCGGTCTCGTTGGGGTCGGCCGGGCGCAGCAGCACCGCGCGCGGGATGGCGCGCAGCGCGAGGAGGTGCTCGACGGGCTGGTGCGTGGGGCCGTCCTCGCCGAGGCCCACGCTGTCGTGGGTGAAGACGTGCACGACGTGCAGCCCGGTGAGGGCGGCGAGGCGGATGGGCGGGCGCATGTAGTCCGAGAAGATCAGGAACGTCGAGCCGTACGGCACGAAGCCGCCGTGGTAGGCCATGCCGTTGACGATCGCGCCCATCGCGTGCTCGCGCACGCCGAAGCGCAGGTTGCGCCCGGTGCGGTCGGTGGCGGTGAAGTCGCCGAAGCCTTCGAGCAGGGTCTTGGTGCTCGGCGCGAGGTCGGCCGAGCCGCCCATGAGCTCCGGCACGTGCTCCGCGATCGCGTTCATCACCTTCCCGCTCGCCTCGCGGGTCGCCATCGCGCCCTCCTCGGCGGAGAAGACCGGCAGACGCCCGGCGAGGCCGTCGGCGCGCTCGCCGCGCATGCGGCGCTCGAACTCCTCGGCGAGCTCCGGATGCGCCTCGCGGTAGGCGGTGAAGTGCTCCTGCCACGCCGCGTGGAGGTCCGCGCCGCGCGCGCCCATGGTGAGGAAGTGGTCGCGGGCCTCGGCGGGCACGTGGAACGAGGGCTCGAGCGGCCAGCCGAGAGCCTCCTTGGCGAGCCGGACCTCCTCCTCGCCGAGGGGCTCGCCGTGCGCCGAGGCGGTGCCGGCCTTGTTGGGGCTGCCGTGACCGATCTCGGTGCGGACCGCGATGAACGAGGGGCGGTCGGTGACCGCGCGCGCCGCCTCGACGGCGGCCGCGACGGCCTCGTGGTCGGTGCCGTCGGCGATGCGCTGGACGTGCCAGCCGTAGGCGTCGAAGCGCGCGACGGTGTCCTCGGTGAACGCGAGGTCGGTCGAGCCCTCGATCGAGATGCGGTTGTCGTCCCACACCGCGATGAGCTTGCCGAGGCCGAGGTGGCCGGCGAGGGATGCCGCCTCGGAGGCCACGCCCTCCATGAGGTCGCCGTCGCTGCAGAGCACGTAGGTGTGGTGGTCGACCACGGCATGCCCGGGGCGGTTGAAGCGGTCGGCGAGCGACGCCTCGGCGATCGCCATACCCACCGCGTTGGCGAACCCCTGGCCGAGGGGACCCGTGGTGGCCTCCACGCCGGGGGTCAGACCCGCCTCGGGATGGCCCGGCGTGCGGCTGCCCCACTGCCGGAACGCCCGGAGCTCCTCCATGGGCAGGTCGTAGCCGGTGAGGTGGAGGAGCGCGTAGAGGAGGGCGCACCCGTGGCCCGCCGAGAGCACGAACTGGTCGCGGTCCGGCCAGGCGGGGTCGGCCGGGTCGAAGCGCAGGAAGCGGTTCCAGACGGTGTAGGCGGTCGGCGCGGCGCCCATCGGCATGCCCGGGTGACCGGAGTTCGCCCTCTGCACCATGTCGACCGCGAGGAAGCGCAGCGTGTCGATCGCCAGGTCGTCGATTCTCGGGTTCATGAGGTCCTTTCGGTTCGGGCCGCGGCAGGCCCCGTCGAGGCGGCGGCTCGTTCAGTGCCGCCGTCCACTACATACCCGACCGCCGCCGCTCCTGGCGACCCTTTCCGTGCGGGAGTACCATGCTTGCGGAAGCGGAGAGGGCGCCCGCCCCGGCGCGGGGCCCGCAGGAGCGGCGAAGGAGGCCGGTGATGCTCGGGACGGGATACCCCCTGGTCGCGGCGGTGCTTGTGGCAGCGGTCGCCTGGACGGTCTGGCTCACCCGCGCGGTCGTACGGGGCGGGTCCGCCGACACGGGCGGCGCTGAGCTGCCCGGCGTGCGCCCGGGCGAGGTCGAGCGCGAGCAGGACGTCCTGACCGCCTACCACTACCGGACCTCGAGCCGCTTCGGCGAGTACGTGCAGCTGCGAGTCCGTGCCGGGATGCTCGAGGTCTCCGGCAGGCGGCTCGACCCGGGCACCTATACCTTCTTCATCGGCCTCCAGACGCTCCTCATGGCGCTCGTGCCCGTGGCGCTCCTCTCGGCCGCCGTGCTCGGCCGGTGGCCGCTCGTGCTGGCGGCGCCCGTGCTGCTCCTCGCCTACGCGTTCGCGTCCTCGGCCATGGCAGGAGGGCTGTGGGAGGGCCCGGGGATCGCCGCGTGCCAGGAGCCGGGCACCCTGCCGAGGATCGCGGTCCCGCTCGGCGCGATCTCCGATGTCCGGATCGGCCGGGGCTGGGCACGTCGGCGTCTCGGGTGGGTGATCTGGCCTTTCGTGCGTCCCATCGACGCGCTCGCCGAGGGTCACGCCGTCTCGTTCGAGGGGCCCGACCCGGTGACCGGGCGGCGCGTGGTGTTCGCGCTGCACTTCTACACGCCCGCCGAGGCGGACGCGTTCGCCGGGCGGCTACGCGCCGTCGACGGCGCCTGACTCCTCGCCCGACCACTCGCGGAGCAGTCCCGGCGGGAGCGCGGTCCACTTGCCGGTCGCCTTCATCACGACGAACATCTCCGAGGACGCGATGCCGCCGACCTCGAGCAGCGAGGTGTTGAGGAAGTCGTAGAGCCCCGGCATGCCTCCCTCGGTCACCACCTGGGCGATGATGTCGTAGCGGCCGGTCACGACCGCGGCCCAGCTCACCTCGTCGAGCGTCGCGATCTTCTTGACCGACTCCTCGAGTTGGTACTTGTCGAGCTTCAGGCCGACGAGCGCGAGGGTCAGGTCGCCGGCGCTCGAGGCGTCCACGAGCGCGGCGAACCGGAGCGAGCCACGCTCCACGAGGCTCTTCACGCGCGCGGCGGCGGTCGGGCGCGCGACGCCGGCGCGCTCGGCGGCCTCGGCCATGGGCATCCGGGCGTCCTTCGCGAAGATGCTGATCAGTCGCTTGTCCAGGCGGTCGAGCGGGTACTTCACGACGGTCACCCTTCCGGTCCGGTCGGCCGTTGCGCCGCACGGGGCCGCGCTGTGTCGGACAGTATCCTTCATTCCACCCCGGCGCGCGAACCGCACGCCGGCAGGTGCGGCGGTCCGGTCAGCGCAGGAGCAGCAGGAGCGAGAGGGCGACCACCACAGCCTGCAGCGCGGTGCCGGGGACCGGTTCGGCCCGGCCGTGCGGGAAGCGCGACCAGTGGCTCGGGAAGAGGCGGACGCGTCGCTCGGTGGGAAGCAGGGCGTTGAACACGTCGAGGTCCGGGAGCGCCGAGACCGCACCGGCGAGCAGCACAAGCCAGCCGGCGTCGAGGAGCGCGTACGCCGCCAGCAGCGCGGCGCCCGAGGCGGCGAGGTCGATCGCGCCCCAGCGAACCGCGTTCGGCGTGCGAGTGTAGTCCCAGTGCGGGACGAGGTCGAGGAGCAGGTGCAGCAGGAGCGCTCCCGGCACGACCAGCCACGGACCGAGGTCCTCGAGGGTCGCACCGAGCGCCATCCCTGACACCGTGTGCGTGATCACCCACATGAGGACAGTCTAGACGATGCGACCGAGCGCCTGGTCGAGGTCCGCGATGAGATCGCCGACGTGCTCGATGCCCACCGAGACCCGGATGAGGTCCTCGGTGATGCCGATCCGTCGCCGGACCTCCTCGGGCATCGAGACATGGGTCATGGTGTAGGGCTGCTCGATCAGCGACTCCACCCCGCCGAGCGACTCGGCGAGGATGAACAGCTCGCACGCCTCGAGGAAGCGGCGTGCCTCCTCGCGCCCGCCCTTGATGCGGAAGGAGAAGGTACCCCCGAAGCCGGTGGCCTGCCGCAGCGCGAGCGCGTGCTGGGGGTGCGAGGGCAGCCCGGGGTGGAGCACCTGGGTGATCGCGGGGTGGGCCTCGAGCCACCGCGCGATCGCGAGGGCGTTGGCGTTGTGGGCCTCCATCCTCAGCGCGAGCGTCTTGACCCCCCGGAGCACGAGGAAGCAGTCGAAGGGCGCCTCGGCGGCGCCGAGGGCGTTCTGCAGGAAGCCGATGCGCTCGGCGATCGCCTCGTCACGCGTGATCAGCGCGCCGCCCACGACGTCGCTGTGCCCGTTGATGTACTTGGTGGTGGAGTGCATGACCACGTCCACTCCCAGCTCGAGCGGGCGCTGGAAGTACGGCGAGAGGAAGGTGTTGTCGCAGATCGTCATCACCGACCTCGCCCGGGCGAGCTCGGAGACGGCGGCGAGATCGACGAGGTTCATCAGCGGGTTCGTGGGGGTCTCGATCCAGATCGCCCGGGTGGCCGGGGTGATCGCGGCGTCGAGGGCGTCGAGGTCGCGCAGGTCGACGAAGTCCACCGCGATCCCGCGCGAGGCGACGACCTCGGTGAGCAGCCGGTAGGTCCCGCCGTAGAGGTCGTCGTGGACCACGAGGTGGTCGCCGCAGCAGAAGTCGGAGAGCATCGTCGCGGTCGCCGCCATGCCGGTGGAGAAGACGAAGCCGTGCGTCCCGCCCTCGAGCGAGGCCAGACACGCCTCCAGCTGCGCCCGCGTGGGGTTGCCGGAGCGGGTGTAGTCGTAGGTGCCCGGCTCGTCGAACCCTTTGAACGCGAAGGTGGAGGTCTGGTAGATGGGCGGCATCACGGCGCCGTGGGCGGGGTCGGGCCCCTGGCCGGCGTGGATCAGGCGGGTCGCGAAGCGCAGCTCGCTGGAGTCTGCCATCTGGGCCTCCCCGGTCGGTGGTCGCGCAAGGCTACCACCCGCCGGTACCTTCGGCAAGGGTGTATCGCGCACTAAACGCATGCATATTCTGCCTACTCGGCGGCGCCGGGGGTGTCGTCAAGCGGCGTGATCTCCTCGGCGACGATCTCGGGCCCGGCCATGCGGATCGAGGCGCCGTCGAAACGGGTGCCGATTACGGAGACCTGCGTGCCTTCGAGCTCGCGCAGCTCGCTGTCGAACTCGTCGCCGTTGGCGAACACGGCGACCGTGCCGCCCGACTCGCCGTCCATGCCTTCTCGCTCGACGAGCGCCCAGAAGCCGCCCTCGAGGTCGACCCGGACCACCGTCCCGATCGCCTGGACGCCGCCGTCCTCGAGGTCGTAGAGGCCGGGCGCGAGGCGGATGCCGCCCGCGGGATCCTCGGCGGGAGGCGGCAGCGGGTCGTCGGGCGCGGACGTGGTCGCGCACGCCGTGAGAGTGAGCGCGAGCAGCGCCACCACGGCGGTCAGGGCGATCCGGAGTCTCATCGTGTGCCTCCTTCGTCGTGGACGGGCGGTCCGTCCGTTCCTATCCGTTCAGACGGTCGAGGGACCCGCCGGGTTCGCGGAGCCCGCACGGGGCCGGGGGGCGGCGGTGAGAGCCGGGACGCGGGAGGGCATCTACAGAGGGTGAATGGCGACGGCCTGGCGACACGGCCCCGTTCGAGGAGGAGTGCAGTGAAGCGATTCGGCAGCGTGTGCGCGATGGTTGCGATGGCCGGCGTCCTCGTGGGCGTGGTCGCGTGCGGCGGGGGCGGCACGCAGGACCCCGCGGCGCTCGAGGGCGGCGAGTGGCGGCTCGTCGCGTCGAGCGTGACCGATCCCGATCTGGCCGCCGCGGGCATCACCGTGAGCTTCGACGGCGCGGTCGCGGGCGGGTTCTCCGGCGTGAACCAGTACAGCGGCGCGTACGAGGCCGACGACACCGGATCGCTTGCGGTGGGGATGCTGACCACCACGCTCATCGCGGGCCCTGAGCCGCTCATGGAGGCCGAGGCGCGGTACCAGTCGCTCATCTCGGCCGCGGCGAGCTTCGAGGCAAGCGGCGATCGCCTCACGATCACCACGGCCGACGGCGACACGCTCACCTACGAGCGATAGCCGGCGCGGTTCCGCGCGGTCCCGTGCGGGCCGGGCGCGCCGGTTCAGGACTCCTTGGGCCCGAAGACGAGCAGGCCCACCGACAGGGAGACCGCGAGGAACGTCCCGGTGATGCCGAGGACCGCCCACGGTCCGAGCTGCGCTATGAGCGGGACCGAGATCGCCGTGAACACGCCGCCGCCCACGAACGGCTCGAAGAGCAGCTGCTTGTAGCCGAACCCCTCCATGGCGCGCGTGCGGTTGTCGGGGTCGACCATGCGCACCAGCAGCAGGCCGGTCACGGTCATGCCGGTCGACTGCCCGAAGTCCGCCAGCCCGCGCTGGTAGGGGTGGTCCGGCACGATTCGAGGCGCGAGCAGCAGGAACGCGCGGATGCTCCACGCGAGGCCGGCCACGGCGAGCAGGGCGAGCGGCCAGATGTTGGCGCCGAGCACCGCGAGCGAGATCGTGCCGAGCGCCGTCACGATCACGAGGTCGAGCGAGACGCCCGACAGCCGGTTGATCAGACCGCGGTCGACGTGGGGGCCGGAATCACCCAGTCGGCCGAGCGCCACCTGGAGCGCGAGCCCGCCGATCATCGCGAGCGGGAAGAGCGGGATGTGCCGGAAGACCTCGAAGCCGCCGTCGCGCGCCCACGTCAGCGACTCGAGGCCGACGAGCGCCCGCTGGAGCAGCCAGCCCAGCCCGATCGCGAGCGCCACCAGGCCGATGTGCACCGAGAGCTGGTCGATCGCGATGTCCTCGCGTCCGTCGTCGACCGGTTCGCGCTCGTCGAACTCCCCGAGCGCCTCGGCCTCCTCGCCCTCGGGACGTGAGCCGGGCTCGAGGTCCTCGCGACTGATCCGCCCGGTCGCCACCGCCCAATTGATGATGGCGAGCCCCGCGAGCACGCCCGCGACCAGGCCGATCGTGGCGAGGCCGAGCGCGAGGTCGGTCCCCTCGGCGAAGTCGAACTCCTCGAACGTCGACTCGAGCGCGGCCGCTGTGCCGTGCCCGCCCTCGAGGCCGATCTCGATGAGGGCCCCGGCGACCGGGTCCATGCCGAACACCGGCTGGAGCACGGCGATCGCGAGCAGGATGCCCACGACGTACTGGCCCCACGCGAGGCTCTGGCCGAGGGCGACCTGCGGCCCGGCCACCTTCACGATGTCTTTGAGCGGCGGGATCGTCTTGCCGAGGAAGAGCGCCGCGAACACCACGTTGATGAGCAGTCCCGGCAGCGCCGACCACGCCTCGAGCACGGCCTCGGGGAGCAGGCCGCCCGCGAGCCACGGCACGTCCCAGCCGCGCGCCTCGGCCAGGGTCCCGAGGACCTGCGGGCCGAGGAGCAGCGCGAGCAGGCCGGCGACGACCGAGCTCGGCACGAACAGGCGGCGCAGGACCGAGGCGTGGCGGTGGATGACCTTGGCGACCAGGATGAACCCGGCCGCCCAGCCGATCGCGACGAGTACCTGAGAGACTCCCATGCTCGTATCTATTGCCGAACGCGCGCCGTCCTATCCGAAGCGCCGGAGCGCGCCGCGCCCTCTAGCGTGCCGAGGAGAGCCAGCGCCAGAGCCCGGCCCGGTCGGTCTGGCCGTCGGCGACGCGCTCGGTCACCTCGGCGGCCGAGGACTGCTCCGCCGCGAGCGCGTTGCGCTCGGCGACCGCCGCGTTGTACGCCTCGACGAGCGCGTTGTATCCGGGCACCAGCGCGTTGTAGCCGTCGATGTCGCCCGTCGCCGAGAGGCGCTCCATGCGGGCCCGCATCGTCTCGGCCTCGCTCACCTGCCGCTCGAGCACGGCATCGGCGGCCTCGATGCGGGCCGCGAGCGCCTCGGCGGTCGCGAGAGCCTCCTCGAACGCGCGGCGGATCTCGTCGGTCTGCCCGCCGGCGCCGTAGGCCAGCGGGCCGCTGCCGATCCGGATCACCATCGGCTCGGAGCTCAGCACGATGTCGCCGTCGAGCGAGTCGGGCACCCACCCGAAGAGCAGCGGCGTGGTGGTCTCCACGAGCGCGTAGCCGCTCGAGCCGTACGCGGGGCCGTCGGAGCGGATGCCGAGAGAGACGTGCTGTTCGGGGGCGAAGAGCAGGATGGCGACGTCGTAGCCCTCCCGTGCGAGCAGGGCCGCGGCGAGCAGCGTCTTGTCGTCGCAGTCCCCGTCGGCGTCGCCAACCGTCTCGACCGGGAACTTCGGCTCGAGGTAGACGGGGTCGGTGCGATAGGTGAGCGACTGCACCCACGTCACGATGAGCTCCGCGTAGCGGTCCGAGTCCAGGCCGAGGCTCTCCCGCAGGTAGCGAAAGTGGCCGAGGAGCACCTCGTAGAGCGGCTCCTGGTGCTCCTCGGCGATGAACGCGCGGTAGTAGGCGGGAATCCACTCGGTCTCGTCGATCTCACGGAAGGAGAGCACGGTCTTCTGGGCCTGCTTGGCGCCCGCGTACACCGAGCCGTCGACCGGGACCGTCATGCGGACGGTGGCGCCTTCGAAGCTCCACGCGAACTCGGCGTCGGGCAGCGCGGGCGCGCCCGCGACCGGCTCGATCGAGGGATACACCACGTCGGGCGGGAGCGCGACGGGCGGGAGCATCGTGCATCCCGCCGAGGCCCCGGCGCCGACGAGCACCGCGAGCGCGACGCCGAGGGCGAACGAGGCGCGGGCGGCTCGACTCGCGCCGCGCGGGCGCGGTGGGCGGGCGATCTCCACGTCGCGGTCTACTCGGCGATCACGAGGTCGACGGTGGAGTCCCTCGGCGCCGAGGTGCTCGGGATCGGCTCCTGCCGGGCCACGGTGCCGGCGGCGGCGTCCTCGATGGCCTCGAAGGTGACCTCGCCGACCTGGTAGCCGGCGTCGTCGAGCGCGATCGTGGCCTCGTCCTCGGTCAGGCCGACGACGTCGGGCACGATCGAGTGCAAGCCGTCTGAGCCGGGCTCGGCGTCGGGGGTCTCACTCGCGCAGCCGAGCGGGAGCAGCGCGAGCGCGGCGATCAGGGTGATGGCGACCAGCAGGCGGTTCACGAAGCGCCTCCTTCGGCTCGGCGGGACGTGTCGTCGGAGCGGGCGGTCCGGTGCAGAGTAGGTACCCGTCAGGGCTCGAGCGGGGCGTCGTAGACGCCGGTGCCCACGAGGACGATCGCGAAGCCGACCGCGGCGAGCCCGCAGAGCACGAGTCCCACGATCGCCGTGCGCTTGTGGGGCGTCGAGAGCGCGAGCACGCCCGCGGCCACGCCGAGGAACCACGCGATCAGTCCGGCCGTGCCGAGGGCGCCGTCGGCACCGGGGGGCGGCGCGTCGACGAGGACCGGCAGCGCCAGGCGTGTCGCGGTGGTCACGAGCGCGACCGTGCCGCCCACGACCGCGAGCCGCGCGGTGTCCCGATAGCTGATCGTGCGTCGTTTCGCTGCCATGCCGGTCACCTTCCGTCCGTCGGCGCGGGGCCGGGGCCCCACACGCGCACCGACGCGGGCTGCTCCCGATCGTCGGTGAACCACTCCTCGTCGAAATCGCCCTCGGCGATCCGGTCGATCGGCATCTTGAGGTAGCGTCCGCTCGCCTCGACCGCCACGGTGCCGTCCGCGAGCACGATCTCGCCGGTACCCTCGAACAACCGACCGCGGTCGGCGGTGATCCTGCCGATCGCGCGGATCTCGCCGTCGAGCGGAACGGGTTTGCGGAAGCGCACGGACAGGTCGACGGTGACGCCCCACGCCTCGGGGTCGGTGATCGTGATGGCCCGGCCGATCGTCTCGTCGAGCACCGCCGAGGAGATACCGCCGTGGAGCCTGCCTGGGTAGCTCTGGTGCTCCTCGAGCGGGTCGAACACGCCGAGCAGCTCGCCGCCCTCGAGCTCGAGGAAGCGGGCCTTCAGGCTCCAGGGGTTGTCGCGGCCGCACACCATGCACATACGGCTCACGTTCTGGGCCGCGAGCACCTTCCGGTCGACCATCGTGCCTCCGTTCTCATCGGCTCGCCTCCATGATAGCGGCGCGTGTTTGCGCGTGCAGGGCGTTCGGGCAGGAACCCCGGTGGAGAGGGTGGTGGTGCGAGTGGCCGATCCGGTGGTCGTCCGCATGTTCGGGCTCCTGCGCGACCTGCGCATCGAGCGTGGTGAGCCGACCTGCACCGAGGTCAGCGTCGCCGAGGAGGGCACGGTCGCCTCCGAGGTCGCGGCCGGCCTCGGCCTGCCGCTCGACCGAATCGAGGCGGTCTTCTGCAACCACTCCGCCCGCGGGCTCGATCACGTGGTGATGCCCGGCGACCGGGTGGCGTTCGTGCCCCACGGCACGCCCGGTCCGTGGCGGATGCTGCTCGGCATCCGCAGCGCGGGCGAGGGGTGCGCGCCCGGCGAGTGAGCGCGCCCTACGGCCGCAGCGGCCGGAGGAACGCGCCGATGGGCCGGTCGATGAGCGGCATCATGCTGCTCACGCGCGTCACGCGGGCATCTTCGGCGAACCAGAACCGGCCGGTCGCGAGCGCCTGAGCGCTCACCGCCTCGAGCAGCTCGTCGGGCGCGCCCGGGCCGTCGAACAGGTGCACGAGCACCTCGGGCTCCGCGTCCGGGCCGGCGGCGTCCCACACCCCGCGGATCGCGCCGTCCACGAGGATCACGGGCGGGACGTTGTGCGAGCGGTCGAAGACGTAGGGCGCGTGCTCCTCGGCGAGGAGGCGGCTGCGCAGCGCGTAGCCCATCGTGAGCGAGTCGAGCGCGGGCAGCAGGCGCACGTGCGGTTCCTCGCCGAGGGAGGCCGTCGCGAGGTCGTCGAGGTCGGCCGCGTGCAGCAGGTGGGTCGTCTCGCTCCCCTCGAGGCGAACCTCCACGATCTCGCCCTCGAGCCGCTCGAGCGCGTTGGAGACCCGCCGCTTGCCTACGCCGAGCCACCACGACGCGTCGTGCACGGTGACCGGCCCGAACCCGCGGACGTAGGCGCGCACGAGCCGGTCGATCGCGTCGGTCTCGCGGACCGAGTCGAGGCGCAGGTCGGGAAGCGCGGTGGCGAGCGGCGTGAAGGTCGCGCGGCGCTCGTGCCACGCGCCCACCGGGCGGTCGCGCAGCACGAGTCCCTCGGCGGCCATGAGGTTCACGGCGGCGGCGATGTCGCCCTCGGCGTGGGTGCCGAGGCGGGTGCGGATCTCCGCCGAGGGGAGCGGGCCGTGGTCGAGCAGGGCGAGGACCCGGGGGACGAGCCGCTCGTAGGTGGCGGCGTCCACGCCCCGGAACTCGGCGTGGCGGCGGGCGTGGCGGGTGACGGCGGGACCGGTCGCGGCGGCGAGCACCGGCAGGAGCTCCCGGCGGACCACGAACAGCGCGCCGCGCATACACCGGTACTTCACGAGGGAGCGGCGGTCGTAGAGCGCGCGGTCGAGCGCGTCGTTCGTGAAGCCGGGGAGCCGCGCGTGGAGCGAGACGTAGGGGGAGGTCTGGCTGTTGGCGTGCAGGCCCACGAGGTCGGCGACGACCGACTCGACGCTCGCGGCCTCGCCGCGGCTCGCGAGGTGCTGGCGCGTGAGCACGTGCGCCACGGCTTGGCGGCGGCCGATGGCGGTGGTCCGGGCCGAGGGGGCGACCGGGCAGGCCGCGGGCGCGCGGCGGAACGGCGAGGGCGAGCGGGGCGGGACCGGGCGGTCGGCGGGTCCGCGCGAGCTCGGCAGCGAGGCGACGTCGAGCGCGGCGATCTCCTCGGCGAGGTCGGCCAGGCGCAGGAGGGCCACGAGGCACCGCGCGGTGGCGAAGGGGGAGGGCGCGTCCTTGCGGCCGAAGCTGAAGCGCTCGAATCCGCGGTAGGTGCGGCGGGGCGTGACGCGGCCGTCGGCGTCGAAGTCGTACTCGAGCAGGCAGGCGGCGAGCTCCACGAGCGCGACGCGGTCCTCCTCGCGGGCGTCGGAGCCGCGCCACAGCGCCGGGAAGCGGCCTACGGTCTCAAGGACCCACAGCACGTCGTACCAGAAGTTGGGCCACTTCACGCTCTTGAACTGGTAGCCGTGACCGAACTGGTAGGGGCGCTCGGTCGCCCGCCGCCGCCAGACCTCGAGCGGCGTGCGGGCCGCCTCGACGATCCACGCGGGGCGTCCGGACTCGGGGAGGTGCGAGAGCGCCCGCAGCCCCTCGAGGGTGACCTGTGGGCAGACGTCGGCCTTGCGGCCCGGCCCTCGCCACAGGCCCGGGCCCGCCGGGACGCACTGCCACGCCCGCCCCTGCGGCGTGCGGGTCGCGTCGGCCTGCAGCCGGTCGAGCGCGCGGGACACCCGCGAGTCGCCGCCGCGCCCGAAGCGCAGCAGCAGGTCGGTGATGACGTTGGTGTCGCAGAGCATCGAGCCCCACTCGGGCTTGGGCCGCCCCGGCATCTCGCCGAACGCCTCGAACCGCCCCGAGCCGTGCTGGTGGCCGAGGAAGGCGTCGAGCCGCTCCTCGACCTCGGCGAAGTCACCGCCGCGCACGCCCATGTCGGCGAGCAGGTTGAGACGGTTGGGCAGGTAGGCGGGGCTGTGGTGGCCGCTCACGTGCTCCGGCGCGTCCCAGGCCGGCAGCGAGTCGACGATCTCCCGCACGCCGGGGTCGGCGAGCACGGCCGCGCGGGCCGCCAGCACCGCGGGCGCGTCGTCGGGCTCGCCGAGCACGAGCGCGCGCGTCACCCACTCGGCGTAGGGCTCGCCGCTCTCGAGCAGCCACGCGAGGACCGGCTCCGCGCTCTGGCCGAGGAGCGCCGCGACCGGCGCGCCCTGCGCCGTCGCGCTCACCGGCGGACGGGCGCGCGGGAGCCGGCGAGCTCGTCGATGGCCGCGAGGTGCGCGGCGCGGGCCTCCTCGGCGAGGAAGGAGGCCTCGATCGAGTTGCGCGCGAGGGCGACGACGTGCTCCTCGGTCAGGTCGAGCGCCTCGATCACGGCCGCGAAGTTGTCGAGCAGGTAGCCGCCGAAGTACGCAGGGTCGTCGGAGTTGACGGTCGCGACGATGCCGGCCTCGAGCATCCGGCGCAGGTTGTGACGGGCCGCCGTGTCGACGACGCGCAGGCGCACGTTGGAGAGCGGGCAGACGGTGAGCGGGACGCGCTCGGCCACGAGGCGCGCCACGAGCGCGGGGTCGTCGAGCGCGCGGACACCGTGGTCGATGCGGGAGACCCCCAGCACGTCGAGAGTGCGGCGGACGTCGTCGGCGGTGCCCTCCTCGCCCGCGTGCGCCACGGCGAGGAACCCCTCGGCGAGCGCGCGCTCGAACACGGCGGCGAACTTCTCGGGCGGGTGGCCGACCTCGGCGGAGTCGAGCCCCACGGCGGTGATCACCTCGCGGTGCGGGAGCGCCTCCTCGAGCGTCGCCATCGCGTCGTCGGCGGGCAGGTCGCGCAGGAAGCACATGATGAGCCGCCACGAGATGCCGAGCTCGCGCTCGCCGGCGCGCAGGGCGTCGACGATGCCGCCGAGCGCCGTCTCGAACGCGACACCGCGGGAGGTGTGGGTCTGCGGGTCGAAGAACGGCTCGACGTGCACCACGCCGTCGGCGGCGGCCCTGCGCAGGTAGGCCGCGGTGAGCTCGGCGAAGTCCTCGCGCGTGAGGAGGACCGAGGCGCCGGCGTAGTAGAGGTCGAGGAAGTCCTGCAGGTTGCCGAAGTCGTAGGCGCGCCGCGCCTCCTGTGCCGAGGAGTACGGGATCGCCACCCCGTTGCGCTCCGCGAGGCGGAGCAACATCTCGGGTTCGAGCGTGCCCTCCAGGTGGAGGTGGAGCTCGGCCTTGGGCAGGCGGGCGGCGAGGTCGATGAGCCCGGCGCGATCGTGCATGCACGCTCCTTCCCGCTGGTGGTGCACGGCTGTGCCCTGTGAGTGATGGTACCCCCTCGGCAGGCGGAGCGGGCGGCCCGCCGCCGAGGCGTGGCACGGCGCGGCGTCGACGCGCGCGAGCCGCGGTATCATCGGGCGGACGGTTCACGGCGCGCGGGAGGCGGCAGCGGTGATCGACGACGTGCTCGGCGTGGTGCGCTGTCCGCACTGCGGGGAGGGTCTCGCGCGCGTGGCGGGCTCGCGCGCGATCGGGTGCGCGAGCGGGCACACCTTCGACGTCGCGCGGCAGGGCTACGTGAACCTGCTCGCCGGCGACGCGCGGACCACGACGGCCGACAGCGCCGCGATGGTGGCGGCCCGCGAAGCGTTCCTCGGCGCCGGGCATCTCTCGCCGGTGGCCGACGCGGTCGCGCGGGCGGCCGGGCGGGCGGTGGGTGGCGAGGGTGTCGAGGGCGTCGAGGGCGTCGTGCTCGAGATCGGCGCCGGCACCGGCTACCACCTCGCGAGGACCCTCGACGCGCTCCCGGGCAGGGCGGGGCTCGCGCTCGACCTCTCGAAGCACGCGGCCCGCCGCGCCGCGCGGGCCCATCCGCGGATCGGGGCGGTGGTCTGCGACGCGTGGGAGGCGCTGCCGGTGGCGAGCGGTGCGGTCGCGGTCGCCCTCGACGTGTTCGCGCCCCGCAACGCCCCCGAGCTCGCGCGCGTGCTCGCCCCCGGCGGCGGGCTCGTGGTGGTCACGCCCACGCCGCGGCACCTGCGGGAGCTCCTGGACGCGGACCGGGGGCCGTGCGGCGCGCGGATGCTCACCGTCGACGAACGCAAGGAGGAACGGCTCGAGGCCCGGCTCGGCGGATGGTTCGACACCACGACGGCCGAAGAGTCGTTCGTCGAGTACGCCGTCACGCTCACCCCCGCCGAGGCGGCCGCGGCCGTGGCGATGGGGCCGGGAGCGAAGCACGCGACCGCGGACGCGAGCGCGACCCCGCCCGCGGACGCGACGCAGGTCCCGCACGCGGCCCCGCCCGCCGCCGCTTCGCTCGAGGTCACCGTCTCGGTCCGGGTCGCGCTCTACCGGGTGCGCTGAGTCCCGGCCGGTAGTCCGTGGCCGCCCGCCCGACCAGCCCCCGCGGGCCCCGGGTTCCTCGGCCGGTCCGCGCGCCGAGGGGAGCGGCCCGCAATCTGATAGGCTCGTGAGCGGACAGGTCGCGCTTCACGGACCGGACGGGGGAACGGATGGAGCGGCTCGGGGTCCACTCCGAGGTCGGGAGGTTGCGCACGGTGCTCGTGCACCGGCCCGGCCGCGCACTCGAACGCCTCACGCCGGCGAACCGCGAGCGATTCCTCTTCGACGACCTCGTCTGGGTCGAGCGTGCCCAGGCCGAGCACGACGCCTTCACGGACCTGCTCCGCGACCGGGGCGTGGAGGTGCTCCAGCTCGCCGACCTGCTCGCCGAGACGTTCGCCGCCAGCGGGGTCGCGCGCCTCGAGGCGGTCGCGCGGGCCGTCTCCTCCTACACCGTGGGCCCCTCGCTCGTCTCCGACCTGCGCGCCTACCTGCTCGAGCAGACGCCGGAGCGCCTCGCCGAGGTGCTCATCGGCGGGCTGCTGATCGACGAGCTCGACGGCGTGGACGTCGACCAGCTCAACCGTTACTCGCTCGGAGCCGTGCTCGCCGAGCCGGAGAGCTTCGTGCTCCCGCCTCTGCCCAACACGATGTTCACCCGCGACTCGAGCGCGTGGCTCTTCGGCGGCGTGGTGCTCCCGCCGCTGTTCTGGCACGCCCGGCGCCTCGAGGTCGTCAACGTCTCGCTCATCTACCGGCACCACCCGCGGTTCGTCCCGGCGGCGTTCGAGTTCTGGTACCCGCCCGAGGGCGACGCGGGACGCTTCGCGGTGGAGGACCTCGGACAGGAGGTCTCGCTTGAGGGCGGCGACGTCATGCCCATCGGGAACCGGACGGTGCTCGTGGGCCTCGGCGAGCGGTCGACCGGCCGGATGGTCGAGCACATCGCTCGCTCGCTCTTCGAGGCCGACGCGGCCGACCGCGTCATCGCGTGCCGGATGCCGGTGGACCGCGCCTACATGCACCTCGACACGGTGTTCTGCTTCGTGGACCACGACGCCGTGACCGCCTACACCCCCGTGCTCGACGCGATGCGCGTCTACAGCGTGCGTCCAGGGGCGCGTGACGACCTCTTCGAGATCGCCGAGGAGCCCGGGCTGCTCGAGGCCGTCGCCGACGCCCTCGGGCTCGACCGGCTCCGCGTGGTCCCCACGGGCGGCGACTCGTTCATCGCCTCGCGCGAGCAGTGGGACGACGCGAACAACGTGGTCGCGCTCGAGCCCGGCGTGGTCGTGGGCTACTCGAAGAACACCCGCACGAACGCGCTGCTGCGCGAGGCCGGGGTCGAGGTCCTTGAGATCGAGGGCTCCGAGCTCGGCAAGGGTCGCGGCGGCTGCCACTGCATGACCTGCCCGATCGTCCGCGACCCTGTGGAGTGACCATGTCGCCGCTCGACCCCTCACAGCCCTCGCCGCCCGTCGCGCCCGCTCCGCACTCGCCGCCCGGCACGCCGGGCCGTCTCCCCGCGCCGGCACCGGTCCAGCCGGCCGCACCGCCACGCTCCCGCACCGCGCTCATCGTCGTGGCCGTGGTCGTCGCCGTCATCGCCTGCTGCGCGATCTCGACGGTGGCCGCGATCATGGGCCTCCGCGTCGCCACCGACGCCATCTCCGAGGAGGGCCTCGAAGAGCTGATCGCCGAGGCGACCGCGCCCGTGCCCGCCGAGCAGCCCGCCGAGGAGGGCCCCTACCCGCCGCTCCTCACCAAGCGGGTCGACGCGGTGCCGCCCACGCCCGACCAGCAGCTCTGGGCGCTCGCGACCTGCGCGATCCTCACCGAGTACAACCGCGGGTCCCACTCGCTCCTCGGCGGGAGGATCCCGACTCCCGAGGTCGAGCAGGCACAACGTGAGCTTCTCGCGGACTGGTGGGGGGTCGGCGACCGGGAGGACCTGCTCGACACCCTCGCCTGGATCGAGGAGGGCGGCCACCGCATGCCGTTCGACCACAGCGCCGCCTACCTCGCCGGGCTGTCCGAGGCCGAGCTCGCCGACCTGACGCGCCGCGCGGAGACCGACCCCAAGCTCGCGAACGAGATCGAGATGGTGAGGACCTACGCGCCGCGGTTCGGGGAGCGGAGCATCGTCGCCTGGGACTTCAACCGCTACGTCGCGCTCTGCGGCTGGGGATATGCGGCGGGCTACGTCACCGAGCAGGAGGCGTGGGAACTCATCATGCCGGCCGCACGGGTCCTGCAGCAGACGTTCGACTCGTGGGAGGAACTCGGCGAGAACCACATCGTCGGGCGCCGCTACTGGTCCTTCGAGGAGACGCAGCGGAGCGGCCCGCAGATGCAGGCGGCCTACGAGCACCTGCGCACGGACCCTGCGAGCCCCTGGAACCGCGTCCCGTGGGACCTCGACCTCGGCCCGAACGAGCAGTAGGCGGCTACTCGACCATCCTGAGCGGGATCTCGACGAGGTTCACGCGCGATCCGTCCTTCGCCGACTCCTCGAACACGATGAGCGCGCCCACGCCCTCGCGCTCGATCTCGTAGTTCACCGTGAAGTCGAACGTGCCCCAGGTGCCGCTTCCGGCGGTCGCGGTCGCGAAGCCCTCGGCGACGATGAGTCCGGCGGGGTCGACCACGTTGTAGAGCAGCGTGGCCTCGAAGGTGTTGGACATGCCGGTGACGCGCAGTGGGGAGGCGACCTCCTGCCACGGCCCGGGGGACTCCACGAGGATGAGCGGCGCGGTCGCGTCGGCGAAGTCGAGCCGGCCCACCGGCGGGTCGACCATGATGCCCTCGCCGCCGATCGCGTCCACCGGCTCGCCGTCGAGCATGAAGGCGACCCGCTCGACCGTGTCGAACTGGGTGAGCGTGAAGACGATCTGCGCCACGCGCAACTGCATCGAGAGCGAACCGCCGCCGGAGGCGAAGTCGGCCGAAAGGTCGACCGTCGCGACCCCGTCGGCCACGTCGACGCCGAGCAGCTCCGTGCCCTCGGGGACCTCGCTCGCAAGTCCCGCCTCGGCCTCCTCGCCCGTGGGTCCGCCGAGGAGCTCCTCGATCGAGGCCGCCGCGACGGCCACGGTCGCCGGCACCTCGCGAACCGC
This sequence comes from Coriobacteriia bacterium, assembly GCA_030603745.1. Lineage (GTDB taxonomy): Bacteria > Actinomycetota > Coriobacteriia > Anaerosomatales > SLCP01 > JAUVXE01. The sequence continues at coordinate 162,163 of JAUVXE010000002.1, read as the reverse complement.
CACGCCGAGCCGCTCCCCGCGCACGAAGTAGACGCGCAGCGACACGTCCTCGGCGGGCTCGGGCTCAGGCTCGGGTTCGGGGGCGGGCACCGGCTCGGGGGCCGGTGGCTCCGGCTCGGCCTGCCGCACGCAGGCGACGGGGCCGACCGCGAGCAGCGCGGCCAGCACGGTGATCGCGACGAGCGTTCTCAGGATGCCTCGCATGGGGACCACTCCTCATCCCGGTGACATGACCTGCCGATGAATATACCCAGGATCTCCCTCTCCTGGTTGACCGGGGGTCCGGGCCGCCGCGCGGTGTCGCATCCGGGGTGCTGCCCGGTTCGGGAATCTGTGGGATACTGGGTGGTGGTCCTGTTTCGCGGGAGGGAACCGCGAACCGCGGTGGGAAGGACGGTCGGGTGGCGGCACTCGCAGATACGGAGTTCGACGAGCTCGGCACCTCCGCCGAGGAGGAGGACGACCGTCGCAGGCGTGGCATCCTCGCCGCACTCGGACTGCTCGCCATCCTCCTGCTCATCGTGTGGTGGGTCTTCTCGCGATATGTCGCCGTTCCCGATGTCGTGGGCCTCAACGTGCCGAGCGCCACGCGCGTGATCGAATCGGCCGGGTTCGTGGTGGGCGAGGTGCTCGAGCGTCCCTCGGTCGAGGGTCGCGCCGGCCACGTGACCGGCCAGAGCCCCGAAGGAGGGTCGCGCGCCCTCAAGGGGTCCAGCGTCGACCTCTTCATCGCCGAGGGCGAGCCGGACGACCCCGACGACGCGCGCCGTCCGGGTGACGGCGAGTTCGACTTCTCGTGGGCACCACCCGCCGGCGAGCCGCGACCCGTGGCCCCGGCGGGATCGACCGACGGCAGGCCGCGCGTCCCGCAGGCGCAGGGCCTCTCCGAGTCGGACGGCGTCGCGCTGCTGCGTCGCGCGGGGTACCGCGTGACCGTCGACTACGGCCCCTCGACCACCGCCGTGCCGCGCGGGATCATCTACTACCAGGACCCGCCGCCGGACACGGTGGTCGCCCGCGGCACCACGGTGTCGGTCTGGGTCTCGACCGGCTCGCCGCGTCCGGGCGAGAACGAGCCGAGGCCGTAGGGCGAGTCGAGCCGGTCGCCGCGCGAGGGGCGCCGTGAGTTCGCGACCGCCGCGACCGCCGCGACCGTCTCAGGCCTGTGTCTCCGCCTCAGCGCCCCGGCGGGCGAAGATGGAGAGTTGCTCCTCGGCGATGTCCTTCATGACCTTGGCGCGCGCGATCGGGTCGAGCCGGGCGAGCTCGGCGCGCACGCTCTCCTCGGCCAGGCCTATGCGCTCCTCACGCCGCTGCAGGCCGCCCGCGATGAGCAGCGCCGCGCCGCCGGTGAGCAGCACGGCGGGCAGGAACCACCACCACGAGCGGCGGCTGTCGGCCAGAAGCGTCACGACCGCGGCCACGGCGCCCACGCCCATGAGCGCGGCGCCGGCGACCGTCTCGATGACCTCCGGCTCGGGCAACTCCTCGCGCCACTCCTCGATCCGCTCGCTCGCGCGCTCGCGCATCTCGGGGATGCGGTCTCGGTACTCCTGGATGTTCACGGTCGATCACTCCGTCGGTCCGGGCGGACAGGTCTTCATGGTGAGTGTTCCCGTTCGGCGTATGGGGTAGCGTCTCGTCAGAGGCACATCACAGGCGCGCGCCCTGGAGTCGGGCGCTGCGGGAGGGGAACGATGTCTGCGGCGGGTGCGCTTGCCGGCAAGCGGGTCCTGGTCACCGGTTCGAGCCGGGGCATCGGCCTGGCGGCCGCGGTCGAGTTCGCAGCCCTCGGCGCGCATGTGGTGATGCACGCGCGCGACCGTGAGCGCGGCGAGGCGGCCCGGCGGCTCGTGGCCGAGCGCACCGGCAGTGACCGGACCGAGCTGCTGCTCGCCGACTTCGCGCACCTCGAGCAGGTCCCCGCGGCCGCCGAGGAGTACCTCCGCCGTCACGACCGGCTCGACGTGCTCGTGGCCAACGCCGGGGCGATCCACCCGCGGCGAGTCGTCACGGAGCACGGCAACGAGCTGACCTTCCAGGTGAACCATCTCGCGCACTTCCTGCTCTGCCGGCTCCTCGAGCCGGTGCTGCTCGCCTCGGCGCCCGCCCGGGTGGTCAGCGTGTCGAGTGACGCCCACCAGGCCGCCTGGCGCGGCATCCGCTTTCGCGACCCCGCGTTTCAGCGGGGATGGGGGCCGTTTCGCGCGTACGCGCACGCCAAGCTCGCGAACATCATGTTCTGCTACGAGCACGCGCGTCGCCTCGCGGGCACCGGCGTCACGAGCACGGTCATGCATCCGGGACTCGTACGCAGCGGTTTCGGGGCCGAGGGCTACGGCGTGTTCGGCGCGGTCATGCTCAAGGTCATGACGCCGCTCGTGGGTCACACCCCCGAGCAGGGCGCCGACACGCTCGTCTGGCTCGCCTCGGCGGCCGAGGTCAAGGGCGTGAGCGGCGTCTACTATTACCACCGGCATCCGCACCGCTCCTCTCCCGCCAGCCGGGACGTGGACGAGCAGCGGCGGCTCTGGGAGCTGAGCGAGCGCCTGTGCGGCCTGTGACGCGGGCTCGCGAGCGTTGCCGCCCCCTCGCTTCCTCGGTATACTCGCGGGTGCTGCCCGTGCCGGATGCCGGCGCCGGGCCGCCTTATGGAGAGCTGGCCGAGCGGTTGAAGGCGCACGACTGGAAATCGTGTATACGAGCTTGAACTCGTATCGAGGGTTCGAATCCCTCGCTCTCCGCCAGTGACGTGAACGGACGGCCCTGCCACGGCACCATCGGCGGGGCCGTCCGACGTTCCCGCCCCGCGACCGGTGCGGGGCGACCGCGAACGGGTATCTACGCACGAAATCCGGAGCGTGCGGCGCCCGGGCGCGTCGCGACAGGCCCACACAAGGAGGACGAATGAGCACGATCATCTGGGACCCCTCGCTCGAGACCGGCGACCCCACCATCGACGCCCAGCACCAGGAGCTCTTCTCGCTCGTGAACCAGCTGCGCGACGCCAGCGTCGAGGGGTGGGCCGAGGAGGGCGTGCGCGACGTGCTCGTGCGGCTCTCCGATTATGTCGCGACCCACTTCGCCGCGGAGCAGGCGCTCATGGCGCGTGTGCGCTACCCGGTCGACGCCGTGATGTCTCACACCGACGAGCACATGAAGCTCACCCAGCGCACCACCGAGATGGCGAAGGCCTACGCGCGCGGCGAGGTCGCCACGGTGCTCCCGCTCGCCGAGTTCCTCTACGAGTGGCTCGGCACCCATATCCGCAAGACCGACCGCGCGCTCATCGACCACGCGCGCGCTCTCGGCGAACAGGCGTAAACGCCCCGAGGAGGGTCCGTGTTCGACCTGTGGAGCACGCTCGTCCCGCTCATCGTGATCAACGCGATCGTTCCGGTCCAGATCGCGGTCACGGCCGTGCTCGTGCGCTCCTCGTACCTCACGGGCTCGGCGTGGGTCGCGGGGACGACGTCCGGCCGCGCGCTCCAGGGACTCCTCTTCGCGCTCGTGCTCCTGCCCGACCGGCCGGGCATCGGGGACGTGAACGGGCACAGCCCGGTGGTCTCGACGCTGCTGTTCGTGGTGGGCGTGCTGCTCCTCGGCATGGCGCTGCGCAAGACGCTGGCGGATCCGGCCGCCGAGGCCGCGCCGCCCGCGTGGATGGCGCGTGTCGAGACGCTGCGCCCCTCCTCGGCGTATCTGAGCGGCGCCGCCTACATGTGCGTCTCGCCCAAGTTCTGGATCTTCACCCTCGGCGTGGTGGGCGCGATCGCCGACGCCGAGCTCGCCCCCGCGCGTGCGACGGCGGTGTTCCTGGTGTTCCTCGCCCTCGCGCAGTCCGGCAGCCTCGCGCTGCTGCTCATCGGACGGCCCTCTTCGCCGAGGGCCGAGGAGGCCATCGAGCGGCTCGCCGGGTCACTGCAGCGGCACTCCCGGGGCGTCACGGCCGTCGCCGGGCTCGTGTTCGGCGCGTGGTTCATCGGCAAGGGGCTGCAGGGGCTCGGGGTGTGGTGATCGCGCGATCAGCGTGCGGCACGGGGAGCGGGGAGCCCGCGTACGCGGGGGTAGAGAGCGAGGAGGTCGCCATAGGTGACGATCTCGTTGCCGCCGATCTCGTAGACGGTGTGGCGCCAGGGCGGCGGCGGGAGGTCGATGGCGGCGAGGAGGTAGGCGACGACATCGTCGATGGCGATGGGTTGGGCGGCCATGCGGACCCACGAGGGCGTGGTCATGACCGGGAGCTTCTCGACGAGGTTGCGGATCATCTCGAAGGAGGTCGAGCCGGAGCCGATCACGATCGACGCGCGGAACTCGAGGACCTCGACCCCCGCCGAGGCGAGCGCGGGGTCGGGTGCGGGGGCGGCGGGCATGCGGGTCCTTCCGGGTCGGCGGGACGACGGCTGCGGCGCCGGCGCGGCGGGGTCCCTCGGCAGGTATGTTCCCGAGGGGGGCGGGAGGCACCGGCGCGTTGCCCGGTGCGCGACGCCTCGCTATACTCGCCTTTGCGCTCGAAGCGGCCCGCGGGTCGCTCGCGCCACCGCGGAGAGGTGGCAGAGTGGTTGAATGCGGCGGTCTCGAAAACCGTTTCACGGGTTACCCCCGTGACGAGGGTTCGAATCCCTCCCTCTCCGCCATATGCAGGCGAAACGCGAAGGCCCCAGATCCCTGGGGCCTTCCGTGTGCCGCTCGCGAAAGTGCCAACTTGTGCCTAGCTGGGCGACTCTGGACTACACTCCCCCCACACGAGCCAGTGGTGCATCTCCTCTGCGATCGCGCGAGTGGCCTTCGTCTTAACCTCCCTGATTACCTCTTCTCGCAGCTCGTCCGGCACCCCCGCCAGGTCTGCAGCTTCCTCGAATATGTCCCCCATCGGGCCGCCACACCTCCTCCACGCCCCTCGTCCGCTGGAACCTTGAGTGTGGCAGATGGGTCTGACCACGACTTGTCTCGAATCTAACCGGACGACTATGCTCTGGGCACCAGGCCGCACTGCCGTGGGGAGGGGCACCGACATGGAGGTTTCGCCGATCCAGACCGTGATCGAGTGGGGGATCATCTGCGGGGCGTGTTTCGTTCCGGCGCTCATCGTCGGCCTACTGCTGCTACTGCTCAAGCGCCAGAGGGACACGAAGCGCGCGGTCGAACAGCGCGAGACCAACCAGTAGACGACGCAAACAGGCCCGGCGTCCCGGGCACTGGGGGCAAGCCAGTGGGAGTGGATCCCGGGTCCGGGCCTGTCCGGTCGCGGCGGGGGAGGACCGCGACCGCTCTCGCGAGAGATCTGGGGTTACTCGAGCTTGATCGCCGGACCGTCCTCGATGTAGTGGTTCAGCCCGTGGCCTACGAGCTCGTGGCCCTTCATGGCGATCAGGGCGGCCAGCAGTCCATTCAGTATCCCGACCACGACGGCCTCGCCTGTGACCGGGGGCGTCATCCACACGACGGCAAGCGCGAGGAGCACGCCGAACGCCGCCGCGCTGACGCGGACGTCTTGCGGCTGGGGGTCGCCGCGGCCCCATTTGGCCACCACCCACCCGAACACCTCAGTGAGGAGCAGCACGCCGAGCACGAGGCCGCCGAAGGTGGCCACCAGTGCCCACGTGAAGCCCTCCGTCAGGGCATACAGGGCTTCCATCTCGATCTCCTTTCAGCAGGAGTTACGACCGTGTGATCATCCAGACGGCGATCGAGACCGCCGCGGTCTGGACGACGCCGAACCCGCCGACCACTCCGAGGAGCAGTACCGGTGGCAAGGCGGCGTGCGTGCGCGTGCACTCGTCTCGGCTGACGCGCTTTCCCATCGCGTCGAAGACCTCACGCCTGAGAGAGTTGGTCTCCGCCCGGGCCACGTCCATACTCTCGCGGATCACCGGCGCGATCGCGGCGCCGACCGCCGCGCCGACCGCTTGGGCGATCGCCTGGATGTCGTCTCTTGTGAGCGTCGTCATGTGATCGGGAGGGCCTTCACGGCGGCCACGAGCTCCGCGTGCTTCCGGCGATACTCGCTGTCATCGCCCAGGAGCGGATCGAGGTTCACCACGCCCGTGTTCTCGAATCGGATGTTGGACCCGGCGGGGATCGGCCCGATCTCCTGCACGAAGACCCCCCCTCCCGCCTGGGCTCGCTTCGTGACCTCGCCGCGCAGGCTCTGGCGCGCGAGCACCTTGACGTTGCGCGAGTTCGCGCGATTGCGGAACCGGGGGGAGGCCCACGTCAAGAACTCGTCTCGTGCGCTCAGGCCGCCCAGGAACACGAACTCGTAGATGAAGTCGGGGTCCACCGGGATCGCCTCCTTCCGTCCAGCGATGTCGAGTATCCCGTCCGCGATGCCGCGGACGAGCTCCGGCCGGCGCGCCTTGAGGCGCACCACGTTGCCGGGGTTGTCGATGAAGACGAACTCGAGCAGGCATGAGGTCAGGGGCGGCGCCAGGACCGCCAGCCGGCCGCGCTTGACGCCGCGATCGCGAAGCCCGAGGGCGGCAACCATCCTGCGCTGGACGCTCACGGCGAGCCGCTCGCTCGCGGCGGTGGCGGCCTCGTGCACGAAGGTCTCGGTGCCTGTGCCGCCGCCCGCGTTCAGGTGTCCGCTTACGAGCATGTGGGCTCCCCAGGAACGCGCCCGCTCCTGTCGCCCACTGAGCTGCCCGCCGTCGATCACCATGACCTCGTGACCGTGAGCGCGAAGAAGGGGGACGACGGGGAGCATCGTCAGCTTGGCCTCGTCATGCTCGCGCACCCCGCCCGAGACCGCCCCAGGGTCGAACACCCCGGGGGTGCGGTTGTCCTGACCGTGCCCTATGTCGAGTGCGATCTTCATGCGTCGATTGTGCCTACCGTGTCACGCCTACTGCTGCCGCTTGTGCATGATCGCGAGCTCGGCCTCGAGCGCCGGAGAGTCGGTCGCAAGAACGAGGTCCGCCTCGTCTGCGCCGAGGTGGCGGACGTGGGTGATGAGTCCATCCGCGGTCCCGATCTCGGTGGCGTGGAACCGGATATAGCGCATCGTGTGGATCTGTGCCGGGATGACCTCGGCACCGCGGAGGTCCGTGATCGGAGCGATGATGCGCGGCGTCCCCGCGGCCGGCTGTCGGCGCATAGTGGCGAGCCGCGCCTGCGCGTAGTCGGTGGCGACAGAGGTGGACGCGCTGGGGATCGAAGCCGTGATCATCCGCGGCTGCCCGATCGTGCGCAGGTAGTTGTCGTCGCTCGTGTCGATGACGTCGACGTAGCGAGTGCGACCGCCCTGGTCGGTGTAGAAGACGCGCATGCGGTCTGCGAGGGAGGCTATCCCCCCTCCACTGATCTGGCCCTCCGTGGACTCCGGGAACACCTGGTATGCGGGGGCCGGATCGATCGGGCGCGACACGATAGCCGGCCTGATGCGGCCCCCGCTGAGTTTCGCCCGGACCGAGAGCTCGCGCGCGCGCAGCTCGGCGAGCTCGTTCAGGCAGTCCGCGATCTGGTGGTGCGCCTCGAACACAAGGGGTTCGATGACTGCCGCGTCGGGCTCGATCCACGCCCCTGAGGTGTCGAAGTCCATCCATGCTGGGATCTTCGCGGTCAAATGATTCAGGACGGCGGGCACCGTGATAGAGGGCACTCCCCGGACGCCGTAGAGCCGGAGGTTGCCGACGCGCACGAACTTGTCGTACCGAGACGGCGTCGACGGCGTCGAGTTGATCCGCACCCGGATGAGGTAGGCCGAGCAGCCCGCCGAGAAGCTGAACTCGTGGGAGCCGGCGGCCGTGTAGGTCGCCAGTGTTCCCACCGGCTCCCCTGTCACGGGATCGGCCGCCGAGACCTCAAGGCGGATATCGGCGTGTGGGGTGTTGAGGAGATCGAACTTCAGCGCTTCGAGCTCTGTGCCTGCCGGGTAGACCCGCCAGTAGCCGGCGCGGTCGTTCTGCTGGCTGGTGGTCCCTGGCGACTGCCCCATGTCGATCACCCCACCGGAGATCGACCGTTGAAACGCCCCCCAGTTGACCCCGTTCCACTCATCGAAGGAAAGGGACGTGTCGCAGTACGGGAGCTCTCCCGGGAAGACGCGACCGAGGTCTCCTGCGGCCCCTGAGCAGACGAAGAGGGCGTGTCCGCCCGGCGACTGGATGTCGGCGATCCGACCGAGCCACACCTCGCCCTTGGGCGGATGGATGCTCAGGCGCGCGTCGATGAGGCGGTCGCGATGGCGACTCGGGTAGCGGCAGAGCACCATCGCGTCGAGAGGTCCGAGCGGCCCCTCCGTGTACTCTGGTTCGGCCGCGAGCACGAGCTCGAAGGGGTCGCGGCCGGGTGGATGGACCCACACGCTGCAGCGCATCACAGACTCCCCGCGGCCGCGTTGGAGTAGCAGGGGTAGTGCTCGCAGGTGACGGCGATCGAGCCGTCGCCGACCGTGACGATCTCGTTGGTGCCAAGTGGTAGTCGGGGTGCGCCCTGCCACGAGAGCGCCATGATGGCGGTGCCGGCGGTGCCCTCTGTGGCGGTGGTGAGGTAGGTCGCGGCCGGGGAGAGCGGGTCGACCGCCTCGATGATCACGCCCCATCCTGCGGGGAATGCGTACTCGAAGACGGCGGCGAAGTCGTCCGCTGGCAGCAGCGTCATGCCGTGATAGGTCGCCGTCTTCGACTCCTCCGAGCACATGCCCTCGATCGTCACCTCGGTATCGAAGCCGAGCGGGAGCCGCATGACGTGAGCCGAGCGGAAGATGAACGGCTCGGAATCGTACCCCGTGAGCGACATACGGAGGTCGTGCGTCGGGTGGTCGGTGACGGTGCCGCCGACGACGCGCTGGCGGATGCCTCCCGCGTAAGGGTTGGTCTCGGCTCGGTAGACGCGGATACCGCTCGTGATGGTCGCCACGTCGAGCGTTATCGCCGCGACGGAGACTCCGCCCTCCTGCCCGGCGGGGATGACGTACTGCGTCGAGCCGGTGCCGAACGTGATATCTGTCGCTGTGGTGCTAGTGGTGACAGCAGGGCCGAGCGGCTCGCCGTTGAACCCATTCACCGTGAGCACGGGCGTACCGGATTCCGAGCGGGCGTGGATAATGCCGCCGGTTATCTTGACGGAGCGGGCGAAGGTGAGCGTCTGCCGCTCTCGGTATGCTACGCCGTCAACGCGCCCGATGTGGCTGTACGCCGTCCCCGACCCTTGCGAGAGCAACGTCTCGGGCGAGGACTTCCAGATACCGTCGTGCCAGTAGGTGCCGGCATACATCCCGCCGCCGCCCGTGCCCCGCGCACCGACCACGACAACATCGTCTTTGGTGCCGAACCCGCCGGGGGAGACGACCATGTGATGCGTGCCAGGGGAGACGGATACCGGAGAGTCCCAGCGCGCCTCGACCGTCCCATCGAACGACCCGGCAAGCTCGACCTCGGTTGCGGCGAGGTGCCCCGCGAACTCCCCCCAGCCGGTCTGAAAGCCGCTGGGGAGGTCACGGTGCAGCTCGAAGCGCACGACACGCGGCTCGGCTGACGTGTTCTTGAGCCGCGTGTCGAAGCCGACGTGCTCACCGCGCGGGAGGTCTTCCCGGCGGAATACCGCCTCACCGATGGCTACCTCGTCGGTGCCATCGGCGAAGGGGGAGACCACTACTGGCTCGCCGAGCCCAGAGCCTACCTCGATTCCCGGCACACCGCCGGCGGGGATGTCGATGATGCCGGGCATCGCCTGCCACCGTGCGGCCGTTGCGAGTGCAGCTACGGAGTCATGCGGGGCAAGCGCCGATGCCGCCACGCCCGATCCGCTGGTCTTGGCGACAGTGCGATACCGAGTGAAGTCCGCCTGCGTAGCGTTCGTCGCGAGCTTAGCGACGGCGATGTGAGAGCCCCGAAAGGTGTTGGTGTCGATCGCGTCGGCGACGTGCAGTGGCTCGAACGTCGACGTGAGCCCCTGGGCTGCGGGGGAGCCCTCGACGAAGTGTGGATCGTACTCATCACCCGGGTCGTTCTTGATGCCGACGCCGAGGAGCGCGTTGGCGGACGGCGAGGTGATTTTGAGCCTCATCCGAGCCGGGCGATCCCCGCGGACGACTTCGGTGCCAGAGACCGCGTCGCCGGTCCACTCTGCATCGGTGGTGAGGGAGACCTGTGCGTAGAGGAGGCCCTGGTTGCGCAGCACCATGCGTGAGGACTCCTCTCGCACGGTCGCGCTGCGGATGGTCGTCCAGATCGTCGGCATCCCTGGCCACGAGCGCCACAGGATGCGAGCCCGATGCTCCCGCACGGATCGCGAGAGTGCGTTCAGGAGATCCTCGGCCTCCGGACCGCTTGCCGCCATACAGACGACCGGCAGCGAGCGTGTCGCGAACTCGTCTCGTGGTCCGGTGACCCGGGCACCAAAGAACAGGGCCTGGCGCACCTGCTCCCGCACCTCAGGCGCGGGGAGAGAGGGGTCGAAGAGGCCGTAGGCGCCGTGCTCCCCGTGGCTCGAGAGGACCACGATGCCGCCGGAATGCTGGATCGCGACGTATGGAAGCATGCCGTCTACCCTCCACTCATCATCGGAGCCATGACGCGGCCCCGGCTCACGGATCGTCGAGTCTCTTCATGGATCGCACGCCGCACTCGGCGCTCCACGTCGGCAGGATCGCTCGCGTCCCGGGCATCGATGTAGTAGGTGTTGCCGCCCGGCGACCCGCCTACAGAGGCGGCAACCGCAGCGGCGCTCGGCCGCGGCGAGCTCGAGGCCCCACCTCCGCTGAAGCCCATGCGCTTGATGGACTCGGCGAGGAGCGCAAGGCCCTGCTGGCGGTACTTCGCCGACAGCGGGATGATCGCCTCAGGACCGTCCTCACCGAACACGCCGAGGGTCGGCCGGTCATAGATCGCGCCGCGGGCATTGAGCGTGATCTGCGCGCCACGCGTACCGCCACCATGGGCTGCGACGGAGCTCGCCGTGCGGCGCTCGGTGTTGAGGCCCCGATACTGGCCGGCCGTAGTGGCAGCGCGGGCTCCGAGCAACCTGATCTTCTCAGCCTCGTGCTCGTAGTCGGCCGGGGCGATCTCGTTGGCCTCCTTGCGTGCGTCGTTCAGCGCCCGGGCGGAGTCTTCGGCCTCGAGCTCAGCACTGCGCAGATCGAGCGTCGCCCTCTCGGCCTCTCGCGACTTCGGACCATACTTCTCAATCGCCTCACGGAGCCGGTCCTGGGCGTCCATCACGCGGATCTTGGCCTGCTCGGCTCGGATGTCCGCGCGCTCGTATCCGACCTGTGCGTTGCGCAGCTTGTCGCCAGCGTCCCGCAGGCGGTCGGTGGCGGCGGCCGCGGCGTCCATCGCGCGGATGTGGGCCTCGAGGCGGGTGGTGAGGCGGTCGGTCTGCTCATCTGCCCTCTCCCCCTCGCCCGTCCACTGACCGAGCTTGAATGCTGCATCCCCGATCGCGGCGATCCCCGGAGACATCACGCGGGCCAGAGAAAGCCAGGACCTCTCGTAGTCGTCGGTCGCGGCCTTGCCCTTCTCGTACTCGTAGACGAGGGCGGAGAGTGGGGCGATCACCTTGTTCCAGGCCGTCATCTGTTCACGGCCCGACTCGACCGCCGTCTGCGCTGCCCTGCGGACAGCCTCTTCGTTGCGCTGCCATGCATCGGTGTTTCGGACGAGGTAGACGAATCCGGCCGCCATCCCCACGCCGAGGCTCGCGAGCGCTAACGTCGAGGCTGTGGTCGCGCTCTGCATGCCCACGAGGGCGCCGGTGAAGCTCTTGGCGCCCGCGATGATGCTGGGCATCTGCGCGGCGATACCCGCGAGCGTGGAGATGGTCTTGCCGCCGTAGATGAGCAACTTGCCCATGAGGATCAGCATCGGGCCGAGCGCGGCCGCTCCCGCGGCTACCTGCACCGCGAACCGGCGCTGTGCTGGCGAGAGCTCCTGCAGCCAGCCGGCGAACTCCTGAAGGTAGCCCATGAGCGGCTTCAGGAACTCGTCGACGATGATCGGGCCGACGTCGATCGCCACGTCGACGAACTGATCCTTGAGGAGCCGCAGCTGCTGCGTGAGGCTCGCCATCTGCTTCTCGGCGACCTCCTGGGTCACACCGCCCATCTGCCGCAGCTTCTCGGTGTACTCGGCGATGGTGGCGCTCGAGCCCATGAGCATGGCGACACCCTGCCCGGTGAGCTTGTTGATCCCCATCTGAGCGAGGGCGGCCGACCGCTGCTGGTCGCTCATCTTGCCGAGGCTCTTCTCGAACGAGAGCGTGATCTCGTCGAGGGCGCGCATGTTCCCGGCGGAGTCGAAGATCTCGATGCCGTACTGCTCGAAGGCCTTGGCGTTGTTGGTGGCCGCGAGCGCAAGCCCCCGGATCGTCGCGTCGAGCTGCGTGCCGGCCTGGTCGGCCTTCGTGCCTTGGTCAGCGAAGACAGCGAGCGCGGCCACGCCGCTCTCGAGCTCGAGGTTGAACTGCGCCATGGCCGTACCGGCCTTGGTGGTGAGTGCGACACCGAACTGCTCGACGCTCGCGTTGGCCAGTGTCGACGCTCCGACGAGCGTGTCCGTGACCCGCGTCAGGTTCGCGAGATTCTCGCTGGCGTCGTCAGAGGCGAGCCCGAGAGCGCTCTGCGCGTCGGTGGCGATGTCGGTCGCCCGGGCCATGTCGAACATGCCCGCCTGGGCGAACGCGGCCACTTGCGGCAGAGCTGCGATCGACTGCTCGGCGGTCATGCCGGCGGAGGCGAGGAAGTAGTAGGACTCGGCCGCTTCCTTGTGCGAGACCGCCATCGTCTTGGCGACGTCGCGAGCGGCGGTCTCCATCTTCTGCTGCATCTCGGAGGAGACGTCGCCCATGATCGACATCGAGTTGGTCATCGCCCCCTCGAAGTCCGCGAACGCCTTGACCGCCGCGCCGCCGAGCGCGAGGACCGGCAGCGTGACGTTGCGCGTGAGCGAGCGGCCGGCGCCCTCGAACTTCGCGCCGATGCTCTGCATCTTGTCGCCGGCGCGCATCCAAGCGCCGGCCATCGTCTCCGACTCTTTGATGGAGCGACGTGCCAGCTGCTGAGCGCGCTTCTCCGCCCGGTCGAAGCCCCGGGGGTCGAAGTCCGAGCCGATCGCTATCCGGAAGCCCGTACCCTTGCTCATGCGGCGAACCTCGCGAAGACCTTGCGGAGGTTGGCGTCGATGGCCGCGGCGAGATCCTGGGCGACGCCTTCACCCTCCTGCTCGATCGCGGGGAACGACGAGCGGGCGGGAGGCCCGTGGAGCGCCGTCAGGCCGCGTCCCTGGGGGGTGTGCTGCTGGAACTCCTTGTAGGGGCCGTCAGGATCCGTGGAGCGCAGGAACACCCCGGATCGACCGCCGTCGATGCGGTATGACCCGGAGAAGTCGCCGGACCGGTGCGGGGCGAGGATGCCGGCGGTGTCCGCGATCGGCTCGGCCGCTCGCTTGAGGTCCGAGGCGAACTCGCGGTTCAGGTCCTTGTCGCCCCACGCGGTGAGCTCTCTCGAGATGTCGCGCAGGCCGACGAGCTGGATGCGGTTCCCGTGGACTGAGGCCTGGGCCATGACAACACCTCCCCGACAGGTAGACCGCCTCGTGGCCTCCACTGTCGGGGGGTCGTCACTCGTGAACAGCGAAGGCCCCCATGAGCGGGGGCCTTCGTGAGATGCGGATCACCTCCTGAACCGAGCGAACTGCGCGTCCCAGTCGATGGCCGGGTTCTCCCAGCTATCCGCTCCTTCCTTGGTCTCGGTCACGATGGCGACTAGCGCGTCGAAGACCTCTGGCCAGAACCGGTCGATCCCCAGCAGGTCGCACAGGTGGCCGACCGGCTGTCCTGTCGTCGCGGCTACGCGGGCGAGGAGCTCTGCGTCGTAGCCGCCTGCGCTTCCCCCGCCTCCTCGACCACCATCAGGTCGTCGAAGTCCTCATCGGTCTGGATCCGGCCGGCCGTGCGGAGCAGCTCGAAGTGCTCCCGCGTGATGACCGGGTCCTCCTCGTCCGACTCCTGCATCACGTGCAGGTCGGCCCAGTCCTCGAAGTCGAGGTCTCCGTGGGGGATGGACGAGTCACGCTTCGCGGCGCAGAACTGGGCGTAGACGTGGATGAGACCCCAGTCCTTGAGCGCCCCGGGCACCTTCGGCCGGTTGGCGAGCTCGTACCGGTTGGCCCGCAGCTGATCGCCGGACGAGATCGCGACCTCATGGATCGTCTCCTCGTCGTCGATGAACGCGAACCGCTGTTTGGTCAGGTCGACCTTTCCCATCGTGCGCACCTCCATGCTTGGGTTGACGGACTGCCTAGTACGCCACGACGCCATTCTTGAGCGTCACGGTGATCGGCGACTGCCCGGCGGCCGCGATGAGGTTGCGACCCTTGAGCTGCAGATCGACCGGGCCACCGGCCGGATCGGCCTCGGGCGGCGTGGCGGTGAACATGACGCGGCTGGCGGCGAAGAGGAGCTCCTCGTCAGCGCCTGCCGTGAAGCCGATGTCGTAGCTCCCGATGACCGGCACGGTACCCGCGGCGGTGCCGGTGGGGCTGCCGGTGGCGATCGAGCGCCAGTCGGCCCACGTCGCGAGCCGAACGGTCAGGTCGCTCTCGATCTCGAGCGCGCGGTGGCCGATGTCTCCGGGGGTGATGGAGCCAGAGAAGAAGTCGGCCGAGCTCGACCGCTTGAAGGCGATGCGGCCGGCGCTGACGAGCGCGGCGACCGGGGTGTCCCCGTCGACGTCGATCTTGAAGTCCTTGCCGACCGGACGGAAGAACGACCCGAGGACCTCGTTGGGATCCGGCAGGGTGATCGTCTCGGGGAGCGCGAACGTGCACCCCTGAGCCACGAGCGTGATGCGCAGCGGCTTGGACGCATCCCACTCGAAGACGAGCTCGTCGATCTTCGAGGCGCCGTTGCGCTGGCGCCAGCCGTCGAGCTCGGAGAAGAACGCCAGCCACGGGATGTCGCTCGCGAGAGTGAAGACGTGGGTCTTGATCGCGCCTTCGCCGGTCGTCTGCACGTTGCCGAGCACGCCGAGGATGTAGAGCCCGATCGCGCGTGCGAACGTGAGGGTGGTGAACCCGACCGGGAGGGTGACCTGGTCGCGGTACGCGAGTGCCGGCGCGTCGAGGCCGGTGGTCACGTCGGCGACCACGTCTTCCGGCTCGAAGCCCGCCATCGCCCCGGACGACACGCCGTGCCAGAACGTGGGGTTGGCCGCAGCCGTGGCCTTGTTCGCCTGCTTCGCGACGCCGATCGCTGCTATCGCCCTGTTCATGCCTTCGGCTCCTTCTTCTCGACGGTCGCCACTGCGATGCCGTCCTGGATCAGACGGGCGAGGACGAGCGGATGCACGTCAGACGCCTCCACACGGCCTGCCTTGAGGTCGTAGGTGATGACCTCACCGCTCTGGCGCATCTCGCCCCAGACAGCGGTCTTGATGTCGTAGGTCTCGGTCTTCATGACTGGCATAATGCTCCTTCCGTTGTCACTCACAGCCAGGTGGTGCAGATGACGTCGCGCGAGAATCCGAGTTGCCGGTGGCCCTCGGGAGAGACGCCCTCGTCCACGCGCCAGTCACCCGCCCGGACCTGGTCGACGCCCTCGATCGACCCGAGCGCGGCTGAAACGTGGTCCCACAGCGCGGCGAGCTCGGCCCGGCAGGCCTCGTAGGTGCCGGCGTACTGCACGAAGCTGTGGATGGTGAGCGTGTACTCGTGGCCGGACTCGACGTCGTTGGTGAGGTCGTAGTCCGGGCGGCCGCGACCGTTGCCGGCGACCCACAGGTGCCGCGGCTGCAGGGTGGCCGGGTGGCCGAGATCGACAGGGATGCCTTGGGGCACCTGCGCCTCGAGCGCCGCCTTGAACGCGTCCTGGATCGCCCACAGGTCCATCAGCCCACCGCCGGGGTGTTGTCGCCGTAGCGACGTGCCGCCTCGTCGATGTCAGGGATACCGAGCTTGCCGTCCGACGCGACCGAGAGCCGGTAGCCGCCGATGTCGGCGTTGATGACGGCGGTCGCGCGCGGGTCGATCGCCGAGGGGATCGTGTAGATCCGCGCGAGCTTCATCACCTTCGGCGCCACCGCGGGGAGCAGGTCCGGCCGACCGTGCTCGTAGCGGATCGTGAGCAGGCCCGCCGGCCACCCGCGCCGGAGCTCGAGTGAGCCGATGACGGGGTTCACGGTCACGTCGTCGACCTCGAGCGGATCCCCGTCGAGAAGCGCACCCGTGACCCTGATCACGTCGCGGTGCGGCACGAGGACGTGCGTGTCGCCGCCCATCTTCCGCACGATGTGCCCGCGCGCGACGAACGCGCGGTTGGCCATCGCCTCGAAGTCGTCCTCGGCCTCGGCGCGCCGGAGGCGCAGCGTCGAGTCGGGGAACGTGTGCGCGCTCGCGAGCTCGGGCACCGCGGCGCGAATCGTCGCCAGGTCGAAGTAGTGGTCGCCCACGAGCTGGAACGACACGCGCCACTCCTGCGGCTCGCCCCCCACGCTCCCGGTGAAGTGGGCCTCGTAGGTGTCGAGGTGCGGGAGATCGGCCACGGGGATCTCGACCGAGAGCGCGCCGCCCTCGGGCGTGTAGGTGCCGATCTCGGCGCCGAGGCCGTCGAACACCTTGACCGAGGGGTCGTCCACCGTGAGCGGGACGCCGGCGGCGTCGGTCGCCTCGGCGGTGATCGTGTACGTGCCTGCGTGTCGCCGGCGGATGCGCAGCATGAGCCCTCCTGAGATCGCTGTCTCAGGTGTCAGGGTCTGCCGCCCGTCACTCCCCGGAGAGCGAGATCCTCACGTCCCCGGTGATCTCGACCGTGAGCGCCGGCCCGTCCGCGCTCTCGACCGTGAGCCGGTACGGCGGGACCGGGACGTAGACCGCCTCGCCCTCAAGCGCACCTCCCGCGACCCCCGGCTCACTGACGCCGGACGCCACGAGGTCGTAGAGCAGCGGGTCGATGTCTGCCGCGAGCAGCAGCGTGACCGCCGCGTCGTCGATGATCGCCCCGCCCGCCGTGCCGGTATCGGTGACACCCGACGCGGGGAGGTCGGCGACGATGGGGTCGATGTCGGTGGCGAGGGTGAGGGTGATCGGTATCGCCGTCAGCGCGAGGTATCCGGTGTAGCCCGAGCGCACAGCGAGTGCGATCTCACCGTCCTCGGTGTAATCGACGTGCGGCTCGACGCCGCGCACAAGCCCCGCCGTGAGATGCGTCCCCCACTCGCTGCCGTCGCGGTAGTCGATGACGTTGGAGTCTGGCACCTGCCCATCAATCGCGCGCCCCGAGAACACACAGAACCGGCCCTCGGAGTCTAGCGTCGAGCGCACGGCGACCAGGGAGAGAAGGTCGTTGTCTCGCGGGTAGATGACGTGCTCGCCCCACCCGTCGTCGTAGGTGTAGACCGACAGCCCCCGCGAGACGTAGGCGTAGGTGGTCGGAGCGAGGATGTTGCGGATGTGCGCGATGGCGGGGGAGCCGTCGGGTAGCAGGGAGAATGACCCCGCGTAGTCGCCGTAGTCGTCCATCGCGTAGAGCGGTGCGACTCGGTCGCTGACGGCATTGGCGACCGGCACCGAGCGCGGTGCTCCGGACGCGTCTCGCCACGTCATGGTCGGCTCGTCCGCGTCGTCGGTGTAGATGTAGGCCGCGCCCCGGCGACGGGTCGTGCCTGCCGCTGACCCCTCCTCGTAGTAGTGGTAGAGGACGCCGAACCGCCCGTCGCGGTAGTCGATGCGCCCGACGTAGATGCTGCCAAACGCCAACACCGGCACCCGCTCGATTATCTTCTGCCAGGAGCCGGTCGTCATCTGGGCCGCCGTCTTGGGCGTCCCGTCACCGAGGTAGCGGTAGAGATACCCGGCGCGGCTCGAAACGTTGGTCGAGGGGTTGTGGTGTGCCGCGCGTCCGCTGCCCACGATGAGGAGCGTGCCCTGCCCCGTTATCCGCATGTGTGCGTAGGACACTAGCCCCGTGTCAGCGGGGTAGGGCAGCACCGAGAACGCCGAGAAGTCGTTCGCCGCCCACTGCTCGGCGGTGCCGCCGAAAGGGTGTGCGGTCTTGGCGATCTTCGTGAGGTGGTCGGTGGCGGGGCCGCTCTCCGAAGCGCGGCCCGCAACGGCAAGCACGATGCAGTCGTCGGTCGGGTCGAGCGCGACGGAGGGGTGCAAGTGGAAGTCGTCCATGCCGATGTAGCCCATGTCGACGACGCCGTCGAGCACATCGTCGGTGTAGCGGGCGACATAGATGTGGTAGTCGAGGCCCATCCACACGTCGAGCAGGTGCCCCCCAGCGACCAGCACGCATTCGGCGTAGGGGTGTCGCTGCCGCATGTCCTCGGTGACCGCGAGGACGCGCATCTATCCCACCGTCCGATAGCCGATGGAATCCCAGCGGGCGAGCATGTTGCTCACCGACGAGGCGATGGGGAACAGATTGTTGGCCGACGGCGCGCGCATGTCGGCGAAGTCGATCCACACGGACTGAACGTCGTCGAGTGCCGAGCGGAAGCGGATACGCCGTCGCTCGTTCACAGCATCCGTCTCAAGATGCACCTCGTACCAATCCCCGTCACCCACGGTGAAGCGGTGCCCCGTGCCAGAGAACGTGCCGTCGGGCTGCAAGGCGTTCCCGCTCCCGGCGGGGCCGTAGAAGTTGACCTGCGCCTCCGAAGGCGTCGAGGTGTGATTCGAGCCGAACACCGCGACCCCCAGGACGCGAAACGAGGGGATGTCAGAGACGTTGCTCCGATCAGTGTACGCCTTGCCCATGAGGTAGAACGGGAACGGCGTAGCAGAGCCGCCCGCGTCCCCGTTGATGCCCCGGAACACATAGACGCCCGATTGCGTCACGGCGTCGAACTCCTGGGCGTAGAGGCCGCAGGTGCCGACAGACCCGTCGATCAGCACGGAGCCGGACGAGTGCGTGATGGCCCCGGCGGTCGAGTTCGCCATGACGGTGATGCCGGTCATGTCGGTCGCGAAGTCGTGGAGCCACTCCCACGTCTCCGCATCCAGCGCACCGCCAGCGACGCCAACGTCGCTCACGCCGCCCACAAGGGGCAGCACGACGACGAAGCCGCCACCGGCCACGCCCACGTCGGAGACACCGCCGGAAAGCGACCCGACCTCGACGGCCACGATGCCGCCTTGCGGGATGGTGAGGGGCAGCACGGTGAAGCGGTCGATGCGCCCGCCACGGTCGCCGTAGACCCACGAGGGCATCACGGCGCGGACGTGGACGGGAGTGAGCGACGGCCAGACGGGGACGCTCGTGATGTCGATTGACGCCGCGAACTCCTCGCCGTCGAGGGAGAGGTCGAAGCCCTGCGGGGCGACCATCTCGTGAGAACCCGACCATGCGTGGCCGGGTTCGTCGATGGCGAGGTGGAGCGTGGCGACGTGGCCGGGGAGGGGCGGGGAGGCCCAGAGCGCATCCAGCAGCTCGCCCCCGGCGTCGTAGGCGCGGACGCGGGCCATGACTACTCCTCGTAGTAGAGGATGCCCGCGGACGCCCGCAGCTGGCTCGTCGGTGAGAACGCCTGCGAGAAGTCCTCGTCCACCACCATCGCGCACGACTCGGAGAGCGGGCTGGTGGCGTGGTCGCAGAGTGCCCAGGCGATCACGGTGCCGCTCGGCCCGCCCATGGGCACATCGGCGTAGTAGCGGTTCGCGACGGGGAAGTTGCGGCCGCGCTTGTGGCCCGAACGGGTGGTGATCTCGGCGAAGTCCGCCGCCTCGATATGGATCCGCGCGTAGCCCTCGTAGGCGATCTCGTCGCTGTTCTGCGGCGCGACACGATCTGCGGCGGTGATGCCGGTCGTCTTGCCGTTCACGGCGACCATCGGCGCGAGCCACCCGCCCTGGCCCGTGCCGGAGCAGTTGACCGTCACGGCATCTACGCCGATGTCCTTGCGTGCAAGCATCTTGGGCATCGCTTCGTCCTCCTCGATCGTCCGGGCGGTCGACCTCGAGGCCCGGCGGGGATACCTGATGGGGTCAGCATCGCGTCGCTGTCACTGACGTGCGAAGGCCCCCGGATCGCTCCGGAGGCCTCCTAATCACCCCGCGGTAGGGTGGTCACCCGAGAAGCATGGCAATCAGCTGAGGCTTCGTGTTCTCCTCCGACGCGTCGAGTCCGCGCTCCAGCGCGATCTCGAGTAGCTCCGCTTTCTTCATCCGGGGATGCGGGGCGGGAGTGAGAGTGTGCTCGCGCTTCACTCCATCAGCCGGCACTTCGACCCCTTCCCCCCTCGGGATGCCGGTTACGGCGCCTACCTTCTCAGCGAGCAGGCCGCGGCGCTTTGCCTCGGCGACACTCATGCACTGGCCCTTGAAGGCGACGACTCTGCCGTCGCGGATCACGCGCTTCGGACTGGTGTACATCATGCGCGCCTCCTTTCTCTGCACCCCGCACTCTACCTCCGGTGTCACTTCCAGCGCACAGAGGGCTTCCGCCGCGCGGGCTGCGGCGCACCCGTCTAGCGGACCATAAACCGCTCGAACAGCCGCCTCACGAAGGGCTCGCCTTGCGGGGAGATCCGCTAGCGCCTCCTCGATTGCCGCCTCGATCTCGCTGGGGTGGCTGGCTTGAACCCCGGGCACGTGGCTCCAGAACCTGGGGTTGTGCTCGACGTGACGACGATAGAACGGCGGCGACAAGCAGACGACGGGACGCCCTGTGGCGGCGAACTCGTAGATCGTGGAGGAGTTGTCGCAGACGTAGAGGTCAGCGCGCTCGAGAACCTCGGAGAAGGTCGCCACGAACTCAACACCGAGAGACGCCCACCAACCCTCTACGTCGCGCCTGTCGACCGGGTGCTTATGGCCGAGCACGACGTAGCGTCCTGATGCGGCGATCGCCTCGATCGCCTCCTTGCTCCACGGCCATGCACTCCGAGTCTCCGGACAGACCCCTTGCTCCCAATGATGTGAGAAGGCGACCACGGGTCGCCCTGGGAGCCGTGGCCGGCATCGGCCACGGCTCCTTCAGTGTCAAGCGCGTCGCTCAACCGACTAGCTCGGGAGGGCGACCTTGGGGATCGCATCCTCGCAGTAGCAGAACGCGTCGGGGAAGCGAACGGCGAGCGCGTTGCGACCCTCGGCGAGCAGGGTGTACGCGTTCTTGACGAACTGGTCGTTCACGAGCCCGATCTCGACGTTGTCGGTCTCCTTGGTGTACCAGGTGGCTCCGACAGGGGCGTAGACGATGGCGCCGTTGTGCACGTGCGTCTCGTCGATCGTGGTGAGCCCGGCGTCGACGACGATCTGGAGGCTCCAGACCTGCGAACCGTTCTTGATGCGCAGGTAGTGGCCGTCCTTGGCCTTGAGCAGGTCGAGCTCCTCGTCGACCATCGGCGAGACGGCGACGTGCGTGGGGATGAAGCCCGAGGTGAGCATGACGCGGGTGAACATCCGGCGGATCGAGTCGTAGACGTTGTCGTCTTCCTTGCCGTCGGTGGCAGGGGTGTACTCGAGGACGCCCTCGGTGTTCGTGACACCGACGATGCCTGCGGTGTTGGTTCCCACGAGCGCATCGCGGCTCTTGGCCTGCGACAGCCCGATCATCATCTCAGTGCGGATGATGGACTCGAGCTGGCCCCAGTCCGATGCCTGCGTCTTGGCGATCGGCGCGCTGTGCGCGATCCAGGTCAGAGGCGCGGTGGCCTCTTCCCACTCATAGCTCGACGCAGCCTTCGCGCCGTCGCCGTCCTTCCACTGTGCGGCGCCGTTGGTCTTCGAGACCCTGCGCAGGTACGTGACCGCACCGGACGTCGGGGCCTGGATGAGCGAGTCGGCGAACCCGCGGGGAACGTCAGGGAACGCGGGGATGGCCGGATCGACCATGTCGGGGCCAGAAGGGATGGTGATCGCGGCCCTGAACCCGGGCTCGATGCCCTTGAACTCGGCGCGCGGGCCGAACGCCATCTCGGCGATCGACTGGGGTCGCGCGGTGCCGCCGACCACGGTAGAGGTCGCGACCATCGCCTGGCGGGCCTCCTCTTCGGCCTGCAGCGTCTCGCCGAGCTGGTTGGTGAGCTCGGAGATGCGGCCCTGGATCTCCATGAGCTGCTCGGCGCGGTTCTCGGCATCCTCGGGTACGGCGGCCTGCGCGGCTCGCAGCTCCTGGATCCGAGCGTAGATCTGGATCGAATTCATCATGCCTCCTTGTTTGCTGTGAACGTCACGACACCGAACTCATAGGCTCGGACGACTGCGGCGGGGCGCTCCTGCGCTCCGGCTTCCGCGCCGGGCTCCTGCCCATGCGCGTCAGTCTCGGCCGGATCGGTCTCTTCTATGGTGGGCGCACCGTCACCGACGGCGACGGCTGCGGGGAGGTCGTCGAACTGCTTCGCGAACTCCCGGGACACGCATGCGGCTGCTTTCAGGCCCTCCTCGATGCGGTCGGCGAAACCCCACTCGACACACTCCTCGGCGGAGAGCCACGTCACCGCCTCGACAGCTGCCGCGATCTCTTCGGCGTCCTTCGTGGAATGCTTGTCGTAGATGGAGAGGATCTGCTCGTCGAGAGCCTCGAGCGTCTCGGCTGCCTTCCGTAGATCCTTCGCGTCGCCGACGGCAGAGGCCCAGGCGTTGTGGATCATCATGAAGGCGGGTTCTCCCATGACCACCTCATCGGCCGCCAGCGCGATGTAGGATGCCGCAGAGGCCGCAAGGCCGTCGATGTAGGCGGTCACCTTGCCCGGATATCGCGAGATCGAGGAGTAGATCGCGTAGCCCTCGAAGACGTCCCCGCCCTCTGAGTTGATGCGCAGCTCGATGTCACGACTTCCAAGCGCGTCGAGCTCCTTGGCGAAGTCCAGCGCGGAGTTACCCTCCCCCCACCAGTCCTGACCGACCCTGCCGTACAGGTACACCACGGCGGGTCCGGATGCTGCTGCGTTGATGCGATACCAGCTAGGCATTGATGGCCTCCTCGATCTCTGAGTCGATGTCGAACTCTTCGCCGGCCGCGTCGAATGCGCGGGCCACAGGGGTCAGGACGGTTCGGGCGAACTCGCGCGTCTTGGGCGTGTCGCCGTCCTTGCCACACCTGTCGGCGATGCGCGCGCGAGCGTCCTCGATCACCGGCGCGAGGAGATTCTCCGCCGGCGTGCGACGAGAGACCGCGCCCTCCGGTAACGGGCGCGGTTCTCCGGTCTCCGGATTGATCGTGTAGTACGCGGTCGGCTGCAGGAGCTCGTCCGTGCCCTCGATAAAGGGGAGCTCGAGCCACTCACGGATCTCCGCCCGGGAGTAGAAGCCCGCGTAGACCCCGACGCGGAAGCCGTCCATCTGCTCCTTGAAGTTGCCACGCTGAAGTCCGCGCAGGTCGAACTTCAGGTAGTTGTCGACCTCGCCCATGAACATCAGCAGCTTGCCGACCTCGGCCTCGAGAGCGGTGACCTCGTTTGTCATCGTGTCGGTCACGAACGCGATCGAAGCCTCTTCGATGTTTGAGTAGGTCGCTCGAGAGAAGTCGAACACCTTGTTCGGCTGCACGTAGACTGCTCGCGCGACCGACTGCAGGATGTATTCTTCCTGCTTGATGATGTCGGCTTCTGCCATCGACTGGCCTACGGGGTGATACTTCAATCCGCGATCGAAGATGCGAACCTCGCCCGCCCGGTCGGCGCCGGAGAGGATCCTGTTCTTCTCCGCGATAGATGCGACCTCATCGTTCTTTAGGACGCCGGGGTGCTCCAGCCAGCCTGCCGGACTGAAACCCTTGGCGATGATGTTGGCGTAGAACCGCGTCAGGTCGATGTCGAGGCCGATCTCGGCGGCTCCGAGCTCAGCCAGCGAGCGACCCGTCACGCCGCCGTCGGTGGAGATGCACGTCGGGAACGCGAGAATCTCATGCTCAAGATAGACGCCCGCACTCGTGAACCTGTCGCCCGCGGAGATCCTGTAGCGCACCGGTGAGACGGTGGCGCCGTGGTCGTACGAGACCTCCACGCTCGTCTCGATCGGCCAGAAGGCGACGGGTGCCCCCCTCTCCCACTGAACTCGAACATACGCGGTCCCGAACGTGTCACGACGAACACTCAGCCACTGCCAACCCGTCTGGGCTGTCATCACGGGATTCCAGCGCCGGGCACACACGGACGTCAAGGGATGGTCGCGTGCCGGCTCGCGACCGCCGCGATCTCCCTGAGTGTAGACGCGGCACGGGAGGCCCCCGAGCGCGCGAGCCTTCGCCTGCTCCGCGGCGAGATAGGCGTTCGAGAACAGTGCTCCCGTCTTCTCGATGGACAGGCGCTGCGCCGGTCCACTCGAGGACAGGGTGAAGTACGGCACCGATCCATGCGCCGAGTCGACACGCTTGAGTGCGGCATTCGCGGTGAAACCCACTTACCGCCTCCCCCCGCTCCAGGTCAGCCATGCTCCATACAGCAGTAGCAGGACCCCAAGAGCGAGGACGCCAAACGGCGTCCCGAAGGCTCCGGCGATCCCGAAAGCCGTGCACGCGGCACCCGCGGAAAGCGCGAGGTCTTCTGCGTACTCCTTCGCGATGGCGCCCACGCGCCGCATTCGCTCCTTCATGTAGCCTCCAATCAGGACTTAGGTTCGAGCCTCAGTCACTCACAAGGACACCGAATGGAACCCGCCGGTCTCCGCGAAGCTCGTGTGTGGAGCATCCTGTGTCTCGAGGGCGTAGAGAGCGATGGCCGCCGCGATCGCCGCGTCGATGCGTCGCTTGGACCGGCCTGACCCCTCCGAGGACAGCCGCTCGCCCCATGGCTCCTTCGAGACGAGTACCGCGTTGCCGAGGTGCTCGATGAGCTTCTCGCATCCACCGCCGCCGAGCCGCGCCTTGCCGGAGCGGACCGCATTCACGATGAGGGCCGACGCGGGGCACATGGACTTGTTGTCCTGGCGGACTGCGACCACGGGCACGTCGTACTCCGTGTCGAGGTGCTGCGCGAGCAGGAGGAGGCGTGACGGATCGAGCGCGATGAGCGGCCCGTGCTTCGCGTAGGTCTCGGCAACGAGCTCCTCGATCTGCGTCAGGTCGTAGAAGCCGGTCTCCTCGGGCGGCTCGTCGAAGACGTGGGAGCGGAAGTCGAGCCACTCGCCGTCGCGCTGCGCGAACACCAGCGCGAACGCGTCGCCAGACTGCGCACCGTCGATCCCGACCACGAACGGCTTGTGAGGGTCGAACTGCGATTCCTGCCGCGCGCACTTCGCCAGCGCGCGCGCCGGCACCGCCTGGCTCGTGTCCCGCGTGAGAGGGA
This sequence comes from Coriobacteriia bacterium, assembly GCA_030603745.1. Lineage (GTDB taxonomy): Bacteria > Actinomycetota > Coriobacteriia > Anaerosomatales > SLCP01 > JAUVXE01. Next base: position 136,998 of record JAUVXE010000002.1, on the reverse strand, counting down.
AGCGATTGAGCGTGTATCGCTCGAACGAGCGCCGGGAGGTGGAGGTGAACTGGTCCTCGATGTCGTCGATCGCGACCCACGACATCGGTGAGACCCGTCGCCACACCGCCGGATCGTCGATACGATCCGAGTCCTTCGCGCCGAGCCAGTACACCCACGCCGCGGGATCCTTCTCCCATTGCGCGATGAGGTCCCAAAGCGGTCCTTCCCGGTGAGGTCCCGCGGTGGTGATGACGATGCAGAGGGCGTTGGTGATGGACTTCTGCCCCGAGATGACCGCCTCGAGTACGGCGGCTGACTTGTGGACGTGGTACTCGTCGATGATGGCGACGTTGAAGTGGTAGCTCTGCGTGGCGGCTTCGGAGTACGGAAGGACCATGATGAGCGCACCGGTCTCCCGGTGGACTACGGTATCGGTCAGCACCTCCCAGGCGGCCGAGAGGTCCGGGTCTTGCATGATCATCGACTTGAGCTTGCGGAACGCCTTGCCCGCTTGCGGTTTCGAGGACGCGATCACGCCGTACTCGCCCTGGTGCACCGGCTCCATTGACGCGATCGTAAGTAGCAGCCCCACTGCGGTCTCGGTCTTGCCGCCATCACGCGGCAGTCCGATAAGCGCGCGGCGAAAGCGCCGACGGAAGCGCCCCTTCTCCATGCGACCAGTCCCGAGGATCGGATTCCAGATGTTGGCGCGTTGCCACGGCTCGAGGAGGAACGGCTCGCCGTAGAACTCGTTGTCCACGTGCCGGCAGTGGAGGCCGAGGAAGAGCTCGTACGCCTTGGCCTGTCTCCGCCCCGACTTCGACAGGCGGGTGCTAGTCGCCATCGTGACCCTCGAGGATGCGGTAGATCTTGGCGGGCAGGTCCGCGGCCATCGAAGCCGTGGCGACCTTCATCAGCCGCATCCGGTCGCGAGCGACCGGGCTCACGCCGAGTTCGGAGGAGAGCTGGCGCACCTGGTTGGTCGCTAGCTGCAGCGTCCGCAGATCAGGATCCTGACGCGGCCCCATCGGCGTGTCGACCTTCGTCACGACCCCTCCGGACGCGGAGGCGATGTTCGCGGCGCACTGGCGGGCGACCGCCCACCACTGGACGAGCAGGGTCACCATCGGGATATCGGCCGTGGTGAGATGGGTGGCACCCTCGACCGTCCACTCCCAGCACTCAGCCATGAGCGGGTTCCCAGCGACCTCTCCGGGCATCGGGAGTGAGGAGTGCTCGATGACCCGCGCGGGCGAGGCCTGATGGGCGCGGCGGATGGCGTCTGCTTTCGGCTTGCGTCCTCGACCGGCCATCAGCGCAGCCCCTCGCGGCTGAGCGCCTCACCGATCGCCTCGGCCATGCGGGTGCACATCGGCCGGAGGCGAAAGTCGGCGCGAGCGGAAGCGAAGCGGTAGGCGGCCTCGAGACCCCTGGTCTCGCTCACGAGCGCCGCGATGTCGTCGACGTCAGGAGTGCGAAGCCGGACCGGCACAGACACCGGCTCGATCTTCGGATGCTCGGCGCCGGCCTTGCGCGCCCGGTAGGCGGCGGTACGGCATCGCGAGGTCTCCGTGCAGTACTCAGGCACGGGGCCGTGCGCCTTCACCGACAGCTCACGGCCGCACACCTTGCAGCTTGGGATCTCCATGCCTCGACAGTAGGCGACCCGTCACACCTGACTTGTCACCTAAGCGGCCCGGGGCAAACCGCCCAATATCGTTATTTCGCGACGGAGGGGGGCGCGGGGTGCGGAGGCGGAGGGGTCGCAGTGATCCGACCCCCCTACCCCCTACGATGCAGGCTTACGAGCCCCCGCGTGGCAGCCCCGGCGGCCAGGGCGGGTGGTGCAGTAGACCCGGAGGTTCTCCACGGCGCTGGCGAGCTCAGGCAGCGCCAGGAAGGCGCTCGCGGGCACGTGGTGGTCGCTCTGCCAGGGTTCGCCGTCTGGATGAATCCTGCCCTTGAGCTCGACACCGCATGACTCACAACGCCCGCCGGCGAGCTCGTATCGCTGCAGTCGGTTGCGCCGGTACGCGGGGTCGCGGTACGCCCGACGGAACGGCTGAGCCTCGAGGCGCTCGGCCTCGGTCGGGGCGCAGCGTGCGCAGCTCTGCCGGGCCGGGACGATCCTGCGGCACGTCGGGCAGATGTGTGCGAGCCGCGCGCTCACTCAGAGGCTCCATAGATTGCGGCCTCGACCTCACGGCGGCGGCACCACTCGCGGTACTCGGCATGCTTGTCACACTCCTGCGGGTAGCCGTAGACCCACCACGTGCGCTTCGAGCAGTCGGCCACGCGGTCGCAGCTGTCGTCGCAGAACCGCTCGCCGCGGGGCTTGTCGCGCTTGGCGGCTTCGCAGCGGTTCACTCCACATCCCCCCACAGCGCGTCGTCGCCACACTCGGGAGGCGGCGGGCAGGGGTCGGTGTCGCGGGCGCATAGGGAGCCGATGCCAGCGTAGAAGAGGACACCTCGGATGTGGCGGTCGATGGTAGCTGCGTCCACCTCGTCCAGCATCCATCCTCCTGTGGCGACACGCCACCGATTCGCCCACGCCCCTGCGACCTCATCCGGTACGGTGCGCATAGGGAACCAGCACCCGTCGCCGACCATGGCATCGTCCCCGGCGTACAGGCACGACTCTGTGTCCCTTCGCCCGCACTTCTCGCAGGGGACATGGACAGCTGGAACGCACTCGGACAGGTCGTCCTCCCCACACGGGGCGGAGCCGTCGCAGCCGCATCGCTCGACCATGCACGCAAGCCCATCCACCATCTCACGGACAGCAGTGAACGGCTCGGAGGGAACATGCCCGCAACTCATTCGTAGCCTGATGTGGCGGTCGATGATGGCGATGCGCTTACGCAACATCACGGGGTCTGTGCTGGCCTTCCTTACTGGCTTGCCCCACACGAGCATGTCCAGCGCAACCTTAACATCGGCGAACGCCTCTACCACCTCATCCGGTGTAGGTCTCACCGGTCGGTAGTGCGACGTGCCCTCGTAAGCGGTCACGGGCTCGGCGGGTGCGCCGCAGCAGGGGCAGGTGGTGTCAGGTACCGAGGCGGCCGGGTCGTACCCCATGATCGTCCTGTGCTTCTCGCTCATCGTCCGATCACCACCTCGGGACACGTGCGCGAGTACGGGCAGCGGTCGCACGTGAGCGGCTGACCGCAGAGGCCGTGCTTGTCGGCCTCGGCGGCCTGCATCATGCGCTGGCCGGCCTCCTTGGGGAGCTCGACGCCGATGTGGCGGGTCGTCTCCACGACCACCTTGCCGAACGCACAGCTCATGACCCCTCACCTCGCTTACGCCTCGACTCGGCCACCATCGTGACGCACATGGCCGCGACCTGGATCGCCTCGGCCTCCCACTTCTCGGGCTCGACGGACAGGTCGAACAGCAGCGCCTCGGCGAGCTCGCCGACTTCCTCGAGAAGCACGTCGGTCTGCCCCGGGTTCGGATTGCGGCCCTCGATTCGGTCGCGGGCTTCTCTGCCGGCGGCCCATGCCTGGTGCAGGACGATGTCGCCATTCCTCGTTGTGAGCGGCAGGTTCGTGACGAACCGGTCGCCGTGCTTCTTCTGCGCCGCGCGGATCTCGCCGGCGACGAGCATGAGCGTCTCCATGACGAGGTTCACCCCGCACCGCCCTATGGCGCTCATCGCGCACCGCCCCTCTCGAGCGCAGGCCTCGATCACGTCGAGGTCACAGATCGCGCTCTCGACCTGCTCGACGCGGCCCTGCCAGTAGTCAACCTGCTTGGGGTTGCGATCCCTCATGCGGATCCGGTGCAGGCGCTCCTCCTGCAGCACCGCGCGGACCCGGTTCGTGCGCTCGAGGGACGTACGCTCGAACAGCTCGCTCATGACACGTCGCCCCCCTCACGCGCGATGCCGGCCACGATCCTGTGGGTCTCGAGGAGGTCGCCCGCGAGCTCGCGGCAGCGCGCTAGGGCGGCGAGGACGTCGACGGCCAGTCCCGGCTCGGGGAGGTCCGCCTCGACATTGCGCAGCAGCGCGTCGAGGAGCTCGAGACGCAGGCCGGTGGTCACGTGGTCGCGCGCGAGCAGGGCGCGGTCGAGTATCTCTGTGACGCTGGGCGTCACGTCGAGCGTCACGCGCGCGCCGCGCCGCTGCGGCTCCGACTCTGAGGCCTCGTAGCCCTCGAGCCGCTCCTCGAGGTCAACGGAGGCCGCGCGGGCCTTCGCCTCGTCTGCCACGAGCCCGCAGGGATCCGCACCGCACGGGGTGTGGTCGAGATCCTCGCGGCACTCCTCGATGTCGCGACAGTACGGGCCGCCTGCCGCGTTCGTGGGCTGCTCGGCCTCGCGGGCCTCGGCCGGCTCGTCGGTGTTGAGGTCCTCCGACTCGATCGCGCCCTCGGGCACGGGGGCCTTACACGCGTTCTTGTGCCTGGCCATCGCTGGCGGCCAGTCGCTCTCGTATCCGCATGCGCACGTCTCCATCGGGCCGCGCTTGCGCTTCGCCTTCTGTTTCGCCGGCATGACCGGCTCCTTCCTCTGCGTCTGGCATTCAGGACATCCGCGTCGGAGGCCCCATCCGTAACCTCGCCTGCGGCAGCGCGGGCACAGGTGCGGGTCAGGCTTGCCCGCCTCACCGGCTCCGGGCCACTCCTTGAGGCCCTGGCGCGCCGCGATCGCCGCGAAGACCTCGTCTGGCTGGTGGGCGCCCATCGGTCACGCCACGCTTGCGAAGCGCGAGAGGACGTATGCGGTCGGCTCCTCGGCCTCGAGCACGCCGGCGACCGTGACGTAGCGCGCGGTGCCGATCGAGCGCCTGCTGCGATCGACGCGCGGCTTCATCACGAGCAGGCACTGCCCGGCCGGCTCGACGCCGTAGCCGCGGCCGGTGAGGTCTGCGAGGCGCTCGATCGCGCGCTCGGTGTCCACGGGGCCGGTGATGCGGTGGGTCGTCGGCGTCATGACCATCGCCCCCTAGAACGGAATCTCGTCGTCGTCGGGCAGGGAAGAGCTCTGAGTCGGTACGGGCCTGCTGGACGCCGGCGCGTCCTTGCGGCCGGCCAGCAGCTCGATCTCGTCGGCCACGACCTCGAGCTTGCTCCTGCGCTGGCCGTCGGGAGTCTCCCAGGCGTGATAGCGGAGCTTGCCCTCGATCGCGACCTTGGCGCCCTTCGCGAGCATCGGTTCGAGCGCGGAGGCGCGCTTGCCGAACAGCGCGACGTCGACGAAGTTGGCGTGGTCCTCCCACTCTCCGGTCTGCGGGTTCTTGCGGCGGTCGTTCACGGCGATGCCGAGCTTGAGGATCTCGGTCCCGCCGGCCATCTTGAGCTTAGGGTCGCGGGTGAGGTTCCCGCTGATCACGACGCGGTTGATGCTCACGTGGTGCTCCTCTCGGTACGGTTCGCCGCGATCCACGCGAGTGCGTGGCATGCGGCAGACCTCGTGTGGTCGTTGGTGAGCAGCTCGTCGCCGGGCACGATGCCGAACTGCTTGGCGGCCCAGCGGGCCTTGTACTCGCGGTAGTGGGCCATGACGAGCGACGGGCGCTGCCACGTGACCGCGTAGCCGAGCGCGTCGACCTGGGCGCCGATGAGCGCGCAGACGGCCGGCGTGGTCCAGCGCAGAGGGATGGGCTTGTTGTTGCGTGTTCGCAGGTGTCCGCCGCCAAAGTCCTCGTACTCCTCGATGGCGACAGCGTCGACGTGCTCGATCTCGCTGAGGGCCTCGACCACGCGCTGCGCCTGGGACGACCCGCGCTCGATGACGCTGGCGAAGTCGGGGCGGGGACCCCTGGCCTTCGTGGTGAATGTGCAGGCGTCCGTGATCCTGCCGTCCGTGAACACGACGAGCGCGGTCGACTCGAGGCCTGGGTCGATGCCTACCACGATGCGCGGGCGGCTCATACCGGCACCACCTCGCAGACGCTGTGCGGCATGACGGAGTTGCAGGGCCAGCACACGCGATCCGCCACGATGCCGAACCGGTACTCGGTCCCGCCGCCGAAGCGCCCGCGGCCCTCGGCCTCTCGCTCGAAGCGCGTGGCATGCGCATGGCCGTAGGACGCGTCGGTCTTCCACCCGGAGATCCACCTGACCGGCAGGACCGGTGTCCCGTGGTCGGGGTGCCGCTCGACGTGGTCTGCGTAATTCTCGGTGGGCCGGTGGCAGTGGACGCAGAGGTATTCGCCGCTCATCGCGGGCTCCTCTCTGCCCACGGTCGTGGATCGTTGGCGATCGCGTGAATGACGAGCCCGGCCTTCTCCGGCCCGTGCTTGGCTGCGATGGCATGGAACGCCGAGGCACAGTCGGTCGCGCAGGAGTGGTCACACGCCGGCGGGCACCCTTCGCGGATCGCGGCGCCGATCTTGCCGATGTTGGCGGCCTTCATCGTCCAGGTCGGACCGAAGACCTCCTTGGCGAGTGCGTCGACGAGGGCGGCCGACAGGGGCCGGCCTTGGAACTCGGTCTCCGTGAGGCACTCGGGCAGGTTGGCGAGAGGAGGTGAGGCGGGGAAGTCGCCGTCGTCGTGCTCTTCGCGCGCACGCGCATTCCTCCCCTTCCCTTCCTTCCCCTTCCCTTCCTTTCCTTGGTGTAGTGCTACCGTATCGCTACTGTAGTGTTCACCTGTGGATAGAGTTTCCGCAGGTGGAGCGGGTAGTTGGCTCGCGCGCTCATTGTTGAATACCTGATGCTTATCGAAGTTGCGGATAGCGATACAGTAGTCCTCATGTACTGCGTATCGGACGATGAGACCGGCCTCTTGGAGGCTGTCGAGCAGGGCGTCGACGTCGCACTCGTCGTAGGGGAGGACGGCCGCCTTGATGCGCACCGGCTTGTCCTTTAAGCGCCCGGCACGATCGGCCTGAGTCCACAGCCCGATGTAGAGCAATCGGGCCAGCGCGGGCAGCGCGGCGATCTCGTCGTCGAGGAAGAAGTCGGGCTTGATGCTGCGGATGCGTGGCACTGCCTACTCACCCCCGCCCACGACGCGCCACTCGACGGTCTGGACGCCCTCGAAGCCGAGCGCGAGGCGCACCGCGTTCGAGAGATCGAGCTCGCGCCCGGGAGTGAACGGCCCGCGGTCCTTCACCGGCACCTGGACGGTCTTGCCGCTATACCGGATCTCGACCATCGTGCCGAGGGGGAGCGTCTTGTGCGCCACGCACCACGTCTCAGGCGTGTAGTGCGTCCCATCGGCCGTCTTGTTGCCGTAGAGGCCAGGGCCGTACCACGACGCCTTGGCGCGGCGCCACGTGCCGTCTGAGGCTCGGCTCGGCTGCTCGGTCACGCGGGGAGCCGGGGCCGCCGGCGTCGTGATGCTCGACGCCTTCTTCGCGAGCTCGCGCATCTGCTCGGTGAGGGATTCGATCTCCTCCTCGAGCGCGCTGATCTCGACGTCACGCTCGGTGATGAGCGTCCTGAGACCTGCCGCCTCGTCCTCAAGCATGGCGACGCGCTGACCGAGACGGTCGGCGTCTGAGCGCGCCTGCAGGGCGATCGCCTCCTGCGTCCGAAGCTCGACGGAGCGTGAGCAGCTCGACGACCATGCGAGCACCAGGGCGACCAGGAGCACACCGCAGATCCGTGACCACCAGACGATGGGGGAGGCCGGCGGGCGCTCCTTGTGGGGCCGGTAGCTGAATGTCTGCAGCATCACGACTCCACCGCCTCGGTCTTGGCGGCCAGCCGGCGGTCGTAGATGGCGACCAGCTGCGCGGCCGAGCGCGCGGTGAGCTCGGTGTCGACCGAGGCCCCGTAGTACTCGATCGCCTTGGCGTACTCGGCATCGGTGTAGCCGAGGGACTCACGCAGGCCGCGCAGCTTCTTGAGGATGGACTCGTCTGCGAGATCCTCTTGGGGCGGTGCCGATGCGGTCTCGTCGGTCTCGTCGTCGCCGACGTCTTGCGTGAACATGTCCGAGGCGGCCGTGGCGTTGAGCACCGCGTGCACGAAGGCTCGCTTGGTCGCCATCTTCAGGACGGTGTTGTAGGTGTCGGCGATGTCGGGGTTCTCGACCTTCGATGAGTCCTTGTAGCGGACCCACGCCCAGCCGTCGTCGAGCTTCTTCATGCCGAAGCCCTGCTTGCGGTACGCGGCCTTGTTCTCCTTGGCGTCCGGCGGGATCGGGTCTCCGGTGATCTCGAAGTCTGAGACGTTGCGGTAGCGGTAGCGCGACTCCATCGTGGTGCACGAGCCCACGCCGGAACCGACCAGCTGGCCGGTCGTGATCGACACGAGGTTGCAGGTGACCACGTACTCGCGATGCAGGTCGGCGAGCTCGCGGGTCTCGATGTCGAAGGTGGGTGCGAGGCGGAAGGTGAGCGCGAGCACTTGGGCACCCGGCTGCAGGAGCGTCTTCTTGTCCCCGCACCCGGGGATCGTGCCGTAGTGCTCGCCCTCCTTCATGACCTCAGCCATGACCTGCTGGATGAGCTCGACCTTGCGGGCGACATCTGCGGGGTTGAGAGGCCCTGACCCCACGACAGGGTCAGGGGCCTGCGTGATCTCCTGGCTCATGCGGCATCGCCGTCCCCGTAGACGCACTCGGCACATACCGCGTCGTCGTCCTCCTCACAGGTGGCGCACGGGTCGGCGTCCTCGTCTTCGCTCGTGCCGGCGGAGAGCGCTTCGCGCAGGGATTCGAGCGCCGGGGTCTCGAGGTCGGCGACCTCATACCCGCACTCGACGAGGGCGGCGTAGTACTCGACGATGAGGCCGCCTACCCGCTTGATCGTCCACTCGCTCGAGTACTGCAAGCAGTTCCTGACATCTCCGTCGAGCCGGAGCAGGAGCGCGCCGTAGATGCGGCCCATGAAGCTCGGGATCTCCACGCCCTCGAGCTGTCGTGGTGAGGCGTCGAGGCCGTGCTCGTCGAAGAGTGCCTTGGCGAGATCGTGAAGCGCGAGGGAGACGCCGGCGGCCTCTCCACTGACGTGGGAGACGACGAAGGCGCGCCGGGCCTCCTCGATGGCCCTCCACTGCGCCAGCAGCTCGGCTTCGGCCTCACGTGCCCGAGCCCTCTCGGCTTCGGCTTCGCTGACCTCGCCGGGGGAGACCGCCTTGAACCAGCTGATGTCGGCGCCCCCGTAGTACGCGGCGACCTTGCCCGCGGTGGCCCCTTCCGGCGCCTCGCTGCCGCGCTCGATGAACTGGTAGCCGTCGAACTGGAAGCGCGAGGGGTCGAGCACTTCGCAGCCGGCCGCCTTGATGATGGCCTCGGCCGCGGTGATCGCCTCAGCGTGCGCGCGATCGCGACGGTAGCCCTCAGCGAGCCGCGCCCAGTCGGACTCACGCGCGTTGGTGAGCTTCTCGACGGCCTCGGCGTCGTCTGAGAACTCGTCGATCGCGGCGAGGCGGTCGAGCGTGAGGTCTTCGCGGACGACGGGGTCGGTCACGATCGAGAGCGCGCGCTGAGCGCGGGAGAGCTTGTCCTGGTCCTCGCCGACGAGCGCAGCGGCCTCGACGGGCCGGATGCCGGTCTCGAGCAGCAGCTGGGCGCCGCGGCTCTTCTCGAGCAGGGACTCGGGCACGTGCATGTTGCTCGCGACCATCGCGGTCAGGCTGTCGGCGTCCTGAACGATCGCGTCGATGGTCTCGAGGCCGAGGCTCTTGATGGCCTCGAGACGGTGGTGCCCGGCGTCGACGTAGTAGATCTCGCCGTCCTGCCATACGCGGATCGGCTCAAGCTGGCCGGCGACCGCGATGTTGGCCGCGAGCTGCTTGACCGACTCGGCCCGGACCTCACGGTAGTGCCGCGGGTTCGGGTAGACGTCTTCGACCCTCAGGGTCGTGATAGTCTCGGTCATCGTCTCAGACCTTCCTAACCGGCATGAGTAGGGCCGTGAACGTCTGGCCGCTGTCTTCGGCGAGGACGACGACGGGGCTGAGCGGCTCTCGGACCTCGATGGTGACGACGTCGGCCCCGAAGTCATCCGCTCCCTTGATCAGGGCGCGAAGGTGCTTCACGTCCACTGAGACGGTGGCCTTCGGCTCGTTTGTACGCACACGGGACAGGAGCTCGTCGATGTCAGGGGATATCCCGGACACGCGCTTGCTGTAGAGCACAGAGGTCTCACCGAGATCAGTGGAAGACAGCTGCACCAGTTCGCCGACTGGCTTCACGGCCACGTGGGACAGGATGGGGAGCGCGCTCTTGTTGGGCAGGCTGCGGAGAGCCTTACCGAGAGTCCTGCCTTCCACCACGACGCCGCCTTCGGGGATCTCGGCGACAGCCGACTCGCCGCCCGGCAAGTGCGGGTAGTCCTGAGCGGTCGGGCTGTTGAGGGTGATGCGACAGAGCTTGTAGCTATCGGTGGCCTCGACGTAGTCGGGTGTGACCCTGACGCCCTGCAGGACCGGCCGAGTGCCATCACGTGACACGAACGGGAGAACGCCGCGAACGCTGCCATTCAGCAGCACCGTGCGCTCTCCTTGGATGGTGGTATCGTTGCTCATGATGCGGGGGTGACCTCCTCTGCATTGTGGAGACGCGCCTCGGCGCACCTCCGCTCTGAGCCGTCCGGGTTGCGCCCCGGGCGGCTCACCTCTTGCTCTGGCGGGCGGTTCGGTAGTAGCGGGTCCTCTCTGCGAAGAAGTTGGACACGAGCTGGTGAGGCTCGCAGGGCCAGTGATCGCCGCACACCTGGCACACGCGCCGGGCCGCTCTCGGGTCGGCCGGCTGGTGGACCGCGATGATGCCGAGACCTCTACGGATCTCGAGGCGGTGGTTGGCGAGCATCGCGGCGACCGCGAGACCGAACATCAGTACGGCGCCGACGACGACTCCTCCGGTGAATCCCATGGGTGCTCCTCCTCTCGGTTCCTCGACTTGCGCGGGTTGGCGTCGTAGCGTTCCCGCACACGCTGCCGGCGCTTCTTCTCGGCGTTGCGATCGCGCTCCGCTTCCGCCTCGAGTCGCCGCTCCTCCTCCTCGAGGGCCATCTGCTGGCGCTCGAGGTCACGCTTGGTCTCACACTTCACGCACAGGCCGCTCTCGGTGGCGTAGTGGTAGGTGCACGGACAGAGGTCCCCGGTGGTCGGTCGATACACGAGGTGGACGCCGTCCGCCTCGAGCTCCGCGACGAGCTCGCGGACCTTCGTCATGCTCCACTTGAGCCTGAGGGCTATCGCCCGGGCCGCCTCCTCCATGTCAGTAGGGCCTCGGCGGGATGGTCACACCGTCGAGCTTCGAGCGGTTCACGGGGATCGCGTGCTCGAGCTCGGGGTGCCACGCGCGCAGGATGCGGGTGAACGCCGCGCTGAACGCGTTGGGGATCTTGAAGTCGCGGGATCCGTGGGGGAGCGGCCTGTGGCGCAAGGACTCGATGTAGCCCTTGATGAAGACCCGCCCGCACTCCATGGCGTCGAGGCGGGCCGCGTTGGTGATCCAGCGCCACGCCTCCGGGTTCTCGTCGATCCACGCGAGCGCCGCGAGCATGAGGCCCTCCGGCGCCTCCATCCGCTTCTCGCTCACGGGGAGCGTCAGTTGGCCGGTCATGACGGGTCCTCGGCTTCTTCGGGGTGGAGTCGGAGGTGAAGTTCCTCGATCGCGCCCATCAGCCGTCGGGACGCATCGCGGTCGACCGCGATGACCGAGTCGCCGATCCGCAAGTAGCTGTCTTCGCCGACGCCCTCGACGCCGATCGCGTCGTGATACTCGATCTCTAAGTGATAGGCGTTGACCTTCACGATGTGCCCCCCTCCTTACCCGCCTGGCGAACCAGCCACTCGTCCACCTCGGACATCACGACCTTGCGTCGCACGTGCTTACCGTCCCCCCTGCCAACCACCACTGAGGGCAACGGGTCGACCGTTCGCTTGACCCACTCGCGGACAGTCCCGTGATCCACTCCCAGCGCCTTGGCCGCGTCCGGGATGCTCAGCAGCTTCGGGGTTGTCGTCTTCACTCCGCACCTCCTCCCAATGTCGAGTTGTGGGAAACGTAACTCACCTGCGCCTCGCACAGTACCAGTTGCGCCAGACATAGGTCAAGTGTGTTCGGGAAAGGTTGTTTGCGTCAGAAGTGGTATAGTTGCGCGAGAGGGAGGTGGTTCCCGTGCCATTCGACGCCAAGGAATACGGTCGACTCTTGAACGGGCTCCGCAGGAGGCGGGGCTTCAAGAGCGGCGAGGAGTTCGCGCGACTCATCACGCAGATGGGGACCTCTATGAACGAGGACATGCTGTGGGCGATCGAGCGTGGCGAAAGGATGGCCACGGCTGAGCGTCACCTAGCGTTTGTGCTGGCGCTCAAGCCTCTGCCTGGGTACTTCGAGGAGGCATACGATGTCCCAGAAGAAGCGGAGATCAGCGGGCAGTAAGACGGAGATCTCCCCCGGCAAGTGGCGGTTGATGGTCTCGGCCGGCCACGACCCACTGACAGGCAAGCGTCGGAGGATCTCGAAGGTGGTCGAGGGCACTGACCGAGAGGCAGAGCTCATGCTCAGTGCCATGCTGGCGAAGACCGGAAGGACAGTATCCACGTCTGCTCTGACGCTGTGGAGCTACGTCGACCAGATGTACCTCCCGGCGATGGAGCCCCCCGTGCTGCGCCGGCGAACCGTGGACGGTTACCGCGAGAAGCTCGAGCGCCACGTCATGCCGTACCCCGTGGCCCGGATCCGGATGGACCGCCTCGACTCCTACGCTATGGTGTCGTGGATGAGGGGGCTGGCGGAGGCGGTGCCCAACAAGCAGACCCGGCTGCACGCCTATCGGGCGCTCTCGGCAGCGCTGGGGCGCGCAGTCGAGTGGGGCATTCTCGAGGCCAACGTCTTGACGAGAGCGGTGAAGGCCCCCGTGCCAGATGAGTACGAGCCGGTCATCCTCACTGAGGATCAGGCGAACGACTACCTGGACTCGTTCACGGGGCACGTGCTCGAGCCGCTCGTGGTGCTGGCGATCGCCGGCGGATTCCGGCCCAGCGAGCTCTACGGTCTCGAGTGGCCGGATGTCGACTTCGAGAATGGTCTCGTGACGGTCAGCCGCGGCCTACATGAGCGGTCAGGTCGCGTGTGGACGGAGGACACGAAGAGCCGGGCGTCAAGGCGCGTAGTGACCCTCCCAAGGTGGGCGATCGAGGCGCTGCGCCCTCATCGCGGAGTGGGTCCGATCCGGGGGCAGCTCAAGCCGACGCAGGTTGCCTACCGCTACAAGCGCCACGTCGTCGATGCCGAGCTCCCCTGGTGTCCGATCCAGAACCTGCGCCACACTTCGGCGACCATCGCCATGGAGGGCGGGGCGGACGCCGGCGACGTCGCGCCCCGCTTCGGGCACACCTCTCGAACGATGCTGGATCGCCGCTACGCCAAGAGGCGAGTGGCCCGCGATCAGGGCGTGGCGGATGTGATCGAGCGCTTCCGCCGGACCTCTTGAGGGCGTGTGCCAAGGCGTGCCAAGTGCCACTCCTGTGCCAGGAAGTGCCACACTGAGCGCACAAGAAAGTACCTCATCCACGTAACCTAGCTACGCCACGCGCAACCCACGGTTGAATGCGGCGGTCTCGAAAACCGTTAGGCGGGTTACCCCCGTCTCGAGGGTTCGAATCCCTCCCTCTCCGCCAGTGAGATCCGATGCGGCCCCGGTCACCGAGTGAGGTGGTCGGGGCCGCTTTGCATCCACAGTCTCCACCGGCAGCCGATTTGGCAACCGGTCCTGCTCGTAGGCGAACTCGCGCAGGACGGTGGTGCGGTGGTCCGGGCTTGCCACGCAATCGTTGCGGTCGGCGAACACTGCGAATTCTCGAATCGGCGTATGGCTGTAGGCGGGGGAGGCGCGAGGCGTTAGTTAGTCTAGTTGCGGTCGGCTATGCTGTCAGTGCGCCTGCATCAGCCGATCTGGGGGCCAAATGACCGCAGAGAATACCGAGCCAAACATCGGAATTGAATCTATCGTCAAGTTCCAGCCCGATGAACCGCTGGCAGGCGACAACGTCCCTGAGTTCGGGCACGAGGGTGTTGCCGAGACGCTGGCCGCGATTGTCAGAAGGTGCGACCCGCCATTCACCATCGGCTTGTACGGCAGCTGGGGAACCGGCAAGAGCACCGTAGTTGAGATGCTGAGGAGATCCCTCCGACCGACCATCCCGACCGTGGTGATCGATGTGTGGAAGTTCCAAGACGATTCTCTCAGGCGCATCGTCCTCAAGGAGCTCCATCATCAGGGTCGCACGATCAACAAGGAGACCTACGACCAGGACACAGTGCTCGACGAGAGGGTCGAACTGCAGACGAGCCTCGCGACACAGTTCAAGCTCGGCGTCGAAATCGCGGAGATGAAGAAGGACCCCGCGACCTGGCGGCGGGCCAAGCTGGTCTTCTGGGGGCTGGGTGCGGCGGCTTTCGTGATCTTGCTTGCCGCTCTCGCATTCCCGTTCCAGGTGGGACCGGTCATCGCTAGCGTTTTCGCGGGCGTCGGCGCTGTCCTGGCGACGTTGAGTGCGGTGGCCGTGTTGCTCACTCCGAAAACCAGAACCTGGTCCAAAGGAAGGTATGCGGACCCCTACGAGTTCGAGAAGGAATTCCTGCGACTGATTCACGTTGGCTACAAGAGCGCACCAAGAGTCCTCGTTGTCTTCGACAACCTCGACCGCGTTGATGATGCGAAGACGGTGGAGGTGCTGACCACAATCAAGACGTTCTTGGAATCAAAGCCGCGCGGCAGTGCGAAGGCAAAGACGGTGTTCCTGGTTCCGTGCGACGATGAAGCGATCCGGGAGCAGGTCCAGACCCGCTTCCACGACGGAAGCGAGTTCCTTCGGAAGTTCTTCAGCGTTAGCGTCCGCCTTCCGGAGTTCATCGGGACCGAGCTGGAGGGCTACGCGCTCCAGCAGCTCACTCAGACTCAGATTCCGGCGCTGAGGAACCCGCAGGTGGCGTGGATGATCGCGAAGGCCTTCCAGAGCAACCCTCGCCAGATCAAGCAGTTCGTCAACGTGCTGGTCGCTGAGTATCTGCTGGTGAATCGCCGCTCAGCGCTGGAAGAACTACCGCTGGACTTCGCCGAGGAGAACGTGCTGTCGCTGACGCTTTTCCAGCTGCTGCGCACCCGCTTTCCCGAAGCCTTGGCAGATGAACTCGACTCTGGGCCGGAGCGCGTGGACCCGCACGACCAAGCCCGCCTCGACCGACAGCGCCAAGAGATGAAGGCGTTCCGCGAGGAGGTCGGTCACTATGCGGCAATCAACGACTTCGGGCCTTGGCTGACGCTGCGAAGTTCGAAGTATGAGGCCAACCTCCCGGGAGTCGATGGCTTCCTGCTGGCGCTCACCTACGCTGACCTGACGAGCGCCGAGGAGTTTATCGAGGGAATCGAGGACTACCCCTCGGCGCAGAATGACCTCAGTTGCGCAATCCAGGACCGGGTCAGCCACATCGCGCAGACGACGTCCTTCGTAGAGTTCCTCTCTACTCTCCTCAAGGTGTTGCGACCGGGGATGCGAGCCCTCAACGGCACGACGATGGACCAGCTGCTCGGTCGCGCGACTCGTCTCATCAAGAACGATTCTCAGCGCGCCGTCGCCCAGCTCGATCCGCTACTGATTGCGGAGCGTTTGGAGGAGCGCAGCTTCGACTACTCGGCTTTCGTTGATGCCTGGGCTGGGGTTCTCAAGGACGCGGCCGAGAGCACGGAGCTCAAGCAGCCGAAGCGCGAATTCTTAGTTAATCTGGTCAAGGTTCTCGCTGTGCATGATGACTGGTTCGAGGATCAATGGGCGGAGATTGCCAAACAGCTTCCCGCCGTGGTCGGCAAGGACGATGAACTCCTCCGCATCCTCGCCGAGGGGGAGGGAGCGGACACCTGGATCGACGCATCGGTCGCTTATGCCTTCGCCGACCACATGTCGGCTCCGGCAGATGTCGTCGGCGAATTGCCCGAATCGGTGCCCGTGGCATCCTCGGAGCTCTTCGCCGGGCGCATCGAACTGCTGCGGATCCTCCCGTCAGCCACCATCATTGACACCGTGGCCAGTCGCGTTCTGCGAGCCAACGTCCAAGTGCTGGATGGCTCCAACCACTCGGAGACCGATGATGAAGCGTGGCTGAGTCTCATCCGGAGCTGCCATGCGAGTCTCGACATCGTCGGCGGAAGGATCGGCGAGGCCGCCGTCGAGGACGAGGTCCTCGGTGATTTCACGCGGGTCGTGAAGAATGTGCTGAACTCCAGCCAGAACCCCGCAGCTCATCGCGAGGCAATCGAGGTGCTGATCGACCTCGGCAATACCGGCCAACATCCGAACCGGAGCGAACTGATCGGGTTCGTCAGCACCTACATAGCGCAGGGCCCGGTTCGCGAGGTGCGCAGCATCGTGCTCTACCTGGGTGGTCCCGCTATGCCCCGCTGGACCGAGTGCCGACCGCATTTGCTGGACCGCTGCGCCGCCGACGTCGCGCTCTACGACGGAGTCCTGAAGGACACGCCCGAAGAAGGACGCCTGAGCTGGATTCAGGAGATGCTGCCCCGCATCCCCGAGCACGTGCTTCGTTCAGTCCCGGGGGCAGGCCTGTCGGAACACGACACGGTCGTTGTCTGCGAGAGTGCGGGCGATCTGACGAGGGAGTTCGTCGGCGACCAGCTGGTGACGGTGCTCGATGCACTGGCCCCGCTTCTCAGCATCGACGGGATGGACCACCCTCTCCGCGACTTCGCGAACGGAATCGAGCGTTTGCTCACCACCGGCCAGTCGTCGCTCTCGGAGGCAGGCTTGCGGCTACTGCGGAGCTATGAGCAGCACCTCTCGGACCCGGAGCTCGCAGTCGGACTCGTCTCGCCCGTGGCGCGGTGGCTCGCGGGCGTCGGAGACCAGTTTCAGCCCGCCGCCATCGAGGCTGTGCTGCTGCTCAAGGAGCGCCTCACCAGAGAGGAACGGGACTCCTTCGCGGGAATGCTGTTCGCAATCGCAACCGACGACCAGCGTTCGGAGGCAGTGGAGCTCGCCCTGGGCGCGCTCGCGACGATCGGCGTCTCCTTCGATGAGCGGCCGGCAAACTTCGTCCATCTCCAGAATCGCCACGCTGACTGCGGCAACCCTGCGATCGAGGAAGCCATCCGCACTGGCCTAGCGAAGCTTCGACCGGATCCGATGCCACAGAATACCAAACCCGAGGCCCGTGCGTTCTGGGAGTGGGAGAAGTCCCTCAGAACTGACGCGAGCCCCAAGTAAGACGTGACGGTGATCGTGGTGACGCTGGTTCGGGGTGTGTGCAAATGCAGCGTTGAATGCACGGTGCTACAGGTAGATGCCGCCAGATCGACCAGACGAGCTCCCTCGCCTCCACCCCCAGCGCCTCCGCTAGCCGACGCGAGATCGCACATTCTACGTACGAACGTGAAAACCCCTGTCGCTGGTGGCGGGGGTTTCTGCGTTTCTGTGGGATGCCCCCCGATATTGGGACCGCGCTGAGTGTTAGGGTCTCCTCGAAGAGAGGAGACAGCTTTGAAGCAAGCGAGGTTCACCGAGGCCCAGATCGTCGACATCTTGGCGCAGGCGGCCAAGGACGACATCTCGGCCAGAGACGTCTGTCGGATCCACGGCATCAGCGAGCAGACGTACTACCGCTGGAAGCGCCGTTACGGCGACATGTCGGTCTCGGAGGTCAAGCGGCTGCGTGAGCTCGAAGCGGAGAACGCCCGCCTGAAGCGTCTGCTCGCCGAGCGCGACCTCGAGATCGACGTGATCAAGGATGTGCTCCGGGGAAAATGAGGGGCGCACCGGACAAGCGGCACACGGTGCGCGAGATGACCGCCGCAGGCATGTCCACCAGACGGGCGTGCTGGGTCGTGGGCACCTCGCGCTCGCATCTCGACTACGAGCCGGCCCCGAAAGACGACGACGAGATCCTGGCTGCGATCGCCGAGATCAGACGCCGCAAGCCACGATGGGGCTCGAGGCGCATCTTCCGTCAGCTTCGACGACTTGGCCTCGTCCAGAACCGGAAGCGCATCGAGCGCATATGGCGGGACCACAACCTGGCGGTCCCGGCTCGCAAACGCCGGCGCAAGATCCGCACGGGCGCCGACGTGCCCGTGACCGCCGAGTATCGCGACCACGTCTGGACCTACGACATCGTCTACGACGCCACGAGTTCAGGGAGGACCTTCAAGACGCTCACCGTGGTCGACGAGTTCACGCGCTACGCGCTCGCTGTCTTCGGGGCCCGTTCGATCACGGCCGGCGCGGTCAAGCGGGTGCTTGAGCGGCTGTTCGCTGAGCACGGGGCGCCTGCGGTGGTCCGCAGCGACAATGGCGGGGAGTTCATCGCGTCCGAAGTCGTCGACTGGCTCGCCGAGATCGGGACCGACACCTTCCACATCGCACCGGGGAAGCCCTGGCAGAACGGCTTCTGCGAGTCGTTCAACTCCCGCCTGCGCGACGAGTGCCTGAACGAGCACGAGTTCTGGAGCATCGAGCACGCACGCGTGATGCTTGAGCGGTTCAGAGTCGAGTACAACACCGAGCACCTGCACAGCTCGCTCGGCTACCTCACGCCCGCGGAGTACGCGGCGATGCATCCCGTGGGCGCGGCATGATCGTGTCCGCTACGATGTCAGAACATTGGAGACCCTGACTCTGCGGTTGGTACCAGAGACGGGGGCATCCCATCTAGGGGTTTGCTGTGGCGTACCGGGTCCCTGGTATTCCGGTACTCACAACGCTCTACTACGAAGGAGGCGAAGCGGTGTCGCGCCCCAAACGTCTGCCCAAGGTGCTCACCCCTGAAGAACAGCGTGCACTCGTCGCCCAGCCCAATCCCCGCTACGTCTCGGGGCTGCGGAACCGCTGCATTATTCGCGTTGGCCTCGAGGCGGGTCTGCGAGTCGGCGAACTCATGGCCCTTCGTCCCGAACACCTCGATATGCTCACGTGCCGGTTGGTGGTTCGAGAAGGAAAGGGAGCCAAGGATCGGGTGCTGTGGGTCTCCGATGACCTGCGAGACCTGATCGGCAGATGGCTCGAGCGCAGACCGGTCTCCCCGCGGCTGTTCTGTACGCGGGACGGCGGGCAACTCGACACGCGCTACCTGCGCACGATGGTCAAGCAGTACGCCGTGAAAGCCGGCCTTCCCGAGGCGGAGCGGGTCAGTCCGCACGTGCTGCGACACACGTTAGCGACGGATTTGTTGCGCCAGACCAAGAACATCCGGCTCGTGCAGAAGGCGCTTGGTCACAGCGATCTGAGCACGACGATGATCTACACGCATGTGAGCGATGAGGAGTTGGAGGTGGCGCTGCGGCGAGGTCCGTGAGCGGGCGTCAGTGGTCTTCGGTAAGATGTGGGTGAGGTTTCGGTAGGACTACTCGCGCAGCGCGACACGGTGCGCCGCGGTCTTTGCTGCAAGGGGGCACTTGTCTGCCCCCGCCTTGACCACGTACGGGGGACCCTACATGGCGTTGAAGAAGTCGCAGCTATACAGCTCTCTGTGGGCGTCGTGCGATGAGTTGCGGGGTGGGATGGACGCCTCGCAGTACAAGGACTACGTCCTGACGCTGCTCTTCATGAAGTACGTATCCGACAAGGCCGCCAGCGCCAAAGGGTCGCTGATCGAGGTGCCGGAGGGTGCGAGCTTCGCCGACGTAGTCGCGCTCAAAGGCGACAAGGAGATCGGCGACAGGATCAACAAGATCATCGGAAGGCTCGCCGAGGCCAATGACCTCAAAGGCGTTATCGACCAGGCCGACTTCAACGACGAGAGCAAGCTCGGCTCTGGCAAGGAGATGCAGGACCGCCTCTCGAAGCTGGTTGCCATCTTCGACGGCCTCGACTTCCGCGCCAACCGGGCAGAGGGTGATGACCTGCTCGGTGATGCCTACGAGTACCTGATGCGCCACTTCGCTACCGAGAGCGGCAAGAGCAAGGGCCAGTTCTACACTCCAGCGGAGGTCTCGCGCATCATGGCGCAGGTTATCGGTATCGAGCGCGCAAGCGAACTACCAGAGCCTACCGTCTACGACCCCACCTGCGGCTCCGGCTCGCTGCTTATCAAGGCGGGCGATGAGGCCGGAACATCGAGACTCGCAATCTATGGGCAGGAGATGGACGTTGCCACCTGGGCCCTGGCGCGAATGAACATGATTCTGCACGGCCATCCCACCGCTGAGCTGCGGCGAGGCAACACGCTTTCCGCCCCGCACTTCAAGAACAGGGACGGCAGCCTCAAGACCTTCGACTTCGCCGTGGCAAACCCACCCTTCTCGGCCAAAGCCTGGTCGAGTGGCCTCGATCCAGCCAACGACGAGTTCGGCCGCTTCGAGTTCGGTGTGCCCCCGGCCAAGAATGGAGACTATGCCTTCCTGCTGCACCTCGTTGCCTCGCTCAAGAGCACCGGCAAGGGGGCGATCATCTTGCCACACGGCGTGCTCTTCCGCGGCAACAAGGAGGCCGACATCCGCCGGCAGCTGGTCCAGCGCGGCCTCGTCAAAGGAATCATCGGTCTGCCGGCCAACCTCTTCTACGGCACCGGCATTCCCGCATGCATCGTGGTTATCGACAAGGAACATGCCCACGCTCGTACCGGCATCTTCATGATCGACGCCAGCCGCGGCTTCGTGAAGGACGGCAACAAGAATCGCCTGCGCAGTCAGGACATCCACAAGATCGTGGACGTGTTCACGCATCAGACCGAGCTGCCGCGCTACTCGCGCATGGTTCCGGTGGCCGAGATCGCGAGCCCGGCCAACGACTACAACCTGAACCTCCCGCGCTATATCGACTCGAGCGAGCCTGAGGACCTGCACGACCTCGACGCGCACCTGAACGGCGGCATCCCGGTCCGCGACATCGACGCCCTCGATGCCTACTGGCAGGTCTTCCCCACGCTGCGCGAGACGCTCTTCGAGGATAACGCTCGCGAGGGCTACGTTGATTCACGCGTTCCCGCGAGCGAGCTCAAGCAGACCATCCTCGGCCACCACGAGTTCAAGACCTTCGCCGATCAGGTGGCGGACGTATTCGAGGGGTGGCGTGCCGCTCACGAGCCCGCTCTATGTGCCATCAAGGTGAACGACTTGCCCCGCGAGCTCATCCGCATCCTGTCCGAAGACCTCCTGGCCCGCTTCGCCGATCTGCCGCTGCTGAGTCGCTACGACGTCTATCAGCGGCTCATGGACTACTGGGCCGAGGTGATGCAAGACGACGTCTACCTCATCGCCGCTGACGGCTGGGAGAGTGCCGCCCGCCCGCGGGGACTCGTCGAGGACAAGGCCCGCAAGATCAAGGAAGCGCCCGACCTGACCATCGGCAAGAGGAAGTACAAGACCGACCTGGTGCCGCCTGCGCTCGTCGTGAGGCGATTCTTCGCCGAGGAGCAGGCCGCCATCGAAGCCCTCCAGGTGGAGCAGGAGGCTGCGAGTCGCGAGTTGGAGGAGTTCATCGAAGAGCACACTGGCGAGGAAGGCCTGCTCGCTGAAGCCATCAACGATAAGGGCAAGGTAACCAAGGGCGGGGTCAAGGATCGCATCAAGGCTCTCGCGGACGAGCCGGCCGGTGTCGGTGACTTCGCTGAAGCCGACGCAGCCGAACGCGACGCCCTCACTCGCTGC
Organism: Coriobacteriia bacterium; assembly: GCA_030603745.1. GTDB lineage: Bacteria > Actinomycetota > Coriobacteriia > Anaerosomatales > SLCP01 > JAUVXE01. The sequence continues at coordinate 115,500 of JAUVXE010000002.1, read as the reverse complement.
CTTGTGCTCATCGAGGCGGAATCTCAAGCAGCCAAGGCCGTCAAAGGGGCTCAGGGCGCACTCGATGAGAAGGTACTGACCCGCTACGGCACGCTCACCGAAGCCGAGATCAAGAGCCTAGTGGTCGAAGACAAGTGGCTCGCATCCTTACGCGACGCTATCGACAACGAGGTGCAGCGGGTAACTCGGCAGCTTGTCGGGCGAGTTCAGAAGCTTGAGGAGCGCTATGCGCAGCCGCTTCCGGAGCTTGAGCGCGAGGTCGAGGCGCTTAGTGCCAGGTTCGAGGGGCACCTGCGCAAGATGGGTCTGGCCTGGGGATGAGCAACGTAATGCGAGCCAGGAATGTCGCGACAAGCGACTGCGTGGACACAGACGCGCAGGACGTGCCGCCAGGGTACGAGCGTATTGTGTGTGGGTCGATCCCCAGTGACTGGGGTGTCGACAGAATCGATGACCATGCTCTGATAAGGACTGGTTCCAGGAACACAGAAGACCGCAGCGAAGATGGGCAGTACCCGTTCTTCGTACGGTCGCAACAGGTGGAACGAATTGACTCGTACTCATACGATGGCGAGGCTGTGCTCACTGCTGGTGACGGAGTGGGAACTGGGAAGATATACCACTATGTGAACGGGCGGTTCGACGTCCACCAGCGTGTCTATCGGATTACCGATTTCTCGCATCGTCTAGACGGCCGATACTTCTTCTATCAGTTCAGCACGCGCTTCTATGACCGGATCATGTCAATGACGGCGAAGTCGTCGGTCGACTCCGTGCGCATGGAGATGATCGCGGGAATGCAGATTCCCCTTCCCAGCTTCACTGAGCAGCGTGTCATCGCCGATGCATTGTCGGATGTGGACGATTTGCTCGAGTCGTTGGACGCGCTGATCGGCAAGAGGCGGGCCATCAAACAGGACGCCATGCAGCAACTCCTCACCGGCAGAACTCGCCTCCCGGGTTTCGCTGGCGAGTGGCAGACAAGGCGACTAGGGGAGGTGCTCTCGTTTCAGGTGGGCTTCCCGTTCAGTTCTCAGCATTTCACCACAGAAGCATCCGGCCTGCGCTTGGTCAAGAATAGGGACTTGAAGGCTGACGATGAAGTCATCTACTACCAGGGTTCATACAGCGATGACTTTCTGGTGAATAACGGCGATGTGCTCATTGGGATGGATGGTGACTTTCTGCCATGCGTTTGGAGCAATGGCGAAGCCCTATTGAACCAGAGAGTAGGCAGGGTCCGACCACGGGAGCGCGCCGACGTTAGGTTCATCTACCATTCTCTGTTCAAACCTCTAGAGGAGATACAACGGGCAACTTCAGGCACTACGGTTAAGCATCTCTCTCACGGCGATGTGGAATCCATTGTTGGACAGGTGCCGGAACTAGAGGAGCAGACGGCCATCGCCACCGTGCTCTCTGACATGGATGCCGAAATCGCCGCCCTCGAAGCCCGTCGCGACAAGACTCGCGCAATCAAGCAGGGCATGATGCAGCAGCTCCTCACTGGTCGTGTACGGCTGGTCAAGCCGGAGGCGGTGGCATGAGCACGGTCGGGGAGCGCGAGATTCGCACACAAAGGCGCGTAATCGAATTCCTGCGCAATGCCCTCGACTATGACTACCTCGGTTACTGGAAGGATCGCGACGGCAACAGCAATATCGAGGAGGACCGGCTTACCGAGTGGCTCCGGCGCCAGAAGCATGACGATAAGGTCATCAGCCGGGCGCTCTTCGAGTTAGGTAAGGCCGCAGCTCTGGGCGGCAGCAAGACCCTCTATGACGCGAACCGCGATGTCTACAGCCTACTTCGCTACGGGGTGAAGGTCCGGCCGGAGGTAGGCGAGCAGACCGTCACGGTCTGGCTTGTCGACTGGGAGGATCCCGAGAACAACGACTTCGCCGTCGCCGAGGAAGTGACGGTCTACGGCGTTCACGCCAAGCGACCCGACCTCGTGCTCTACGTCAACGGCATTGCGCTCGGCGTGCTTGAGCTCAAGCGCTCCACAGTCGCCGTGAGCGAGGGCATCCGCCAGAGTCTTGACAGCCAGAAGAAGGAGTTCATCCGCCCCTTCTACACGACCGTGCAGCTCGTGATGGCCGGAAACGATACTGAGGGGCTTCGCTACGGCGTGATCGAGACGCCGGAGAAGTACTGGCTTCGCTGGAAGGAGACCGAGGCGCATCCCGCGGCAGGTGACAACCCGCTTCTGCGCGAGCTGGGCCAGCTTTGCGCTAAGGAGCGGTTGCTCGAGTTAGTCCACGACTTCATGGTCTTCGATGCGGGCACGAAGAAGACCTGCCGCCACAACCAGTACTTCGGTGTGCGGGCCGCACAAGACCGAGTCCGGAAGCGAGAGGGCGGCATTGTCTGGCACACCCAAGGAAGCGGTAAGAGTCTCATCATGGTGTGGCTCGCCAAATGGATCCGCGAACACGTGCGAGACTCTAGGGTCCTGATCATCACTGACCGCACCGAGCTCGACGAGCAGATCGAGAGAGTCTTCAAGGGCGTCAACGAAGACATCCACCGCACGAAGAGCGGTGCGGACCTGGTGCAGGTGCTGAACGCGAGCGAAGAGTGGTTGGTCGGCTCGCTCATCCACAAGTTCGGTGCCTCGGAGGAAGGCGACATCGACGCCTTTCTAGAAGACATCCAAAGCCACCTGCCCAAGGGCTTCCACGCGAAGGGTGAGCTCTTCGTCTTCGTAGACGAGTGTCATCGGACCCAGTCCGGCAAGCTCCACGAGGCGATGAAGGCGTTGCTGCCAGGTGCGATGCTCGTCGGCTTCACCGGCACGCCGCTACTCAAGAGTGGCAAGCGCCGCTCGATCGAGACCTTCGGTCCCTACATCCACACCTACAAGTATGACGAGGCCGTCCGCGACGGTGTGGTGCTCGACTTGCGCTACGAAGCGCGCGACATCGACCAGAGCATCACCTCGCCGGCGAAGGTCGACCAGTGGTTCGAGCTGAAGACCCGAGGACTCACCGACGTGGCGAGGGCCCAGCTCAAGCAGCGTTGGGGCACCATGCAGAAGGTGCTCTCCTCGCGGGACCGCCTGGACAAGATTGTCGCCGATGTCTTGATGGACATGGCGACCCGCGACCGGCTCAAGAGCGGCCACGGCAACGCACTGCTCGTCTCGGACAGCATCTACTCTGCTTGTCGTTTCTTCGAGCTGTTCCAGCAGACCGACCTCGCGGGGAAGTGTGCCATCGTCACCTCCTACCGGCCGCAGACCTCCGACATCAAAGGCGAGGAGAGCGGTGAGGGCCTGACCGAGCGGCTACGTAAATACGAGATCTACCGAAAGATGCTCGCTGCCCACTTCGATGAGCCCGAGGACACAGCGATGTACAAGGTGGAACGGTTCGAGCAGGACGTGAAGAGGCGCTTTGTCGAGCAGCCCGGGCAGATGAAGCTCTTGATCGTCGTCGACAAGTTGCTCACCGGATTCGACGCGCCCCCGGCAACCTACCTCTACATCGACAAGAAGATGCAAGACCACGGCTTGTTCCAGGCCATCTGCCGCGTGAACCGACTGGACGGCGTGGACAAGGAGTACGGCCACATCATCGACTACAAGGACCTCTTCCGTTCCCTCGAGCAGTCCATCAAGGACTACACGGGTGAAGCCTTCGCAGGCTTTGACAAGGATGACGTCGACGGGCTGCTGAAGGACCGGCTCGAGCAGGGGCGCGGGCGACTGGAGGAGGCACGGGAGGCCGTGAAGGCGCTGTGTGAGAGGGTGGAGCCCCCACGCGATTCGGCAGCCTACCTGCGCTACTTCTGCGCTGCTGAGAGCGGCAACGCCGAGCAGCTGCAGGACAACGAGCCCAAGCGCGTGGCCCTCTACAAGCTCGTGGCCGCCTATCTGCGCGCCTACGCGAGCCTGGCAAACGAGATGCGCGAGGCCGGCTACACCGATGCCGAAGTAGAGGCAATCAGGAACGAGGTCGACCACTACGAGAAGGTGCGCCAGGAGGTCAAGCTGGCGAGCGGCGACTACGTGGATACGAAGATGTTCGAGCCGGCCATGCGCCACCTGCTGGATACCTACATCCGTGCCGAGGAGAGCGAAAAGGTCTCGGCATTCGACGACCTGACCCTCGTGGAGCTGATCGTCGAGCAGGGCGAGGAAGCGGTAGGGTCGCTGCCCTCGGGTCTTCGGGAAGACCGGGAGGCGATGGCCGAGACGATCGAGAACAACGTGAGGCGACTGATCATCGATGAGATGGCCATCAACCCGAAGTACTACGAGAAGATGTCGGAGCTGCTCGACGCGCTGATCGAACAGAGGCGGCAAGAGGCCCTCGATTACCAGGCGTACCTGAAGAGAATCGTCGAGCTCACTCGCCAGGTGAAGAGGCCGGAGAGCCAGGCCGGCTACCCCGCTGCGATCGACACCGAATCCCTCCGCGCGCTCTACGACAACCTGGAGCAGCCTGTGGCTTCCGGGGTGCGAGAGTCGTCTGTCGGCTATGGCGCGGCAGATGATTCCGTCGACCGTGAGGGGCTGGCGCTTGCACTTGACCGCGCCATCCGTGCTGTGAAGAAGGCGGATTGGCGCGGCAACCGGTTCAAGGAGCGCGAGGTCCGCAACGCGATTCGGGCAGAGCTCGGCGGGGACGATGCCGACGTCGACCGGATCTTCGAGATTGTGAAGGCCCAACGTGAGTACTGACCGGCATCACATAGACGTGGGCGGCATCGCCGTCCAGGTGGTCCGCAAGGAGATCAAGAACCTCCACGTGGGCGTCTATCCGCCCGCAGGACGCGTCCGGGTGGCTGCGCCGCTGCGATTCGATGACGAAGCGGTTCGACTCGCCGTGGTCTCCCGCCTCGGGTGGATCCGCCGCAAGCAGAGGGCGTTTGCAGAACAGGCTCGGCAGTCACAGCGGGAGCTCGTCACCGGTGAGAGCCACTACTTCCAGGGTCGCCGCTACCTGTTGGACGTAAAGGAGGAACCCGGCAGGCCCGACGTGCGCCTCGTGGGTCACACGACGATGGAGCTCCGTGTGCCATCCACCTTCGACCGCGACCAGCGAGACGCTGTCTTGCAACGCTGGTATCGGCGCCAGCTTCGGGCGATGTTCCCTCAGCTTCTAGCCAAGTGGGAGCCAAGGGTGGGCGAGTCGGTCAGTGAAGTGCGAATCAAGAATATGAAGACGCGATGGGGTAGCTGCAACGCCGACGCTCGGCGGATCTGGCTGAATCTCGAGCTCGCCAAGAAGCCCGCTGCGTGCCTCGAGTACGTGCTGGTTCATGAGATGGTGCATTTTGGCGAGCGGCAGCATACGACACGCTTCCAAGAGCGAATGGACGTGCTGATGCCGACGTGGCGCACGCACCGCGACGAGCTGAATCGAGCTCCGCTTGCGCACGAAGAGTGGGAGTACTGATGCGGAAAGGCGGGAACTACGCAAGAACGTGAGAACGCAAGAACTGGTTTCCACGTTTGTACGTAGAGACTGCGATGGGAGTTGCGTTGCCCAGCAAGCCAGCAGGCATACAGTACGTGGGAAGGGGCGGTCTCACGCTGTCCTGCCAAGAGGCGGTGTTTCGTCTGCTGCAGTTCGGCGACAATATCACGCACGCCCGCATCTTGACACGCAAAGGTGGCCACGGTCTGTTGCTCACGACGGACAAGAACGAGACTGTCGGCATCAAGTCGGGGTTTGCCTCAGGTTACGCCGGGGAGGGCCCGCGCCGCTTCTCCTACATCTTGCATGTGCTCTGGCATCACGGGACGGAAATCAGCCAGGCTCAGGTAAGTCAGGGGATTCTCGACAGACTCGACGCCTCCGCGCTCACCGAGGCGGACATAGAGGCCATACACAAAGCCAAACCCGGCGATCACTGGAAGTACTACATGCTGCCGCAGCATGTCGGCGTGAGTCCTTGGTCGGAGTTCCCGCCGGCGATTCCGTACGCCATCGTTGACGAGCGCCTGGCTGACCTTGCTCTGACCTTCTGGGAGGCCCCAGGTGACCGGCTGCTCACGGCTTGGCGGCGTCTTGAAGATGCCGTGCGGAAGCGCACTGGTCTCGAGGAACACGGAGCCAAGCTCTTCTCGCGCGCTTTCGTTGGCGACGCCGCCCTGCTGCAGTGGGCTGACAAGGGCGCCGGTGAGGCGGAGGGCGCGGCACAGCTCTTCGCAAATGGATTCAAGGCGCACCGCAACCGGCGGGCGCACCGAGAGGTTCACGAGCATCCAGCCGAACAGCTCACCGAATTCCTCATGCTGAATCAGCTATTTTGGCTTGAGAGGGCCGCACAGCAGTGCGGCCCCGCGTGCTGATCGAGGTACAGGATGCTGCCTGAAACCTGGCAGGGACAACATCTGGCTTCGGTTGAGAAGATTGCGGGCCCGCGTTTTGACTCGGCACTCGATGTCAACCTGGCTTTCGCGTCGGTACTCGACGGTCTTGGGCGAACGAGGCAGTTTCGCGACGCCTTGGCGGCACTGGGCAACAAGCTCGGAGCGGTCTTCTCTCATGGCATTGGGGATGATGCTCCAGAGGATCTACGCGCCGTCTACGAGGCCGCGAGATTGACTTCCGCGAGTCTGACTGCTGCAGCTTCGGTGTCCGCTCACGAAGCTATTCAGTTCGACGTGATCGCCGCTGCTGCCCGAGCTGGTGCGGAGGCGGCGTGGAGCATGCGAAGTAGACGTTCTCAGAAGAAGCCTGAGGATGGGGAGTCCAAAGTCTCGGACTACGTTCTCCATGAGGCAAACAAGGCGGCAGATCTGCTGGGGGAGGCCGTTGACCTGTGCGAGTCCGCCTCGAGTGATGCTGCCAATCGCCAGCTCTTGCTTGTCAAGGGACCAGCGGGCTCGGGGAAGACGCACCTGCTGGTCCACGCCGCCCGTGAGCGATCAGCAGAGGGCCTGGCTACCATGGTTCTCTTCGGCGACAGGTTCAGCGGCGTCTCCCATGTGCAAGAGGGTGGTGCACGGCAAGGACTGGGCCGGCGCTGCTCCCTGCCTGAGATGCTGGACGAGCTCGAGTCAATTGGGAGCGCCACGGATTCCCGTGCGTTGCTTCTGATCGACGCGGTCAACGAGACGGTGCCCTGCGTCATGTGGCAAGAGGGGCTCCGCTGGATCGAGGATGTCCTAGCGACCCATCCCCATGTGGCTGTGGCGATCACGTTCCGCAGTGGCTTCGAGGATGCGATTGCGACGCGGGAGCAGCTCGCCGCACTCATGGTAGTTGAGCACCCAGGGTTCACGCACAGCCTATGGGCGGCCGTTCATGCCTTCTTCTCGTACTATCGCGTCCAATGGCCGGAAGTACCGTTGCTCGGCCCTGAGTTCGCGAACCCCCTGTTCCTGAAGTTGTTCTGCCTTGCATTCTCCGGTCGGAGACCTCAAGGGGTGCGGGGGCACGCGGGCGGCACTGGCGTCTTCGAGGACTACGTGAAGAAGGTCGGGCCGGCTATGAACCGAGAACTCGGGCGTGCCGACGCGCCGAGCGACCTCGCCTGGAAGCATCTAATCAAGCCAATTGCGAATTGGATGGGCGAGCATGGGACAGAGGAGATCCCGGTCGAAGACGGCCATGCTATCGCTGAGGCCGCATATCCCGGTTATGGCGTTGATGCGCTCTCATCGGCGGAGAGCCATGCTCTTCTGATGAAATCGCCGCGGTTCAATCGAGACGGCGAAGTCACACACTATGTGTTCCGGTTCTCGTATCAGAAGTTCAGCGACCACCTAATTGTGCGATTCCTGCTGAACGAACACTTCGACCCAGCGGTGCCGAAGGATGCCTTTGGTCCAGACACTCGGCTTGGCCGCATTGCCAGCCTTGAAGCGGGTCGCGGACTGCTTGAGGCACTCGCTGCACAGATTCCCGAGAGGACGAACGGAGAATGGGAGCTACCGGACCTTGCGCCGGCGGATGCAGCAGGGTCGTGGTCCATGGCCAGTGCCTTCCTCGACAGTCTGGTATGGCGGAAGCCGGAAGCGCTTGGGCAGCGTGCGATCGATTACATAAACGTGGTGGTCGTGAAGAGTCGCCGGCTCGAGGAGGAACTCTTCGAGGTCTTGCTGTCGGTGGCGAGCGTCCCCGATTCCCGACTCAACGCTAGGGCACTGCACCGGCAACTTGCTTCCTGGCCACTGCACGTGCGTGATCAGGTGTGGACACGATGGCTGCGCTATCAGTATGAGGACGAGGGTACGGCTGTTGACCGGCTTGTCACTTGGGCTCGACGGGCACAAGGTCGCGAGAACGTGAGCACGGAGGCGGCTTTGCTCGCCTCGATTGCGCTGTCGTGGCTCTTCGTTACCCCCAATCGATTCCTTCGCGATGACGCAACGAAGGCGGCCGTTGCTCTGCTGAGCCACCATCCTGACGCCGTTCCGGATCTACTGCGCCTCTTCGACGATGTTAATGACCCATATGTGGTGGAGCGAGTCTTCTGCGCTGCTCTGGGTGCGCTAACAAGGAACCCCGACCCTAATGCGCTTGAGGAGTCTGCGCGAGCGCTTCTTGACGGTTTCTTCTCGCGACGCGACAACACGCACATCCTCACACGCGACCACGCTCGGTGCATCGTCGAGCTGGCGGTGAGGGCAGGCGCACTGGATGACCGCGAGGCCGAACCAGCGAGACCTCCGTACGGAGCACCGTTCCCCGATGTGGTTCCGAGCAAGGACGAGTTAAAGGCCAGGTACGCGGACGAAGAGGGCTACGTCACAGACTACGGCTCCATCTGGCATTCCGTCATGGAGTGGGATTTCGGCTGGTACGTCATCGGCACCAACTCAGGCTCCACCCCTTGGAGCAACAGGCGATTTGGTGAGCCCGCGCCAGAAACACTCGCCAGCCGTCGCGCGAGGTTCGAGGCCAGTTTGTCGGAGGCTGCGAGCGTGGCCTACGCCGACTGGCGGAGTGCAGACGGCTTTGACGCGTTCATCCTCATGACCGCGGCATATCGTGACGAGGGTGTCGACTTTGAACAACGCGGAGAGCCGCAGAAGCCAGCTCGGGAAGTAGAATTGCGCGCACTCCTTACCTCCCAGCAGGCCGAGGAGTTTGAGGCGATACTCTTCGCGGAGGGCGAGCCAGTGCGGGACGATACGTTCGATCTGCGCATCGAGCAGAGCTGGGTGTTTCTCCGGTGCCTTGAGCTTGGATGGACGAAGGAGCGCTTCGGCGATACCGACCAGGAACACGGTTACGGTCGTGATGGGAGTCGAAAGGTTGAGCGCATCGGCAAGAAGTACCAGTGGATTGCCCACTATGAGTTCCTCGGCCTCCTGGCAGATAACTTCGCTCTAAAGCCAGAGTGGGGCGAAATCGAATCGAGGGAGTATCACGGAGCGTGGATTGAATACCTTCGGGATATCGACCCGACGTGCCTCGCAGACGGACTTGTGTACGATTCAGCCCCGACTTGGTGTGAGCTCCCGGTGCACGACCCCGATGAGTTGAAGGGAGATGACGCTGCCTGGTTGGCCACCATTTACGATCTTCCGGACCCGCTGGGGGTCATCGAACTGTGTGACGATCTCGGCGATGATTGGCTCTCGCTTGAGGGATCGCATGAATGGCGGCGTGCACCTGCTCCGGGTGTCGATGAGTACGAGGTCCTACATCGGCGCGTGTGGTACGAACTGCAGGCGTACTTGCTGCAAGTTGAGCGCGTAGACGAGTTCATCGACTGGTCCTCTGGCCGGGAATTCATGGGGCGATGGATGCCGGAGAATCGGGCGTTCTCCGAGGCGTACTTGAGGGAGTTCCCAGATTCTCTAGCCTTTGAAGACCTCCTGTCCGAGTCAGAGGACACACGATCAGGGTGGGTCACAGAGACCAGACGATATGATTTGGATATTCCTCTGCTGGTGCCGAGCGACAGCTATTCTGGCGGTTCCGTCGACCGCGATTGTTCTGTCAAGGAGTCATTCGTGATCCGCTTGCCGGCAGCCGCTCTTGTAGACGCAATGGGTCTACGGCATGGCGAGCAAGATGGTCAGTGGACCTTGGACGGTCGAGTCGTGGCGCTCGACCCCTCTGTTGACACGGACTCCGCACGGCGACTCCTTGTCCGGAGGTCGGTTCTGGTGCGCTACCTGGAATCAAACGGGCTGACCTTGGCGTGGACGATGATGGCAGCGAAGGAGCTCTCTGGTGGGTGGCGCGGCAACAAGGAGGGATACAGCCGGACTGAGGTTTCAGGCTCGTACGCGCTAAAGGGTGATGAGATTGTCGGCGGAACTTGGGTCACTCGGGAAGGACGGCGCGGCTGAGACATCGTCGTGAATCCGTACCGATAATCCCCCTCGAAAACCGTTAGGCGGGTTACCCCCGTCTCGAGGGTTCGAATCCCTCCCTCTCCGCCAGCGAAGCGAAGGCGCCCGCCTTCCCGAGCAAGGGGAGGCGGGCGCCTCTGTGCGACGACATCCGCTCCGGCTCAGGCGCGCAACTTGTCCAGCTCCTCGCCCAGATGCCAGTACATCTCGGAGAACGTCGGGAACTGGAACATGAGATCACGCAGCTCCGTGTAGGGCAGCCGGGCCTTGATCGCAACTGCGGCCACGTGAATGAACTCACTGGTGAGAGGACCGGCTGCCGCGGCACCGAGTACCTCGCCTGTGGACCGCTCTACAACCAGTATTCCGACGCCGGACCAGTCGGTCTGGTACGTGTACGGCCTGTCCAACTCCTCGAAGGGAAGAATCGCCGAGAGGACGTCGATCCCCCTTTCCCGGGCCTGCAGTTCGGTCATGCCGACTGCCGAGAGTTCGGGGTCGGTGAAGACGACGCGTGGCGTGGCGCGTTCGTCCAGTTCGCGGGAGGGCTCGATGATGTTCGCCGCGACACACCGTGCGTGATACATGGCGCGGTGCGTGAAGAACGGCGGACCGGTGACGTCTCCGATGGCCCACAGACCCTGTCCGGCGCGACCATGTCCGTCCACGGTCACCCCGCCATCGTCACCCGGGGCGATGCCGACGGTCTCCAGGCCGATCCCCGCGGTGCGGGGACGCCGTCCTACCGCCACTACGACATGCTCGGCGGTCATCTCGGTCCCGTCTGACAGAAGCACCCTTCGCGTGTCACCCTCGCGCGTCACGCGTTGCACGGCGGTGCTGAGGCGCACCTCGATCCCGTCGGCTTCAAGCGCGGTCTGGAGCAGCTCCCCGAGCGCCGGTTCTTCTCTCGGGAACAACGTGTCGGCCTGTTCCACGATCGTCACAGCGGCACCGTAGCGGCGCAGCATCTGACCGAGCTCTACGGCCACCGGACCGCCACCGATGAACACCAGGCTGTGCGGGATCTCGGTCACCGAGACCGCCTCCCTGTTCGTCCAGTAGCCTGCCTCTTCCAGGCCATCGATCGGTGGGATGACAGCCTCAGAACCTGTGGCGATCACGATGTCCGGGGCCGTGAGAATCCGGTCTCCGGCGACGACACGGCCGGGTCCATCGAGGCGAGCGTCGGCCCGGACCAGAGTGATGCCGGCGTGATCGAGCCGCCCCGCAAACACCGAATCGTCGTAGTGGCGAACCATCTCGTCGCGGTAGTCGGAAATCTCTGGCCAGTTCAGGGCGACGGGCTCGGTCCCGAAACACTTGACGCTCTCTCCCCACAGGGAGACGGGTCGAAGGAGCGTCTTACTCGGGTTGCAGGCCCAGTAGGCACACTCCCCTTCGATTCGCTCGCGCTCAACTACCGCGACCTTCTTCCCCCGTGCGGCCAGTCGGTGCGCGGCGAACTCGCCGGCCGTCCCCGTCCCCACGATCACAACATCGAAGTTCTCTCTGGCTGTCATGGGAGCCACCTCCTCCAGGATTCTTACCCAGGCCCCCGGTAGGGCCGTGTACGCGCATGGTGTGCTCCTCTCGAGAACCGTTAGGCGGGTCACCCCCGTCTCTGACGGTTCGAACCCCCTCTCAGCCAGAAGCGAACGTGACGACGCCCGCTCCTCGATGCCGAGGGGCGGGCGTTGGTCTTGGGTGGCACTGGTGCTTCGACCAGGCCGTCACTCGGAGGGGCGATCGGTATCTTGCCGCAGCGCTATGCTCACCACCCCGCGCCGAGCGACTCCGCGATCCGCACGAGCTCCTCGGCCGACGCGCTGCCCGCGACCGTGACGACGAGGTCGGCGTCGCGCGCCCAGAGGTGGGGCAGTGCGTGCGCCCCCACGAGCAGCTCCGCCGAGGCGCCCCTGAGCGCGCCGTCACCCAGCGTCACGGACTCGGGCTCGTCGCGGTAGCCCTCGCCGCTCGCGAGCGGGTCGGACCAGGAGCCGGGCTCCGGGCCGGTGCGGCGTGTGGTGACGACGAGCTGCTCGAAGCCCCGCCGGTACAGCAACGAGACCACGCCGCGCGACGCCGGGTTCATGCCTTCGACGCCGGTTGACTGCGTCTCCGCCGCGACCGCGACGGTGTCGAGCTCGAACCCGTCGGGCAGCCAGGCCGGCGCGAGCGGCGCGTAGCCGACCGCTGCCTCGGCGTCTTCGATCGGCACGCGACGGAAGCCGCCGTCGATCCGCCCGACCTCGACGCCGTCGGGAACGGAGAGGCTGAAGGTCGTCTCCGGCAGGTCGACGCCCGCCTTGAGCGCCTCGAGCCGCATCTCACGGACAAGCTCGCCGTCGCGCGTCTCGACGACCCTGAGCGGCAGCCCGGTCTCGCGGTCGACGGTCACCTCGATGCGGTCGGCGGCAAGCGCCGCGATCAGGTTGGGCGACACGGTCGTCTCAAGCACCCACACGTCGCGACCGTCGTGCGTCGACTCGGCGACGTCACCATCCTCGCTGGCGGCGAGCGCCTGGACGAGCGCGCCGAGGCGGCGCTCGAGCACCCAGTCGCCGGCGTTCTCGTCGGGGGCGCCGGGCGCGAGCCCGGTGCGCTCGGTCCACATCGGGAAGACGCCGTCGTCGGTCAGGCGGCGTTCGACCCCTGCCGAGGCGTCGTAGGCGATCTCCTCGGCGATGGTCGTGCCGTCAGGCATGGTGTTCTCGCCGGAAAGGCGATAGTCGCCCTCGGCGGTGGCGGCGAACTCCCAGCGCATCTCGCGGGTGGGGGCGCCGGGCTCCTCGCGCTCGACCAGGACGAGGACGCCGCGCAGCGTGCCCGTCTCGGCCACCGCGCGGCGGACCTGCTCGGTGACCTCGGCGGCGCTCGCGACCTGCGGGCGCAGGCTGTCGGCGATCCGGTCGGGCACGGTGCCTGGCGCGAAGGTCACGAGCGCGTAGGCCGCCACCGCGAACGCGGCGACGCTCGCCGCGAGGCCGAGCCGGAACGTGCGGCGGGGCCGGCGGGCGGTGCGCGTGGCAGGGGCGCCGGTGCGGGCGGCGCGGGTGCGGCGGAGCGGCGTCACGGAGGCCTCCTCGGCGTCGATGTCGTCGAACGCGGCGTCGAGCCGCGTGAAGAAGTCGGGGGCGTGCTCGGGGACGTCGAGCGCCTCGAGCGCCTCGCCGATGCGGTCGTCTCGGCGGTTCATCGCGATACCTCCTCGGTGCCGGTGCCGGTGGCGAGCGTGGCGCGCAGCGCGGCCCGCGCCCTGCTGAGCCGCGACGCGACGGTTCCCGGCGCGATGCCGAGGATCGCCGCGGCGGCCGCGTAGTCGTGGCCGAGCGCGTCGACGAGCAGCACCGCGGCGCGCTGTTCGGTGCCGAGGGCGGCGAGCGCGGCCTCGAGGTCGTGGCGGACCTCGACGGCGGACGCGACGTCCTCGGCGGAGCGCGGCTCGAAGCCCTCCTCGGCGAGGGATTCGATCGAGGCGAGGGCGCCGTGCGGCTCGAGACGGCCGGCCCGCCTGAGGTGGTCGATGCAGGCGTTGTAGGTGATGCGGTAGAGCCACGTCGACGGGGACGCCTCGTGGCGGAACTCCGGGTAGGCGCGGTAGGCCTTGAGGTAGGCCTCCTGGAGCACGTCGTCCATCTCGTGGGTGGTGCCGAGCAGCCGGTACGCGAGCATCCGCAGCTGCCGGTCGTAGCGGTGCACGAACCCGGTGAACGCCTCGCGGCTCGCCGCATCCGCCCCGCCGCCGTGTCTGCGGGCTGCCGTGCGGGCGGTGCGCTGATGCTTCGGTCCTGGTATCACCTGCGCCTCCATCGCCTCTCCTCGTCTTCGGCGAAGCGCCGATCGCAGCGGCCTCTACGATCTCTGACGGAGCGCGGCGTCGATATCTTCCCGAAAGGTCTGGCTACTCCGGCACGCGTGCGAGGAGCGCGACCAGCGAGGCGGCCCCGCCGGCCAGCAACACGAGCCAGAGCGGCAGCAGCGGGTCGCCGCCCCAACCCGTGCCGAAGAGCGGCAGCGACGCCGCGGAGAGCAGTGCGGAGTAGAGGACGCCCTTCACCAGCATCACGACCGCGATCACGAGGCCCCAGGCCCGTCGCTTCCAGACCCACGCCGCCGCGAGGGCGACCGGCGCGACCACGAGCGAGAGGTCGAGCGCGGCGATGAGCCGGAACGCCTCCGCGCCGATCTCTGGGATCCGGCCGGCGAACACGAGCCCGGCCCACTGGCCGATCCACGCGACCGCGAGGATCCCGGCCCAGAAGGCGAGGTAGGCGGCGACGAGGCGCGCAGGGCGTGCGGCCAGCGCCGTTTCAAGCCGGCGGACATCGAGTCCGACGAGACCGAAGACGAGCGCCGCGGTCGAGAGCGTGAACAGGGAGACATAGAGCGGGAAGAAGACGTTCACCTCGGCCCCGAACAGGTAGAAGGCGTAGTTGTAGAGACTGAACTGCATCGCGCCGAGCCAGACGAGCACGGCCCGCTCCGATCCCCGGCGAGCGAACCACAGCGCGAGCGCCAGGACGGGCAGGGCGAACAGGAGGGTGACCGGGTCGTTCACGCGCCAGGCGGCGAGTGCGAACGCCTCGTCCCGGTAGAGCCCGGGTGCGAGGATGCCGGCGAGCGCCTGCACCGCCATCAGCGCGGCGACCAGCACGGAGAGTCGGTACGACGCGCCGAGGGCGCGGTGGCCCATCGGGCCAGGGTCGGTCTTCGCCGTCTGCATGGGTCGGCCCCCGGGGTCAGCGGCGGCCCCGCCGCCTCGGCCAGTCATCTCCGGGGGAGTGTCGCACGCGCGTCGCGCGCCCACAAGCGCGCCTGCGGAGAAGTGGTGGCGTATTCCTGGTCGGGGGTCTAGCATGGGCATGATGTCACATGTCATCCGGTGGCTGCCTCGTGTTCAGGGGGAGCCGAAACCACAAGGGGGCCCTATTGGGACCGGGGAATCCGCTCGGCGACCGGGGGGTAGACGGTCATCCGGTACTCGGCGCCGCTGGCCGCGCCGCGCTCGATCGTTCGATGCGTCGCCTGCTGTCGGCGATGCTTGCGATCGCACTAGCGTTGCCGGTCACGGGGCTGCTGCCCGCGTCGCCCAGCAGCGCCAACGCGTTCGCGGAGGTGGGCGGACGAGTGGCGCCGGTCACGCCGATGGTCGCCGCGGGCGACCATCATACGGTCGGCCTCACATCGGGTGGAACCGTCGTCGCCGTGGGCAGCAATGTCTTTGGCCAGCTCGAGGTCTCGGGCTGGACCGACATCGTCTCCATCGCCGCCGGACGTGACCACACCGTCGCGCTGAGGTCCGACGGCACGGTCGTCGGAACCGGGAGCAACTGGTATGGCCAGCTCGAGGTCTCGGGCTGGACCGACATCGTCTCCATCGCCGCCGGACGTGACCACACCGTCGCGCTGAGGTCCGACGGCACGGTCGTCGCGGTCGGGAGTTCGCTGCGGGGCCAGCTTGAGGTCTCGGGTTGGACCGACATCACGGACGTCGTCGCCGGTGATCACGCTACGGTAGGCCTCAAGGCGGACGGAACGGTCGTCGCAACGTCGATCCTCTCCGAAAGCGGGGTCGCCGACTGGACGGGGATCGGCGCCATCGCCGCCGGAGCCGGTCACGTGGTGGGCCTGCGGCCGGATGGCACCGTGGTCGCGGCGGGGAGCGGCTCCTCGGGCCAGCTCGAGACCGGTGGATGGACCGGTATCGTCGCCGTGGCGGCAGGCCGCGACCACACCATCGGCCTTCGGTCGGACGGTAGCGTCGTCGCCGTCGGGGGCAACAGCGCAGGACAGCTCGGGGTGGCGTCGTGGCAAGGCGTGGTCGGAGTCGCCGCAGGCGGCGACCACACCGTCGGCCTGAGGGCGGATGGCACGGTGGTGGCGGTGGGGGACGGCACGTCTGGACAGCTTTCGACAAGGGCGTGGAGCGAGGTCATCGCTCTCGCCGCAGGCGCGGACCACACCGTCGGCCTGAGGGCGGACGGGACGGTGGTCGTGGTCGGAGACGGCGACCACGGGCAGCTCGCTACGGAGATGTGGACCGGTATAGTCGCCGTCGCGGCAGGACGGAACCATACCGTCGGCCTGAAAGGTGATGGCACCGTCGTCGCCGTGGGGCAGAACACGCATGGCCAAGTGGGTACGTCGGGATGGACCGACATCACCGCCGTCGCTGCGGGCGCGTACCATTCCGCCGGTTTGCGGTCCAACGGGACGGTCGTGAGCGTCGGGAGCAACGCATGGGGCCAGCTCGAGACCGCCGCGTGGCGCGACATCATCGCGATCGCCTGCGGTGGACTTCAGACCATCGGCCTGAAGTCGGACGGAACCGTCGTCACGGCGGGGAGTACCATCGGTGGACGCCTTGACACCTCCGCGTGGACCGACATCATCGCCGTCGCCGGCGGCCACGACTTCGCACTGGGCCTCAAGACGGACGGCACCGTCCTCGCCGTAGGGAACGTCTGGGGTGACAACGGCAGGAGCTCTGGATGGACCGAGGTCACCTCGGTGGCAGGTGGCTACTACCACACCGTCGGCCTGCGGTCGGACGGGACAGTCGTAGCGGTGGGCGCCGTCGATGAGGGGCAGCTCGACACGTCCGGTTGGACGCAGATCACCGCCATCGCTGCTGGTGCCGTTCACACGGTCGCGCTGAGAGCGAACGGCACCGTCGCGATGGTCGGAAACAACGAGTCAGGGCAGTGCAGCCCCTGGTCCGACCTCGCTCCACGGTCCGTAAACGCACTCCCCGTCGCAGTATCGGACTCGTTCACGGTGCGCGAGGGCGGCACGCTGTTCGTGCCGTCTCCCGGACTCCTCGCGAACGACACGCATGCCGACAGCGATCTCCTGAGCGCATGGAAGGTGTCCGATCCGGCTCACGGGAGTCTCGCCGTGGAGGCGGACGGCTCGTTCACGTACACGCCGGCGCAGGGATATGCCGGTTTCGACACCTTCGAGTACCGCGCGCACGATGGCCGTGCGTACTCCAACGTCGCCACCGTGACGATCATCGTCGAACCCGCGGAGGCATCAGCCGGGGGAGGCGGCCGACTCGTGTCGGCCGGCGGTCTTCACTCGCTCGTCATCAACCCCGACGGCTCTCTCTGGGCATGGGGGAGCAACTTCTTCGGTCAGCTCGGCGACGGGACCACGACCGACCGTCATGTCCCCACCCGTATCGGCACGGCGACCGATTGGGCCTCGGTCTCGGCCGGCAGTCACTCGCTCGCCATCAAGTCCGACGGCTCCCTCTGGGCGTGGGGGGACAACTCGCGCGGACAGCTTGGCGACGGGACCACGATCCACCGCCATGTCCCCACCCGTATCGGCACGGCGACCGATTGGGCCTCGGTCTCGGCTGGCAGTCACTCGCTCGCCATCAAGTCCGACGGCTCCCTCTGGGCGTGGGGGGACAACTCCTTCGGTCAGCTCGGTGACGGAACGACTCTGAGGCGCTCCGTCCCGACCCGCATCGGCACGGCGACCGATTGGGCGTCCGTCACCGCGAACAGCTTCCACTCCCTCGCGATCAAGTCCGATGGCTCCCTGTGGGCATGGGGCTTCAACGACTACGGTCAGCTCGGGGATGGGACGACGACGAGTCGTTCAGCGCCTGCCCGGATCGGCGCTGCGACCGATTGGGTGTCTGTGTGCGCAGGCGACCACCATTCCCTCGCCATCAAGTCCGACGGGACGCTCTGGGCATGGGGTTACAACGAGTACGGTCAGCTGGGCGACGGAACCACGTTCGAGCGTCACGTTCCCGGCCGCGTGGGCGCTGCGACAGGCTGGCGCACGGTGGCGGCGGGAAGCTTCGCCTCTCTTGCTCTCAGGCTCGATGGCACCCTCTGGGCCTGGGGCTCCAACGACTTCGGGAGACTCGGCGACGGAACGACCACGCATCGCCACCTCCCGGTCCGAGTCGGTGCCGGGAGTGCCTGGGAGTCGCTCTCGGTGGGTCGGTTCCACGCCCTCGGGCTCACATCGGACGGCACGGCGTGGGCCTGGGGCTACAACCACACGGGTCAGCTCGGCGTATGGACGACGACCGATCGCTTGAGCCCCGTTCGCGTGGCGGTGATCTGTGATCGCGCGGAGACGGTGGCGGTGGCCGGGGACAGCCGATACGAGACCGCCGTGGCCGCATCGAGGCGGGCGTACCCCGCGGGCCTCGATCCGAGCGGTGAGCGCACCGTCATCATCGCGACAGGGTCCGACTGGCCCGACGCGCTCGGCGGCACATCCCTTGCGGGGGCGCTTGACGGACCGATCCTGCTGGCAACCAGAACCTCCGTTCCCGTGTCAGTCATGGCCGAGATCGAACGCCTCGGCGCTGAGAGGGTGGTCATCCTTGGTGGCACCGGCGCGGTCGGGAACGAGGTCGAGTCCGCCCTCAAGAGCAAGTTCGGCCCGGAGAACGTCGAGCGCATCGGCGGGGGAAACCGGTACCTGACCGCCGACGCCGTCGCGCGAAAGGTCGTGGACACCCTCGGGTCCGACTACGACGGCACGGTACTGGTGGCGACGGGTGCCGACTTCCCTGACGCATTGGCCGCGGCTCCTCTCGCGGCCGCGAAAGGATGGCCACTCTATCTGGCCCATCCCACGCACGGGCTCGCCGCCGCCACGAAGGCCACGATGGGTGGCGCCGCGACGGCACTCGTGCTCGGTGGCTCCTCGGTCGTCTCGCCCGGGACGGAGACGTACTTGGTGAACAGGCTGGGGCGGAAGAACGTGGAACGGCTGGCGGGAGGAAGCCGTTACGAGACCGCTGTGAAGATCTCAGCGTTCGCCGTGCGGGAGGTCGGGCATACCTGGGATCGTGCCGGCATCACAACGGGGACGAACTTCCCCGACGCGCTGGCCGGCGGCGTGCTCCAGGGCAAGGAACGGAGCGTGGTGCTGCTCACCCCGCCCGGCACGCTCGAACACCACACGGGTTCAGCGCTCATCGAGCACAAGGGCGTCGTCTCCTCGGTGACGATCTACGGAGGTCTTGGCGCGGTCGCTCCCGCAGTGAGATACGCGGTGGCTCAGGCGCTGGAGTAGCGGGCGTGCACCGGGCTCCTCATAGGCGCCCAGGCCCTCCATCCGGGAGAGCGCCACGGACAGGGGCATCTGATCTAGCGGGCTGGTGCCGTGGCTGCTGCGCTACACTGGCTGCGGGGGCTACTTCAGCCGAGGGGGATACCGTGAGAAGAGACTTGATTCGACGCTCGTGTCTGCTCGCCCTGTGCGTGACGCTCGCCATGCCTGCTGGAGCACCTGTCTTCGCGTCGCCGACCGAGACAGATGGGCTCGCGAGCACGGAAGCGGCAGCCGATCTGCACACCACGATCTCACGTCTGCAGCAGGCGGTCGGCGAGCTGTCCATGCCGGAGGAGGAGCCCGCTGTCGAGACGGTCGAACTGATCGACAGGGTGAAGCGGATCAAGGGCGAGCATGTGGGCGCTGAGCCGGGCCTTGCGGCGAAACCGGACACGCCGCAGGGTGGCAGTCAGGTATCGCGGGCCGACTCGGGCCAGGAGTTCATCAACCCGGACGCCTCGCAAGCCGCGCTCCTCGCAGCCACGACGACGATGTTCAGCGACGGATTCGAGGTCGGCGGCTACCCCTGGGACGTCGAGTCCGCGGGCTGGGGTGCGACCACGTACCGGAAGTCTGAAGGCTCCCGCTCGCTGTACTGCGCGGGCGGGCTTCGGGATGCGCCAGGTCCGTACCTGAACAACATGGATACCTGGGTCTTCGCGGGTCCGTTCGACCTCTCCACGGTCACGATCGCGGAGATGGCGTTTGACGCCTGGTTCAAGACGGAGTTGTACTACGACGTCCTGGCGGCGGGTGCGATCACCGGCGACGGTGAGGCGTACAGCATCGTCTGGATGTCCGGCGAGAGCGGGGGCTGGGGGCGGTACGGCGTGGACCTGGATTCCGTGTGTGGCGAATCCGAGGTCTACCTGTTCTTCAACTTCGCGAGCGATGAGAGTGTCACGTCCGAGGGGGTCTACCTCGATAGGGTTGTCCTCTCCGGCAGCGACGCCACCGTCATCGATGTCCAAGGAGCGAGTCGGCACGCCACTGCGGTCGAGGCATCGAAACAGGCGTTCCCTCAGGGTTCGGACGTCGTGGTGATCGCGACCGCCGCGAACTGGCCCGACGCCCTCGGAGGCTCGACGTTGGCGGGAATCCTCGACGCTCCTATCCTGCTGACCGACCGCGACCGGCTGCCGCAAGTCGTCGTCAACGAGATCGTCAGACTCGGAGCTTCGTACGCCGTCATCCTCGGCGGTACTGGCGCTGTCGGGACGCCGGTGGAGTCCCATCTCGTCGCACTCATGGGCAGCACGGATGACGTGGTCAGGATCTTCGGGTCCGATCGGTACGAGACCGCCGACAAGATCGCCTTCGTCTCCATCGGCATGCAAGACGAGTACTTCGACGGAACCGCTTTCGTGGCGACCGGCGGCAACTTCCCTGATTCGCTCGCGGCCGCCCCGATCGCCGTGTCCCAGGGATGGCCGCTCTTGCTCGCTCATCCCACCAAGGGACTCTCGAACGCCGCGAAACAACTGGTCCTGCCGGATGTCAGCGACGTGGTGATCCTCGGCGGAACGGGCGCGGTCTCCTCGGCGACGGAGCAGTATCTCGTCAACCGCTACGGCCGTGCGCGGGTCGACCGCATCTCCGGGACGAGCCGCTACGACACGGCGGCTGCGGTTGCGAACTACGCGGTGAAGTCGGGTGCGATGAACTGGAATCACCGATGGAACCGCGTTGGCATCACCACCGGGGCGAATTTCCCGGACGCGCTCGCCGGTGGGGTGCTGCAAGGTAGGCGGGGGAGCGTGATGCTCTTGACCGAGTCTGCGAGACTCTCGCCCGCGGCCCGATCGGCGCTGGTCGCGAACTCAGGCCAGATCTCGGTAGTGACATTCTTCGGGGGCGCGGGTGCGGTGTCGCAGCCCGTCCGGAGCGCCGCGCTCTCGGCTGCCGGGGTGGCGCCGTAGGAGCCGTGCGGCGGCCCGGTGCCGCGCCAAGGCTCCCGCGGTCCCTACCGCAGGAGTGAGCGGATGGCGCGCAGCGTCGCGTCGCTCACCGCCGCCGGTCCGCCAAAGACGGCGGCGGCGGTGATCTCCTCGGCGTGCGCGTCGATCGTGCCTGCGGTGCTCGCAGGGAGCGTGGTCGGCGAGGTGAGCAGGAGGACGCCGCTGCGGACGCCGGCAGCCGCCCCGCCGGTCAGGCCGTCCGCGAACGTGGCGCCGGTAGCCACGCCCACGAATCCGAACTCGGTCCAGCCTCGGCTGACCGCCGTCTCGGCGAGCGCCGCGGCCGTGGCGTGTCGATCGGCTCCCTGCACCCTGGTCCCGGGCACGCCGAGGGAGAGCGCCACGCCGTCCGATACCGCCTGGGGACCGCCGGCGACCACCACCTCGGAGAGTCCCAGCGATGCGATCGCGGTCGCGCTCGAGGGCGGGAGCGCCGAGCGCGCGGTCAGCAGGATCGGACCCCGGCCTGCGTAGGCGTAGGGCGCGGCCGCGAGCCCGTCGGGGAAGTCCTCACCCGAGACCAGGAAGGCCCGCCCTTCGAACTGCGCCCCCTGCAGCTCCCGGACCCGGATGGCGACGGCCGCCGCGGTCGCGTACCGGTCGGCGCCGGCGGTTCGAGTGACGGTGAAGCCGCGCGCCGCGAGGTCGTCTGCCACGCCCGCGGATACCGCCGCGGTACCGCCCACGATGACCACGGAGTCGACGTCGAGCCCTGCCGGGCCGAGGGCGGCGAGCAGGGCGGCCGGCGCCACCGTGCGACGCGTGAGCAGCAGTGGGGCGTCGAGCGCGCCCGCGAGCCCGGAGGCCGAGAGCGCGTCGGGGAAGTCCTCGCCCGATGCGAGCACGGCCGTGTCGCTGCCGAGAGGGAACGCGTCGAGCGCGACGGCCGCCGCGGTCGCGTACCGGTCGGCGCCGCTCAGGCGGACGAACGACGCGTTCAGCGGCTCCGAGGCGTCGTAGAGCCGGAAGATCATGCCCGAGGCACGGTCAGCGACGTAGAGCTCGCCCGCCTCGTCTTCGCCGAACGACGCCGGCATCATCGCGGTGTCGATCACGAGCTGTGTCGAGAGGTCGGCGGGATCGAGCGCCCAGAACCTGCCCGTGATGAAGTCGGCGAACAGGTACAGCCCGGTGAGCCCGGTCTGTGACGGGCCCCGATAGACGAACCCGCCGGTGATGCTGCGGCCGAGGGTATGGTCGTACTCGAAGACCGGGAATGTGAGGCCGGCGGTCGGGGTCGGCGCGCTGCCGATCGGGAAGGGGAGCGATCCCTCGTAGCGGTTCCATCCGTAGTTGCGCCCGCCGGGGGATCCGGGGGGTTCGAAGTTGACCTCCTCGCGGCTGGACTGGCCCACGTCGGCGATCCATATGCCGCCAGTTCCCCGGTCGAACGAGAAGCGCCACGGGTTGCGCAGCCCGAGCGCCCAGATCTCGGGCCGAGCGCCCGCGATGCCCACGAACGGGTTCGACGCGGGGATACCGTAGGGGGTCTGCCCGCCCTCGGTGTCGATGCGCAGGATCTTGCCGAGGAGCGTCCCGGGATCCTGCCCGGCACCGAGCGGATCACCTCCGCTGCCGCCGTCTCCCGTGCCGATGTAGAGGAAGCCGTCCGGTCCGAAAGCGAGCTGGCCACCGTTGTGGTTCGCGAACGGCTGCGCGATCGTGAGCACGATCTCCTCGGAGGCCGGATCGGCGATGTCGGGATCAGCCGCTGAGACGCGGAAGCGGGACACGCGGGTATGACCTGCGAGGTCGGTGTAGTTCACGTAGAAGTACTGCTTCGTGGTGAACCCCGGAGGGAACGCGAGGCCGAGGAGCCCTCGCTCGCCACCCGAGCTGGTGCGGCTGGCGATGTCGAGAAAGGCGGTGTTCGCCATCGTGCCGCCGACCACGACCCGGATCCGTCCCGGCTGCTCCACGATGAAGAGCCGGTCGGTGCCGTCGGCGGCGTTCGTGATGCCGATGGGCTGGGTGGCGGTCCATCGGGGCGCGAAGTCGAGGTCCACCGATGGCGCACCGGGTGCCTCGGCGAGCGGGACAGCCTCGGCGACGAGTGCGAGGGCGAGCAGGAGCGCGGTTGCGGCGCGGACGGCTTGGCTGGACACGGCGGTCCCCCCTCGGCAGGAGATGCTCCGTATGTACCCACCTACACGGTGAGGCCGATGAGCTCGTCGGCGGACAGGCCGTGGCGGCGGCACATGCAGCCACAGAGAGCGACCCCGGTGCTGGCGCACCGGGGTCGCTTCGCGCTCCGTGCTCTTCCAGGCCGGTTACTTGGCTACGAGGAATCCTGAGATCTCCCCGCCCGGGTTCGCAACGGTATGGACGTGGGCGTACGCCCTGTTCGCGTTGATCGCGGTCACCAGAGCGGACAGCGTCATGCCGTCCAGCGGCCCGATCAGGTCGCTCGCATCGAAGGTGCCCTGTGCAAGGACCCCAGTGAACGCTCCGGGCACGAGCGTGGCCGGAGGCTCGGACGGGAAGAGCCAGACCGCGGGTGGGCCGACCCCGAAGGCAGCCGGCGCCACATGGATGTGGGACATCGTGATGTCCTCGAGGTCTGCGACCTCAAGGGTATAGTACGCTTTGTCGCCGGCGATCTTGAGCATGAAGCGCCCGCTCGCGTTCGTCACGACCCCGTCGGCCGCAACGAGTTCGGTAATGAAGGTCATGCCGGCCCCGACGAGCGTCTTGAGCTGGTTGAGCACGGTGTCGCTGATCGCTGTCGGACCACCGAACACGATCAGTTCGATGATGTTGGGCTCCTCCATGACTAGCTTGCTTGCGACAGCGGCCGGAACCGCGTTGGCCTCGACGAGCAGCAGCACGCCTCCCTTGGCGCCGACGGCGACACCGCCTGCGAGTCCGTCAGGGAAGTTCACGCCGGTCGCCACGCCGACGGTGCTCCACGCACCCCAACCCTCGGCGACGCCGCGGTCCGCGATCTCAAGCGCGGTCAGGTATCGGTTGTTGCCGAACTCGCGTGACGTCGTCACGCCGAGGGTGCCGAGAGCCGTCTCGACGGCCGGGCTGACGGCGATCTGGCCCCCGGTGATGACCGCCGAGGTGATCGGCAGTGCTGTGATGGCGCTCGCGGTCGCCGGCGGGACGTCGCCCGGACGGACCAGCAGGATCGGCAGCTTCGCGTTGGTTGCGAAGGGTGATGCCGACAACGCATCGGCGAAGTCGTCACCGCGTGCGATGAACGCCGTACCCTGCCACGCTCCACCCTGGAGCACCCTCATCTCCTCGGCGATCCGGGCCGCCGTTGCATAACGGTCCGGACCCTCAAGGCGCGTGACGGTCTTGCCTTCGTTCTCGAGGGCGGTTCTGACCGCGGGCGCGAGGGCGTTCGTTCCGCCGAGGAGGTAGACCTGAGTGGCTTCGAGACGATTGATCTCTGCGAGCACCGCGGGAAGCAACGCCGCTCGCGGGTTGAGAAGCAGCGGCCCGTTGACGGTCCCTGCGAGTCCTGAGCCGGCCAGCGCGTCAGGGAACTGCTCGCCCGTCGCGAGCACGACGGCGTCAGCCGAATCGAAGGCGTTCATGCTCACGTCGATGGCGGTCAGGTAACGGGTCGAACCCGCAGTGCGGTCTGCGTCGGGCGGCATCCCCAAGGCCGGATCGTAGCGGAGCACGTGGCTCCTGATGGGGGACTCCTCGTTGCCCGAGAGATCGACGGCGAACCACCGGAGCGTGTGCTCTCCGGCCCCAGGGATCTCCGCCGGCATCATCGTATGCGAGTGGAAGTCCTGCGGGCCGGCCATCGGGTCGAACGTCCAGTAGACCGTGCCGGGCTCGTCGATCGTGAAGTCGATCGTGGGCTTGGTCACGTACCAGCCGTTTCGGCCATCGGCGACCGGAGGATCGACATGCAGGGTCGAAACGGGAGCCACCACGTCGAGGGACTCGTTGAGGAACAGGCTCACCGCGCCCTCGCCATCGGCGATCTGTGCGATCTCGATCTCGCCCACGGGTTCCACCGGGAAGAGGGCGTATTCGGGATGGGTCACGAGGACGTGAGGCTTGGTGAGGAAGGGGGCCTCGGTGACCACTGAGTCCGGGGCCGGCCAGTAGGCGATCCCGAGTGCCGAGAAGACCAGCTCGGGGGCCTCGATCCCGGTGTCGAGGACCGGGCCGGACGCGAACATCCCGTCACCGGCCGGGTTCACGTATACGGTGGCGGTTTGGTCGTCGAGCTCGGTGCCGACGTCGGGAGGCTCGATCAGGTTCGTCACGACGAAGTCGAGGTTGTTGTCCAGGTCGAAATCGGCGACCGCCACATCCGTGGTCGGGCCGGTTCCCAAGACGACAGGTGCTGCGCCGAACATGCCGTCGGCTCCCGCGCGCAGCAGGCGGGTGTTGTCCTCTGCGGTCACGACGATGTCGTCACGGCCGTTCCCGTCGAAGTCGCCCAGCGCCAGCGGACCGAGAAGCGGGTTCGCGTTGCCGCTGGTGAGCATGATGGTCTGCACGGTGAACTGGCCGTTGCCGTTGTTGCGAAGCACGTCCACGCGGCCGTCACGGTCACCGTTGCCGTTGCGGGCGCGGGCGTGCGAGACCGCGAGGTCGACGTGGCCATCGCCGTTCACGTCGCCTGCGGCGATCGCCGCAGGATCGGGATCGTAGCCGTTGCCCACCCCGAGATCGACGGTCGTGAAGCTCAGCGGGAACCCGCCTCCTGCGTTCTGCAGGTGGATGGCGACGATCCCATGCCGGTCACTGATAGCTGCGATGTCGGCCCGGCCGTCGCCGTTGAGATCCTCGGCGACGATGCTCGTGGCTCGATCGGTCGTGGCGAACGTCGGGCCGGGCGTGAGGTTGCCGTCACCATCGTTCACGAAGATGGCGATCTGGCTGTCGACGTTGAGCACCACTGCGAGGTCGTTGATGCCGTTGCCGGTGAAGTCAGCGATCGCCATCCCCTCGAGATGCGGCGGATCGGGATCGTTGACGAACACGATGGGATCCTGGGCCTCCAGGCCCCCCACCCCATCGTTGAGCAGGACCTGCAATCCCTCTTCGACATCGGGTTCCACGAGGGTGATGACCGCGTCATCGTACCCGTCGCCGGTCAGGTCCCCGGTGACGATCCGGGTCGTGAACGGGCCCGTCTCCACAGTCACGGCGTTGCCGAACGCCGCCAGCGGCTGGGCCATCGCCACGCCCGGCGGGGCTGCGATCGGGAAGAACGCGACGACGAGCGCCACCACGAGAAGTGATGCGATCGCCGAGGACGGTCTCCTCCTGCAGTCAAGTAATGTCATGCCCCTTCACCCTCCCTAAAGTCGCACGTGTCCACGTGAATGTGTGGCACGCATCGAAAGGCCGACCCTTGGTCTATCCCGGCCTCGGCCGATGTTCACGCACTCGAGTTTCCTGGTTTCTGTTCGGAACGCTCGCGAGCGTCATCGGAGCGCCCTCGGGGAGTGCGATATGCTGGATGCACCGAACGCGGCCCGCGCAGGTCACCCGACGGTGTGGTCGCATGGATGGAGGCAGTCGATGGTCAACGAGGCCGCGAAGACGCGACCAGGATGCATCCGCGCGGGGGTGCGGTACGTCCTCGTGCCGTTGCTCGCGATCATCGTGATCGCGGTGGCTGTTCTCGCGATCACCTCGCGCTCGCCCGCGACCCGCGAGAGCGTCTACCTCACGATGCCGGACGGGACCCGGATCGCGGCGGACGTGTGGCTGCCCGCGAACCTGAACGACGGCGAGGAGGTCCCCACCGTCCTTCGCGCGGTTCGCTACTGGCGCGGCTACGAGCCGGGTCCGGTGACCGGCATCTTCCGCACGCTGGGCCTGATGGACTTCGACGCTGAGCACACCCGATGGGCCGAGGCCGGGTACGCGCACGTGGTCGTCGACGTGCGGGGGAGCGGCGCCTCGTTCGGGCAGTGGGAGATCCCGTGGTCACCGCAGGAGATCGCCGACCTCGGCGAGGTCGTCGAGTGGATCGTCGAGCAGCCGTGGTCCAACGGCCGAGTCGGGACGTATGGCGTCTCCTACGACGGCAACACGGCCGAGATGGTGGCGACGCTCGATCATCCCGCCGTCAAGGCGGTCGTCACGCAGTACAGCGACTTCGACGTCTACCGGTACCTGTTGTGGCCGGGCGGTGTCTACAACCGGTGGTTCCTCGAGTCGTGGCACGAGTTCACCGGGCGGCTCGACACGAACGACGTGAGCATCTTCGCCGAGCTGGCAGGCGAGTCGCCCGACAACATCAGGCAGGTCATGTCGGGCGTGCGGCTCACCGACGACGACCCCGACGGCACCATACTCGCTGAGGCTATAGCGAGCCGCACGCCGGTCGATCTGGGCAGCATCGGGCGGGCGATCGAGTATCGCGACGACGAGTGGGGTGCGACGGGCCTGACCCTCGGCGACGTCTCCCCCTACAGCGCCCGGGAGGCCACCGAGCGCTCCGGGGTGCCGATGTATGTCTGGGCGAGCTTCCTGGACAACGCCTCCGCCGAGGACGCGCTCAGCCGCTTCCTCACCTTCGGCAACCCGCAGAGGCTCATCATCGGGCCGTGGAACCACGGCGGCGCGGAGCACGCGGACCCCTTCCTGCCCGAAGACACCGCGACGGACCCCTCGCCCGAGGAGCAGTTCCGGATGATGGTCGAGTTCTTCGACGCGTACCTGCAAGACGAGCCGGGGCCCGAGCCCACGTGGGACATCACGTACTACACCCTCGGCGAGGGGGCGTGGAAGACCACCGCGACCTGGCCCCCGGCCGGCTTCGAGCCGCGGACATGGTACTTCACCGAGGGAGGTGCGCTTGCCGACGCGGCTCCCACCGCCGAGACCGGGGCCGACGAGTACACGGTCGACTGGACCGCGACGACCGGCGAGTCGACCCGCTGGCACACGGGACTCTTCATGGACGACGTGGTCTATCCCGATAGAGCGGAGCAGGCCGAGAAGCTGCTCACCTACACAAGCCCGCCGATGGAGACCGACGTCGAGATCACCGGCAGCCCGCTGATCACCCTGCACGTCGCCTCCACCGCCGAAGACGGCGCCTTCCACGTCTACCTCGAAGACGTCGCTCCCGACGGCCGCGTCACCTACCTGACCGAGGGCATCCTGCGGGCGATCCATCCGCGGCACGCCGAGGAGAGCGGGGAGCCCGACTACGTGGTCCAGGGCCCGTATCGCAGCTTCATGCGCGCCGACGCGGCCCCGCTCGTGCCCGGCGAGGTGACCGAGGTCAGCTTCGCGCTCTACACCACCTCGGCCCTCGTGAAGGAGGGACACCGCGTGAGAGTCTCGGTGGCCGGGCACGACGCCTCGGTCTTCGCCCGCTATCCCGCCGAGGGTACGCCGGTGCTCACCGTGCAGCGTAACCGCGCCTACCCCTCCCGCGTCGAACTGCCGATGCGGGAGGGGAGGTGAGCCGAGGGGCGGTCACAGAGGCTCAGTCGACGACCACGGTTCCGTTCATGCCCGGATGGATCGTGCAGGAGTAGTCATACGTGCCGGGCTCCTCGAAGGTATGGCTGAAGGAGTCTCCCGATCCCATGCTGGCGCTGTTGAAGCCATCGCCGACCACGTTGTGTACGACAGGGTCCTCGTTCACCCAGCTCACGGTCTCGCCCGCAGAGACCGTGACCGTAGACGGCTGAAACATCTGACCGCGCATCTCCACCGTGGCGTCGGCGGACACCCCGTCGTCGACCGGCGCCGGTCGCTCTTCGGTCCCGCAGCCCGCGAGCGCCGTGACCAGACCGAGCAGCAGTGTCGATGTAGCCACGAGCATCAGGAACCGCTTCATGCCGGGTCCCTCCCTTCGGCGCGTTCGTCGGCCCGGGCTCATCCTGGAGTCGTCGAGTGGCGCCAGCGTACTCGTCTGTTCATTCCCACAGCGTAAGATGTTCGTTCGGCGCCCGGGCAAGCCTCGCGACGGCGGCACAGCGGTGCGGGCGGCCTTCAGGTGGTCGCGCCCCCGCAGCTGCTGCCGGATCCCGCGGTGCAGCCGAAACAGTGGTCGCCGAAGCGGATGTCGCGCTCCGAGAGCCGGTCGATGTCGAAGGTGAAGATCGTCGCCGGCTCCTCGGGCTCGATCGCGAGGTCCAGCATCTGGTTGAAGTCGCAGTCGTAGAGGGTGCCGTCGTAGCCGACCGAGATCATGTTGCGGCACATCACGTTGGCCGCGGCCGCCGGGTTGCATGCGGCGGAGAGCCGGTCGCGGTACTCCTCGGCCTGTCCGAGCGCCTCAAGATGCTCGGCGAAGCGGGCGACGGGCATGTTCGTGAGGGCGAAGAGCCGGTTGAAGACCACGCCGTGGCTGCGCTCGAGCGAGGCGTGGTAGTCGCGTTCGAGCGAGCACTGGTCGGCTGGCAGGTACGGGCCCACCGGGTTGTGCACGAGGTTCAGCTCCAGGCCCGATCCCGGACGCCCGTAGCCGACCTCGTTGAGCAGGCGCATGCTGGCGATGCTGCGCTCGAAGGCGCCGGAGCCCCGCTGGCGGTCGGTGAGGTAGGGCTGGTAGTGCGGCAGGGACGAGACGATCTCGACGCCCTGCTCGGCGAAGAAGGCCGGCAGATAGGCGAGCGATGCGCGGGTCACCGGATGGCGCTCGAGCGTGACGGTGAGGTTGTGGCGCACCATCACGTGGCGGTCGAGCTCGCGGGCGCGTGAGACGAGCTCCCGGAAGTCGGGATGGAGCTCCGGTGCCCCGCCGGTGATGTCGAGCGTGGTGATCTCGGGATGCTCGCCGAGGACCTCGAGGCAGCGCTCGATCGTCTCGCGCGCCATCATCTCGCGGCGGTTCGGCCCGGCGGCGACGTGGCAGTGCGCGCACGCCTGGTTGCAAAGCCGCGTGATGTTGACCTGCATGAGTCCGACGCGAGACGCCGCGAGCGCCACGTCGTGCTCGGTGATGAACCGCCTGAACGTGCTGCTCACGTACGGAGTCCTCTCGTCCGGCGCCTACAGCGCGCCGCGCTGCTTGAGGCAGTTCTGCATCTGCACGCCGTGCACGAGGGCCATACCGGCCTCCATAGCGGCCGCGACGTGGATCGCCTCGGTCATCTGCTCGGGGTCGGCCCCGCTCTCAAGGCACTGCGTGGAGTAGGCGTCGATGCAGTACGGGCACTGCTTGGCGTGCGCGAGGGCAAGCGCGATCAGGGCCTTCTCTCGCTTGGTGAGGGCCCCGTCCGACCCCGTCACGGCTCCGTAGTACTCGAAGAACTTGTCCATCAGCTCCGGCGCGAACGTGCCTACCTCGGCAAAACGCTTGAGGTCCGATGCCTTGTAGTAGTCCATGGAAGGTGACCCTTTCGAGATGGCGCCGGCTTGGATGGTGCGGGAGAGGCGAACGGTCTGTAGTATACATAATCGGAAACGTTGCCATCAGCGTTGGCTGATGGAGACAAGGAGCGTGGCATGAAGTGTCTGGGCGTGGTCGGCGGGACGAACGCCGGACTGGCTCTGGAGGGCGTCACTGAGCGACCGGTGGCGACCGAGTGGGGCGAGGTCTCAGTCGAGCAGGGTCTGCTCGCAGGTCGTGAGATCTGCTTCGTGCGGCGTCACGGAGCAGGGCACGAGCGGCTCTCCTCGGCGGTCGATCACCGCGCCAACATCGCGGCGCTGGCCGAGTGCGACTGTGACGCGATCGTCGCGACGACGGTCTGCGGCATCGTCGACCCCGCACAGCCCCTCGCGCGCGCGATCGTCTTCGACGACCTGTTCTTCCCCGACAACCGTCTGCCCGACGGGAGTCCGTGCACGTTCTTCGCCCGGCCGGGGCAGCAGGGGCGCGGCCACTACATCTTCGGCTCCCCGTTCTCGCCGACGCTGCGCGCGGCGTGTCTCGCGGCGGCCGCGTCGGGCGAGCTCAAGGTCCGCGATGGCGGCACCTACGCGTACGTGCTCGGTCCGCGCTTCAACTCGCGCACGGAGATCGCCTGGCTCGCGTCGGTCGGCGCGACCGCGGTCAGCCAGACGGCCGGCCCGGAGGCGGTGCTCGCCGGGGAGCTCGAGATCCCCTACGCGCTCGTGGGGTTCGGCGTGGACTACGCCAACGGCGTGCAGCACGAGCCCACGCCGGTCGAGGAGCTCGACGCCAACATCGGGGCGAGCGGCGCGGCGTTCTCGGCGATCGTCGCGGGGGTGGCCGGGCGGCTGGCCGAGACACCGTTCGACACCGGGTTCGTCTATCGCTTCTGAGCGGGGCGGGTCGCGACCGGCCGAGGCCTCGTGGAGCATGCGCGCGGGATACCGTCTCCGGTATCGGGTAGGTACTTAGTACGCACGCCATGGACCGACGACCCATGGGCGGAGGTGGACGCCATGATATGGACGATCATCGCAGTCCTGATCGCACTGTGGCTGGCGGGCTTCATCCTCGAGATCGCCGGCAGCCTCATCCATGTGCTGCTCGTGATCGCGCTGGCCGTGTTCATCATGAACATGCTGACGGGCCGAAGGGCCGCATGACGAGAGCGTATCGCTCCATAGACAGACCGGTGACCTATCCACGGACACCCGCTGGTCACCCGAGCAGCGGGTGTCCGTGCTGAGTGCGCATCCTGCTATCCTCGGCAGGGGAACGCACGACGCGTGCACACCCGGTCGAGACCCGATCCACGGAGAGGCGACGCCGTGCGCCCCGATGACCTGCGCCGGTTCATCAGGAACACCGAGAAGACTGTCGTCCCCACCACCGTGGCGACGCGGGTCGGCGGCATGGGCATCCTCCGCAGGCTGCCGGGCTGGCTTCAGCGCGCCATCGTCGACCGAGGCTCCCGGACCGACCCTTATCTGAGCTTCATCGTCGAGCCGTATGCGGCCTTCCTCGCGTTCGAGGTCGTCGACGCGGAGGCCGCCGGGCGCCTGCTGCCCCCCGGCTACTCGCTGCATCCCTCGGCGATGTTCGAGGACACCCCGAAACGGCTCTGCGCGATCGTGAGCGCGTTCACCGTGCACACCAACGTCTTCTGGGGGAGTCGCGTGGAGTTCTACCTCGTCGCCGAGAACCGCGAGACCGGGCTGCTCTCGTGGGTCATCGAGGAGTACGAGAGCGACGCGCCGAGTTATGACCCGGGTAAGGGCTTCCGGTTGCCGACCACCGCACACTCGGTCGTGACCACGTCGTATCGCGGCGAGGTGATCGTCGACGTGGCGAGCGAGGAGACCGAGAACAGTCTTGCGCTCCTGGCCGACCTCACGAACGGTGAGCTCGCCGACCTCGATCAGCGGTTGTGGGTCGAGGGCAACCTGTCGGTCGACTACGGCGGCGAGCTGCAGCAGTCCACCAAGCCGTTCAGTCTCATCTTCGACCCGGGCGAGATGTCCCGGGCGCTCAGACTGCCGCTCGACGACATCTCGCTGTGCACCAACACGTTCGGCCAGGGGATGCTCGATCCGGCCCCGTTCGAGGTCGCCGTCTTCCCCTATGCGCAGCACTTCGTGACGACCACCTATCCCGCGGGCACCGCGATGCGCACGGCCGAGGATCTCGAGCGAGCGGTCACCGAGATGAACGAGAAGCTGGAGCTGCCGTGATCCGGGTCGCCTGCATCACCCGCGGACGTTCCTGTGGCGCCGGAAGCGAAACTCGTATCCGGCGCGACTGCACGCGATGCTCGGCGAAGCCTACGATGTGCGCGACTGGCGGGTCTTCGCGGTGCCGCCCGCACGCCGGCTATTCTGAGCGGCGCTCGCTCGGCTCTCGATCGGCCGCGGCCAGCTCCTCGTACCAGAGCGAGTGGCGCTCCTCGGCGTAGGAGCGGTCGACCGTGCCGTCGATCATCGCGGGCAGGAGCTGGCGGTTCGCCTTGACGGCGAACGCCGCGAGGTGACCCACGATCCCCACGACGATCAGCATCGCCGCAGCGTTGTGGAGCGAGGTCGCGGCGAAGACGGCCAGTGCCGGCAGGTCGACGCCGGGCAGGTTCTTGATCACCTTCACCACGCCGGTCGCCACCACGACAAGAAGGTTCACGCCGATGAACGCGTAGGCGATGCGCTGCTCGGCGAGGTACTTGTGCGACGGGGGCTCCTCGCCTCGGCCGAGCATCGCGGCGATGATCCGCGCGGACTCCGCGAGGTCACCGCGCCTCGGCAGGATCGCCGTTCGGCGGGTCGCGAGGGCTGACGCCACATGCAAGACGACCGCGAACAGCAGCACGGCGCCCGCGACGTAGTGGATGGTGAGCGTGAGGTGGTAGTCGGCCGCCCATCCCATCCCGGGCAGGTCGGCGATGCCGTAGCGCGCGTACATGGGCATCTGTCCGAAGCCGGAGAAGACGAGTGCGAACGTCGAGACGGCCACGAGCCAGTGCACCAGCCGGTTCTCGCCGGACTGGCGCTTCACGCGGGCGCTCATCGTGCGGGCTCTCATTCGGACCCTCCTTTCCACGCCGAGCGGGCCGCCCAGGCGGCCGCCGCGATGCCGGCGATCGGTGCGATGGCGTAGCTCTTGGCGATCCCTTCCGAGGTGTCGAGGTAGTTCTCGACCTCGGGGGCCATGCCGGGGACGCTCGTCCGCATGCCCTCCGGCAGGTCGGCCTTGCGTCGCGCGATCGCGGCGTCGATCCGCTCGAAGGAGACCGGCGAGACGTAGAACGTCGACGTGCCGCCGTTCTCGTCGATCCCGTACGTGTGGCCGCCGATCTCCTCGGCCCGTGCCCGGGCGCGACGCTCCATCTCAGCCTTGGGACCGGACTGCAACGCGCCGGTCGGGCAGGCCGACACGCACGCGGGCGGGCGGCCCTCATCGAGCAGGTCGGCGCAGAGGTCGCACTTGTACATGACCCCGCCGCCGATGAGCCCCGGCGCGAGCTTCAGGTACAGGCCGACGCCAGCCTGGCGCTGCGGGATGTCCCACGGGCAGACGTCGCGGCACTTGGCGCCACCCATGCAGCCGGCCTCGTTGATCACGACCGCGCCGCTGGGCTGCTTCTCCTGCACGCTGAACGGGCACAGGTTCGCGCACGGCGGGTTGTCGCAGTGCATGCATCGGCGGGGGATGTTGATCGTGCGGCCTTCGATCTCGACGCGCTCGATGAACGACCAGTTGTAGGGCGTGAGGCGGTCGGTGAGGTCGCGCTTGTCGGACCAGTCCTCATGCTTGCCGAGGGGCCAGTTGTCGGGTATGTCCTCGACGGGCTCCGGGAAGCGGGCGCTGTTCTTGTCCCGGCAGGCGGTGGTGCATGCGCCGCACCCGGCGCACAGCGAGAGGTCGATGAAGGTCCCGACCTGCTCGGCGGCGTCCGGCTCGGCGGCGAACGCCGTGCTGGGAAGTGCCAGGGCCGCGCCGCCTGCCGCTCCCGCGGCCGCGGTCCGGGCGAGGAACTCTCGTCTGCTCATCACATCCACGTTCAGAGATCCCTTCGTCGACGTGCTCGTTCGGGTACGTGAGAGCGAGTTGTAGCATACCCCTAGGGGTATCGTCAAACGCGCGGCATGCGCCTGGGTTCACGGGCGGGGCGACCGCGCCCTCGGCGGCCAGGATGGGCATCTACTCACGGTACGGACCCGCGACCTTCGGAGGTGCGCTCGATGCAGTTCATGACCGTCTACCTCAACTTCGACGGGAACGCCGAGGAGGCGTTCGAGTTCTACCGCTCCGTGTTCGGCGGCGAGTTCGACGGCGTCGTGCGCTTCCGCGACTTCGGCGACAACAGCATGCAGGTCCCCGAGGCCGACCTCGACAAGATCGCCCACATCTCGCTGCCGCTCGCCAATGGCGTCGGGCTCATGGCCTCCGACGTCGCCGGCCCCCAGGCCGAAGGTTTCACCGTGGGCAACAACGTCTACCTCTACCTCGAGGCCGAGAGTGCCGAGGAGGCCGACCGCTTCTTCGAGCGGTTGTCGGACGGCGGCGGGGTCGAGATGCCGATGACCGCCACCGAGTGGGCCGAGAAGTACGGCATCGTCGCGGACCGGTTCGGCGTGCGATGGATGATCTCCTACACGGGCGACGTGGAGTTCTCGCTCTGAGTTCAGCACTCACCGCCGCTGGGCGCGACACGTGAGGGGTAAGCAAGAGAGAGGGGCGCGTCGCGCCCCGCGCTGGACGATGAGCGGAGCCATACTCGCGGGGGTTACGAGAGGAGCAGGTCAGATGAGTGAGGAGAGCCGCTGCCCGGTGACGGGCAGTAAGGGCGGGAGCGCGTCCCGCCAGCGCATGACGAACAAGGACTGGTGGCCCGACCAGCTCGACCTCGGCGTGCTCCATCAGAACCCGCCGGCGGGCGACCCGTCGGGCGATGACTTCGACTACGCCGAGGAGTTCGCCACGCTTGACCTCGCCGCCGTCAAGCGGGATCTTCACGAGCTCATGACGGACTCGCAGGAGTGGTGGCCGGCGGACTACGGTCACTACGGCGGGCTGATGATCCGCATGGCGTGGCACAGCGCCGGCACCTATCGTCTCCGCGACGGGCGGGGCGGGGGAGGCTCGGGCTCGCAGCGTTTCGCGCCGCTCAACAGCTGGCCCGACAACGCGAACCTCGACAAGGCCCGGCGGCTGCTCTGGCCGGTCAAGCAGAAGTACGGTCGCAAGATCTCCTGGGCCGACCTGTTCATCCTGGCCGGCAACGTCGCGCTCGAGTCGATGGGCTTCAAGACCTTCGGGTTCGCCGGTGGCCGCGAGGACATCTGGGAGCCGGAGCAGGACATCTACTGGGGTGCGGAGGGCGAGTGGCTCGCCGACGAGCGCTACTCCGGTGACCGCGACCTGGAAGACCCGCTCGCGGCCGTGCAGATGGGTCTCATCTACGTGAACCCGGAGGGACCCAACGGCGAGCCGGACCCGGTCGCCTCCGGTCGTGACGTGCGTGACACGTTCGCCCGTATGGCGATGAACGACGAGGAGACCGTGGCGCTCGTCGCCGGCGGCCACACCTTCGGCAAGTGTCACGGCGCGGGCGACGCGGACCTGGTGGGACCCGAGCCCGAGGGCGCCCCGCTCGAGGCGCAGGGACTCGGCTGGAAGTGCGCCCACGGCAGCGGTGTCGGATCCGACGCGATCACGAGCGGCATCGAGGGCGCCTGGAAACCCAACCCCACGAGCTGGGACATGGGCTACCTCAAGGTGTTGTTCAAGTACGACTGGGAGCTCGTGAAGAGCCCGGCCGGCGCCCACCAGTGGCTCGCGAAGGACGTCGACGCGGAGGACATGGTCGTCGACGCGTTCGATCCCTCCAAGAAGCACCGGCCGATGATGACCACCGCGGACCTCTCGCTCAAGTTCGATCCGGTCTACGAGAAGATCGCCCGGCGCTACCTTGAGAATCCCGAGGAGTTCGCCGACGCGTTCGCCCGGGCGTGGTTCAAGCTGACCCACCGCGACATGGGCCCGCGCTCGCGCTACCTCGGCCCGGAGGTCCCGGAGGAGGAGTTGATCTGGCAGGACCCGGTGCCCGCGGTCGACCACGAGCTCGTGAGCGAGGCCGACGTGGCCGAGCTCAAGGAGCTCATCCTCGCCTCGGGGCTGAGCGTGCCGGAACTGGTCGCCACGGCGTGGGGGTCGGCCGCGACCTTCCGCGGCTCCGACAAGCGCGGTGGCGCGAACGGGGCCCGCATCCGGCTCGAGCCGCAGCGGCGGTGGGAGGTCAACGAGCCCGAGCGGCTCGAGAAAGTGCTCGGGACGCTCGAAGGGATTCGCGAGGAGTTCGACGCCGCGCGCTCGAACGGCGTGCGTGTGTCGCTCGCCGACCTCATCGTGCTCGGCGGGTGCGCCGCCGTGGAGAAGGCCGCCCGTGACGCCGGTCACGACGTGACGGTGCCGTTCACGCCCGGCCGCACGGACGCCTCGGCCGAGCAGACCGACGTCGCGTCGTTCTCGGTGCTCGAGCCGGTGGCCGACGGCTTCCGCAACTACCAGAAGCGTCAGTACTCCTCCTCCGCCGAGGAACTGTTGCTCGATCGCGCGCAGCTGCTCACGCTCACCGCTCCGGAGATGACCGTGTTGCTCGGCGGGATGCGGGTCCTCGGCGCGAACCATGCGGACTCGCCCCACGGCGTGCTGACCGACCGCCCCGGCACGCTCACCAACGACTTCTTCGTGAACCTGCTCGACATGGGCACCGAGTGGAAGCCGGCGGGCGGTGACGGGGGCCTCTTCGACGGGTTCGACCGCGCGACGGGCGAGCGGAGGTGGAGCGCGACCCGGGTCGACCTCGTGTTCGGCGCGAACTCGCAGCTCCGCGCTCTCGTCGAGTTCTATGCGTGCTCCGACGGCCAGGACGCGTTCGTGAACGACTTCGTCGCGGCCTGGGACAAGGTGATGAACCTGGACCGGTTCGACGTGGTCTGAGCGGAGTCCGATCGCGAGCCACACAGGCGCGCGGCCGTCACGGCGCGCGCCACGTTCCCGGAAACCCGGTATCCCGCTGGCAGGAGTTGGGTACATCTCACACTGTACGTGCGGTGCGGTTCGATGCGTCGCGTGTGCGGCGCGAGACACGGATGAGGTGGTCAGTGTGCGTTACGAGATCGCGGCGGAACCCTACCCGTTCAGTTTCGATCCCGAGACGACGGCGCTCCTCATGATCGACCTGCAGCGGGACTTCATGGAGCCGGGCGGGTTCGGCGAGTTCCTCGGCAACGATGTCTCCCCCATGCGCCAGGCGGTCGAGCCCGCCCGCCGGGTCCTCGAGGCGGCGAGGAAGGCGGGCATCTTCGTGGTCCACACGCGCGAGGGCCATCGCCCGGACCTCGCGGACCTTCCCGAGAGCAAGTTGCTTCGCGGGGGACTCGACGTGAAGATCGGCGATCAGGGGCCGATGGGCCGCGTGCTCGTTCGCGGCGAGAAGGGCCACGACATCATCCCCGAGGTCTACCCGATTGAGGGCGAACCCGTGGTCGACAAGCCCGGCAAGGGCGCGTTCTGGGCGACCGACCTCCACGGGATCCTGTCCAATCGCGGGATCAGGTCGCTCATCGTGTGCGGGGTCACCCTCGAGGTCTGTGTCCATACGACGGTGCGCGAGGGGAACGACCGCGGGTACGACGCGCTGGTGGTCGACGACGCGACCGCCTCGTACTTCCCCGAGTTCTACCGGGTGGGACTCGAGATGATCAAGGCACAGGGAGGGATCTTCGGGTGGGTCTCCTCCTCGGACAAGGTCGTGCCGGTCCTTGAGGAGGTCGCTGGCGCACGCGTGGGGTAGGCGTACGCGCGCCGGATGGGGAAAGGGGTGGTGATGTCCGCGGATTCGGGTGAACGGGTGCGCTTGCCTCTGTGGGTGCCCGGAGACTGGAACGCGTTCTTCGGTCTCGGCACGAACAGTCTCCTCAACATCCTGGTCCTGACGGGTCTGCTCATCGGCGTGGTCCAGGTGCCTGCCGACGTGGTGTTCGGCCGCATCCTCCCCGCGGTGGGAGTGATGCTTCTCGTGAGCAACCTCTACTACTGGCGGATGGGCCGTCGGCTCGCCTACCGCACCGGCCGCACGGACGTCACGGCGATGCCGGCCGGCCCGAGTGTCCCGCACATGTTCATCGTGGTGCTCATCGTGATGCTCCCGGTGAGAGTGGTGACCGGCGATCCGATCCTCGCGTGGCAGGCCGGTCTCGCATGGGCGTTCATCGAGGGTGTCGTGGAGCTGACAGGTGTGCTCGTAGCGCCTGCGATCAGGAGGATCACGCCTCGCGGCGCCCTGCTCGGCACCCTCGCCGGCGTCTCTCTCGCGTTCATCTCGATGACTCCGGCCATGCGCGTGTTCATGCAGCCGGTGATCGGGCTGATCTGCCTTGGGATCGTGTTCGGGGGCTGGTTCGCCGGCGTCCGTTTCCCGTGGGGACTCCCCGCAGGACTCGTCGCCGTAGGGGTAGGCACGGTGCTTGGCTGGGCGACCGGGGTCATGAGTCCGGCGGCGGTCGGCGAGTCGCTTTCGCAGTTCCGCCTGTCGCTCCCGGTCCCCGAGATCGGCAACCTGGTGGCGGGTTTCCGCGGCCTGGAACCGCTCCTGGCGACCGCGATCCCGTTCGGCATCTACAACTTCATCGAAGGCACCAACAACGTCGAGAGCGCTGCGGCGGCCGGTGACGAGTACAACGTGCGCGAGGTGCTTGCGGTGGACGGCATCGGGTCGATGGCCGGAGCGCTGCTCGGCAGCCCGATGGTCAGCGCGGTCTACATCGGCCACCCCGGGTGGAAGGCGGTCGGGGGCCGCACCGGGTACTCGTTTGCGACCGCCGTTCTCGTCGCGACGGTGACGTTCCTCGGCATCGTGCCGTTCCTGCTCTCGGTGATCCCCCTCGCGGCGATCTATCCGATCCTGCTCTACATCGGTGCGCTCATCGGAGCCCAGGCGTTCCAGACCTCGCCGGGCTCCCATGCGCCGGCCATCGTCATCGCGATGGTGCCGCACTTCGCGGCCTGGGCGGCGGGGCTGGTCGACGGCACGCTCTCCGCGGCGGGGGAGACCGCGGCCGAGGTGGGACTCGGGAACCTCGAGAACGCTGGCGTGCTCTACGAGGGGCTGCAACGCCTGGGCGGCGGCGCGATCATCTCGGGGATGGTGCTCGGAGCGATCGCGATCTTCCTCATCGACCAGCGGTTCCGTGTCGCCGCGGGGTACGCGCTGGCCGGCGCGGCCTTCTCGTTCTTCGGCCTGATGCACAGCGATCGGATCGGCCTCGGCGTGGGCGTGGATATCGCGATCGGCTACGTCCTCGTCGCGCTGCTGTGCTTTGCGTACTCGTACGTGGTGAAGGGCCAGGCGGGACCACGGAGTGTGGTCGCCCCTGAATGACTTGAAGGAGCGGAGGAGTGAGATGGACGGACGATCACCGAAGGTGTGGGTCTCGGGTGACCTGAACGGGTTCTTCGGCCTGTTCACGAACTCGCTGACCAACGTGCTGGCGACCGTGTTCCTCTTGACGGTCCCGCTCGGGTTCCCAGCCTCTCTCGTGTTCGGGCGCATCGTCCCGGGCCTGGTGCTGTCGATCGCCGTCGGCAACATCTACTACGCCTGGATGGCGTGGCGTCTCGGGAAGAAGGAGGGGCGTGACACGGTCACCGCGGTCCCGTACGGCGTGTCGGTCCCGCACTACTTCATCGTGGTGTTCGCCGTGATGCTGCCGCTCTTCCTCGGCCAGCGCGATGAGCTCGGGGTGGATGCCGCGGCACGCCTCGCGCTCTCGGTGGGTGTCGCGTGGTGCTTCGTGCACGCGGTCATCGCGTACCTGGGGGCCTTCATCGGCCCGACGCTGCGCAGGCTGACGCCGCGGGCGGCGATGCTCGGGACGCTCGCCGGCGTGGCCATCACGTTCATCGCGATGGCGCCGGCGTTCCAGGTCTGGCAGCTCGGCTGGATCGGCATGATCTCCCTCGGCATCATCTCGATCGGCTGGCTGGCCAACGTGGACTTCCCCTTCAAGATCCCCGCGGGCCTGCTCGCGGTCATCGTCGGCACGATCCTCGGCTGGGCGAGCGGGCACATGCAGTTCGACGCGGTGCAAGACGCCGTGGCGGGCGTGGCCTTCGCGATACCCGTCCTCCAGATCGACCTGCTCATCGAGGGGTTGCCGAGGGTGACGCCCTACCTCGTCACGGCGATCCCGCTCGCGTTCTACCTGTTCCTCGAGTCGCTCAACAACGTCGAGAGCGCGTACGCCGGCGGGGACAGCTACAGCACGCGAGAGGCGATGCTCGTGGCGGCGACCGGCACGCTCGTGGGTTCGCTGTTCGGGAGCCCCTTCCCGACCCTCATCTACATCGGCCACCCCGGCTGGAAGTCGGTGGGCGCCCGGGTCGGG
This sequence comes from Coriobacteriia bacterium, assembly GCA_030603745.1. Lineage (GTDB taxonomy): Bacteria > Actinomycetota > Coriobacteriia > Anaerosomatales > SLCP01 > JAUVXE01. The sequence goes on along the minus strand of JAUVXE010000002.1, from coordinate 74,451 downwards.
TACTCGTGGGCGACGGGTGTCGGCATCCTGGCGCTCGGCCTGGCGGGCATCCTCGGCGTCGTCCTCGCGATCATCCCGATCGTGGCCATCCTGCCGATCCTCATCTACATCGGTCTGCTCATCACCTCGCAGGCGTTCAACGCCTCGCCGAGGAGACACGCCCCGGCGGTCGCGATCGCGCTCATCCCATGGATCGCGAGCTTCGCGCGTCTGCAGATCGACAACAGCCTCAACGCCGCCGGCACGAGCGCGGCCGAGCTCGGCATCGACACACTTGCCGGTGCCGGTGTGGTCTACGACGGCATGCGGACGCTCGGTGCGGGCGACATCCTGGTGGGCATGATCCTGGCCGCGATACTCGCCTTCATCATCGATCGCCGATGGGTGCGCGCGATCGGGTACGCGCTCTTTGGCGCGGCGATGGCGTTCTTCGGCTTCATCCACGCTCAGGAGCTGGGGCTCAACGCCGCACCGGGGCCGGCCTTCGGGTACGTCGGCATCGCGGTGGTGTGCCTGCTGATGTTCTACTACACCCGCTCGCAGGGGATCGGTCCGATCGAGGTGGACGAGGACGGCAACGAGCTCGTCGAGACCGCGACCGACGCCGCGTAGCGATGGAGCGGGCGGCTCTCATCGTGGGGTCGCACGTGCCCGGGTGCTTCCGGGCGCGCGCGACCGCGGTGTCGGACCGCGCGGTCTACGTGGGGCAGCGAGACCGGGTCATCGCGGTCCTGCTCGCCGAGGGCACCCCGCCGGCCCCCCACGGCGTTGTCGTTTCAGGACTGCCGGCCCGCCTCGGCGAGGTGGTGCCGCACGGTTCGCGTGTCGTCCGTGAGCGCGAGGACCTCACGGTGGTGACGCCCGCGGCGGGGCGGCGCGGCCTGCGATGGACGCTGGCCGGGGTCCCGCGCTTCGAGGGGTCCGTGGTCGGGGGGCATGCCGCCGCTCGCGCCCGGTGGCCGCGTGGTGGCGCCGTCGTGGCGGTCTCCTCGGCCCTCGCCCGGCACGAGCACGAGTACGAGTCCGGGTCGGGGCACCGGGGGTACCTCCTCTCCGACCGGGCCCGGGACCGCGTCCGCACGCTGCTCGCGGACCTCGTGCTGGCCGCGCGCGCGGGCGACGACGCGGACGTCGAGAGGGTGGTCGAGGGGATGGTCGGCCTCGGCCCCGGCTCCACGCCGAGCGGGGACGACGCGCTCGTGGGGTTCCTCGCGGCCCGGTGGGCGGTCACCGGCGAAGGGGGCGCGGCGGCACGGGCCGCTCTGCGGTCCGCGCCGAGGACGGGCGCCGTGTCGCGGTCCTTTCTCGAGCTGGCGGCCCGGGGGGCGTTCTGCGAGCCGCTCGCCTCGCTCGCCCGGGCGCTGGCCGACGGCCGGGCGGAGGATGCCACCCGGCTCGCGCGGGCGTGTCTCGGGCACGGTGCGACCTCCGGCGCCGACGGCGTCGCGGGACTCCTCGGCGGGTACGGGTCGATGCACGCCGAACCATCGGCGATCCAGCAGGGAGCGTGAGGACGATGGCGGTCAGGCAGCGCGTGATCCCGGGGCTCTACCGCGATTCGGTGAGCCTGATGCAGTGCGCCTCCAAGGTCGAGGCGCTGCCGGGGGTCGAGCGGGTGGGCGCGATGATGGCGACGCCGGCGAACCTGGAGCTGGCCCGCGAGGTGGGGATGCTCGGGCATGAGGAGGCGGTCGGCGCCGGTCCGAACGACCTGCTGCTCCTGGTCCAGGGCGATGTCGAGGAGGTCGCGCTCGCCGCCTTCGAGGAGGCCGAGCGGATCCTCACGCAGGCGCCCGCCGCGTCGAGCGGCGGTGTCGAGGAGCGCGCCCCGACCAGCTTGCGCGGCGCGCTCGAGGCGAGCCCCGACTCCCGGCTCGCCCTCGTCTCGACGCCGGGAGAGTACGCGGCCTCGGAGGCGATGAAGGCGCTCCGGCTCGGGCTCGACGTGATGATCTTCTCGGACAACGTGAGCGTCGCCGACGAGGTCGAACTGAAAGGACTCGCCCATGAGCGCGGCCTGCTCGTGATGGGCCCCGACTGCGGCACGGCGATCGTGGGCGGGCTCCCGCTCGGGTTCGCGAACGTGGTCGCCTCCGGGCCGATCGGGTGCGTCGGCGCCTCGGGTACGGGCCTGCAGCAGGTGACCACGCTCATCGACCGGCTGGGCTCCGGCATCACCCACGCGCTCGGTACGGGCAGCCACGACCTGTCCGAGGAGGTCGGCGGGGTCTCGACGATCGATGCCGTTCGTGCGCTCGGCGAGGACGGGGCGACCCGGGTGCTGGTGCTCGTGAGCAAGCCCCCGGCGGAGTCGGTGCTCGCCGCCGTGCTCGACGCGGCCGCCTCGACAGGCAAGCCGGTGGTGGCGTGTCTCCTCGGCGTGGACCCGTCGAAGGTGCAGCGGGACGGCGTCGTGGTGGCGCGCACGCTCGAGGAGGCCGCGTGGCATGCGGTGGAGGCGGCGACCGGGAGTCCGCCCGGAAGGCCCGACGAGGCCGAGATCGAGCGAGACGCCCGCGCGATGGCCGAAGGGCTGCAGGCGGGGCAGCGTTTCGTGCGCGGGCTGTACGCGGGGGGCACGTTCAGCTTCGAGGCCGTGCTGCTGCTCTCGGAGTCCCTCGGGTCCGTCACCTCGAACACGCCGGCAGGTGGCGCCACGCGAGCCGGGGATCCCTGGTCGAGCGAGGGGCACTTCGTCGTCGACCTCGGCGACGACGAGTTCACGCGGGGCCGGCCCCATCCCATGATCGACCAGCGACTCAGGCTCGAACGCCTGGCTCGCGAGGCGGCCGATCCCACAGTCGCGGTCGTGCTCTTCGACGTGGTGCTCGGCTACGGCGCTCACCCTGGTCCGGCCGAGGAGCTCGCCTCTGCGGTCGAGCGGGCGCGGCGCGCCGCTGCGGCCGAGGGTCGGACGACCGTCTTCGTCGCCTCGGTGTGCGGTACCGCGGGGGACCCCCAGGGACTCGAAGCGACCGAAGCACGGCTGCGCGATGCCGGGGTCCTGCTCGCGCAGAGCAACGCTCAGGCCGCGCGTGTGGCTGCCTCGATCGTCGCCGAGCGGGAGGAGGGCGCGTCATGAGCGGACTCATCGGGTCGACCCCCGCGGTCATCAACGTGGGTCTCGCCTCGTTCGCCGAGTCGATCGAAGCGGCGGGTGGCGACGTCACGCAGGTGGACTGGCGGCCCCCCGCCGAAGGCGAAGCGACCGCGGGACGAGCGCTCGCCCGTCTGACGGCGGACCCGCGCGTAGAGAAGGCCAACGAGGTGGCGCTCGCCCGCTTCCTCGCGGCGCGACCGGTGCTCGCCGGGGTCGCCACGGCGCGCGACGTCGTGCCGGGACTCGGGGACCGGGTCGTCCTCCACGCCGGACCGCCGGTCGAGTGGCCGGCGATGGCCGGGCCGATGAAGGGCGCGGTCGTCGGGGCGATGCTTTACGAGGGCTGGGCGGCCGATGCCGACGAGGCCGAGCGTCGCGCGGCCTCAGGGGAGGTCGCGTTCTCCCCCTGCCACCATCACTCGGCGGTCGGTCCGATGGCGGGCGTGATCTCGCCGTCGATGCCGGTCTGGGTCGTGGAGGACCGTGAACACGGGGGCACGGCGTTCTCGAATCTCAACGAGGGTCTCGGGAGGGCGTTGCGCTTCGGCGCGAACGGGCCCGACGTGATCGACCGGCTGCGCTTCATGGCCTCGACACTCGCGCCGGCGCTCGGTGCCGCGGTGGAGCGCCTCGGCGGGATCGAGCTCAAGCCGCTCATCGCCCAGGCCCTCCACATGGGCGACGAGTGCCACAATCGCAACGTCGCCGCCTCCTCGCTGCTCACGCGCAGGCTCGCGCCGGCGATGCTGCACGCGGGAGTCGCGGGCGAGCAGGCAGCCGCCGCGCTCGAGTTCATCGCGGGCAACGACCACTTCTTCCTCAACGTGTCCATGGCCGCGTGCAAGGCGATGCTCGACGCGGCGCACGACGTGGCGGGCTCGAGCATGGTCACGGTGATGTCCCGCAACGGTACCGAGTTCGGCATCCGTCTCTCCGGCACCGGGGACCGGTGGTTCACCGCTCCGGCGCCCGTGGTCGAGGGCCTGTTCTTCTCGGGGTACTCCCGCGAGGATGCCGCGCCTGACCTCGGCGACTCCTCGATCAGCGAGGCGGCGGGGATCGGCGGGTTCGCGATGGCCGCCGCTCCGGCGATCGTGCAGTTCGTGGGAGGGACGCCGGCCGACGCGATCGCGTACACCAACGAGATGTTCGCGGTCACCCTCGGCGTGAATCCCGTGTTCACGGTTCCGTCCCTCGGCTTCGCCTCGCTCCCCGCCGGCATCGATGCCCTCAGGGTGGTCGACACCGGCGTCGCTCCTGTGATCAACACGGGTATCGCGCACCGCGAGCCGGGGATCGGCCAGGTCGGAGCGGGGGTGACGCGCGCCCCGCTCGCGTGTTTCGCCGAGGCGGTGCGCGAACTGGAGAGGGGACTCGGATGACGAGCGGGAACGTCCGGCGTACCGCGGTCGTCGCCATCGGCGGCAACTCCCTCATCGTCGACGCGATGCGGCAGTCCATCCCGGATCAGTACGAGGCCGTGGTCGCGAGCATGGGGTCGGTGGTCGACCTCGTCGAGGAAGGCTGGTCGGTGGCGATCGCGCACGGCAACGGGCCACAGGTCGGCTTCGCCCTGCGTCGCAGCGAGCTCGCGATGCACGAGATACCGCCGATGCCCATGGACTACGCCGACGCCGACACCCAAGGGGTCATCGGCTACATGCTCCAGCGCGCGCTCGCCAACGCCTTCGCCCGGCGCGGGCTGGAGCGCAGCGCCGTCACGATCGTCACCCAGGTCGAGGTCGCCGCCGACGACCCCGCCATGAGTGCGCCCACCAAGCCCATCGGGGCGTTCATGAGCGCCGAGGAAGCGAAGACGGTCGCCGAGCGCGACGGGTGGGAGGTGCGCGAGGAGGGGGCGCGGGGATGGCGGCGTGTCGTGCCGTCGCCCCGGCCGCTGCGCATCCTCGAGAAGCGAGCGGTCGACGCCCTGCTCGCCGAGGACTTCGTGGTGGTGTGCTGTGGCGGGGGCGGGATCCCGGTCGTGCGCGACGCCGAGGGGGACCTCTGCGGTGTCCGCGCGGTGATCGACAAGGACCTGACCGCCTCGCTCCTCGCACGGGAGCTCGCCGCCGACCTGTTCGTGGTCTCCACGTCGGTCGACCGGATCGCGGTCGGCTTCGCGACGCCGGAGGAGCGCTGGATCGACCGCATGGACGGTCGAGAGGCGCGGGAGTACCTCGAGGCGGGCGAGTTCCCGGCCGGGAGCATGGGGCCCAAGGTCGAGGCGATCCTCGAGTTCCTGGAGGCGGGGGGAGCGCGTGCGCTCGTCACGAGCCCGGACCGCCTCACCGACGCGGTTCGCGGCCTCGCGGGCACCGAGATCGTCGCGTAGCCCGCCGCCGCCGTTCGCCCTCGCTCTGGGGTAGACTGCGGGAGGCGCTCGGATGCTCCTGCCCTGAGAGAGGCGGTTCGACCCTGTGAGAGCCCTCATCATCACCGCATGCGTCGTGGTGGCGCTGGTAGTGCTGCTCGCGATCGGGCTGCTGATTCAGCCGCGCTCGTTCGCGCCGGCGCCCGGTGAGCCGGCCGCCGTGTCGACCGTCCCGCTACCCTATGGCCTGCCCGCGCCGGTCGACCGCTTCTACCGCGCCGTCTACGGGGAGGAGGTCCCGCTCATCTCCTCGGCGGTCATCAGCGGTCGCGCGACGATGCGCCCCTTCCCCGGCCCCGCGCTGCCCGCGCGCTACCGCTTCATCCACGACGCGGGCGAGGGCTACCGACACCACATCGAGGCCACGCTCTTCGGCGTGCCGATCATGACGGTCGACGAGCGCTACGTCGACGGCTCCGCGCGCATGGTCCTGCCGTTCGGCACGTTCGAGGACGAGCCCGAGCTCGTGCAGGGCGCGAACCTGGCGCTGTGGGCCGAGTCGATCTGGCTGCCGGCGCTCTTCGTCACCGATCCGCGCGTGCGCTGGGAGCCGGTCGACGACGAGACCGCGCTGCTCGTGGTCCCCTTCGGCGATGCCGAGGAGCGGTTCGTGGTGCGCTTCGACCCGGTGACAGGCCTCGTGACGCTCTTCGAGTCGATGCGCTACCAGGGCGTGGACAGCGAGGAGAAGACGCTGTGGATCAACGAGGTCCTCGAGTGGGGCCGCGTCGACGGGTACCTCGTGCCCGTCCGAGCCTCGGTCACCTGGTACGGCGCCAGCGGGCCCTGGGCGACCTTCACCGCCGAGGAGATCGTCTACAACCGCGATGTTGACGAGTACCTGCGGAGCACCGGGCCGTAAGAGGGGGGCTCGAGAGGTCCATGGGGACCGTGCGCCATGCACCCCCGGCTGCACTATACTTCGGTCAGGAGCTACGACACCTGTGATGGCGTAACGCATCCGGGTTGAAGGGGGAGGCCGATGCGACGGGCACTCGCGCTTACGGTACTGATGACGCTCGTACTCCTCGGAGGGTGTGGTGACACGGGCACGACCGCGGTCGACCCCGGGGAGGCAGGGGAAACCGTGGCCGAGGTCCCCGCGAGTGGTGAGCGTGAACTCACGCAGCTGACGGGTTACCCCCATGACGCGGTGCCGCTCTACGAGGTGAAGGTCCTCGAGACCGTCTACTACTCGGTGCGCAACGACCCGCAGTGGGTCGTGGTGGAAGGCGGCTTGCGCAACATCTACCACTCGGTGTACGAGTCGGCCGTGCCCACCGAGGAGGTGCTCGCCTACTATCGTGGTCTCTGCGACTCCGTCGATGAGGACCTGTCCTTCGGCGAACAACTCTACGGACGGATCGGGGAGTACGACATCTTCCTCAACACCGGATTCCACAACGACCGGCATACCGTCTATCTCACCGTCGACCTGCCGAGGGATCGCGTGACGGAGTCGAATCCGTTCTTCGAAGACTACCCGGAGGGGCTCGTCGAACTGCCGCCGTCCTTCACCGTCTTCGAGGAGATGTACTACGAGACCCTGGTCAGCGACTCAGGAGTCATGTATGCGAGGCACTTCGATGTCGCGGACCTCGACGACGACGGGGGTGCGGACCTGAGCGGGGACGCACGCCTCGACCACTTCGTGGAGCGATACGGAAGCGCTGACGGGTTCGAGGTCGACCGTGAGTACGGTACGGTGCGATGGCGCGATGGCGGATACGCGGTGACCGTGTCGTTCATGGCCGACTTCGATCGCGGTCAGCTGACCATCGGGCGCGACTTCGAGTAGGCCCCGGCGCTCCGCGTCATCGTACTCACAGTCCCGTCTCGGCCCGGAACAGCCCCGAGAGCCTCCGTGTCACCGGACCCGGGCGGCCGTCGCCGATGACATGGTCGTCGAGCCGGACCACCGGCACCACGCCACGCACGCTCGAAGTGATGAACGCCTCGTCGGCGGCGAGCGCCTGCTCGACGGAGATGTCACAGCGCACGACCTCGTACTCCGCCTCGGCGATCTCGAGCACCTTCGAGCCCACGGTGCCCCAGAGCACGCCCTCCCGAGGGGCGAGGACGCGTCCGCCTGAGACCACGTAGAAGCTCGCGGTCGCGGCCTCGGAGACAAGGCCGTCGCTGTGGTAGAGGAGGTCCATCGCTCCCTCCGCCTCGATGCGCCCGTGGTTCTTGAGCCAGGTGAGGTAGCCGGTCGTCTTGGCCTCGGGCAGCTCGCGCCGGTGCTCCACGAGCAGCAGTCGCGCCCCGTCGTCGTAGGCCGAGGCGGGGATCTCGAACAGTTCGTGGGTGATGATGAGGAACGTGGGGGTCGTCGGGTCGAAGTGCATCCCGTCGGGGGAGACGCCGCCGGTGAGTACCATCCGCACGGTCGCCTCGGCGTGGGCGTTGCGCTCCAGCAGCTCGTGGATGACCGCCGTGATCCCCTCGTCGTCGAGGGGCACGCGCAGGCCGAGCATCGCCGCCGAGCCCCGGAAGCGGGCGAGGTGCTCCTCGAGCATGAAGGGTTCCCCGCGCAGCGTCTGCAGCAGGTCGAAGACCGCATAGCCGCGCAGCAGACCCGCATCGAACGGCGAGATCGCGGCCTCGTCCGCAGGCAGGACCGCACCGTTCAGGAACACGAACTCGCCGCTCACACCCATCGGTCAGGCCTCTCGGTCGGGGACGTCCCTGCAAGTCTGATTCTCCGGTGGCGGGCGCGCAACCGGCCGGTTGCGGGGGATCCGGCGGACACCGGCGTTCCCTGCGCGAGGCGACACGCGCGCCCGGAGCCGATATACTGCTAGACTGTCGTGTCGATACAATCCGCACCGGACGTCCGTGCGGGGGAGCAGGCCGGTCCTGATGCCGGGATGGAAGCGGTGGCGAACGACCCCGCTCGGGCATTTCGTAAGACCGGTCCGACAGAGGAGAACCTGATTGATCACGCTCGTTGACGTGTGCAAGCACTTTGGCAGCCTGCACGCCCTCCAGCACGTCGACCTCGAGGTCCCGGCCGGCCAGAAACTGGTCATCATCGGCCCCTCCGGATCAGGCAAGTCGACCCTTATCCGATGCATCAACATGCTTGAGAAGCCGAGCTCCGGCCAGGTCGTCGTCGACGGCGTCGACCTGACCGCCCACCGCGCCCCGGTCGCCAAGGTCCGCCAGTCGGTGGCGATGGTCTTCCAGTCCTTCAACCTCTACCCGCACAAGACCGTGCTCGACAACCTCACGCTCGCGCCGATGGTGGTCAAGGGCGTCTCAAGGGACGAGGCCACGGAGTCAGCCCTCGGATACCTCCAGCGCGTCGGCCTGAGCGAGAAGGCCGACAAGTATCCCGCCCAGCTCTCCGGCGGACAGCAGCAGCGTGTGGCGATCGCCCGCGCCCTCAACATGCACCCCAAGATCATGCTCTTCGACGAGCCCACCTCGGCGCTCGATCCGGAGATGATCCAGGAGGTTCTCGAGGTCATCATCGACCTGGCGAACAGCGGGATCACGATGGTGGTCGTCACGCACGAGATGGGCTTCGCGCGTGAGGCGGCCGACCGCGTGGTCTTCATGGACGAGGGGCGGATCATCGAGGACGGGACGCCCGAGCACTTCTTCGTCAACCCGCAGCACGACCGGACCAAGCTGTTCCTGAGCAAGATCCTTCGGTAGGCCCAGGGGCCGACATCGGTTTCGAAGGGGTCGCGACAGGCCCCTCTTGCACCATCGGTAGGCACGCGTCACCAGTCCCGGGTGTGGCCCGGGGAGAAGGAGGAAGTATGAAGAAGTCAGTACTGTTGCTGCTCGCGCTCGTGCTCGCGTTCGGCGCGTTCGGCCTCGTGGGCTGCGGCTCGGATGAGCCCGCGACCGACGACGAGCCGGCCGAGGCACCCGCGAGCGACCTGCCCGCCGGCGTCCAGGAGATCCTCGACCGGGGCGTGCTGCGCGTGGGCGTCAAGGCGGACGTGCCCAACTTCGGGCTCCAGGATGCCGCCACGGGTGAGTTCTCCGGCATGGAGATCGACCTCGCGTACGCGCTCGCCGAGCGCATCGGCCTGACCGCCGATGACGTCGAGTTCGAGGCCGTCACCGCCAAGACCCGTGGCCCGCTGCTCGACAACGGCCAGCTCGACGTGGTCATCGCGACCTTCACCGTCAACGAGGAGCGCAAGGAGCAGTGGAACTTCTCGGAGACTTACTACCAGGACGAGGTCGGCCTGCTGGTCAAGGACGCCTCCGGCTTCGAGAGCCTCGCTGACCTCGACGGCAAGCGGATCGGCGTCGCACAGGGCGCCACCACCGCCGACGCCGTCCAGGCCGAGGCCGACGCTCTCGGCATCTCGGTCGAGTTCCTCGAGTTCGCGACCTACCCCGAGATCAACGCCGCTCTCGAGTCGGGCCGCGTCGACGCGTTCTCGGTCGACAAGTCGATCCTCACCGGCTACCTGACCGATGACTCGTCCATCCTCCCTGACGGCTTCTCGCCGCAGGACTACGGTGCCGCTTTCAAGAAGGGCAACGACGACCTCACCGAGTTCTTCAACGACATGCTCGCCGAGATGCGCGCGAGCGGTGAGCTCGACGAGATCTTCGAGAAGTGGAACCTTCTCTGATCGCGTGCGATCAGTGAGTAGCCGGGGCATGTCGGACATCTTCGGACGCATAGGCTTCCTGCAGGAGGGACCGTTCGCGATCCCTCGCTGGGAGGCCGTGTTCTCCAACATCGACCTGCTCTGGCAGGGGGCACTTGTCACGTTGACCGTGGCGTCCCTGGGGCTGGCGCTCGCGCTGGCCCTGGGGACGGTCCTCGGCGTGATGGGGGCCTCACACTGGACGGGACCGCGCGCGTTCGCCCGCGGGTACGTGGAGTTCTACCAGAACACCCCGCTGCTCATCCAGGTCTTCATGATCTTCAACGCGCTGCCCATGATCATCTCCGGCCTGTTCATCCCGGTCATCACGATCGGCATCCTCGGCGTGGGGATGTATCACGGGGCCTACATCTCCGAGGTGGTCCGCGCGGGGATCCAGTCCATCGGCCGAGGACAGCTCGAGGCCGCCGTCTCGCAGGGCTTCACCTACGTGGGCGCCATGCGCTACATCATCATCCCGCAGGCCATGCGCATCGTTCTGCCGCCGCTCACCAACCAGGCGGTCAGCCTCATCAAGAACACCTCGGTCATCGCGATCATCGCGGGCGGTGACCTCATGTACGCCGGTGACGCGTTCGCGGGCCGGTTCGGTCACTACGGGCCGACCTACGTGCTCGTGGGCCTCGGTTACTTCCTGATGTGCTTCCCGCTCGCGATCCTCGCCCGCCGCCTCGAGGACCGGACGAGGGTGGCGTGATGGACGCCTTCATGGAGAACCCCGTCGCCGTGATGCTCTCCGACCCGATTCTGTGGATCGGGCTGTGGTACGGCCTGCTGCTCACGCTGCAGATCGCGGCGCTCTCGATCGTGCTGAGCTTCGCGTTCGGCACGGTCCTCGGCGCGATGCGCTACTCGGGCCTGCCGGTCGTCAAGCACTTCGCGGCGACCTACATCGAGGTCGTCCGCAACCTGCCCACGCTGCTGCTGATCCTCACGAGCTACTTCGTGCTGGGCCTGCCGGCGATGTGGGCCGCGACGATCGGCCTGACCATCTACACTTCGGCAATCATCGCCGAGGTCATCCGCGGCGGTCTGAACTCGGTCCCCACGGGGCAGTGGGAGGCGGCGCGTTCGCAGGGCTTCTCGTTCCTGCAGTCGATGCGCCACATCGTGCTGCCGCCCGCGGTCGTCAAGATGATCCCCCCGATCGTGTCCCAGTTCGTCACGGTCATCAAGGACTCGTCGTTCGCCATGGCGATCGGCGCGTACGAGCTGATGTTCAAGGGCACCATCCTCGCGGCGACCTTCTGGCGGCCGAGCCAGATCATCACCATCTACGTGGTGATCTCGATCATCTACTTCACGATCAACTTCATCATCTCGACCATCGCGCGCAGCCTCCAGGCCCGGCTCTCGGTCGGCCGCGGCTCCATCGGCAGTTAGGGCGCGCGGTCAGGCTCACGGACCCGGGAGGCACGATGGCCACTATCTACCTGGCAGGCGGCTGTTTCTGGGGCGTGGAGCGCTACATGGGCCTGGTGCCCGGCGTGCTGACGGTGGAGTCCGGCTACGCGAACGGAACCACCGGGTCGCCCACCTACCGGGACGTCATCAGGGGCGACACCGGCCACGCCGAGACGGTCCGCGTGGAGTACGACCCGGCGGTCGCGCCCCTTCCCTTCCTGCTCGAGCTCTTCTACGAGGCGATCGATCCCACCACGCGGGACCGCCAGGGCAACGACGTAGGGAGCCAGTACCGCAGTGGCGTCTTCTACACCGAGCCCTCCGACCGTCCCGTCATAGACGCGTCACTCGTCGAGCTCCAGAAGTGCTACGACCGGCCCGTGGTCGTCGAGGTCGCCCCGCTCACGAGCTTCACGCCCGCCGAGGAGTACCACCAGGGCTTCCTCGAGAAGAATCCGGGTGGCTACTGCCATATCGGGCGCGACCTGTTCAGGAGGGCCGCCTCGGCGGTTCCCCGCCCCGAGCATCACGCGGGGAGTCGCGAGTGAGTCCGGCCTCGGCATAGAACTCGCTTGTGCCAGCCGGCATGACCACACTACGCACACTCCTCCTCGCCTCCGCGGTCGCCCTCTCGCTGTTCGCCTCACCGGCGTCCACCGTCGCGCCCGTCGTCGACGCCGTGGCTGACGACGCCGCGGCCCCCTACACCGCGCCCGCGATACCGGTGGCGGTCGCGCCTGAGCAGGAGGTGACCGCCGACATCCGGCGGGCGAGGGAGCTTCTCGAGGAGTACCAGCGCACCTACCGGCTGCTCGACGGCGTGACCGTCGAGGGCGGCGAGACCCCTGAGGGCCATCAGGCGGTCGCCTACTACCGCACCGGCAGGATCGTGATCAGCCCCGAGCGCTACGTGTCGATCGAGCGGATCATGGCGCATGAGATCTGGCACATCATCGACTGGCGCGACAACGGGCGGATCGATTGGGGCGAGGACGTCCCGCCGGCGGACGCGGCGGACTTCCTGCGCGAAGGGTCCTGACCCGCGGCGAGCCGTCTCCGGTGACGGGCCCGGTTCGCGTTCGTGGGCTCACTCGTCCGGCGGCCAGCGGGAGATCGTCCGTCGCGCCTCGTCGAGCGCCTCGCGCGCCGCGGCCATCAGTGAGGGGTCGCCCGTCGCCTCGGCCTCGAGCACCGCGCGCTCCAGGAGCCAGAACGCATCGCGCAGCCGACGCGACTCCGGCTCCGCTCCCGCCCGTCCGGTGGCGTCGCACGCAGCGGCGTCCTGCGCGCGGGGACCCTGCCCTTCGAGCCGGTATCCTACGCCCCGGACCGTTCCGATCGCCTCGGCGACACCGGCCTCGGCCAGCTTGTGGCGGAGGTGGGCGATGTGGACCCTGACCGAGTCCGGACTCGTGTCGATCGCCTCGTCCTCCCCGTCGGAGAGCTGTTCGGCTGAGTAGACCCAGCCCGGATGTGTCGCGAGGCGCTGGAGGATGTCGAACTCCCGTGCGGTCACGTCGACCGGACGGCCCTTCACGAGCAGGGTCCGTTCGTGCGGGAACAGTTCGAGGTCGTGTACGACGATGGAGTCCGGTTCTTTCATCTGGCGGTCCCTGGACGGCGTTCGATCACATCTCGGATGTACCCATGTGGCGGCCCGGCCTCGTGCATGGCGGCGCGCGGGCGGGGGACGTACCCGGCCTTTGCACTCGCTTAACCCCTCGTTACGCCGGACGCGCATATTCACTCTGGGCGGTCGCCCATACGCACGCCGCCCTGGGAGGTGAAGACGATGTTGAACGCATCGATCGATCGAACGGCTTCACGCCTGCTCGCAGGAGTGGCGGTGGTACTCACGGCCCTCCTCATCCTCGCGCTCGTCCCCGTGGTCGCGGCGGCGGTAGACGGGTATCGCGGCGACACGGGGTCGTACGCCGAGGAAGGTCACGGACTCGTGGCCGAGTTCCTGCCCTTCACCGAGCCGGCGTACCGCGCCGACACCGGTGCCTACGCCGAGGAGGGGCACGGCCTTGTCCCTGAGTTCCTGCCCTTCACCGAGCCGGCGTACCGCGCCGACACCGGTGCCTACGCCGAGGAGGGGCACGGCCTGATCGACTGAGGCCGGCAGCGGCCTTGAAACCGAGTGGAAGGGCGCCCGCCGAGCGGACGCCCTTCCACGTGTCCGGGTCTGCGGATCGGAGCTAGGCGTCCTGTTCGGCCGGAACGCCGAAGGCGCCCGCGGCGGGATCCGCGCTCTCGGCGCGCATCTGCCGCAGGCCCTGGATCAGGCCCCAGAGAACGAAGAGGTGCGCACCGAGGTCGAGCAGCATGCTCGAGTCGCCCACGATCAGCACCGCCCACGCGCCGACGGCCGCGTCCGCCAGGTAGAGGACGAGCGCGGCGATCAGGGCGAACTGATTGGCGCGGGCGACGGCGAAACCGAGCCCCCCGAAGAGTGCCGCGAGCACGACCGTGATGCCGATGGCGAGGGCCGCGTCGAAGATGTAGGCCGCGACGAGCGCGGAGGTCAGACCGAAGATCAGCGAGAACTCCCCGCCGAAGAACACGATCGCGGTGTTCAGGATCGACAGCGCCGCGACCAGATAGAGCCAGCCTGAGCCGTACCCGCCGCGTGTCTGTGCCTGCGCCGGGGTGTCGTACGTCGTCTGCTCCTCCGAAGTGCTCGCATCGCTCATGAGATCCCCCTCGTATCGAGTGCATGGCCTCGGACGGCCACGTCGGGGAAATCGTGGTTCATGCTACTCGGCGACGTCAAGTCCCGTTCCGGTAACGGGCCTACTCCTCGGCAGGCCTCGGCTTGTGGCAGTCCATGCAGGTCTGCGGTGCGAAGTCGCGGTGGTTCTCCGGGAGCGTACTTCTCGCGGGCACGTGGTGACACGCGTCGCAGTCCGCGAAGACGCCGCCGATCGGGTGCGCGATCGACCCGGCAGGGCTGAGCGACAGGCCCGCCGGACCGGGCTGCCGGTCGTAGAAGCGTGTGTCCACCGGATGACAGAGCAGGCACGCCCCCGTCTCGAAGCGCAGGTGGCTCTCGGGCATGCCGAGGTCGCGGGCGGGCTCCCCGTGGCAGAGCGGGCATCGCGCCTCGCCCATCGCGACGGAGTGCGGCACGAGCACGCGAACGGCGGGCCGATGGCATCTCGAGCAGGCATCGACCTGGTAGTGGCGGTGGGTGACCGGGATCGTGTCGGCCGCGACGGTGTGGCAGTCGAGGCAGGGTTCGGTTCGCCGTGCGGGAGGGTGCGGGTCGTCGGGTGCGTACCCCGCCCCGGGCTCGAGCGGTGCGACGACCGCCGCCGCCCACGCGAACATCCCCGCGGCGACCACGAAGAGCGCCACGTTGATGACGACCACGGTCGATACGATCCGGTGGTTCACGACACCTCCCTACACCATGTCGAAGCGCTCGGTGTGGACGCGGTCGGCGGGCACTCCGATCGCGGGCAGGACCCGTTCCATGGCGTCCATCAGCGGTCCGGGCCCGCAGATGAAATACTGGAAACGGCGGTAGAGCGTCGGCGGCAGGTAGCGGGTGATGATCTCCTCGGTCACGAACCCTGACTCGCCCTCCCACCCCTCGTGCGGACGCAGGAGGACGGTGACCACGGTCAAGGTCTCCATGCGCGCGTCCATCTCGGCGAGTTCCTCACGGAACGTGAGGTCGCCGTAGTCGTTGGCGGCATGGAACAGGTAGACCGGCCGAGGGTCGCCCCTCGTCTCGAGTGCCTGCAGCATCGAGTAGAGCGGCGTGATGCCCACGCCCCCACCGATGAGGACGTACCCGGCGCCCTCCTCGCGGTCGATGGTGAACACGCCGTGGGGGCCGTCGACCCACGCCCTGGTGCCCGGCTCGACGGTCGGCACGACCTGGGACGACCAGTCCCCGAGCTGCTTGATCGTGAATGCGATGGCCCCGTCGTGGTTGGGGATGTCACCGTTGGAGGAGAACGAGATCGGATGCTGATCGGTGGCGAAGGGGGAGCGGCCGAAGCCGATCCACGCGAACTGGCCGGGCTCGAACCGGAACCCGTCATGGCCCACGGGGCGCAACACAAGCGTGTGTGAGTTGCCGTGCTCGACGCGGTTCTCCGCGACCTCCCAGGGATGGCGCATGAGGGAGAGTGGACGCAGGAGGCGGTAGCGCAGGAACATGCCCACAAAGAAGACGAGGTAGACGATCCAGAGGGCACGCATGACCGGTAGGGCGGCGAAGCGGCCGATCCCGAGCACGTGCGCCGCAGCGAATCCGATGAGCGCGATCGAGAAGAGCCCATGCGTGAGGTGCCAGATGCCGTACGAGAGGCGGAGGTGGCGACGGTAGACCGACAGGCCCACGACCAGCACGGCCAGCAGGAAGGCGAGCCCGCCTGCGCTCACCGGCCAGGGGAGCTGCGCGTTCGGGACGAGGAGGCGCACGGTGTAGGCGCGGTCGGCTACGAGAAGCAGCGGATGCGCCGCTGCGAAGGCCATGGAGGCGATGCCGATCTGCCGGTGGAACTGCAACAGCGAGTCGAGCCCGAACGCGCCTGCCACGCCGGCGAACCGCGAGACGAGCGCGAGTTCGGTGGCCATCAGCGCGAGGGCGATGTAGCCGGTCGCGATGGCGAGGTAGATGAACGGACTGGCGGCCTGCGAGGCGTCGAAGAACACGACTCCGGCGATCAGCGGGAAGAGGATGATCGTGAGGTAGAGGCCGAACCAGAACACCCCACGGATGATCAGTCGCATGTCGTGCCGCCTTCAGACATCTCGCCTCCGCCGCGTCGCACCCGCCATCACCACGAGATATACCCGAACCGGCCCGGTCGTTCGTGGTGTGCCGGGGTCCCGTGGGGTACACACCATCTGAGCGGCGCCCTCGGCCGGGAGCACCCGGTCGGGGGCGCCGACGACCGGACGGACGGAGGGTGCCTGGTGGGCGGAGAACGCGCGGTCGGCGTCGAGGACCTGAGGATGCGCTACGGCGACAAGGATGTCCTCGACGGCGTCACCTTCAGCGTCCGGCGGGGGGAGGTCGTAGTGCTGCTCGGCCCGAACGGCGCCGGAAAGACCACGACCATCGAGATCCTCGAAGGGCTGCGGATGCGGTCGGCGGGCGAGGTGCGGGTCCTCGGCGTGGACCCCGCGCATGCGGGCGAGGAGTGGCGAGCGCGTACCGGCGTGGTGCTGCAGTCCTGGCGCGACCATGCTCGCTGGACTCCGAGGATGCTCCTGCGCCACCTGGGCCGCTACTACGAGCCGTACTCGACGCCGGAGCGGAGCCGGCCGCGGGACGTGGAGCGGCTGATCGCAGCGGTGGGCCTGGAGGAGCAGGCGGACCAGAAGATCCGGACGCTGTCAGGCGGACAGCGCCGCCGTCTCGATGTCGCCATCGGGATCATCGGGCACCCGGAACTGCTCTTCTTGGACGAGCCGACCGCCGGTCTCGACCCGCACGGCCGTCGTGAGTTCCACGAGCTCGTGGAGGCGCTCGCGCAGCGGGAGGACACCACGATCCTGCTGACCACCCACGACCTCAGCGAGGCCGAGCGCCTGGCTGACAGGATCTTGATCCTCGCGGCCGGCCGCATCGTGGCGGACGGGAGCGCGGACGAGCTCGCCCGGGAGATCGGTCGCGAGGCGGAGGTCCGGTGGCGCGCAGGCGGCGAGCAGCACGCGCGCTCGACGCCCGACCCGGTCGCGTTCGTGCGCGACCTCCTCGGCGAGGCGGAGGAGATCACCGATCTGGAGGTGCGGCGGGCGTCGCTCGAGGAGACCTACCTCGCGATGGTGCAGGCGCACGAGAGCGGGCAGCACGCGTCCCGCAGTCAGGGACTGTTCGAGGAGGTGTCCCCGTGAGCGCCCGTCGGCACGCGGTGAGGATCGGGCTCGCCCGCGGATGGACCGAGTTCGTCCTCAGCCTCAAGAGCCCCCAGGACCAGGGCTTCTACCTGTTCACGTCGGTGGCGACCGTGACCTACCTCTACTTCAGGCGGGACAGCACGGTCGAAGGCATCGACCTCGCGTTCCCCGTGCTCGCGCTTCCCGGGATCCTCGCCGCGTTCCTGGTATTCAGCCTCGTGGCCGGCCCCGCGCAGACGCTTGCCATGGAACGCGAGGACGGCACCCTGCTGCGGGCGAAGTGTGCGCCCCATGGGGTGACCGGATACGTGGTCGGGCAGGTCGTGCTCCACTCGCTCAGTCTCGTGCCGATGCTCGGCGTCCTCATGGTCCCGAGCGCCATCCTGTTCGACGTCTTCTCCCAGCGCGGCGCCGAGGGCTGGTTCACCTTCGCCTGGGTGGTCGGTCTCGGACTCCTCGCGACGCTGCCCATCGGCATCATCATCGGCGCGCTCGTCCCCAACACGCAAAAGGCGATGACCTGGGGGTTCCTGCCGGTCATGGCGGTGACCGCCATCTCGGGCATCTTCGTCCCGATGAGCTCGCTCTGGGGTTGGGTGCAGGTGCTCGGGCAGGTGTTCCCGGTGTACTGGCTCGGGATCGGCCTGCGGTCGGCGTTCCTTCCCGCCGAGGTGGCGGCGGCGGAGATCGGCGGCACCTGGCGCACGCTCGAGACCGTCGCGGTCCTCGGGGCGTGGTCGGTCGCCGGCCTGCTGGTCGCGCCCGTCGTGCTCAGGCGCATGGCGCGCCGGCAGTCGGGGGCCGCGGTCGCCGAGGCGCGCGATCAGGCTACGCAGTGGGTGCGGTAGGCGCGCCGGGTGACGCACCGGGCGACGCGCCACGGACGTGAATGAATCGCAATGCATACTTTCGGATAACCCCTGGTGAGACCCGAAGGGTCGGCTTTCAGCGCACACACCGATTTGCAATGCTCACGGGCTTGCGGTACGGTTGTCATGTTCCCCTCTTGGATGTGACCAGGCTTACTGGCGTGTCTTGCTTTGCATGAGAGGTCGAATTACTTGCATTGTGAGGTGTGTGTTGGTGGGTTCCGGTCGCCGAGTGTGGGGTCGACACGTAACCGGACTGACCGGGAGGTCGCACACACATGAAGCGTACCTGGAAGTTGATCGTGACAGCCGCGCTCGCGGCGGGCCTACTCGCTCTCGTCGGCTGCGCCGATGACGGCGACGACGGCACAGTCGGCGGGGTGGATTCGGCGGAGACCTTCGTCTTCGCCAACAGCGGCGCCTACAAGCCGTTCAGCTTCGATGAGGGCGGCCAGATCGTCGGATTCGACGTCGACATCGCCTTCGAGATCGCCGAGCGCATCGGCAGGACTCCCGAGATGGTGTCCCCCGTCCCCTTCGACACGCTCATCCAGGGGTTGCGTGACGGGCGCTACGACGCGCTCGTGGCCAGCCACGGCATCACCGATGAGCGTCGCGAACAGGTCGACTTCACCCGCCCCTACTACCGTTCGGGCGCGCAGACCTTCGTGACCGAGGGCAACGACACGATCACCGGCCCCGTCGATCTCGCGGGGGCCCGCATCGGCGTCGTCAAAGCTTCGACCTATCTCGAGCTCGCCAACGACATCACCGGCGAGGATAACGTCGTCACGTACGACAGTGACATCGTCGCGCTGCAGGACCTGACCACCGGGCGTATCGACGCCGTCATCACCGACCTGCTGGTCGGTTTCACGGCTATGGAGGAGTCAGGCCTCGGCATCAAGCCCGTCGGAGACGTGCTCGAGCAGGATGAGATGGGGATCGCCGTGCAGAAGGGCGACACCGAGCTGCTCGACGCCATCAACGCCGCGCTCGAGGAGATGATCGCGGACGGCACCTACGAGGCGATCAGCCTGCGCTGGTTCCCCGAGAACATCCTCGGCGAGTAGGTCGGCTGTCACACCATCATCTCGGCTCTGACGGGGCCGGCCGGCATCCGGCCGGCCCCGCTCCATGCGAAGGAGACTTCTCGTGTTCGAATCCATCTGGGTTGTGCTCGACATGCACTTCCTCGGCTTTCTGAAAGCGACCGGGATGACGCTGCGGCTCACCGCCGTGTCGCTCGCGCTCGCGGTCGTCATCGGGCTCGTGTTCGCGTTCCTCAAGCTCTCACGCAACCCGATCGGGAACCTGCTCGCGAACGCCTACATCGGGGTGGTCCGGGGTACGCCCCTGATCGTGCTGCTGATGTTCCTCTACTTCGGCATCTCGGAGATCGTGGTGCTGAGCTCGTTTTGGGCCGGCTCGCTCGCGCTCGCCATCCACGCGGGCGCCTATGTCGCCGAGATCTTCCGTGGCACGATCCAGAGCATCGACCACGGGCAGCATGAGGCGGCGCGCTCGCTCGGTATGTCCAGACGCCTCTCGATGCGGCTCATCATCCTGCCGCAGGCGTTCCGTCGGGCGATCCCCCCGCTCGGCAACCAGTTCATCATCGGGCTCAAGGACTCCTCGCTCGTCGCGTTCCTCGGCGTATCCGAGCTCTACAGCCGGGCGATGACCGCGGCGGCGGCGAACTTCCGCCCGTTCGAGACCTACCTCGTGGCCGGGCTCTACTACCTCGTGCTGGTGTTGATCTTCACCTGGCTCGTGAACCAGCTCGAGCTGCGATTGACCCCCGACAGGAGGGCTGCGGCGTGAACGTCATAGAGACCAGGAACCTGCACAAGCACTTCGGCGACCTGCACGTGCTCAAGGGTGTCGACATCGCGGTGGCCGAGGGCGAGGTGGTCGTCATCATCGGGCCGAGCGGGTCGGGCAAGTCGACCCTCCTCCGGTGCCTGAACTTCCTGGAGATGCCCGATGAGGGCTCCGAGGTGCTCCTTGACGGGGAGGTCATAGACCCGGCCCGGGACAACCTCGACAAGGTGCGCGAGAAGATGGGGATGGTGTTCCAGCACTTCCACCTGTTCCCCCACAAGAACGTGATCGACAACATCACGATCGCGCCCGAGAACGTCAAGGGCGTGCCCCGCAAGCAGGCCAAGGCCACGGCGCGGGAGCTGCTCGAGAAGGTCGGCCTGCCCGACAAGGAGAAGGCGTGGCCCTCGCAGCTCTCCGGCGGCCAGAAGCAGCGTGTCGCGATCGCGCGGGCGCTCGCGATGGACCCGGAGATCATGCTCTTCGACGAGGTCACCTCGGCGCTCGACCCCGAGCTCGTAGCCGAGGTGCTCCAGGTCGTCCAGGACCTCGCCGCCGCAGGCATGACGATGGTGATGGTCACGCACGAGATGGGGTTCGCGCGGGAGGTCGCCGACCGGGTGATCATGATGGACGACGGGATCATCATCGAGCAGGCCACGCCCGACCGGTTCTTCGGGAGCCCAGCCGAGGAGCGCACGCGGACCTTCCTCGGCCAGGTGCTTCATGCCTGAGTCGAGGCATGCCTGCTGAGCGGGAGGTCCGGCTCAGGCCGCCTGTTCGACACGCTGGACCGTCTGCCCGACGGCATCCGTGGGCGCGCGACGGAGCCGCTCGGGTGCGGGGCGCACGAGGAGTGTCGGCCTGACGCCGTAGGTGAGGATGAGGCCGACCATCACGATGCTGAACGCCAGGCTCGCGGAGTTCGTGATCAGCAGCGCGCGCGTGCCGGCCGTCAGGAACAGGTGAACCGCGTAGATCTCCATGAGGACGAGCCCGGTGAGCACCGAGAGCCACATGGCGAGACTCAGGTCGTGTGCGGAACGCGTGGTGAGGATGCGCCGGATCTGCGGGAGATAGCCCGCGCACAGGATGATCCCTCCGCTGAGCTGCAGTACGTCCATGATGGCGGTCATCCTCGCGCCCTCCTTCGTGCCTCGGTGAGACCTCGATACGTCCCGGGCAGCGTACGTGCACGCGTCCCGGTGGTTCCAGGGGGCGTTGCCGTCTCGTCACCGAGCGGGTGACATCGGGTGATGCGACGGCGGTCGAACGGGGTACGCACTCTCAAGACGCGCTCCCGCGACCGAGGAGGACCCTGTGGACGTCAAAGATGGAGATGTGCTCGTATGCTCGTGCGATGACTGCGACATCGAGCTCACGGTAAGCCGCACCTGTTCGGGCGACAGCTGCACGCACGACTCCGACTGCGAGCTGTCGGTCATGTGCTGCGGCAAGCCGATGCAGGTGAAGGCCGCCGACTAGTCGGGTCTCGCGAACATCCGCACGCCGCCCTTCCGGTGCTGGTACGCTACGTCCGTATGGTCGGAGCCATCCAGCCCGGGAGGCACGCATGTCGGATGTCGTGAGGTTCAGCGTCTCGGCGGATGAGCGCCTCGTCGAACGGTTCGACGATCTGATCCGCGACCGCGGATACATCAACCGTTCCGAGGCGGTGCGAGACCTGATGCGCAACGCGCTCGTCGAGCGGCAGTGGGAGCAGGCCGAGGGCGAGGCGGTCGGCACCGTCACGCTGGTGTTCGACCACCACACGCGTGACCTCTCCGACAAGCTGACCGAGCACCAGCACTCCCATCACCACGAGATCGTCTCGACGCTCCACATCCACCTGGATGCACACAACTGTCTCGAGGTCGTGGTGTTGCGTGGTGACATCCGGGAGATCGAGCGCATCGCGAGCGGGCTCATCGGGACCAAGGGCGTGAAGCATGGCCGGTTCGTGGCCACGACCACGGGCGAGAACATCACCTGAGGTCACGCGAGCGCAGAGGTACGGCGCTGGACGCTCAGCCCGCCGCGTCCCCGTGCTCGTCGACCCCCGACCCCCGGTGCCGGTGCCACGTGGCCACGAGCGAGTGGGGGACCTCGAGCCCGTGGGCGGCCATGAGGCCCTCATCGGCCATGATCTCGGCCGGCGCGCCGTCGGCCTGGATGCGACCGGCATCGAGCAGCAGGACCCGGCCGCACGTCTCGAGGATGAACTCGAGGTCGTGTGAGGCGACGATGACGGTCTGCCCCTCCATCCGCTCGATGAGCCGGATCAGCCGCCGCCGGTAGCGCAGGTCGAGGTCGGACGTGGGCTCGTCGAGGATGAGCAGACGCGGCTCCATCGCGAGGATCCCCGTGATCGCGACGAGCCGCTGCTCGCCGCTCGAGAGCTCATGCGGGGTCCGGTCGAGCAGGTGGGCGATCCCGGTGGCGGCCGCCGCGGCGTGCACCCGGGCGGAGACGGCCTCCTCGAGCAGGCCGGTGTTCTGCGGCCCGAACGCGATGTCCTCGCGAACGGTCGGGCAGATCAGCTGGTCGTTCGTGTGGTGGAACACCATGCCGATCTCGGGCCGGAACGCGCCAGGCTCCACGGTAGCGCCGAACACCTCGAGCGTCCCCTCCGTGGGCGCGAGCACCCCGCAGAGCAGCATGAAGAGGGTCGTCTTGCCCGCGCCGTTCGGGCCGATCACGCCGACGCGCTCGGCCGCGGCCGCCTCGATGGTGACACCCTCGAGCACCGGCCCGCGTCCCGGGTACCCGAAACCGAGGCCAGCGGCAGAGATCGCCTTGGGCGCCCCGGCGGGATGTGTGGTGGTCGTGTTCACCCCGTCATCCTAGCCGATGAGCGCCGGCGAGAGCACGAACACCGCGGCGAGCGCGAGACAGAGCGCGAGGGCGGCGACGTCGCGCGCGACCGGCGCACGACGCACCTCGAGCGAGCGCGCGGAGCCGTAGCCGCGAAGCAGCATGGCCGCGAGCACGCGCTCGGCCTGCCAGTTACTGCGCACGAGCAGCGAGCCGATGATGTGCGCGGTGGTGCTCACGGACCGGATCGAGCCGAACCGCGCCCCCCTCAGGCGCGCGGCGACGCGTGCGCGATGGAGGTCCTCGGCGAGCTGGAAGATGTAGCGGTAGGTGAAGAGCAGGATGTCACCGAGAAGTGCGGGGAGACCGAGTGAGCGCATAGCGCGCACGAGCGTGGGCATCGGCGTGGTGCCGAAGAGCACCGTCGCCAGCGTGACGATGCTGAAGAACCGTGCGGCGACCGACAGGAACGCGAGGGTGCCCTCGAGACGCAGCGCGACCGGGCCCGCCTCGGCGAGGACGGTCTCGCCGGAGAAGAGCGGGAGGACCACCGCGAGCGCGACCAGGAAGACGCCGGGGACCTTCAGGCGGGAGAGGAGGTGGCGCGCCGGCAGTGCGGAGAGGCCGAAGACCGCGAGCGAGAGGAGCACCATCGGCGCAAGAAGGCGCGTGTCGCGCACGCTCGCGAAGGCGAAGACGAGGCACAGCAGGCCGATGAGTTTCGCCCGGGTCTCCCAGCGGGTGAGGGACGATTCGCGCACGGCCTCCGGGTTGGCGCGGGCGATCATCGGCGGGGCTCCCCGAGCAGGCCCGGATCGACGCGCCGTAGGAAGAGCACCACGAGCGCCGTGACCACCCCTTCGATCACGCCGAGGGGGACGTGCGCGGCGAGCAGGGTGAAGGTGGCCGCCCGCTCGGCGGCGGCGTCGAGGTGCGCGGGCACGGTGCTCACGATCAGGAGGGCCGCCGCGGCCGCCCCCACCGCGATCGCGGCGAAGCTCGCCAGGAAGGCGAGCGCGGCCGAGCCGGGCGTGGCGAGGCGCGCGGGGAGCAGGCGGCGCAGCGCGAAGACCCGGTTGGCGAGCAGCGCGGGCAGGCCGATGATGCACGCGTTCACGCCGAGCATCGTGAGTCCCCCGTGCTGGAACATCACCGCCTGCAGGAACAGCCCCACGAGGATCGCGGGGATCGCGAACCACCCGAGCACGACGCCCATCAGCCCCGAGAGCACGAGGTGTACGCTCGCCGGCGGCACCGGGACGTGCACGAGCGAGGCCATGAAGAAGACGGCGGTCAGGAGCGACGCCCGTGGCACGCCCGCGCGGGGGTCGGGATAGGTCCGCTCGATGCGGCGCAGCGAGAGCCAGGTCACGGCCCCGGCCCCGGCGAAGCCGGCAGCGGCGACGGAGACGGGTAAGATGCCGTCGGGGATGTGCATCAGGCGGCCCGCCTTCGGAAGTACAGGGCGGTGCCGAGCGCTCCCCACGCGACAGCGAGCGCCATCAGCGCCTTCTGCGTGACGGGGAGCCCGGCGGCATCAGCGGCGACCTCGGCACCCTCGGCGGTGACCTCGACGCGGACGATCCCGCCGTGACCCGCCTGCCGAACCTGCACGTCCCACGTGCCGGGGAGTGCCGCATCGGGCACGAAGAAGAAGCGCCCCTCCTCGTCCGTGGTGCCGGTCATCCACGGCCGGGCGGGGTCGTCCGGAGCGAAGACGGTCACCTGCGCGCCGGCCATCGGGCCGCCGCCCCCGTCGAAGACGGCGGTGACCTCCACACCCTCGACCGTCCCGGCGGTGAGGTCGACGCCGTGGGCCATCGCGGCCGGTGCCGGCAGCGCCAGCGCCAGGGCCGCCATGGCCACGGAGACGATCAGGGGTCGGACCCGGTTCATGGTGCGGAAGTCCTCCTAGTCGAGGGGGCGTGCGATGCAGTGTCCCTCGCCGACGTGCCCGAAGTGCACGAGGATCGCCTCGAGCTTGGCGTACTCCTCGGCGGGGAGCAACTCCTCGAGGTCGCTCATGCTCACGTCGAGCACGCCGTCGGTCGCCAGCGCGGCCAGCGGGTCGAACCCGAGGGCGTCGATGTTCATCGGGTCGTCGGCGTCCTTGTCGTCTCTGCCGAAGAAGTGGTCGAAGTGGAAGGTCATCTCCATCTCGGCTTCGCTGCCGGCCTCGAGGATTCCCTTGCGGACGTCGCCGATGTACTCGCCGCCGAGGTAGGTGACCTCGCGGTCGAAGCGCAGCGTGAAGTCGACGCGCTCGCCGTCCCGCTCGGCCGTGCCGACGAAGAGCATCGAGAGCCCCTCGGCGGGACCGCTCGACGCGCGCACGAGGTCCCAGGCCAGCGCGTTGTAGTGACCGGCCACCGCATCGCCGACCTCGCCGACGGATGCGGGGTCGGAGGCCGGGGCGGCGAGGTCGACGGTGAACTCATCCGGCAAGGTGACGCTGTGGAGGGGATCGATGTCCCACGCGTCGGCGTCGACGTCGTAGGGCGGGTCGGTCTGGTAGGCGGTGATGCCGGTGAGCGTGACGTAGGCGTGCTCGAAGGTGATCTCCCAGCCCTCCTTCGAGGTCGTGCCCTCCCGCGCGTGTTCCTCGCCGTCGGCCACGAAGGAGAGCGTGCCGGTCTCGACTACGGACGCGGCCGGGGCGGGGTCGGCCCCCGACCCGTCGGTCGCGCACCCCGCGAGCCCTGCGAGAACGAGCACTCCCGCGATCAGGAGGGCCATGGTGCGCACGAGTCGGTGCTGTCGCATCGTCCGGGTCTCCTCTCGGCGCCGCACACGACGGCGCACAGTCGTAACACGATTCTCAGCGTCGTGTTACCGTAGCCCAGGAGGTCCGGCGTGTCCAGGGGCGCGATCGCGGGCTGGTAGACTGCTCGGACGGAAACGCTCTGGCTGCCGAATGCCGGTGCCGCATTCGATCCGAGGGAGTGTCTGTTCGTGACAGAGTTCTTCAGGGCTGTCGTGCTCGGGGCGGTGCAGGGAGCGACCGAGTTCCTGCCGATCTCCTCGTCCGGGCACCTGATGCTGATCCATACCGGGCTGGGCTGGAGCGAGTTCGGGCTCGCCTACGATGTGGTCTTGCACCTCGCCACCCTGCTCGCGGTGATCGTCTACTTCAGGGACGACCTGGCGCGGATGACCCGCGCACTCGCGTCGAAGGACGCGGCGCGCAGGGTCGATCGGCGACTGGGGTGGCTCGTGCTGTCGGCCACCGCCGTGACGGCGGCGCTCGCGATCGCCTTCGGCGACCTCATCGACCGGGCGTTCGCGGACCTGAGGTGGATCGGGGCGTTCTTCCTGCTGACCTCGGCCGCCCTGGCGTCGTCCGAGTTCCTCGGCAGGGCGCGCTCGCAGGGGCTCTCGGACCTGCCGCTGTGGAAGGCGCTGCTCGTGGGAGCGGCCCAGGCCGTGGCGCTGCTTCCCGGGGTCTCGCGCTCGGGGGCGACCATCTCGGCGGCGATCGGGATGGGCCTCGACCGAGAGCAGGCCGCCCGGTTCTCGTTCCTGCTCTCGGTGCCGATCATCATGCTCGCGGGCGTGAAGACCGGGCTCGACGCCCTGGCCGACCCGCAGCCCTTCATCGGCGCGGGGGCGGCGCTGGCCGGAGGCGTCGTGGCTTTTCTGACCGCGTACGTCTCGATCGCGTTCCTCCTGGCATTCCTGCGCCGTCACTCGCTCTACGTGTTCGCGGTCTACACCGCGGCGCTCGGGTTCGGCACGCTGCTCTGGCAGCTCGGCTGAGGCGAGCGTCCGGGTGACCGGACGGAGCGCCCATGCGGCAACCCGACCCGGGGCGAGCAGGGGATATACTCCGAGCTGATGAGACCGAGCGTGCGTGTTCCGTGAGAGAGCCGAGGTAGCCGCGTGAGGCTGTCCCCCGAGGAGTTCCGGTTCGGCATCGAGCACGAGTTCGCGGTCGTCGACCGCGACGGGCGCTTCTGCGACTTCTCCACCACCACGTTCGAGGAGCTCGACCGGGTCGTCGAACGCCTGCCGACGATCGAGAGCGACTATCCGGGGCTGCGGGTCGGCGACCTCGGCATCAAGAGTAAGCGTTGGTACATCGAGGGGTTCGAGCGGTTCACCGCCGAGGGAGTCTACCTTCGGACCGACCCCAAGGGCTTCGAGATCCGCACGCCCATCTGCGAATCGCTCGACGAAGCGATGGCGGTACTCCTCGGCGACATCCGGCGGTGGGAGGAGGAGGCGGCGCCGTTCGGCTATCGCGACGCCCGGACCTCGCTCAACCCGTTCCGGACGGCCTACGTGCCCGAGCCGCCGCTCAACGCCTGGGAGAGGTCGAACCGGCGTACGCCCGAGGAGCTGACCGCCCACATCCATATGCTGACCTACGGGCCTGATATCAGCGTGTCGAGCCCCGCGCTCACGATCGCCCGGACGATCGACATCGGCCGCAAGCTCACGCACTACAGCCCCTGGATCGTGCCGTTCAGCTTCTCCTCGCCGTTCTTCGAGGGGCGGCTGTGGGGCGGCCGCTCCCGCCGGACCTACTACCGCACGGGTGCGCGCCCCTCGGCGCTCGTGTTCGTCGGCCACGATGAGGAGCGGCTCGTGAGCACGCCGACCCTCACCGACCTCGCCCGGCTCCCCGCCGAGGTGGGGAGGATCGAGTTCAAGGCGTTCGACCGTCCCCCCGACGTGGCGCTGTTCTGCGCGTTCGGGGCGCTGCTGCTCGGGCTGGCGCTCGACGAGACGCTTCCCGGGCGCAGGACCACGCCCGACGGGGCGGCGCACCGCCACGTCGCCACCGTCGCCTTCGAGGACGCCGGGGTGCGCGAGGGTGCCGCGACGGTGCTCGCGGCGGCCCGGGCGGCCCTGCCCGCCGCGTGGGGCGCGCGGCTCGATCCGCTCGAGGCGATGCTTGCCGAGCGCGTGACGCCGGCGGACCTGCTCGTGCGCCGGTACCACGAGACCGGCGACATCATCGAGACGATCACCGTCTGAACGGCCGGGCGACCAGGGATCAGCCGCCGAGGGGACCGGATGACCTGCGCTCCGACCGCTGTGGCGACACCGTCTTGCCGGCGATTGAACGTTCGTTTAGTATACTGAACATGCGTTCAACACACTCGACAGAGGACCGGACGACCCGAGCGCGGATCCGCGACGCCGCGATCGCGCGCTTCGGCGAGTCCGGGTTCGACAAGGCGACCGTCCGCGAGATCGCGGCGGCGGCCGGTGTCTCGCCGGCGCTCGTGCTGCACCACTTCGGTTCCAAGGAAGGGTTGCGGGCCGCGTGCGACGAGTTCGTCGTCGCGCGGTTCAAACAGGGCAAGGAAGAGGCGGTGCGGTCCGGGTCGACCGATCCGCTCGCGGCGCTCGCCGGCTACGCGGACGCCGTCCCGCACCTGCGCTACCTCTCTCGCGCGCTCGGTGACGGCACGCCGGCCGCAGCCCGGCTCTTCGACGACATGGTCCGGGAGTCCGAGGAGGTCATGGCGCTCGGCGTGGAGGCGGGGATGCTCAAGCCGAGCCGGCACCCCTACGACCAGGCGGTGGTGCTGGTCGCGTGGCAGCTGGGCGGCCTCGTGCTCTTCGAGCACGTCGCGCGCCGGTTCGGCGGCGAGGCGTTCGCCACCGAGGTCGCCGCGCGCTACACGCGGGCCGCGGTCGAGGTACTGACCGAGGGGACGTTCGCGGACACGCGGTTCGAGGATGCCTGGGAGAGCGTGGACTTCGTGGACGAGCGCCCCCCGCCGGAGGGCCGGGAACAGGTCGACGTGACCGACGGTTCAGACGATGACGCGGTCGCCGGGTAGGCGGCTGCGAGGAGGAGGGACAGGGATGACGAGGGTTATCGAGGTAGCGGGCCTGGTGAAGGAGTTCGGCACGGTGCGGGCCCTCGACGGGCTCGACATGCGGGTCGAGCAGGGGGAGGTCCACGGGTTCCTCGGCCCGAACGGCGCGGGGAAGACGACGACGATCCGGGTCCTGCTCGGGCTGTTGCGGGCAGACGGCGGGACCGCCCGGCTGCTCGGCGGCGACCCGTGGGGCGACGCGGTCGACCTGCATCGCCGGATCGCCTACGTCCCCGGGGACGTCGCCCTGTGGCCGAACCTGACCGGCGGCGAGGCGATCGACGTGATCGGCCGCGCGCGCGGAGGGCTCAACGAGAAGCGTCGCGCCGAGCTGCTCGAGCGGTTCGACCTCGACCCGACCAAGAAGGCGCGCACGTACTCGAAGGGCAACCGGCAGAAGGTCGCGATCGTCGCCGGCCTCGCGAGCGACGCGGAACTCCTGCTCCTCGACGAGCCGACCTCGGGACTCGACCCGCTCATGGAGGCGACGTTCCAGGAGTACATCCGCGAGCTCAAGCGAGAGGGCAAGACCGTGCTGCTCTCGAGCCACATACTCGCGCAGGTCGAGGCGCTCGCCGACCGGGTGACGATCATCCGGCTCGGCAGGGCCGTCGAGAGCGGGACCCTCGACGAGCTCCGACACCTCACGCGCACCTCCATCACCGTCGAGACCGCCGCCCCGCTCGGGGAGATCGAGGGCTTCGCGGGGGTCCACGACGTGAGCCGCGAGAACGGGCGCACACACTTCGATGTGGACGGCGAGCATCTCGACGCGACCATCGCCCACCTCTCGAGCCTCGGCATCCGTTCGCTCATCAGCCGGCCGCCCACGCTCGAGCAGCTGTTCCTGCGCCACTACGGCGTCGAGCAGACGGAGGGCGCCCGATGAGCGGCTTCACGGGAACCTGGACGATGGCACGCCTGTTCCTGCGCAGGGACCGCGTGCGAATCCCCGTCTGGATCGTGTCGATCGTGCTGCTCGTGGTGGGCTCGATCGCCGCGTTCCCGGGCCTCTACGAGACCCAGGAGGCGATCGACGTCCGCAACGACCTGCTGATGGGGAACCCCTTCGGCATCGCGCTGACCGGGCCGGGACACGGCCTGGACCAGGCGACACCGGAC
Organism: Coriobacteriia bacterium; assembly: GCA_030603745.1. Lineage (GTDB taxonomy): Bacteria > Actinomycetota > Coriobacteriia > Anaerosomatales > SLCP01 > JAUVXE01. The sequence goes on along the minus strand of JAUVXE010000002.1, from coordinate 44,605 downwards.
AACCTCGGGCCCATGGCCGTCAACGAGATGGGGGCGAGCACCATCATCGCCATGGCGTTCATGGGGATCTTCCTCGTGGTGCGGCACACGCGCGGCGAGGAGCAGGAAGGCCGACTCGAGCTGCTTCGCTCGGGCGTGATCGGCCGCTACGCGCCGGTCACCGCCGCGTTCCTCACCGCCTCGGCCGCCTCGATCGTGCTCGGGGTGCTGCTCGGCGCCGGGCTCGCCGGATACTACCCGCTGGCCGGCTCGATGGCGTTCGGCCTCTCGATGGCGTCGGTCGGAGTGGTCTTCGCGGCGGTGGGCGTGCTCGCCGCGCAGCTCACCGGACACTCCCGCGCGGCGACCGGGATGGCGACCGTGACGTTCGCGGCGCTCTTCGTGGTCCGCGTCATGGGCGACATCCGCCAGAGCGGGCTCGTCTGGCTCACGCCGGTCGGATGGGCGCAGGAGATCCGGCCGTTCGCGGGCGAGCAGTGGTGGACGCTCGGCCTTTCCGCCGGGCTCGCTCTCGCGCTCCTCGGTCTGGCGTTCTTCGTGATCGAGCGCCGCGATGTCGGCGCCGGCGTGCTCCCTACCCGCAAAGGCCGCCCCCGCGCGGGCGGGCTGCTCGTCCGGCCGATCGGCCTGGCCCTGCGTCTCCAGCGGGGCTCGCTCATCGCGTGGACGATCGGGATGTTCGTGTTCGGCGCCATGCTCGGCAGCCTCGTGATGGAGGCGGAGCGGATGCTCGAGGCGCTCGACGTCTACGCCGCGTACTTCGGCGACCTCGGAAGCGCCACGCTCATGGAGACGTTCCTCGCGGGGTATCTCGTCTTCGTCGCGATCACCGCGGCCGGCCAGGCGCTGCAGGCGATCTCGCAGCTGCGCTCCGAGGAGTCCAAGGGCCACGCCGAGGCGCTCCTCGCGGGCTCCGTCAGCCGGACCCGATGGCTGGGGAGCCATGTCGTGGCCGCGCTCCTCGGCAACCTGTTCGTGCTCGGGGCTGCGGGCGTGGGCGCGGGGGCGACCTATGCCGTCGCGATCGAGGACGCGAGCGCGTTTTGGCCGGTCGTGGCCGGGATGCTGATCTACGCGCCGGCGGTGTGGCTTCTCGTGGGGCTCGCGGTCGCACTCTTCGGCGTGGCGTACCGCGCGTTCGCGGCCGTCTGGGCGCCGTTCGCCTGGATCGTCGTGGTGGCGATGATCGGGCCGCTCCTCGGCCTCCCGGAGTGGGTCATGGACCTCGACCCGTTCTCCTTCGTGCCGAGGATGCCCGCCGAGGAGTTCGCAGCTGGTAACCTGCTCGTGATGACCGCGATCGCGGCGGTGCTGTTCGCCGTCGGGTTCTTCGGCTACACCAGGCGGGACGCCGACACGAACTAGGGGGCGCCACATGCGCGATCTGACCGGGCTTGCGCCGACCTGGCGGTGGAAGGCGGGCGTCCGCGGGTGGCTGCTCGCGGACGCCGGGACGGGCGCTGACGAGTGAGCCCGGTCCTCGCGCCATCGGCCGTCGCGCTGCTCATCGGTTACCTGCTCGGTTCGGTGCTGCCGGCGTTCCTGATCGGTCGGGCCAAGGGGGTCGATATCCGTGCGGTCGGCGACGGGAACCCCGGCGCGACCAACGTCCGGGACGTGTTCGGCGCGCCGGCCGGGTACGCCACGCTCGCGGTCGACATGCTCAAGGCGCCGCTCGCGGTGGCCGTCGGGTTCGCCATCGGCGCTCCGGAGCCGGTCGCCTACGGTGCCGGCCTCGCCGCGTTCCTCGGCCACCGGTATCCGTTCTACCTCCGGTTCCGCGGAGGCCGGGGCTTCGCGTGCGCCGCGGGCCTGCTGGCAGCCGGGCTGGTGTTCGGGGTCTGGCGCGGCTACCTGCCCGCGGTCGACGGGCTCGTGTTCCTCGGCCTGTTCCTCGCACTGTGGTGGCGGTTCGGGGACCGCGCGGTCCCGGACGCGACCGTGCTGCCGCTCGCCTTCGCCGATCTCGCGTGGCGCAACGTATCGCCGGCGTTCACCGCGGGGATCGGGGTGGTGGCCGCGTACGTGTGGCTCCACAACATCCGGCGCGTGCGGGACGAGGGCCTGCTCGGCCCTCGGCGCGACTGAGCGCTCGCGACTACTTCCGGTCGCTCTCCATCTCGACCGCCTCGGACTTCTTGAGCAGCCACCAGGTGACACCGATCGCGAGCAGGAGCGCCGAGAGGCCGAGGGCGGTCTGCAGGTACTCGTCGTAGGGCTCGAAGACCACGAACTTCCGCGCGACCGCCACGAGCGCGGCCTCGAGCACGGTCGGGATCACGTTGCTGTGGTTCATGTAGGCGAGCGCGATGCGGAAGAGCTCGATGACGATGAAGACCTCGAGCGCCGTCGAGATCACCCGGGTGAACTCCGCACGCCCGAACTGGACGCCCTCGACGACCACGCCCGTGAGCTGGATCGCCAGGCTGACCACGAGGAGCGCGGCGATCACCACGAGGGCCGCCGACACGGCGATCTCGAGGCCGAGGACGAACCGGTTCAGCCACTTCTCGATGGTGTGGTGATCCTGCTTCATGCGTCGATCCTCCGGATCTCGATGCCGCCTCGGCCTGAACGGTCCTCGTCGGGCGCGAGCACCGAGAGGAAGAAGGACACGATGCTCACGATGAGCGCGCCCCAAAACGCCGGCCAGAAGCCGTCGACGATGAATCCGAGACCGAACCACTCGCTCGCGATGTAGGACGCGAGCCAGAGCGTCACACCGTTGATGAACGGTAGGACGAGCCCGAGGGTGAGCACGATGAGCCCGCACGCCGCGACCTGCAGGACAGGCCGGACGAAGGCGTTGACCAGCCCGAGGATGATCGCGGTGAGCCCGATGGCGACGTAGGCGTTGCCCTCCACGGTGATGCCGGGAACGATGAAGACCGCGGCGACGAGGGCGATCGCGGTGATGATCCAGCGCAGCAGGAGTCTCATGTGTGCGATATTCCCGTAATCGGCTGCGATATACAACGCGGCCGACCGGCGAGACCTGTCACCTGACGGGACACCGGCGTCCGTCTCGGGAGCGCACGGATGATGTACCTCGTGGCACTCGGTGGGTTGGCGCTGCTCTTCGGCGGCGGTGAGTTCCTCGTCAGGGGCGCGGTCGGCCTGTCCCGCCGCCTCGGACTCTCGCCGCTGCTCGTGGGGATGACGATCGTGGCCTGGTGTACCTCGGCGCCGGAGCTCGTGGTCAGCGTCGGCGCGGCGCTCAACGGCAGGCCCGACATCGCGATCGGCAACGTGGTGGGCAGCAACATCTTCAACGTGCTCGGAGTGTTGGGCGTCTCGGCCATCGTCGCGCCCATCGTCCTGTCGCCCGCCGAGCTCCGGCGCGACCTCGCGGTCATGGTCGCTTCGGCTGCGTTGCTCGTGCCCTTCGCGCTCGCCGGCGAGATCGGCCGGGTCGCAGGCGCGCTGTTCGTCGTCGCGACGGCGGCGTACGTGGCGCTCTCCTACCGCTCCGAGGCCCGCGACCCCTCGTCGCCCTCGGCGGTGCTGCACGAGCGCGAGGCCGCCGAGCCCTCCGCCGCCGGATCCGCGGGGAGGGCGGTGCTGCTGCTGGCCGCGGGGCTCGCCGCCCTGGTGGTCGGCTCGCGCTTCCTCGTCGTCGGCGCGAGCGATATCGCGCGCACGTTCGGCGTCTCGGAGGCGGTGATCGGCCTGAGCCTCGTGGCGGTGGGCACCTCGCTGCCGGAGCTCGCCACGAGCGTGATCGCGGCGGTCAGGCGGCATCCCGACGTCGCCGTCGGCAACGTGGTGGGCAGCAACATCTTCAACGTCCTCGGCATCCTCGGCCTGACCGCGCTGGTGCGGCCGGTCGGAGTGTCGGAGCGGATAGCCGGAACGGACGTCTGGGTGATGCTCGCGGTGTCCATCGTGCTGGTCCCGCTCGCGCTCTACCGCGGACGGATCGGCCGCGTAGCCGGCGTCGGGCTTCTCGCCGGCTACGGGCTCTATCTCACGCTTCTGTTCGCCTGACCGGGGCGGCCGGTCATCCGTGTACCGGGATGCCCGGACCGCACTCCGGGGCCGATGCGCCGAGACCGTCACAGTGAAGTCGCTTGACGCCCGCCCCGATGGCGGCGCCCACGATCGTGCCGACCAGCCCGAGGAGTGCCAGGACGTAGACGTTCTGGGCCGCTCCGGCGGTGTCGACCGCCGCCGGCGCCATGAGGCGCAGCGCTCCGGCGGCGACGGTGGCCACGAGCATGCCGGCCGCGGACGCGACCGACATGACGCGCGCCCCGTGCGCGCGGTCGAGCACCGCGCCAGCGAGCGCGCCCGCGGCCCCGGCCGCCAGCACGGCGGCCATCCACGCGGCCAGCGCAAGCGGAGAGCCGTCGGTCAGGGCGAGGAACATCGCGACGAGGAACAGTCCCGTGAACGTCACGCCGCCCACGGACGCCGCGGCGACGGCCTTGCGCATGCCGAACGAGCCGCGGACGACCGAGTACCAGCCGACGAACGCGGGAAGAAGGATGGCGAACGGGAACTCGAAGGCGACCCACACGTAGCCCGCGATCGCCGCTGAGACGCCGAACGCCAGCCCGCCGATGAGCATCGTGCGTTTCATCGTGCTCACCTCCTGACACGTATATATACCCGCAGCGGTATCGCACGCTCGTGTCAGTCACTTCCGATATACTGTGCGCTGTGGAGGCTGCGTTCCCTCGGGGATGGCGTGTCGGGGAGCGACGGCCTCTCTCTCACCTGCGGGAGCGTGTCGGCCAGCGGCTCGGCATGCGGACGCGGGTACCCGGACAGAACCGGACGCCGGCCGGCTCCGTCGAACCCAGCGTGGTTCCGGAGCGGCAGTGGCGGGTACAGAGCGCACAGGATGTCGATGGGAGCGGATATGCCGAGGACCGATGCGAACCTTGAGCGATGGAGCCGGATAGCAGCAGCGAGCAGCGGGTTCGACCCGGCACTGTTCGCCAAGTACGACGTGAAGCGTGGCCTGCGTGACGAGTCGGGCCGCGGCGTGGTCGCCGGCCTCACGCAGGTCGGGGACGTCATCGGCTACTCGACCGACACCGGGACAAGCCACCCGGCGCCGGGCGAGCTCCTCTACCGGGGCATCGAGATCACCGACATCGTCGAGGGCTTCACGGCGGCCGGTCGCCAGGGCTTCGAGGAGATCGCGTACCTGCTCCTCTTCGGCCAGCTGCCTGACAGCGCGGAGCTCGCCGAGTTCGAGGGTACCCTCGGCTCCTACCGCAAGCTCCCGCGCTCCTTCGTGCACCACGCCATCCTCGACATGCCGAGCAACGACGTCATGAACGCTCTCGCGCGCAGCGTGCTCTCCCTCTACACGCTCGACAAGAAGGCCGAGGACACGAGCATCTCCAACGTGCTGCGCCAGAGCCTGCACCTGATCGCGAAGCTCCCGATGCTCTCGGTCTACGCCTACCAGGCGTACCTCGACGACGTCCACGGGCAGAGCCTCGTCATCCACCGGCCCAAGCCCGAACTCTCCACCGCGGAGAACTTCCTGCACATGCTCCGCCCGGACAGCTCGTTCACCGAGCTCGAGGCGATGCTGCTCGACCTGTCGCTCGTGGTCCACGCCGAGCACGGCGGCGGCAACAACTCCACGTTCACCACCCACGTGGTCACCTCGACCGGGACCGACACCTACTCGGTCATCTCGGCCGCCCTCGGCTCGCTCAAGGGCCCGCGCCATGGCGGAGCCAACATCAAGGCGATCCAGATGCTCGAGGACCTCAAGGGCCGCATCGGCGACTGGCACGACGAGGACGCCATCGACGCGTACCTGACCGGCGTGCTCAACAAGGAGCGCTTCGACAAGGCGGGGCTCATCTACGGCATGGGCCACCCCGTCTACTCGATCTCCGACCCGCGCGCGCTCATCCTCAAGCACTACGCCGAGATGCTCGCCCGCGAGAAGGGCCTGACCGAGGAGTTCGAGCTCTACGAGCGCGTCGAGCGCATCGCCCCGGAGACCATCGCGCGGGTCCGCACCATGCACAAGGGCGTCAGCGTCAACGTCGACTTCTACTCGGGCTTCGTCTACCGGATGCTCGGCATCCCGGAGGAGCTCTTCACGCCGCTCTTCGCGATCTCGCGCGTCGTCGGCTGGGCCGCGCACCGCATCGAGGAGCTCGCGACCGGGGGCAAGATCATCCGCCCGGCGTACAAGGCGGTCGCTCCCCGACGCGAGTACGTGGCGATGGAGGGCCGGGAGCCGGTCGAGGGCTGACCGGCCGAGTGTATGCGGCTCCCGGCGGGATGGGGATAACCCTCCTATGGGGCCGGGACGCGCATGTGCCCTCCGGTCTTCAGTTCCGCCGCCGAGACGAGGAGTGAGCCGATGAGCGCACAGAGCAACGAGCCGCCGCTTCCCAACGACCCGTCCCGCCGCACCACGCTCATCGTGGCGGTCGTCGTCACGCTGGTGATCGGCGTGTTGATCGGGCTCGGAGTCGGTGGCGAATGGGGCGACGACGCACAGCCGCTCGAGGCAGGCGTGCTCACCGATCCCGAGGCCGCCGCCGGCCCGGACCCCTTCGAGGTCTACGAGGAGGCGCGCGCGGACCGGACGCCCATCTACATCCTCTTCCACTCGGGCGGCTGCCCGCCCTGTGTCGAGGCCGAGGAGCGCGCGACGAGGATCCTGCCGGACTACGAGGGCGAGATCGTCTACGTGAGCGCGCATACCGTCGATCCTCGTACGCGGGAGCTCTTCGACCTGTTCTCGTTCCGCTCGGTGCCGACGATGTTCTTCGTGGATGCCGACGGCGAGGTCGTGGACCAGAACATCGGGCCCCTCGATGATGACGAGCTCCGTGACCGCCTCGACGACCTCGCGAGCGGTTCGTAGCACGGGCCGCTCCGCTCCACAGGCGGTAATCAGGGCTGATATATAGCATCAGAATGCTGTATCCTATGCTCCGTCCTCACGTATGGAAGGAGCAGTATGGGTACCACGTTCAGGCACGTGTTGCTCGTCGTCGCGCTGGGGCTCTCCCTGGTGCTGTTCGGGGGGTGTTCCGCCGATGAGCCCGCCTCGGCGCCGGAGGAGCCGGCCGGCAGCTACGCCACGGCGACCACCGCCGACGTCCAGGCCGCCCTCGAGTCGGGCGGCGCGGTCGTCATCGATGCCCGCGACACCAACGCCTTCAACGGCTGGGCGCTCGACGGCGTCGCGCGCGGCGGACACATCGAAGGCGCGGTCGACTTCTCCTCGGCGTGGCTCGAGGTGGAGGGTGACGATATCGCCGACCAGCTGACGGCCGCGCTCGAGGTCAAGGGCATCGCCGACGCCGACGCGGTCATCGTCTACGATGCGAACGGGCAGGACGCTCCCGCGGTCGCGGACTATCTCTCCTCGGCGGGGATCGGCGACATCTCGCTCTACGACGTGAGCGAGTGGGCCGATGACGCGGCGCTGCCGATGGTCTCCTACCCGAACTACGAGCTGATCGTCCCGGCGGCCTGGGTCAAAGACGCCATCGAGGGCGACGGCGACGTGAAGGTCTTCGAGGTCAGCTGGGGCGAGGAGTCCGAGGAGTACCTCGCGGCGCACATCCCCGGCGCCGTGCACATCGACACCGACGAGGTCGAGGTCGGGCCGATGTGGAACCGGGTCACCGACGCCGAGCTCGAGCGGTTCGCGCTCGCCAACGGCATCACGGTGGATACGCCGGTCATCCTCTACGGCGCGGACTCGATGCCGGCCTACCGCGTGCAGGCCATCCTGACCTACATGGGCGTCGAGGACGTCCGGGTGCTCAACGGCGGTTTCGCCGCGTGGGAGCGCGCGGGCTACGAGACTGAATCGGGTTCGGTGGCCAAGGAGCCGGTCGAGTCGTTCGGCGCGACGGTGCCCGCGCGACCCGACTACATCGTGGACATCGAGGGCGCGAAGGCGGTCCTCGCCGATCCAGCCGGCAGCTCGCTCGTTGACATCCGGAGCTGGGAGGAGCACATCGGCGAGACGCCGGGCTACTCCGACATCGACGTCGCCGGCCGGCCCGCGGGCGCGCGCTGGGGCGGGGACATGCCGGTCTACCGCAACCCCGACGGCACGATGCGCAACTTCGCCGAAGTGCTCGACGTGTGGGCGGAGTGGGGCATCACCCCGGAGCAGGACCTCTCGTTCTTCTGCGGTACGGGGTGGCGCGCGGCCGAGACGCTCGTCTACGCTGATGTCGCGGGTCTCGAGCGGATCTCGCTCTACGACGGCGGCTGGTACGAGTGGCTGCTCGACCCCGAGGCCAACCCGGCCGAGACCGGGGAGCCCGCCCGGCCGTAGCGTCACGCAGGCAGTGACGGCGCGGGCACCGGGACCCGTCCTGGTGCCCGCGCTCTTCTGTCTTGAAGGAGGTTCGATGAGAGCACGCGGGAGCACCATCCGCCACATCGTGATCGCGCTCGTCATCCTCGCGCAGCTCGCGCTCCTGGGAGGCGCCTGGCGGCTTCACGAGCTCTCGCGTCAGCGGATGGGCGTGATGCGCTACCTCGTGGCGCGGAACCACGCCGCCGAGGAGACCTGGTTCGCGCCGGGCGCGGTCGTCGCCCAGGGAGCCGTCCTCGCCCTCGTCTGCGTGCTCGCCGTGGCGCTCGCCCTGTGGGCGTCCCGGTCGGGACGCGCGGCGCTCGGCGCGCTCGGCGCGTGGGCCGCGGCGCTCGCCGGCCTCGGGTCCGCGCTCGCGCTCCTCGGCGACGCGGGGGAGGTGCGCGCGCTCTATGCGGCGATCCTCGTCGTGTGGGTCTCGCTCGTCCTGCAGGCCGTCGCGCTCGCGGCTCTCGCGCCTCCGTGGAGCGGGCGCGCCGAAGGGGGATAATCTCCCGGGGACCGGACGGGAAGGGAAGGGCGCGCATGGAGGCGGCCGAGCTGCAGGACCGCGCCGACGCCGCCGTCGCGCGACTCCCGTTCTCGCGCCGGGTCGAACTGCTCTCCGGCCGTGACATGTGGCGCCTTCGCGCGTTCCCGGACGCGGGCATCCCGGGACTCATGGTCGCGGACGGACCGCACGGGATCCGCAAGCAGGCCGGCCCCGCCGAGGCGCTCGGCCTGTTCGAGAGCGTGCCGGCCACGTGTTTCCCGCCAGCCGTCACCCTCGCGAGCACCTGGGACCCGGAGTTGGCCGAGGAGGTCGGCCGCGCGGTGGGCGCCGAGGCGCGTGCCCTCGGCGTGGGCGTGGTCCTCGGCCCGGGACTCAACCTGAAGCGGCACCCCTGCTGCGGCCGCACCTTCGAGTACTTCTCCGAGGACCCGCTGCTCTCGGGTCGGATGGCCGCGGGCGTCGTCCGGGGCATCCAGTCCGCGGGCGTGGGCGCGTGCGTCAAGCACTTCGCGGTCAACAACCAGGAGACGCGCCGCATGACGCTTGACGCGGTGGTCGACGAGCGCACGCTGCGCGAGCTCTACCTGCGCGGGTTCGAGATCGCGGTCACCGAGGCCCGGCCGTGGGCGGTCATGTGCGCGTACAACCGGGTCGACGGCGAGTACTGTTCGGACAGCCGCCGGCTGCTCACCCGGATCCTCAGGGAGGAGTGGGGTTTCGACGGACTCGTCATGAGCGACTGGGGGGCCACCAACGACAGGGTCGCGGCTCTCGACGCGGGGATGGACCTCGAGATGCCCTCGAGCGCGGGAGCCAACGACGGGCCGGTGGGGGACGCCGTGGGGTGCGGCCGGCTGGACGGCGGGGCGGTCGACCGTAGCGCGGTTCGCGTCGCGGCGCTGGCGATGCGGGCGGCGGCGGCCGTGCCGGACCCGGGTGCCGGGGAGCGGGTCGACGCCCGCCTGGCCGAGGGACATCACGCGCTCGCGCGCCGGGTGGCCGCCGAGGGCACGGTCCTGCTCGCCAACGACGGCGTGCTCCCCCTCGCGCCAGGGGTCTCGGTCGCGGTCATCGGGGCGTTCGCCGTCGAGCCGCGCTTCCAGGGCACCGGCAGCTCGCAGGTCGCCCCGGTGCGCCTCGACACCGCGCTCGACGCGCTGCGCGCGCACTCGGGAGAGGGACGCGCGCTCGGTGCGGTGCGGTACGCGGCCGGCTACGATGCCTCCAGCGGCGGGACCTCAGACGCGCTCGTGGCAGAGGCGGTACACGCGGCGCGCGGCGCCGACGTCGCGCTCGTGTTCGCCGGGCTGCCCGCGCCCTACGAGTCCGAGGGGTTCGACCGGACGCACCTTTGCCTCCCCGACGGACACACGAGGCTGATCGAGGCGGTGTGCGGGGCCAATCCCGCCACCGTGGTGGTGCTCTCGAACGGTGGCCCGGTGGAGATGGAGTGGGCCGCCCGGCCAGCGGCGATCATCGAGGCCTACCTCGGCGGTCAGGCGGGGGGAAGCGCGATCGCCGACGTGCTCCTCGGCGTGGCGGAGCCGGGCGGACGGCTCGCGGAGACGTTCCCGCGCAGACTCAAGGACCTCCCGGCCGACGAGAACTTCCCCGGGGCGGGTGACCGGGTCGAGTACCGGGAGGCGCTCAACGTGGGCTACCGGTACTTCGCCTCCCCCGCGGCGGAGCGCGAAGCGCTCTTCCCGTTCGGACACGGGCTCTCCTACACCACGTTCGAGTTCGGGCAGCCCCGGACCACCGGCGACACCCCCACCGTGTTCGATGCCGACCGGGACGGCGAGCGTCTCCCGGTCAGGGTCCCTGTCACGAACACCGGCCCGAGAGCGGGATCGGCGGTGGTGCAGCTCTACGCGCGCATGCTCGAGCCGGTCGCCGCTCGCCCGGCGATGGAGCTGCGGGGGTTCGCGAAGCTTCGTCTGGGTCCGGGCGAGCGCGGGGAGGCGGTGGTCGACCTCGATCGCCGCGCGTTCGCCCACTTCGACGCGGATCTCGACCGGTGGTGTGTCGAACCCGGGGAGTACGAGGTTCTGGCCGGGGCCTCGTCGGCCGACATCCGAGGACGGCTGCGCGTCCGGGTCGCCTCGTCCGACCCGGTGCGCCCCACCCGCCCGTTGCCGGCCCGGGTCGCGGACACGGCTGCGTTCGAGGAGCTTTGCGGACGACCGGTCGGGGCGCCTCGGCCGGTCCGCCCGTTCAGCCGGACGACGGCGATCGACGACCTCGGCGCGAGCGTACTGGGCCGCGTGGTGCGGTGGGGGCTCCTGAGAGCGGCCTCGCGGCAGGCGGAGGGGAGTCTCGCCGAGCGCGACGAGACGGCAGGGCTCATGATGGAGCGAGTCATGCGGGAGATGCCGCTGCGCAACGTCGTGACGATGTCGCAGGGGCGCCTGTCGTGGCGCGCGCTCGACGCGCTCATCGACGCGCTCAACGGCCGCTGGCTCGCCGCCGCGCGTCGGCTGGCGGGCGGCCGCGCACGCGAACGCTGCTAGAGTCTCGCCCGGGGGCCCGACGTGCGGTTCGCGCCGCCTTGCTACTATGGGGAGTCGATGACGGAAGCGACGCGTGAGCCGGGGAGGCCCTGCGATGGATAAGGCACGGTTGAGCGCCGAGATCACCTCGGCGATGCGCGAGAAGGACAGGACGCGACTCTCGATCCTCAGGCTCGTCAAGAACGAGATCGACACCAAGGAGAAGGAGTCCGGCGCCGAGGTGTCGGCCGAGGAGGTCGTGGGCGCCCTCAAGAAGGTGCTCAAGCAGACCGGGGAGACGCTCGAGGGCTCGGAGAAGGCAGGTACGGACGAGCAGCGCACAGCGCTCCTGCGCGAGCAGGTGGCGATCCTCGAGGGATACCTGCCCGCGCAGGTGAGCGGACCGGCGCTCGAGGCGATCGTCGAACGCGTGGTCGCCGAGCACGGCATCTCGGAGAAGCGGGACATGGGCCGGGCGATCGGCCTCGTGGTCGCCGAGTGCGGCGGCAACTGCGACAAGGCCGAGGTCGCGCGGCTCGTGGGCGGGAGGCTCGGCTAGCGGGCGGCGGCATGGGCAAGTGCCGCAGGACGGCCCGGCCCGCCGCTTGCTCCTCGGTCGACACCATGAAGACGCTCCTCAAGCCCCTGCTCGTCACCGTCGGGACGGTGAGCCTCGTGCTCGGGATCGTCGGCGCGTTCATGCCGATCCTTCCCACCACGCCGTTCCTGCTGCTCTCGGCGTACTGCTATGGACGCTCCTCGGAGCGGCTCCACCGCTGGCTGGTCGAGCATCCGCGGTGGGGCTGCTATATCGAGGGGTTCCTGTACGGGGGCGCGGTGCCGATGCGCGCGAAGCGGGCCGCGCTCATCACGCTCTGGCCGGCGATCGCGCTCTCGTGTGCCATCATCTACTGGCGCGTGGAGATCCGCTGGGTCGCCACGGGCGTCCCGGTGCTGCTCGTGCTGATCGCCTCGGCGGTGAGCGTCTTCATCTGGACCCGGCCGACCGACGAGTCCTGCCCGGCTCCCGCGCCCGCCGACACCGATCGGGCGGATCCGGGCCCGCGGTGACCCTCAGGCACGGGGCAGGGTGAGGCGGAACGTGGCGCCCTCGCCGAGCACGCTCTCGACCTCGAGCGTGCCTCCGAGCGCCTCGGCGAGTCCCCGGGACACCGCGAGTCCGAGCCCGGTGCCCTCCAGGCTGCGATCGCGGTCCCGCAGCGACTGCTCGAACTCGGCGAAGACGTCCGCGATCTCGTCCTCGGCGATCCCCGGTCCGGTGTCGCTCACCGAGAAGACCACCATGCCGAGGGGAGCGCTCTCGACCGAGACCGACACCTGCCCGTGCTCGGTGAACTTCACGGCGTTGCCGACCAGGTTGAGCAGGATCTGACGGACACGCACGGTGTCGGAGACGAGCTGGGGCGCAGGATCGCCGATCTCCGACGTCAGGGCGAGTCCCTTCTCGTCGGCATGGTGGGAGACGGTGCGCAGGCACTCCTCCACGAGGAGCCGCACGTCGATCCGCTCCCGGTCGAGACGAAGCGCACCGGCGTCGATGCGGCTGAGGTCGAGCAGGTCGCTCATGAGGGCGAGCAGGTGCTTGCCGGAGGCGCTGACCATCTTGAGCTGGGTGCGCTGCTCTTCGGTGAGCGGGCCTGCGAGACCTTGCAGGAGCATGCCGCTGAACCCGATGATCGAGTTCAGCGGTGTCCGGAGCTCGTGGCTCATGGAGCGGAGGAACCGGGCCTTGGCGTCGTTCGCCTCGGCGAGCTCCTCGGCCTGGTATTCGAGCTCGGCCGCCTGGCACTGCAGTTCCTCGGCCTGACACTGCAGCTCCTCGTTCGCGAGCGCGAGCTCCTCGGTCCGCTCGGCGACGCGCTCCTCCAGACGCTCGTTCATCTGCACGACCTCGTCGTTCGCCGCGCGCAGCGAGGAGTGGAGGCGGGCGTTGGTGACGGCGAGCGAGACGAGGTGGGCGAGGGTGCGGCAGGTCGCCAGGCCCTCTTCGGTGAGTTCGTCCGCACGGGTCGTGGATCCGACGATCATCGTGCCGATGGCCTGGTCCTTCAGCACGAGCGGCAGGTATGCGAGCGATCGGATATCGCGAGCATCGACGACCGCCTGTTCGGCTGGGGAGAGGTCCGCGGTCCGGGTGTCGGGCACTTCCACCGGGTCGCGCGACTCGAGCGCGGCGCGCACGTGCGGATGGTCCGCGAGCGGCGCGCGCCGGAACTCGTCAGGGAAGCCCGGCGGGAGCGGGGGCGTGGTGGCGCCCAGGTAGAGCGAGTCGCCTTCGAGGGTGTAGATCGCGCCGGTCTCGAGTCCGAGCAGGCGGCACGTCTGCTCGATCGAGGTCTGCAGCACGGTGTCGAGGTCGAGCGAGGACGTCAGCACCCCGGCGATCGCGAGCAGGGTCTCGCGCGTGTCGGCCGAGGCGTGCGGCACCTGCCGCTCGTGCTGCGAAGAGCCGGATGGTGGGCCGGGCATGGGCGGGATCCTTTACAGAGCAGCGCCGATGGTGGCCCGCGCGGCGCGGATCACCTACTCCACGTAGAGTGTTCCCATCCGCATGTCGTCCTCGCACATGATGGCGTACGAACCGGGCGGGAGCGGCCCGATCTCGAGCGTCACGCTCTCGTCCCGCAGGCTCGCGGTGATGTCGAGGTCGGGGAAGCGCACCTCGGTGGTGCATCCTCTGCCCTGTTCGAACTCGAGGACGATCGGCATGTCCGGGCGCGCCCGGATGAGGTTCGGATGGAAGTAGCCGTCGGCGCTGATCTCGAGGCGCTGGACCGGCCCCTCCACGCGCATGTCCACAGGCTCGCGGGACGAGCAGCCGGCCGCGGTGAGCGTGCCGGGCACGACGGCGAGCAAGACGAGCACGACGGCGAGCGCTCCGGCAACGCCTTGCGGTGCGGTGCGCGCATGTCCTCGGAAGAGTCCTCTCAAGACCGCGACCTCCACCCGGTGATGGACGGGTACCCCGTTTTCCCCTCATCAGCAGTGTAGCCGATGCCGATGCTATCGGCATGATGGATCCTGAAGAGACCACGCCGCCGCGCGTACCGCCGTGGGCGCTCGCCGCCGCAACGGCTCTCGCCGTGGCTCTGCTCGCGCGCGCCACCTACGCGGGGGACGGCTGGGTGCCGTTCCTGTCGGGCGTGGACTTCGGCATCCATGAGCTCGGGCACCTGCTGTTCATCTGGGCGCCCCGACCGGTCATGGTGCTCGCGGGCTCGGTCGCGCAGGTCGCGGTCCCGCTCGGGCTGGCCGCCTACTTCTGGTTCGGCAGGCGGGAGCGTCACTCGGCCGCGCTGATGCTCGGATGGGCCGGCGCCTCGCTCAACAACGTGAGCGTCTACATCCACGACGCGACCCGGCTCGCCCTGCCGCTGTGGGGGGACTTCGACGGCACCGCGGCGAACCACGACTGGCGCTATCTCCTCGGCCCGGAGGTCTTCGACGTGCTCGGGGCGACCGACGCGATCGCCGCCACCGTGCGCGGTGGCTCGGCGCTGCTCTTCGTCGCGGCGCTGGGGTTGGCGCTGTCCACGGTCGCGGGATCCGCGTCGCGACGGCGCCGGGAGCGCGAGCTCGCGCGCCACCGGGCGACGCTGCCGGTCAGAGAGCCTGCCACGAGGCCGCTGCGGGTCACTGGATCCGCCACCCCGACGGAGCGTGCCGATGCGGACGTGCTGCAGGACGGTTCCTAGCAGCACCCGTCCGGGCCGCAGGTGGGCTCGGAGCCGGTGAGCCACCCCTTGATGATCGCGGCCGCGCAACCCACCCCCGGGGTCACGCTGAGCGCGTCGGCCGGGCAGTTGCGCACGCACGCCCCGCACTCGATGCACGCGTCACGGTCGACGACCCGCGCGCGCCGCTCCTCCATCGCGAGCACGCCGTGCGGGCAGACCTGCACGCACATCGTGCACCCGGTGCACGCCCCGGGGTCGAGCTCGAGCGTCACGACGTCGTCGATGTATCGCAGTCCCGGCACGCAGGCCCTCCTAGCTGATCGCGGCGGTCACGAGCGCGATGAGCGCGAGTCCCGCGCCCGTCACCTGGAGCGGCACGGCCCGCCGCATCTCCCACAGTACGCCGGAGAGGGAGGTGAACGTGCTCGAGCCGGTGTAGTTCATCGCGGTGAACGAGGCGAGGCTCGTCACGCCGAGCATGAGCGCGACCCCGCCCCAGACGTCGACCGTGACCCGTGTCCCGGCCACGCCGAGGAGTGCCGCCGCCGCGAGCGCGCCGGCGAGCGCGCCCTTCGCGGCGAACGTCCGGCCGGGGACCCACGGCAGCGCGACCGGGACGAGCAGTCCTCCCGCGAGCACCCCGGTCAGCCCGGCGGCGAGTGCGAGTAGAGCGGCAGGCCACGACAGCACGCCGAGGAGCGCCGCGAGGCAGAGCGCGACCGCGGCGCCAAGGACCCGGCGGTCCCAGAGCACCGCGAGCTCGACCCCCGTCACCACGAACCGGTCCCGCATGCCGAATCGCACCCGCCGCATCCCCTCGGTCGCCCGCAGGTCCGCATCGAGATACTCCGGGAGGTCCTCGATGCGGACCGGTCCGTAGAGCACGCGGAAGCCGGTGGCCGCGCGGACCGTGTGTGCCGACACGCCCGGCGCTCCGAGCTGGGGCAGCACGAGCGTCTTGTGGTCGATCCGCTCCTGGACGCCGGAGGTGAGCAGCCGCAGGATCAGCTCCTCGGTCCCGAAGGTGCCCTTGCCCGCCGCGCACCAGACGTTCACGCCCTTGGTGTCGAGCACGAGGAGCCACACGTCCCGGCCCGCAAGGCTCGAGCGCACGGTGTCGACCGTGAGCTTGTAGTTCGCCGTCACCAGGACGGGGGCGGAGCGGTCGGGGTCGCCGATGCGGTAGAGCCCCGGCTCGACCAGGTAGCGGTCGCGCCCGATTCCGAGGCGCACGCGGAGCGCCCCGAGACGGTCTCGCCGGGTGAGCGAGGTCGGGAGCGCCGGAACCGCGGTCGCCGTGTCGAAGGTCGGATCCATGAGGCGAGGATAGGGCTCGGCCGTCTAGGAGTCAAACGGACGTTTGAACGCCGACCGTTCGTCACATTCTCGTTGCGCGCCGGGGGCAACCTCGGTAGAGTACGCGCTCACCATCAGTTCAGACGCCTGACGAGGAGGGCGCCATGAACCCTGCAGACTCCCTGCGACGCCTGGTCGACGGTAACGCGCGATTCGCGGCCGGGGCCACCGCCGAGGTCGACCTGGTGGAGCGCCGTGAGGCGACCGCCGACGGCCAGCGCCCGTGGGCCGCGATCGTCACCTGTGCCGACTCGCGCGTCGCCCCGGAGCTCGTCTTCGACACCACGCTCGGTGACGTCTTCTCCGTCAGGACCGGGGGCAACGTGGTGGACGAACTCGTCCTCGGCTCGCTCCGTTTCGGGGTGGAGGTGCTCGGCGCGCCGCTGATCGCGGTGATCGGTCACTACGGCTGCGGCGCGGTGGAGGCCTCATGCGACCCCGACGTGCCGGACCACTTCGCGTGTGTCTGCGACGAGATCCGGCCCTCCGCCGAGGCGGCGCGCGCCTCGGGTACCGCCGAGGAGGCCCTCTGCGACGAGGCCGTGCGGCTCCACGCGGAGGCGATGGCCGCCCGTATCGCCGCCGATGAGCGGCTCGCGTCGCGGGTGCCGGTGGTCTGGGGGGTCTACGACGTCGCGAGCGGCGCGGTCACGTTCCACGACACCGCCGGGCTCTGACGCCCGAGCTACCGGCGGGCGCTCTCACCTCCTGACCTCGGTGTTGGTTCGCCTCGGCGATACCCGGGTATCCCTACCCTACGGTAGACCGTCTCGCCGAGGGAAGGAGGTGCGATCATGGCGAAGGCATTCGAAGGGCACGTGCTCACCTGTTCGGCGGCCGACTGCTCGTACAACGACGACCGGTGCTGCAGCGCCCCCGCGATCGAGGTCGGGTCAGACCACCCGATGTGTGACACCTACACGACCGCTCCGGTCCAGCGTGCCGCGATCGAGCCGGCGATCTCGGACTGCTCCATCGGGGAGTGCGCGTTCAACACGGCGCACGCGTGTCATGCCGCCGCGGTCACGATGATGCCGCATGCGGGACATGCGGACTGCGGCACGTTCAGGATGGCCTGACGTCGCTCGTCGGCCGGGACGCAGGCGGTTCCCTGCGTCGCTCGCCCCGGCCTCGGCGCCGCTCGGGGGCACCCTCGGCTTCGCGTAGCGGGAACCCGGGTATCATCTAACCTCCGTGTAACCCGGAGTCGGGTACACTACCCACACGCCGATGCCCGCCTGGAGCTCGCCGCCTGAGGGGGTCACATACAACGTGCAGGCCACGATCGGACTGCCGCGATCGCTGCTCTACCACAAGTACCACGTCCTCTGGACCTCCTTCTTCGAGGCGATCGAGGTCGAGACCGTCACGAGCCCGCCGAGCAACCGGGCGATCCTCGAGCGCGGTGTCGAGCTGGCGGTGGACGAGACCTGCGTGCCGCTCAAGGTCTTCCTCGGCCACGTCGACTCTCTGCGGGGTCGCGCCGACTACGTGCTCGTACCCCGGATCGTGACGCTCGCGAAGGGCGAGACGGCGTGCGTGAAGTTCCTCGGCGCCTTCGACATCGCCCGCAACGCGATCCCCGACGTGCCGCTCATCGAGTACAACGTCGATGTCGCGGCGGGGATCCGGGAGCGCGACGAGCTGTGCCGGGTGGGCCGGGTCTTCGAGCGCAACGGTCGGCGCGTACGGCGGGCTTACGATCACGCGAAGCGCGAACAGCAGCGCCACGCCGCCGAGGTGTCCGCCGAGCAGATGGCGATCGCGGAGCGCGACGGCGTCAAGGTGCTCGTGGTCGGGCACGCATACAACCTCTACGACGAGCTCCTCGGCAGGCCGATCCGCGAGACGCTCGCCCGGCAGGGCGTCGAGGTGCTCTGCTCGGAGCTCGCGGATATGGAGCAGGCGAGGACGCTCGCGCGGCGGGTCTCCGCGGACATCCCGTGGACCTACAACAAGGAGCTCCTCGGCGCGCTCGAGCTCTACCGCGAGCGGGTCGACGGAGTCATCTTCCTCGTGACGTTCCCGTGCGGCCCCGACTCGTTGATGACCGAGTTGTGCATGCGCCGGGTCAAGGGGCTTCCCGCGATCACGATCGTGCTCGACGAGCTGCAGGGCGAGGCCGGCCTCAACACGCGCATCGAGAGCTTCGTGGACCTCATCCGCGCGCGAGGGCGGGCCGGGAGCGGCGTCGCGGGGGGTGGCGCGCTGTGAGCGTGGACCTCTCCCGGGTGAGCGGCGCACGGCGCGTGAGCTTCCCGCACATGGGCAACTACTCGATCCCGGTCAAGACGCTCGCGGCCGAGCTCGACTGCGAGATCGTCGAACCGCCGAGGATGACCCGTCGCACGCTCGAGCTCGGCGCGCGCCACAGCCCCGAGTTCGTGTGCATCCCGTTCAAGTACAACCTCGGCAACTACATCGAGGCGCTCGAGGCGGGCGCGAACCTGCTGATCCAGGCGGGGGGAGGCTGCCGCTTCGGCTACTACGGCGAGGTGCAGGAGGCGATCCTGCGCGACCTCGGCTACGAGTTCGGCATGGTCCGTCTCGTGGGCGGGTTCAGCGTGCGCGAACACTACCGGGACTTCAAGGCGGTCAACCCGCGCCTGAACGTCCGGCGCGCTCTTCAGGCGTATCGCGTGGCGATCAGGCAGACCCGCGCGCTCGACCGTGTCGAGGACCACGTGCGGCGCAACGTCGCTTTCGAGGCCGAGGAGGGCGCTCACGACAGAGTCCACGCCGCGTTCCTGGCCGAGCTCGACGGGACGCGTGACCTCCGGGGGATCGCGGCCCTCGAGGAGCGCACCCTCGGCGAACTCGCGGCGATCCCCGCCGAGCGCCCGCGCGACCTGCTCCGCGTGGGCGTGGTCGGCGAGCTCTACGTGCTCATGGAGCCGTTCTCGAACCACTTCGTCGAGCGCGAGCTCGCCAAGCGCGGGGTCGAGGTGCACCGGTTCGTGACCGTGAGCGCGATGATCGACCATGCGGGGCGCAAGAAGCACGCCTACCTCGACCGGATGATCGAGCACGCCGACCCGTACCTGCGCTACCACATCGGCGCGGACGGCACGGAGAGCGTCGCCATGACGCACAAGCTGATGCGCGAGGGTTTCGACGGCGTGCTGCACCTGAAGCCGTTCGGCTGCATGCCCGAGGTGAACGCGATGTCGGCGCTCCAGCGGCTCTCGCGCGAGCACACCTTCCCGGTGCTCTTCATCTCCTACGACGCGCAGACCTCGGAGACGGGCCTGCGGACCCGGCTCGACGCGTTCTGCGACATGCTTCGGATGAGCAAGGATCGACGCACGGGGGCCGGCGCGGACGACGCTCCGGCCGCCCTCGCGTCCCAAGGAGGTCGGTAACGTGCGCAAGGGGTATCTCGGGGTCGACATCGGCTCCATCTCGACGAAGGCGGTCGTGGTCGATGCGGCGGGCGAGGTGCTCGCGCGCTCGTACCTGTGGACCGAGGGCAACCCGGTGCGCGCCGTCAAGGCGGTGCTCGCCGAGCTCGAGGAGCAGCTCGACGGCGAGGACGTCGAGGTCGTCGCGGTCGGGACCACCGGCTCGGCGCGTGAGCTCACCGGGGCCGTGCTCGGAGCGCAGGTCGTCAAGAACGAGATCACCGCTCACGCGGTCGGCACCCTCTCGCGCCATCCCGACGTGCAGACGATCTTCGAGATCGGCGGGCAGGACTCCAAGATCATCATCGTTCGCGACGGGGTACCGGTCGACTACGCGATGAACACGCTGTGCGCCGCCGGCACCGGCTCCTTCCTCTCAAGCCAGGCGCGGCGCCTCGGCGTGCCGGTCGAGGAGTTCGGCGAGCGGGCGCTGCGCTCGAAGCGGCCGACCAAGATCGCGGGCCGGTGCACCGTGTTCGCCGAGTCCGACCTCGTACACAAGGCGCAGATCGGGCACCCGCTCGAGGACATCATCGCGGGGCTGTGCAACGCGATCGTCGGCAACTACCTCAACAACGTCGGCAAGGGCAAGGAGGTCCTCGCGCCCATCGTCTTCCAGGGAGGCGTCTCCAAGAACGTGGGCGTGGTGCGGGCGTTCCGGGAGGCGACCGGACACGACGTCTACGTCGACGACGACGGGCACCTGATGGGCGCCCTCGGCGTTGCGATCGTCGCGCGCGACGACGGCGAGGAAGCCCCGTTCAGTTTCGACGTGCGTGACGTGGCGTTCGAGACGGTGGGCGAGGAGTGCGGCGGGTGCCCCAACGAGTGCGAGGTCGTGCTCGTCCTGCGCGAGCGGGCGTTCCTCGACGGGTGGGGCAATCGGTGCGAGCGCGGCCTGACGCGCGTGCGCGAACACCTCGGCGTGGCGGAGGGCGCTCGCGCGGGGGGGTCCGTCGCCGGTCGCTGACCGCCCGGGTCCGCCATGGGAGGCCGGCGCTACCGGTAGAGCCGGATGAGCGAGTCGGTCGGCGCGTGCGCGTCGGTCAGCACCGGCACGTCGGCGACCTCGACGAGTCCGTCGTAGAGGTCGTCGCCGAACCGCTCGAACCCCTCCACGGTGACGGTCCCGTCTACCCGGGACCCTATCCTGCCGAGGAGATCCGCGCGGCTCACCGGCGCGTCGGTCGCGAGCATCACGATGTTGCGCACGAGATCGGGCGAGTCGGCGCCGTCCCGACGCTCCACGGGAAAGACCCACAGCCCGTCCCACACCCCTGAGGCGGTGCGATAGATGCTGCGGAACAGGTCGCTGTCCTCGCCTTCGACCGCCGAGATGATGTTGTAGGCGACCACGCCGCCGGGCGCGAGGAGCGCGTCGATCTCCCCGAAGAACTCGGCCGTCGTCAGGTGGAAGGGGAGCGCGTCGGCGTGATAGCAGTCGACCACGACGATGTCGTAGCGTTCATCGGCCCGCCGCACGTAACGTCGCGCGTCCTCCACGTGGACCGTGAGGCGGGGGTCGGCGGGCAGCGCGAAGTAGCGCTCGGCCACGTCGACGACGACCGGGTCGATCTCGACCGCGTCGATCCGTATGCCGGGGTAGTCGTGGAGCATCCGGGTCGGCAGCGCACCGCCGCCGAGGCCGAGCACCAGGACCCGTTCGGCGCCCGGGTTCGCGGCGAGCGCGAGGTGCAGGTAGTCCGGATAGCGGATGGTGCTCGTGAGCGGGTCGTCGACGCGGACGGCGGTCTGCCGCGACCGGTCGAAACGCAACACGCGTTCCCCGGCGGCCTCGGTGACGAGGATCCGGTGGTACTGCGTGTCACGCTGGAAGAGGACGGCCGAGCCGTCGTCGGCGAGCGTCTCCGGCTGGGCGGTCGCCGCCATGACGCCCGCGCCGAGGAGCAGCCCGGCGACCACGGTGCCCGCGACCGCCGCGGTCCAGCGCGACCCCACGAGCTCGAGCGGGGCGGGCGAGGGTCCCCCGTCGACCGCGAGCGTGACGAGGGCGACGAGCGAGAGCACCAGCCCGATCCCCACGATGAGCGGACCGGTCTGGAGCGCGGGTATCAGCCAGAACGACGTCGCGAGCGTGCCGGCGATGCTGCCCGCGGTCGAGATCGCGTAGAGGCTGCCGGCGGAGCGACCGATGTGGCCGAGTCCGCTCGCCGAGGCCGCGCGCACGCCGATGGGCGAGACCATGGCGAGCAGGAGTGCCGGGGCGAAGAAGGCGAGGGTGGTCGCGACGAGCGGGCCGAGGCGCGGGCCGAGGGACGCCGCCCACGGGAGGACCGCCTCGGCCAGGAGGGGCGAGATCGCCGTGAACACGCCCGCCGAGGCGATGGTGATGCCGAGGGTGCGGCGGGTGCCGAAGCGGTCGGCGACGAACCCGCCGAGCCAGTAGCCGAGCGAGAGCGCGATCATGAAGCTCGATATCACGCTGCCCCATACGAAGATGGAGTTTCCCATGGCCGGGGCAAGGATCCGGGCGCCGGCGAGCTCAAGGCCCATGATCGCCGCACCGCAGGTGAAGACGGTGATGTAGAGGGGGGCCACGGGTCCTCCTGTGTACGTCTCGCGCGTTTCGGGCGGGAAGGGCCTTGAGGATGGTATTCTGCATGCGTCTTCGATATCCCCCCGTGCGGGCCGCACGGGTGGGCACGTCCCTCGCTTGTGGGGACGCAGGAGGTCCGGTGCGCATCTGCCTTGCCACGACAGTCTCGCTCGGACTGCGAGTCGTCCTCGCCTTCGCGGTGGTGGCGGCCGCAGGCTTCGTCGCGCTGCCCGAGGCCCATGCGGTCTGCGCTGGCCCGACCCCCTGCGAGCCGGCCGAGCGTGCGCCGGGCGCCTGCGGAGGCCGGGCCGCGCTCCATCTCCGGGAGTCGGGCGAGGCCGAGCGCGGCCGCGCTCGTACCGACGCCCCCCGGACCGGCCGGCCCGATCGGCCACCGCTCTCCGAGGAGGGTGCCGCCCTGCGAACGGGCGAGGCGGCCGACCGGCCTCTCGTGCTGTGGCGGCCTCTGAGGATCTGAGGCTCACCACGAGCTCACCGCACGTCTTCGTCTTCCAGGTTCCGGAGGTGAACCGATGCGCTCCCTTGTCTCCCGTGTCCGATCCCGCGCCGTGCTGCCGGCGGTGCTGGCTCTCACGCTCGCGCTCGCCGTGGCCGCTCCGGCCGCGGCGCTCGCCAGCCCGCTCGCCAATCTCGACGTCACCCTGCTGCTCCAGGCGCAGGGCTCCACGCAGCCGCTGCTGCTCGTGAGCGGGCAGCTGCCCGAGGGCACCACGCTGCCTGCCGAGATCGCCCTGCCCATCCCGCCCGGCTTCGAGGTGGCGTGGTCGGGCGAGATCTTTGGCGGACCGGTCGAGGACGACCCGTTCGTCGAGGCCCGGATCGAAGAGCGTGACGGGGGCACCGTCGCGGTCTTCACGCTCACGCAGTCGCTGGTGGGCCAGGTCGAAGGACTCTTCCCCGGCGCGACCGCGCCCGTCGAGGGCGACCGCTTCAGCGGCGGGTTCTCGTTCGTCTCTCCCGTGGACGTGGAGCGGGCCCGGCTTGCCGTGGGGCTTCCTCCCGGCTTCCAGGCCGCGTCACTGCCCGACGGCGTCCTCACCTCCGAGGGTGATGGCGGCATGGTCTACTACTACTCGGAGACCGGTGCGATCACCGCGGGCGGGCCGCTCGCCTTCTCGATGGAGTACACCGGCGCGCCGGTGTCCCAGGGCGCCGTTCCCTCCGCGCCCACGCCTGACGCCGGCGAGGTGCCCTTCTTCCTCATCGTGATCATCGCAGGAGTGCTCGGCGGCGCTGTCCTGCTCGTGCTCGTGGCTCGCAAGAGCGGCGCGGGCGACACTGATCCCGGCTCCGCCGAGGAGAGGCCCCGCGCCGCTCTTGCATCGGGCGAGCCCGTGGAGTCGCGTCCGGCGATGGCCGCTCCGCATCAGTCCGCGTCCGCTCCGGCCGCACCGGCGGCCGGCTGGCTGACGCCCAAAGTGCTCGTGGTCCTCGCCGCCGTGCTGATCCTCGGCATCGTCCTGGCGATCAACGTCGCGGGCGGCGGTTCGGGCGGCGGGCAGGTGGGCGTCACCGAGACCTCGGGGACGCTGGTGAGCCAGCGCATCAGCACCGCACAGGTGGTGAACGAGACCGAGTACTCGCTGGTGATCCAGTGTTCGTGTCCTCCGGAGACGGAGGCGCTCAAGATGTTCGACGCGCTCAGGCAGGTGCCCGGGGTCGCCCATGCGGCGCTCGACACCACCACCCTGGTGATGCGCATCGGCTACGACCCCGAGATGGTGCAGGAGTCCTCGATCGCGGAGCGCCTGAAGGCCGCGGGCTACCTGTACTAGCACGTCGGCATCCAGATGCGACCGGACGGCCGGCGGAGCACCCCGCCGGCCGTCCCTTTTACCTCGATGTAACCGCGCCGTCTTGAGGTGGGGCGCAGGGCAGGGCATCATCGCAGACAGACGTCAGGAGCCGGAAGGACGACGCCATGCGCGCGATCGCGCTCTACTCCGACATACACGGCAACGTCCCCGCCCTCGAGGCGGTGCTCGCCGACATCGATGCGAAGGGCCTCGCCGAGATCTACTGCCTCGGCGACCTCGTGGGTTACGGCCCGGACCCCACGGGCGTGGTCGAGCGCGTGCGCGCAAGCGGCGTGCCCACCGTGCGTGGCAACTACGACCAGGGCGTGGGGGACCGAAGCGGCGCGTGCGGCTGCTACTACGCGACAGATGCCGCCAGGTCCGACGGGGCCGCGAGCTACGAGTTCACCGAGGCCGCGGTCGGCGACGCCGATGCGGCATGGCTCCTCGGCCTGCTCGACGAGGTGAGGATCGAGGAGGCCGGGGTGCGCGTGCTGCTCACGCATGGGAGTCCCCGCCGCATCAACGAGTACCTGATGCCGGATCGCGGCGAGGGCCAGCTCGCCCGTCTGGCGCGCGAGACGGACGCCCACGTGGTCTGCTGCGGCCACGTCCACATCCCGTACCACCGCTCCTTCCCCGATCCGGACCCGCCCGAGGGGGGCGCCTGCGACGCGCCCGGGGTGCACTACGTGAACTCAGGCTCGGTGGGCAAGCCCAAGGACGGCGACCCGCGGGCTGCCTGGGTCGAGCTGCT
Source organism: Coriobacteriia bacterium (assembly GCA_030603745.1). GTDB lineage: Bacteria > Actinomycetota > Coriobacteriia > Anaerosomatales > SLCP01 > JAUVXE01. The sequence goes on along the minus strand of JAUVXE010000002.1, from coordinate 19,711 downwards.
GATCGGGTCCGCCGAGGAGATCCGCGCCGCGGCGCCCGACGACCGGTTCGCGGCGGCGGCCGGCTGCACGGAGACCTGGGTCGGGGTGCGGATCCACCGGGTCGCCTATGACATCGATGCCGTCGCGCGCGAGATGCTCGCCGCAGGTCTTCCGGCGACCCTCGCGGAGGCCCTGCGCACCGGCTGACGGGATGCCTGCCCCGGTCGCGTTCAAACGTCCGTTTGATACAATCGCCGCATGGACGCGAACCCCCCTCGGCAGGACGTGACGCTCGACACCCTCAAGACGCTCGCCGACGAGCGACGGCTGGCGCTCGTCCGCCTCCTCGCGGACCGGGAGCTGTGCGTGTGCGAGATCGCGAGCGAGCTCGACCTGTCAGACGCGCTCGTCTCGCACCACCTCAAGCGTCTCCGTGCCGCGGGCCTCGTCAGCACGCGCAGGGTCGGACAGTGGCTCTACTGCCGCCTCGAGCCGGCCGCGATCGGCGCGCTCGCCGAGGGGATCGGTGCGCTTGCGGGGAGCGCGTCCTCGACCACCGGACCGTGTTGTGCGCCTGCCGCGAGCGGGCATGACCAGAAGGAGGAGCGCCGGTGAGCAGCGAGGACCGGGACTTAGGGATCAAGTTCGTCTACCAGTGCGGTTCGTGCGGGTACTCGTTCTTCGTGGAGGCCGAGGAGCCGGCCGCGCAGCCGGAGCGCGAGCGCGCGTGTCCCCAGTGCGGATCGGCCGGCGCGCGTTTCACGTTCACGCTCGGCTCGTCGTGCGGGTGTGCCACGCCGATCGGTTGATGACGCCCCGGTCGCCGGTCGGCGACCAGGAAACGTTCCGCCGCCGCGCCTGTGGAGTTCCCGTGGAGGAGCGCCACGGGCGGACGGGAGGTCTAGACTTTGCACCAGGCCCCGTACGCAGCATGACGGGAGGTAGTCGATGACGACGTCAGCACGTCGGATCCTGCTGGTGGAAGACGAGAAGGCCATCCGCGACGCCGTGAGCGCGTATCTTGAGCGCGAGGGCTACTGGGTGACCCCCGCGGCCGACGGCGAGCAGGCGCTCGAGGAGTTCGACAAGCACCGGTTCGACCTCGTGGTGCTCGACCTCATGCTGCCCAAGATCAGCGGCGAGGAGGTCTGCCGCTCGATCCGGGACGGCTCGGACGTCCCCATCATCATGCTCACGGCTAAGGGCGAGACCGAGGACCGCATCGCCGGCCTGGAGCTCGGCGCCGACGACTACCTCGTCAAACCCTTCTCGCCGAGGGAGCTCGTCGCTCGCGTGCGAGCGCTGCTCCGCCGCGCGCACGCCGACACCGAGCCGCAGCGTGACCGACTCGTCTTCGGCGGGCTCGAGATCGACACGGTGGGACACAAGGTGTTCCTCGGCGGGGAGGAGCTCGACCTGACGGCGAGCGAGTTCAAGCTGCTCGTCACGCTCGCGCGCTACCCGGGCCGGGTCTACACGCGGATGGAGCTCGTGGAGAAGGTCCTCGGGTACGACTTCGAGGGGTATGAGCGCACGATCGACTCCCACGTGAAGAACCTGCGCGCCAAGATGCACGACGACCCGCGCGACCCCACCTTCATCTGGACGGTCCACGGGGTCGGCTACCGCTTCGAGGTCGCTGGCGACGGGACCGGCTAGTGTCCCCGGCCGCCGCCATCCCGCTCGCCCGGCGGTTCCGGCTCGCCTGGGGCCGTCTCACCGTGCGTATCGCGGTCGCGTTCGCGGCGGTCGCGCTCCTCACGGCGGGCCTGGCGGCGGTCATCCTCTCGGTGGTGTGGGCGGCTCAGTTCGACGCCTACGTGCGCCAGGGTCTGCAGGACACCGCCAACGGCGCCGCGCAGCTCCTCTCGCGTTCCCACGACGAGTGGGGCGGCTGGACGCTGCAGGCGTTCGCCCAGATGCCACGGTTCGGCATCATGAGCGGTCTCGGGCTGCAGGTGCTCGACGCCCAGGGCGACGTCATCTACGACGACTCGGTCATGGGCGGGTTCGCCCACGGCATGATGGGTCTGCTGCCGAGCGGGGTGAGCGAGCCCACCGGTCCCGTCGCGACCGCCTCGGTGGTGAGCGAGGGCGAGGTCGTGGGCGTGGTGCGCGTGTGGCAGCTCTCCTCCGAGGGGATCCTCGCCGAGAGCGACCTGCGCTTCCAGCGCTCGAGTTTCATCGGGCTCTCCGCCGCCGCCCTCGTGGCGGTGACGTTCGCCTCGCTCGCAGGGCTTGCGTTCGCGGCCGGGCTGGCCCGCCCCATCGACCGCATCACCGAGACCGCCTCGGCGCTCTCGGAAGGCGACCGCACCGCCCGCACCCGGCTGGTAGGCGATGACTCGATCGGGATCCTCGGCAGGACCTTCGACGAGATGGCCGACGCGATCGAGGCCGACCGCGAGATGGAGCGGCGCCTGACCGCCGACGTCGCGCACGAGCTGCGCACGCCGCTCCAGGCCATCCAGGCGACCGTCGAGGCGATGCAAGACGGCGTGCTGCCCGCCGACGACGAGCGGCTCGCGATCGTGCGTGACGAGACGGTCCGCCTCGGCCGCCTCGCCGACGGCATCCTCGAGCTCACGCGGCTCGAGCGCGGCGCGGTGCCGATGGCGCGCGAGGAGATGGCGCTCGACGCCCCCGTGCGCGCGGCGCTCGACGCCCACCGGGTGCTCATCGAGTCGAGCGGGCTTGCGCTGCGCGAGCGTCTCACGCCGGGACTCGTCGTCTGCGGCGACGCCGACCGTCTGACCCAGGCCGTGGGCAACCTGCTCTCCAACGCCGCGCGCTACACGCCCGAGGGCGGCAGTGTGGAGGTCTCGCTCGTGGCCGAGGACGGCCGCGCGGTCCTGCGCGTGTCCGACACCGGCGTCGGGATCGCCGAGGAGGACGAGGAGCGCGTGTTCGCCCGCTTCTGGCGCGCGGACAGCGCGCGGGAGAGCTCCACCGGCGGCATGGGCATCGGGCTGGCGGTGGTGCGCGAGATCGTCGAGCGCCACGACGGCTCGGTCGCGGTCGAGCGGCGCGAGGGGGCGGGCACCACGTTCGCCCTGCGGCTCCCGTTGATCGGCTGACCGGCGGTGCGGGTCGCGTGCTACTCGGGACCCCGGCTCAGGACGCGGATCTCGCCGGCGGTCGCCTGCACCGGATAGGACTCGGCCACCGGACCCTCGAACCAGACCTCGACCAGCAGGCCGTCGACCAGGTCGTCGAGCGATCCCCGTCCGTCGTCACCGAGCACGACCTGGGTCGAATCGTCGGCGGTGACCACGGCGAGGTCGTACTCGAGCCCGTCAGCGGACGTCCCGGTCACGAGCATCGACACGCGTTCGGCGGAGTCGGCGCCCGTGCGCGTGACGGAGCTGGTGAACCCCCGGATCGACGGCTCGGCGGGGGGAGCGGAGGTGCAGGCGATGATCATCACGCCGATGATCAGCGCGCTCACCGCCACCATCACCACGGTCGGCACATGCTTCGACACCGGGGCCCTCCCTCCACGTCTCGCGGTCCTGTCGTATCTGACGCGCCGTACGCCCGGAACGTTCCCGGCCGATGCGGTAGACTTGTGCGCTGTTCATACCCCTGCCGGAAGGAACGTCCCGCGCCATGATGTATCTGTTCGCCCTCGGAGGGTTCGTGCTGCTGTTCGCGGGAGGCGAGTGGCTCGTGCGCGGCGCGGTCACGGTCTCGCGCCGCATGGGGGTCTCGCCGCTGCTCATCGGCATGACGATCGTCGCGTTCTGCACGTCGGCACCCGAGCTCCTCGTGAGTCTCGAGGCGGCGGGGCGCGGCCAGGTCGACATCGCCATGGGCAACGTGGTCGGCAGCAACATCGCCAACGTGCTGCTCATCCTCGGCGCGTCGGCCCTCATCCTCCCCATCGCGGTCAAGCCCGCCGAGGTCCGCCGCGACACCTGGGTGATGCTCGCCTCGATCGCGCTGCTCACCGGGCTCTCCCTCTTCGGCGTGGTGGAGAGGTGGCACGGCGCGCTCATGGTGGGCGCGCTCGTCGCCTACGTCTGGTACTCGTACTGGACCGAGGCCGACGGTCACGCGCCCTCGGCGGAGCTGCACGAGCACGAGGCCGATGAGTTCGCCGGCGTGACGAAGCGGCTCTGGCTCGGGTTCGTCGAGCTCGCGGTGGGGCTCGCCGCGCTCGTGGTGGGCTCACGGCTGCTCGTCAACGGCGCCGAGGAGATTGCGCGGACGTTCGGAGTGCCCGAGGCGGTCATCGGCCTCACGCTGGTGGCGATCGGCACCTCGCTGCCCGAGCTCGCCACCTCCGTGATGGCCGCGGTGCGGGGACACGCCGACGTCGCGGTGGGCAACGTGGTCGGCAGCAACCTCTTCAACGTGCTCTCGATCATCGGCATCACGGCGATCGTGCAGCCGCTGCCGGTGAGCGCGGGGATCGCGTCGTTCGACGTGTGGGTGATGCTCGCCTCCTCGGCGCTGCTCGTGCCCCTGCTGCTGTGGCGGGGACGGATCGGACGGGTCGCCGGAGCGCTCTTCCTCGTCGGATACGTCGCGTACGTGGGGCTGCTCTACGCGGGCGGCCCGGGCGTGCTCGCGTGATGCGCGCGGCGTGACGGGTATCCATCACGCAGGATGAAGACCGGACGGCTGAAGGGGTGCCGATGCTCTTCGGGATGCGGGTCACGCTCCAACACCTGATCTCCACGGGCCTGCTCGCGCTGGCGGTCCTCGCGCTCCAGATGCTCGTGGGCAAGCGGGTGATCCGCTTCAAGGGCAGGACCCACCAGAAGGTGCATCGCCGACTCGCCTACGCGCTCACGGCGCTCGCGGTCGCGCACGGCTTCCTCGCGCTCGTGGTCGCCTACCAGTGGACGATCGGCGGCTGAGGGGGCGACCTACACCGCATCCCCGGTTTCCCCTACAATGTGCGGGAACGCCGCGCCCCGTCGCACCACTCGAACCCCGGCCGCGGCCCGACCGTCCCCGAAGACCCGAAAGGACGACTGCGATGACGCAGCCGCAGGGCCTTCGCCCCGACTCCCAGGGCAAGGTACGAGACCTCTACGACCTCGGCGACCGTTTGCTGCTCGTGGCGAGCGACCGGATCAGCGCGTTCGACATCGTGCTGCCCGACCCGATCCCCTTCAAGGGTGAGGTGCTCACGAAGCTCTCGCTGTTCTGGTTCGAGCTCCTCGGCGATGTCGTGCCGAACCACTTCCTGACGACGGACCTCTCCGAGCTGCCCGAGGAGTTCGCGCCGCACGCGGACTACCTCCGAGGCCGCTCGATGATCGTGCGCAAAGCCGAGGTGTTCCCTGTGGAGTGCATCGTGCGGGGCTATCTCGCGGGCAGCGGCTGGAAAGAGTACCGCGAGGCCGGCACGGTCTGCGGGATCGAGCTTCCCGGTGGCCTGCGCGAGTCCGACCGCCTCGACGACCCGATCTTCACGCCCTCGACCAAGGCCGAGATCGGCGAGCACGACGAGAACATCAGCTTCGAGCGGATGGTCGAGCTCGTGGGCCAGGAGGCCGCCGAGGAGCTGCGCCGCGTCTCGGTCGAGGTCTACGCCCGCGCCCGCGAGCACGCCGCCGGCCGGGGGATCATCATCGCGGACACCAAGTTCGAGTTCGGCCTGGTCGACGGCCGGATCACGCTCATCGACGAGGTGCTGACCCCGGACTCGAGCCGCTTCTGGCCCGCCGAGGACTACGCCGCCGGCCGCGGCCAGGCGAGCTTCGACAAGCAGTTCGTACGCGACTGGCTCGAGGACAGCGGCTGGGACAAGACCCCGCCGCCGCCCGCGCTGCCCGATGAGATCGTCCAGGCCACGAGCGCGAAGTACATCCAGGCCTACGAGATGATCACGGGCCGCACCTTCGAGCCGGAAGGGGCGGCGTAGCCCATGGCACGCAGGAGCGCCCAGAACCCGCGCTACCAGAAGGGCGCCGAGGTCGGGAAGACCCGCCGCTCGGCCGCCTCGGCCAAGCCCAAGCGCGCGGTCGGCGACACGGCCGCCTCGGCGAGCTCCTCGGGCAAGGGCAAGAAGAAATCGCGACCGTCGCTGCTGGCGCCGGTGCCCGTCTCGCCCGAGTTCCGCCGCTGGCGCAAGATCTGGATGATCGTGCTCGCCTCGGCGGTGGTGCTCTCGCTCGTGGCCTGGTGGCAGCGGGACACGATGCCCGGCGCGATCGCGCTCGCCGGGGCCTACGGCTGCATCTTCGTCTCGCTCTACATCGACTTCGCCAAGATGCGCCCGATGCGCAAGAAGGCGATCGCCGAGGACCAGGCGGCGAAGGCCGCGGGTGGCAAGTCCGCGGGCGGCACGACCAAGAAGACGAGCACCGCGTCGGACAAGGACGCGTAGGAGAGGGGCTGGGCCGCGATGGCACGCTACGAGGTGTACGTCACGTACAAGCAGGGCATCTTCGATCCTCCGGGAGCGACCGCCGAGCGCGCGCTCGCCAACCTCGGCTACGAGGGGATCGAGAGCGTCAAGATCGGCAAGTACATCCAGATCGAGGCCGACGCCGACCTCGCCACCGTGCACGAGATGTGCGAGCGCCTGCTCGCCAACCCCGTGATCGAGGACTTCCGGATCGTGGCCGAGGGGGAGGCGTAGCAGATGCGCTTCGGTGTCGTGGTCTTCCCCGGCTCGAACTGCGAGCAGGACGTCGTGCACGCGGCGAACCACCTCGGCTTCGAGACCTCCTACATCTGGCACGGTGACACCGACCTCGGGCACGTCGACGCGGTCATCCTGCCCGGAGGGTTCTCCTACGGCGACTACATCCGCTGTGGAGCGGTCGCCCGCTTCAGCCCGATCATGGCCGAGGTGGTCCGCTTCGCCGAGCGCGGCGGACCGGTCATGGGCATCTGCAACGGCTTCCAGATCCTCACCGAGGCCCACCTGCTTCCGGGGGCGCTGCTGCGCAACTCGGGACTCAAGTTCATCTGCCACGGGCAGCCGCTGCGCGTCGAGCGTTCGGCGTGCGAGTGGCTCGACCTGCCCGAGGGCGCCGTGGTCGACATTCCCGTGAACCACAACGAGGGCAACTACTACTGCGATGCCGAGACTCTGGCGCGCCTGCAGGCCGGAGGGCAGATCGTGCTCCGCTACTGCGAGCCGGACGGCTCCCGCGCGGCCGCTGGAAACGCCCCCAACGGCGCGGTGGACGACATCGCGGGCATCTGCAACGAGCGCGGCAACGTGTTCGGCCTCATGCCGCACCCCGAGCGCGCCGTCGATCCGCTCACCGGCACGACTGACGGCGCACCGTTCTTCACCGCGATCGCGAAGCGCCTGGCCGAGGTGGCGGGCTAGTGCACGACAGCGTGACGCTCACGCCCTTCGCGCTCATCGGCGGCTTCCTTGTGCGTTACGGCGTGCCGGTCGCCTGCGCGGTGCTCGCCGTCGACGCGGCGCGCCGCCCGCAGAGCGCCTACGGACGCCTCGGACGCGCGCCTTGGATGGTCTTCCCGGTGCTGCTCCTGCTCGCGATGGTCGTGGGCTTCATCGCCCCGGGCACCGTGGCGCTGCACTTCGTCGCCGTCGGCGCGCTGCCGATGCTCATCGCCTACACCATCGTCTACCTGCTCAGGGTCGTCTTCCCGGCCACCCCGTAACCGGGCGGGCACCGTTCGATTGACGCGTCGGGAACCTGGTCGTACCATGGGTATGACCGCACGGTGTGACCGCCGAGGAGGGTCTTAGCGGTGACGGCCAAGATCACCATCTCGCTTCCCGATGAGCTCTTCGAGCGCCTCGCCGCCGAGGCCGGGGAGCACGGCGTGTCGCGCAGCGAGGTCGTCCAGGAGTCGCTCGCCGCATACCTCGGCAAGACGCGGGAGCAGCGTGCCGAGGAGGCGCGGCGCGCGCGGATGCTCGAGGCGCTCGAGGGGATGCGGACGTTCCCCGTGGGGCGGGAGATTCGCGACGACCGGGCTTCGCTCGACATCCTTCGCGAGGTGCGCGAGACGCACGACGGCGCACCAGTGCGCGACGTCCGTAAGGGGCGCAGGTGAGTGCGCGGCCGCTGTTCGTACTCGACGCCTCGGTCGGCGTGAAGTGGTTCAAGCCCGAGGCGGGGCGGGAGCGCGCGCTCGAGTTGCAGGCGCGCGCGGCCGCCGGTGAGGTGGCGCTTGCGGCGCCTTCACACTTCGTCCACGAGGTGCTCGCCGTCGTCGCCCGGTACTACGCCCCACGCGATGTCGTTCCCGCCTGGGAGCGGATCATCGCGTCCGGCACCGCGCTCCTCCCGCTCACCGACGAGGTCGTGACCGAGGCGGCGCGCCAGTGTGAGGCGCTCGGCTGCTCGTTCTACGACGCGCTCGCGCCGGCGTGCGCGTCGCTGTTCGGCGCGACGCTCGCGAGCGCCGACGAGCGCGCACATGGTGCGTACCCTGGCGTATACCTCGTGACCGCCGAGGGCTGAGGCCGCCCGGGCCGGTTCCGGGAAGCGCACGCCTCGCCCCCCTCGGCTACAATGCTCCTGTCGCCTCGCGCGACCGCGTCACACGCACCACCACAGACCGCGACCCGACCGCCGGGAGGATCAACACCACATGCGTGCCGACCTATCGCCCGAGCTCGCGCCCCGCCTCGCCGAGGAGCTCGGCCTCAAGCCCGCCGAGTACGAGCACGTCGTCGAGATCCTCGGCAGGACGCCCACGGTGACGGAGCTCTACATGTACTCGCTCATGTGGAGCGAGCACTGTTCCTATAAGCACTCGCGCAAGGCGCTGCGGATGTTTCCCACCGAGGGGCCGGCGGTACTGCAGGGACCGGGCGAGAACGCCGGCGTCATCTCCGTGGGGGAGGGCTGGGCGGTCGCGTTCAAGATGGAGTCGCACAACCACCCCTCGGCCATCGAGCCCTACCAGGGCGCGGCGACCGGCGTGGGCGGCATCATCCGCGACATCTTCACGATGGGCGCGCGTCCTATCGCGATCCTCGACTCGCTGAGGTTCGGGACGCTCGACAAGCCGCGCCAGCGCTACCTGTTCGAGGGCGCGGTCGCGGGGATCGGCGGGTACGGGAACTGCCTCGGCGTGCCCACCGTGGGCGGCGAGGTCTACTTCGAGGACGCCTACGAGGGCAACTGCCTCATCAACGCCATGGCGATCGGCCTCATGCGCGAGGAAGACCTCATGCGCGCGGTCGCGGCCGGGCCGGGCAACCTGCTCGTGCTGATCGGCTCGACCACCGGTCGCGACGGCATCGGCGGGGCGAGCGTGCTCGCGAGTCAGGAGTTCGACGAGAAGGCCGAGGAGAAGCGTCCGAGCGTGCAGGTGGGCGACCCGTTCACCGAGAAACTGCTCATCGAGGCGTGCCTCGAGCTGCTCGAGGGCGACCTGCTCGTCGCCCTCGGCGACCTCGGCGCGGCCGGCCTCACCTCGAGTGCGAGCGAGATGGCGTCGCGCGGGGGAGTGGGCCTCGAGATCGACGTGACCCTCGTGCCGCAGCGCGAGGACGCCATGAGGCCGTTCGAGATCATGGTCTCGGAGTCCCAAGAGCGGATGCTCGCGGTGGTGACGCCGGAGCTGCTCGGCGAGGTCCAGGACGTGTGCGAACGGTGGGGGCTCCCCGCCACGGTGATCGGCCAGGTGACGGACACGGGCCGGTTCGTCATCCGCGAGGGCGACGAGGTCGTGGGCGACATGCCCGCCGCGACGCTCGCGCACGACGCGCCGATCTACGACCCGGTCGCCGAGCGTCCGGCCTACCTCGACGAGCTGCAGGCGTTCGACCCGCTCACAGAGCTCGACCACCCAGACGACGCCGAGATGCTCACGGCGACGCTGTTCGACCTCCTGGCGAGCGCGAACATCTGCTCACGCCGCTGGATCTGGGAGCAGTACGACCACCAGGTGATGCAGGGCACCGTGGTGCTGCCGGGTTCCGACGCAGCGGTGCTGCGGATCGGGCTGCCGGGCCGTGGCGAGGTCACCGATCGCGGCATCGCCGCGTCGAGCGACTGCAACGGCCGCTACGTCTACCTCGATCCGTACGTGGGCGCGCAGATCGCCGTGGCCGAGGCGGCCCGCAACGTCGCCTGCTCCGGTGGCCGTCCGGCGGCGATCACCGACTGCCTCAACTTCGGCTCCCCCGAGAAGCCCGAGGTCTTCTGGACGTTCCGTGAGGCGATCCGCGGGATGGCGGATGCCTGCCGCGCGTGGGAGGTACCGGTCATCTCCGGCAACGTCTCCTTCTACAACGAGTCGTTCGGGCAGCCGATCTATCCCACGCCCACCGTCGGGCTCGTGGGCATCCTCGACGACGTCTCCAAGCACACGACGCTCGCCTTCAAGGACGCCGGCGACGTGGTGGTCCTCCTCGGCGAGACCGCGGCGGAGCTCGGGGGGAGCGAGTACCTGCGCGTGGCCTTCGACACCGTCGCCGGCGCGCCGCCGCGGGTCGATCTCGAGCATGAGGCCGCGCTGCGCGAGGTGCTGCTCACCGCGATCGACGAGGGGCTGCTGCGCTCCGCACACGACTGCGCCGAGGGCGGGCTCGCCGTCGCGCTCGCGGAGTCGTGCGTCGCCGGCGGGATCGGCGCCGACGTGCACCTCTCGCCGGACGACGCCGGCCTCCCGCCGGTCGCGGCGCTCTTCGCCGAGACGCAGGGCCGGGCCGTGGTGACCGTGGCCGAGTCCGGCGTGGACCGCCTCTTCGAGATCGCGCTCGCCCACGGCGTCCCGTTCGCCGTCGTGGGGACGGTGGGCGGCGACTCGCTCCGCATCGAGGGCTGCGTGGACGCGGAGGTCGGCGCGATGCGCGAGGTGTTCGAGGGCGCGCTCGCCGCGCAGGTCCACCCCGAGGAGACCTTCGCTTCCGAGGAGCTCCGCGAGGGCTGAGACGACGGCGCCGCCCGGACCGGCGTCGGTGCGTCGGCCGGGCCGGGAAACGGAAGAGGGGCCGGGTGGTCCCGGGCCCCTCCTCGCGCATCGGCTACCGCAGCCGCAGAGCGCATCGGTACTCTCTACCGGGGTGTATCGGTGCGCGCGGGCGATGGGTTGAGCCCCGCCGGCCCGGCGAGCGCCACGCGGCCCACGCCGTGCCGGAGGCTCCGTGCTACACTACCCGCGTTCCGGAGGACCGTGTGGTGAGGAGTCGCACTCCCGATGAGCATCGAAACCCCCGAGCGTCGGGACGCCCTGGCCGTCGACGCCGACCTCGGCAGGGAGGACCGTCCCGAGGAGGCGTGCGGCGTGTTCGGCGTCTACGCCCCCGGCGAGGACGTCGCGCGCCTGACCTACTTCGGCCTGCACGCGCTGCAGCACCGCGGGCAGGAGTCGGCCGGCATCGCGGTCGGCGACGGCGACACCGTCACGGTCACCAAGAACCTCGGTCTGGTCAGCAAGGTCTTTCGCGAGTCCGATCTCGACTCGCTGACCGGCGGCGTGGGCCTCGGCCACACGCGGTACTCCACGACCGGCTCGTCCACGTCGTGGGAGAACGCCCAACCGCACCTCTCGGCCATCGGCCATCAGGTGATCGCGCTCGCGCACAACGGCAACCTCGTGAACACGTCGCAGCTGCGCGACTCGCTCAAGGACAACGGCGTGCGGTTCCGGTCGACCACGGACTCCGAGGTCATCGCGACCCTCATCGGCCACTTCACGCAGAAGCACAATCACATCCGCTCCGGTATCCGCGAGACGATGGAGCTCATCCGCGGCGCCTACGCCGTGGTGCTCATCACCGAGGACGCGGTCTACGCGTTCCGTGATCCGCACGGGATCCGGCCGCTCGTGATCGGCGAGCTGCCGCAGGGCGGCTGGGTGGTCTCGAGCGAGACGTGCGGGCTCGACATCATCGGCGCGCGTCACCTGCGCGACCTCGAGCCGGGCGAGATGGTCAAGATCTCGGCCGACGGTCTCGAGGCCGAGCAGGCGGTGCCCGCCGAGAAGGCCAGCCTCTGCATGTTCGAGTTCATCTACTTCGCGCGTCCCGACAGCATCATGCGCGACTGCACCATCTACGAGGCGCGCCGCAGGATGGGTGCCTCGCTCGCCGCGAGCGCGCCCGCCGAAGCCGACCTCGTGATCGGGGTGCCGGACTCCGGCGTGCCGGCGGCCGTGGGGTACGCGCAGGTGAGCGGCATCCCCTTCGGCGAGGGCCTGGTGAAGAACCGCTACGTCGGCCGCACGTTCATCTCTCCCACGCAGTCGATCCGGCAGCAGGGCATCCGCCTCAAGCTGAACCCCCTGCGTCACGCGATCGAGGGCAAGCGCCTCGTGGTCGTGGACGACTCCATCGTGCGGGGGAACACGTCGCGCAAGCTGGTCGAGCTGCTGCGCGAGGCGGGCGCGACCGAGGTCCACATGCGCATCACCTCGCCCCCGGTGCGTTGGCCGTGCTTCTACGGGATCGACACGGACAGCCAGGAGCAGCTCATCGCCTCCGCGCTCAGCGTCGAGGAGGTGGGTGAGCGCATCGGGGTGGACTCGCTTGCCTACCTCGCCCTCGAGGACATGGTCGCCGCCACCGGATGCGAGGCCGACCAGTTCTGCCTCGCGTGCTTCGACGGCGACTACCCCATCGACATCCCCGAGGCGGTCCGCCGAGGCAAGCTCTCGCTGGAGTCCTGCGGGTAGATGGCCGAGGGCGCGCTCGCAGCCGCGGTCACGGGTCTCGCGCTCGCGGTCAGCTTCAACCCGATGGCCTCCCTCGTGGGCGCCGCGCTCGCGGCCGCGCTCCTCGCGCGCGCCGAACGGCCGGGTGCCGGCATCGTGGTGCTCGCGGCGGCGTGGCTCCTCGGCGACGGTCTGCGTGTGCTCGCCCGGGCGCGCGACGCGTTCGACGGCGTGGGCCCGCTCGTTCCCGGCGCCCCGGTCGCGACCTGGGTCGCGCTCGGGCTGTGGGCCCTCGGCGGGGCGCTCGTGGGCTACGCGCTCCCGGCGTGGGCGGGAGCGTTCGTCGGCCGCCGTGTCACGCACGGCACCGGATGGCTCGCCGCCGCGACCATCGCAGCCGTCTCGAGCGCCGGGCTCGCGGTCCTGGCCGGCACGCTGCCGCTCGCCTGAGGGTCCCGCACGCCCGCCCGCCGTCGGCGGCTGCGGTAGAATGTCCCCGCACGCCGCACGCCCCGCCACGACCCGCCACGACCCGCCGAGGAGGCCCGCTCCATGACCGAGCGTGACGACACCCGCCGCACCACCTACCGCGACGCCGGCGTGGATACCGCCACGGGCGCGCGCGCGGTGAGCGCCATCCGGGCCGCGGTGCGCTCGACCTACCGGCCCGAGGTCCTCGGCGACATCGGCGGCTTCGGCGGGCTGTTCAGCGCCGCCGCGCTCAAGGAGATGGACGACCCGGTGCTCGTGAGCGGGACCGACGGCGTGGGCACCAAGCTGCAACTCGCCCGCCTCCTCGGCAGGCACGACACCGTGGGCATCGACCTGGTCGCGATGTGCGCGAACGACATCCTGACCTGCGGCGCCGAGCCGCTCTTCTTCCTCGACTACATCGCGATCGGCCGACTCGACCCCGAGCTCGTCGAGCAGGTGGTCTCCGGTATCGCCGAGGGGTGCACCCAGGCCGGCTGCTCGCTCGTGGGCGGTGAGATGGCCGAGCACCCCGGCGTGATGGCCGATGACGACTACGACCTCTCCGGCTTCTGCGTGGGGGTGGTCGACCGGCCGAGGATGGTGGACGGCACCGCGGTGCGCCCCGGGGACGTCATCCTCGGCCTCGCGTCGAACGGCATCCACTCCAACGGCTACTCGCTCGTGCGCAAGGTGCTCGTGGAGGGGCACGAGGCCGATCTCGGCCTGCCCCGCGTCGACCTCGGCGGCAGGACGCTCGCCGACGTGCTGCTCGAGCCCACCCGCATCTACGTCCGGCAGGTCCTCGCGCTGCTGCGCGGCGGCGTCCCGGTCAAGGCGATGGCCCACATCACCGGCGGTGGCATCACCGAGAACCTCGACCGGGCGCTGCCCGGTTCGTGTGACGCGCGCGTGGTGCGCGGCTCGTGGGGCGTCCCGCGGGTCTTCGAGCTGGTCGCGGACGCGGCGGGCCTCGATGACGAGGAGATGTATCGCACCTTCAACATGGGCATCGGCTTCGCGCTCGTGCTCGATCCCGGGCACGCCGCCGACGCGGCCGCCGCGCTGCGCGAGAGCGGCGAGCGGGTCTTCGAGATCGGCGAGGTCATCGGTGGCACCGGGCGGGTACGCTACGAGTAGCGCCCCCCGCGGGCCCGGCGGCGAACGAGAGGACGGCACCGACCATGGACGAGCGGCGCATGCGCATGGGCGTGCTCATATCGGGTGGCGGCACCAACCTGCAGGCGATCCTCGACGCCTCGGCAGCCGGACGGCGCGAGGCCGAGGTCGTCGTGGTGCTCGCCAACCACGAGAACGCCTACGGCCTCGAGCGGGCGCGTCGCGCGGGCATCCCGGCGGCGTGGGTCGACCGCAGTGCCTACCAGACGTTTCGCGCCTACAACGAGGCGCTGAGGGACCTGCTCCTCGAGCACGAGGCCGACCTGGTGGTCATGGCGGGGTACATGCGTCTGCTCGGGACCGAGGTGCTCGATGCCTTCCCCGATCGCGTGCTCAACATCCACCCCGCCCTGCTGCCCGCGTTCCCCGGGCCCTCGGGCATCCGCGACGCGTTCGAGTACGGGGTGAAGGTCACCGGCGTGACCGTCCATCTGGCCAACGAGAAGTTCGACGACGGCCCCATCATCGCCCAGGAGGCCGTCACGGTCGCCGACGACGACACCATCGAGTCGCTCGAGGCGAAGATCCACGAGGTCGAGCACCGCATCTACCCCGAGGTCCTCCAGCTCTTCGCCGAGGGGCGCGTCGCCGTCGAGGACGGCAAGGCGCGCATCATCCCCCTCGCCGAGGGGCCCTCCGGAGCCCGGTAAGATTCTGTTAAGACCCTTCCTTCATGATGGTGGCACGGCTGCGGCCGGGGGGACCGCAGCCGCTTATGCAGCCGCCCCCGTCCGAGGGAGGGATCTCCGGTGGACTGGCAGCACCTCATCGATGAGGGCGTCGTCGAGTCGGCGCCGAGCAGCAGGCAGAACACGGTCCCCACGATCAGGCGCGCCTGGGAGTGCGTCGTGGAGGCGCGGCAGGCCTACCTCGAGGCCCGGTGGGAGGGTGCCGAGGCCAAGATCCGCGACGCGTTCTGCGTGGCGACCGATGCGCTCGTGGGCTACTACGACCTGCGGGTCCGCACCGGCAGCTCGTTCGACACCGCGCGGCGCATCGGCGCGGACTACTTCGGCGAACGAGTGAGCGAGCCGATCTTCGACAAGGCCCTCATCCTGAGCGGGATGCTCCCGCTCGCGCCGGAGGTGGACACGGAGCAGGCGCGGGAGGTCCGTCGGAGTGTCGCCGCCTCCTCCGAGTACGTCGCGCTCGTGGAGTGTTTCACCTACCGCGTGTAGGCGACCTCGCGCGTCCGCTCGCGGCCGGGATTCTCGCCCGATGCACCTTCCTGGTATATTGAGCGAATCTGATTCAGCGGCCCCTCGCCCGTCCCGGTAGGCGGCGCGACCGAAGAGAGGACCGACCCATGAGCCTTCGCACCACGAGACGCGCCGGCGCGCTCGCGCTGGCCGCCCTCCTGTTCGCGAGCACGGCGCTCGCGGGCTGCGGCACCGCCGACACCGACGAGCCCTCCGGCGACACGCCGACCGAGCGCGTCGAGGTCAAGATCGGCTTCGCGGCACCGCTCACCGGCGACAACGCGGTCTACGGCCAGGGAATGCGCCGGGCCGCCGAGCTCGCCTTCAAGGAGGCGAACAACTCCGAGGAGGTCCGCGCTGCCGGCTACGAGTTCGTGCTGCGCGCCGAGGACGACCAGGCCGACCCCAAGCAGGCCGTCAACGTCGCGAACCTGCTCGCCGGCGACACCGATGTCCTCGGCGTGATCGGGCACTTCAACTCGGGCTGCTCGATCCCCGCCTCGCCGATCTACCAAGAGGCCGGCATGGCGATG
The DNA here is from genome assembly GCA_030603745.1 of Coriobacteriia bacterium. GTDB lineage: Bacteria > Actinomycetota > Coriobacteriia > Anaerosomatales > SLCP01 > JAUVXE01. The sequence goes on along the minus strand of JAUVXE010000002.1, from coordinate 3,794 downwards.
ATCACCGTTTCGACCAACCCGCAGCTCACCACCCAGGGCTTCGATGTGGTGAACCGCATCACCGCCCGGGACGACGCCCAGGGCGACTACGCGGCGAACCTCGTCTACGGTGACCTCGGCTTCACGCGGGTCGTCGTGATCGACGACTCCACCCCGTACGGCCAGGGCCTCGCCGACGAGTTCGAGAAGACCTTCGTCGACCTCGGCGGGGAGATCCTCTCGCGCGAGGCCATCCAGACGCGCGAGGTCGACTTCCAGGCGCTCGTGACCAAGGTCGGCGGCCTCGAGCCGCAGGCGGTCTACTACGCCGGCGCACACACCGAGGGCGGGCTGATCTCCAAGCAGATGACCGAGGGAGGCGTGGACGTCCCGCTCATCGGCGGCGACATCATCTTCTCCGACGAGTACATCCAGATCGCCGGAGCGGCCAACGCCGAGGGCGACATCGCCACCATGCTCGGCCTACCGCTCGACCAGCAGGCGCGCGGCCAGGACTTCCGCGCGAGCTACGAGGCCGAGTACGGCGTGGCGCCCGAGGCCTACGACTCCTACGCCTACGACTCCGCCGCCATCTTCGTCCAGGCCGTGCTCCAGGCCGGGCCGGATCGTGCCGCCGTCGCTGCCGCGGTCCGCGGCATCACGTTCGACGGCGTGACCGGCGTGACCGAGTTCGACGAGAACGGCGACACGCGCAACCAGGTCATCTCGGCCTATCGCGTGGTCGGCGGCTCGTGGGAGCAGATCGTCGACTAGCAGCCGGGGTGCCGCTCGCGCGGCGACCCGCTAGAATCGCATACGACGTGCCTACCGGCCGAGGTGGTGGTCCGCCCGCGTGAGCGGGGGCGCTCCTCGGCCGGTATGTGTCAGGGCAGTTCCGGATCGTGGGCAGGAGAGGTCTCGATGGATCAGGTCAAGGTCAAGCGCGCGCTCGTCTCGGTCACCGACAAGACCGGTGTGGCCGAGTTCTGCAAGGCGCTCCAGGACGAGTTCGGTGTCGAGATCGTCTCGACCGGGGGTACCGCGAGAGCACTCGCCGAGGCGGGCGTCGACGTGCGTCCCATCGACGACCTCACCGGGTTCCCCGAGATGATGGACGGGCGCGTGAAGACCCTGCACCCCCGCGTGCACGGCGGACTGCTCGCGCGCCGCGACGTGCCCGCGCACATGGCGGCGGCGGACGAGCACGGCATCGGCATGATCGACATGGTCGTGGTGAACCTCTACGCGTTCGAGGCGACCGTCGCTCGCGAGGGCGTCACGGAGGCCGACGCCATCGAGAACATCGACATCGGCGGGCCGAGCATGCTGCGCAGTGCCGCGAAGAACTTCGCGAGCGTGGCTGTGGTGACGGACCCCGCGAGCTACGAGGAGGTCCTCGCCGAGATGCGCGGCGCGGAGGGCGCGACCACGCTTGAGACCCGCCGCCGGCTCGCCACCGAGGTCTACCGCCTCACCAGCGCCTATGACAGCGCGATCTGGATGTACCTCTCGGACTACCGCGGCACGTCGTTCCCCGCCGAGGCGCGCTTCCGCCTCGAGAAGGTGCAGGACCTGCGTTACGGCGAGAACCCCCACCAGGGCGCGGCGTTCTACCGGTTCGTCGACGCCAAGGACCACACGCTCGCACGCGCCACGCAGCTGCAGGGCAAGGAGCTCTCCTACAACAACATCCTCGACACCGACGCCGCCTGGACCGCGGTGCGCGAGTTCGACGAGCCCGCCTGCGTGATCGTCAAGCATACGAACCCGTGCGGCGTCTCGGTCGCTGGAGACCTCACGACCGCCTACCTCAACGCGCACGACGCCGATCCCGTGAGCGCGTTCGGCGGCGTGATGGCGTTCAACCGCGCCGTGCCCGCCACGCTTGTACAGGGGATCTTCGACAACGGCCAGTTCGTGGAGGTCATGATCGCGCCGGAGTTCGAGCCGGCTGCGCTCGAGATGCTCGCCACAAAGCCCAACGTGCGCGTACTCCGCACCGGCGGCATGCGTCCGGCCGGCGCGCCGCACTACGAGTCGCGCGCGGTCGAGGGCGGGATGCTCGTCCAGACGAGCGACGCGGTCGCCGAGGACCCCGAGACATTCACGGTGCCCACCAAGCGTCAGCCCACGCCCGAGGAGATGGAGCAGCTGCTCTTCGCCTGGAAGGTCGCCAAGAGCGTGAAGTCCAACGCGATCCTTATCGCCCGTGACTTCACGAGCGTGGGCACCGGCGCCGGTCAGATGAACCGCGTGAACTCGGCGCGCATCGCCGTCGAGCAGGCCGGCGAGAAGGCGAACGGCGCGGTCGCCGCGAGCGACGCGTTCATGCCCTTCTCCGACTCACTCGAGGTCTGCGCGGCCGCGGGCGTGACGGCGATCATCCAGCCGGGCGGCTCGGTCCGCGACGAGGAGGTCATCGCGAAGGCTGACGAGCTCGGCGTGGCGATGGTCTTCACCGGGCACCGCCACTTCCGCCACTAGCGTGAGCGAGCGCGTCAGCCTGCACCTGGCCCCGACCGGCCCGCGCGGCTGGTTCGCGGGCCGGGGGCTGTACGCCGAGGGCCCCGCGCGACCCGGCACGCTCGTCCGCGACGCCTCCCTCGCCGAGGCGGGCGCCGCGCTCGAGGACGCGTTCGTCGGGCGCGGGCCGGCGCTCGTGGCCGTGCTCCTCACCTACGAGGGCGCGGCGACGATCGTGCGCTTCGACTCCTTCGCCGAGGAGACCGCGGTGCCGGCCGGGCCTGCTCCCGGGGTCGCCGCGGGTCCCGCACCCGCACCCGACCCGGTCGCACCCCGCCCCGCTGCGCCGCTCGCCCTGGCGCTCACCGCAGACATGACCGCCCGTGAGTACCGCGCCGGTGTCGAGGCGGTGCGCGACGCGGTGCGGGCGGGCGACGTCTACGTGCTGAACCTCACCTACCGGCTGACCGGCGAGTCCGCCGTGTCCGACGGCGCGACGCTCTTCGCCGCGCTCAGGGCCCGGTCGGGTGCGGAGATGTCGGCGCGCCTCGCGCTGCCGGACCTCGAGGTCGCATCGGTGTCCCCCGAGCGCTTCGTGCGGGTGACCACGGACGGCGCACCCGGGGCTCCTCGGCGGGTGGAGGTGTGGCCGATCAAGGGGACCCGGCCCCGCGGCGCCGACCCGGCCTCCGACCGTGCGCTCGCGGCCGAGCTGCTCGCGAGCGAGAAGGAGCGCGCCGAGCACGTGATGGTGGTGGACATGGAGCGCAACGACCTCGGCAGGGTGTGCGAGGCGGGCAGCGTGTGCGTCGAGCCGCTCTTCGAGGTCGTCGCCACGCCCTACTGCCACCAGATGGTCTCGCGCGTCACCGGCACGATGCGGCAGGATGCCTCGATCGCCGACCTGCTCGCCGCCGCGTTCCCGTGCGGCTCGGTGACCGGGGCGCCCAAGCTCGCCGCGATGCGCATCGCCGCCGGACTCGAGCCCTCGCCGAGGGGCGCCTACACCGGCGCGTTGCTCGTGGCTCGCGAGGGCGAGATCGACTCCTCGGTGCTGATCCGCACCGCCGTGTGCGCGGGCGAGCGCGTGACGTGGGGGACCGGCTGCGGCATCACGTGCGACTCAGACCCGGCCGCCGAGTGGCTTGAGACGCTGCTCAAGGCCTCGCCGCTCACCGGCGACGGGGCGCCCGCCGTCGCGCTGCGCGAGACGTGTGTCCTGCTGCCGGGAGGCGCCGTCCCGCGTCTCGACCGCCACCTCGCGCGGCTCGCGGCCGGCGGCTGCGGCCCGGCGCTGCTCGCCCGCGTGCGGGCGGCGGTCGCAGCGGCTGCCGCGCAGGTGGGAGCGGGCG
>JAUVXE010000028.1 GCA_030603745.1 Coriobacteriia bacterium | reverse complement strand
CGGCGATTCCTGTGAAGGGGAGCTTGTCAGAGCGCTTGGGCTTGTTGCAGGCGACCCGTATGTGGGCCGCCTACCTCAGCCAGCGCCTCCTCGCGTACCACCCGCCGGCGCCGAGGGCGAGCGCCGCGCCCGCAGCGGCTCCGGCGACCCCGGCCCATCCCCCGCCGGCCACGCGGACGGCAGGCTCGGCAGGGCCCACCGCGGCCATCACCGCGAGCACGAGCGCGACAGCGGCGGGCGCGCCCGCCGGCGGCGTGCGGTACCGGATGGCCTCGGAGAGCCAGAGGGTGGCGAGCGCGACGAACAGCGCCACGAGCGGCAGGGAGGCGTGCGCGCTCCACGGCGAGTCGGCCCACAACGCGAGCGCGACCACGAGCAGCGTCGCGCCGCCGACCCACGAGGCGCCGCGCGAGGCGAACCCGGCGGACAGCCCCTCGGCGAGGCGGGGAAGGTGGAGCCAGACAGCCGAGAGCGCGGTGAGCGCCACCGCGATCCACGCCGGCTCGACCTCGGCGAACAAGCCGCTCACGAGCAGGGCCACGGTCAGATAGCTGCCGAGGACGGCGAGCACGCCCGCCGGCCACGCGCGCGCGATCCGGGCCCCGGCGGCCCAGCCGAGGGTGAACACCGCGGCCAGCGCCGCCTCGCGCGGCACCGGGAGCCCCCAGCCCTTGGCGAGCGCGGTCGCTACCCCGTCGGGCACGAACAGCGTCGCCCCGCCGAGGAGCAGCCACGCCGCCCACCGGACCACGGCCGCGAACGCGCCTCCGTTGCGCGCGAACGCGTCCTCGCCGAGGCGCGCGGGGTCGTCGAGCAGGCGGGCCGCGACGAACCACACGCCCGCCACGAGCACGAGCAGCGCGAGGGTGGCGTCGTCGGGCAGCGAGAGGAGGTCGGCGAGCGCGAGCCAGGCGGCGAACTCGAGCACGAGCGCGGCGACGCCGTGCCCGGTCCCCCCGCGCGAGAGCTCGTAAGCGCCGGTCGCCAGCGCGGCCGCGGCGAGCACGCCCACGTGCCCCCAGCCGGCGCCGTCACCGGGGATCATCGAGACCGTCACGACGAGCAGCACGAGCCAGCCGAGCGCGCCCGCCCCGCGCCACCGGGCGCCGGCGCGGTCGAGCACGGCCGTGAGCGCCACCGCCGCGACGCCCGCCGAGGCGACCTCGGCCCACCTCGGCGGGCCGATCGCGACGTCGGCGAGGATACCCGCCGAGGCGAGCGCGGCGGTCACGGGGGCCGCGATCCGCAGCACGGAGGCGAGCGAGGCGAACTCCTCGCGGCCGCGGACCCGCTCGGCCGCGAGCGACCAGCCGAGCGCCACCACCGCGATGCCCGCGAGACGAGGCGCCGGTGTCCAGCCGAGCCCCTGCCCGAGCAGCCACCACCAGCCGACCTGCGCGGCGGCGCCCGTGACGCCGAAGAAGCGTCCCGACAGGCGCGTCTCGGTGAACCAGTAGACCGCCGAGAGCACGAGCAGCAGCACCGCCCACGGCCACGGGCCCGCAAGCCCGTATCCGTCGATGGCGATCCATCCGTCGAAGAGCAGCAGCGCGGAGCCGACCGCGGTGAGCGCGACCGAGGTGCCGCGCAGCCCCGCGCGCCACACCCACGCGCCGGCCGCGTAGAACGCCGCCGTGAACCCGCCGAGGAAGGCGAGCTTGGCCGTGGTCGAGACGGTCTCCCACACCGCGACGGTGAAGATCGCCGCCGCGACCACGACGAGGAAGGCGCCGGTGTAGGCGAGCACCTGCGTCCAGCGGACCTCGCGGTGCGGGTGGGGGGCGCGCGTGGCGATCGCGGGTGCGGGTGCGACCCCGCCGGCGGCCGCTCTCGGCATCGCGGCGGTCAGCGCGCCCGGGACTCCCCCGCCGGCGGCCGCTCGCGGCGCGCCCCCGGCGGTGATCGCGGCGACGAGCTCGGCGCGGCGCTCGAGGTAGCGGGGCGCGAGGGCGTCGTAGGTCTCCCTCGGCGTGTCGCCGCGCTCCACCGCGCGGGCGAGCTCGTCGAGCAGGTAGTCGATCTTGCCGAGCTCGTCCCACGCGGGGCCCTGCCCGTGTCCGCTCACGTCACTCCCCCTCACGCTCGGCCTGCCACTGGCCGAGGACCGCCACGATCTCCTCGGCGACGTCACGCGGGACGCCGGGTACGGCCGCGATCTCGTCGACGCCCGCCTGGCGCAGCCGTTTCGCCGAGCCGAACGCCTTCATGAGCGCCTTCTTGCGTTTGGGGCCCACGCCGGGGATGTCGTCGAGCACGCTCGCCGTCATCGCCTTGCCGCGCAGCTCACGGTGGTAGGTTATCGCGAAGCGGTGCGCCTCGTCGCGGATCCGCTTCACGAGGTAGAGCGAGGCCGAGCCGGTGGGCAGCACCACGGGCTCGTCCCAGCCGGGCAGCCAGAGCTCCTCCTCGCGCTTGGCGAGCGCGGCGAGCGGCACGTCTGCGGCCCCGGCCTCGTCGAGCGCGGCACGCGCGGCGGCGAGCTGGGGCTTGCCGCCGTCGACGATCACGAGGTCGGGCCGCGCGGCGGCGAAGCGCTCGTCGTCGGCGCGCTCGGCCGAGAAGCGGCGGCGCAGGACCTCGGCCATCATCGCGACGTCGTTGCTCTGCCCGGTGTCGAGCCGCACCCGGAACCGCCGGTACGCCGAGGTGTCCGCCCGTCCGCTCGAGAACACCACCATCGAGCCCACCGAGTGGCGGCCGTGCAGCGTGGAGATGTCGTAGCACTCGATGCGCAGCGGCGCGCGCGGGAGCGCGAGCGCGCTCTCGAGCTCGAGCATCGCGGTGTTGACCCGCTCGTCGTCGTAGCGGGTGCGCACCTTGTGGCGCATGAGCGTGTGGCGCGCGTTGGTCGCGGCGAGCTCGAGCAGCTCGCGCTTCTCGCCGCGCCGGGGCACCGTGAGGCGCACGCGGCGGCCGCGCACGCCGGTCAGCCACTCCTCGACCGCCTCGGGCGCGTCGGGCAGCTCGGGCAGCACGATCTCGCGCGGGACGCTCCCGGCCTCGTCGTAGTAGCGGAGCAGGAACCCCTCGGCGAGTTCGCTCATGGGGACGTCGAGCCCCTTGTCGAGCACGAACTCGTTGCCGATGAGCACGCGGCCCTCGCGCACGACGAACACGTGCACGCCGGTGATCGTCTCCTCGCGGAAGAAGCCGACCACGTCGATCTCGAGCGGCCGGGTCGAGACGACCTTCTGCTTGTGCTCGATGCGCCGCACCGCGTCGAGCCGGTTGCGGAAGCGCGCGGCACGCTCGAAGTCGAGCTCGGCGGCGGCGGCGCGCATCCGCTCCTCGAGGGACTCGGCGACGCCGCGGTGCCTGCCCTCGAGGAAGGCGATCACATCGGCGACGTTGCAGGCGTAGCGCTCGCGGTCGATCGCGCCCACGCACGGGCCGGGGCCCTTGCCCACCGTGTAGTCGAAGCAGGCCTTGCCGGTGGGCGCGCCGCCGGCCGCGGTGAGCCGCTTCCACTCCACGCACTGCGCCGAGCAGATCGGGTAGATGCGGCGCACGATGTCGACGGTCTCGCGCGCCGCGCGCGCGTCGGTGTACGGGCCGAAGTACCGCGTGCCCTCCCGGTGCTTCTCGCGGGTGAACTTGATCGCCGGGAACGGGTCGCTCGCGGTGATCGCGATGAAGGGATAGGACTTGTCGTCGCGGTAGTCGACGTTGTAGGGCGGCGCGAACTGCCGGATGAGGTTCTTCTCGAGGATGAGCGACTCGACCTCGGTGTCGGTCACCACGTAGTCGAACGAGACGGTCTGCGCCATGAGCAGCGGCACCTTCTCGCGGTCGTCCTGGCCGAGCACGTACTGTTTCATCCGCTTGCGGAGCGACTTGGCCTTGCCCACGTAGAGCACCGAGCCGGCGGCGTCCTTCCAGAGGTACACGCCCGGGGAGTCGGGCACGCGCGCGACCTCCTCGGCGAGTGTGGGCCGAGGAGCGCGGCTCGCGGGTCCGTCGGGGAGTCCGCTCACGCGCTCACTCCGCCCGGAAGTGCTCGACGGCCCGCCCCACGCGCGCGCCGTCCACGAGCGCGGCGCGTGCCCGCGAAAAGGCCCAGCCGCGCACGGACGCATCGGTGAGCGCCACGCCGAGGGTCTCGTCGGCGAGCCAGAAGACGGCGCCGTCGGCGCGGCGGTACGCCTCCCACCGCTCGGGCGCCACGCGACGCTCCCCCGCCGAGGACGCCCACGCGAGCGAGGGCGGGTCGCCCGGCGTGCCGTGCAGCGCGAGCACGCGGCCGGGCAGCGACGGGTCGGCCACACCGGGGACGGGCTCGAAGTCGGCGGACTCGTCGCGCTCGAACGCGGTGACGCTCACGGCGGCGGGCGGCGCGAGCAGGCTGTCGGCGGCGGCGAGCACCGCCTCGGCGAGGGGGCCGTCCGCGGGCACCGGGACCGCGGCGACCTCGCCCGCGAGCGCGTGCGCGTCGGCGAAGAGCGAGGGGCGG
>JAUVXE010000025.1 GCA_030603745.1 Coriobacteriia bacterium | reverse complement strand
GCGACCGCGACCGCCGCCGCAGGCGAGGCGACCGCAGCGACCGCAGCGACCGCAGCGACCGCGGCGACCGCCGCAGCGGAGTGGGCGCTCGTGGAGGGCGCCGCCGCGATCGCTCGTGTGGAGGCGTGGGCGGCCGCCGGCGAGTGGCTCGGCGTGGCGCTCGACGACGGCACCGCCGAGTCGCTCTTCGCGGTGCGCCGCGACCTCGCCCTCGCGAGCGCGACCGCGCGCGAGGTCGCGTTCGTGGCCGGCGAGCAGACCGCGGGCGCGTTCGCCGCGCTCCTCGGTGCCGGACGGGTGGCGGCGGGCGACACCAAGGCGCTCCTGCACGAGCTCTGCCCGCCCGTCGCGGACGGCCGGTGCGACCGCTCCTTCGACGCCGCCGACCCCGCGCGCCTCTTCGACTGCGCGCTCGCGGCCTACCTGCTCGAGTCGAACCGCTCGTCCTACACGCTCGAGGCCCTCGCCGCCGACTACCTCGGCAGGCCGCTGCCCGCTCCGGGGGCCGAGCAGGGCCGTGCCGCCATCGAGGCGCGCGCCGCCGCGGAGCTCGTCCCGGTGCTCGCCGACCGGCTCGAGGCCGACGGCTCGACCGAGTGCTTCGAGCGCATCGAGATGCCGCTCGTGCCGGTACTCGCTCGCATGGAGCGCGTGGGGGTCGGCGTGGACACCTCGGTGCTCGCCTCGCTCGCCGAGGAGACCCGCGCCCGCATCACCGCCCTGCGCGCGGAGATCGTGGCCGAGGCGGGCGTCGACTTCGAGTTCAACCCGGACTCGCCCAAGCAGCTCGGCGAGGTGCTCTTCGAGAAGATGGGCATCCCGCCCTCCAAGCGGACCAAGACCGGCTACTCGACCGACGCCTCGGTGCTCAAGGGGCTCGCCGAGAGCTACCCGATCGCGCGGATGATCATGGACTACCGCGAGCTCACCAAGCTCACCTCGACCTACCTCGACGCCCTGCCGCGCCTCCTCGGCGAGGACGGGCGGCTGCACACCACGTTCAATCAGACCGTCGCCGCGACCGGCCGCCTCTCGTCGAGCAATCCGAACCTGCAGAACATCCCGGTCCGCACCGAGCTCGGCCGCCGAATCCGCGCCGCGTTCGTGCCCGCCGAGGAGGGCCACCTCATGGTGGCCGCCGACTACTCGCAGATCGAGCTGCGCATCCTCGCGCACCTCTCGGGCGACGTCGGTCTCATCGAGGCGTTCACGAGCGGCGAGGACTTCCATGCGGCGACCGCCGCTCGCGTCTTCGGCGTGCCGGTCGACGAGGTCACGTCCGGCTACCGGAGCCGCGCCAAGGCCGTCAACTTCGGCATCGTCTACGGCCAGAGCGCTCACGGGCTCGCCGACTCGCTCAAGATCGGCCGCGCCGAGGCCCAGGAGATGATCGACCGCTACTACGCCGCCTACCCGCGGGTGCGGGCCTACCTCGACGAGCAGGTCGCCGAGGCGCACCGCACCGGCACCGCCACGACGATGTTCGGCCGCAAGCGCCGGATCCCCGAGCTGCTCAGCCGCAACTACAACCTGCGCGCGTTCGGCGAGCGCACCGCGATGAACCACCCGATGCAGGGCACGGCCGCCGACATCATGAAGCTCGCGATGATCGAGGTCGACCGGCGGCTGCGCGCCGAGGGTTTCGCCGCCCGCATGGTCCTGCAGGTCCACGACGAACTCGTATTCGAGTCACCCGCCGAGGAGGTCGAGCCGCTCGCCGCGATGGCGCGCGAGGCGATGTCGGGCGTGGCGGAGCTCGCGGTCCCGCTCGAGGTGGGCGTGGCGAGCGGACCCGACTGGGCGAGCGCGAAGTAGGCGGCTATGAGGAGCCCGGCGGACAAGATCTTCAGCGGATACGCCCTGATCGCGGCGGTCGCGGTCCTCGGGATCACGCTGCTCTACCCGCCGCTCACCTACCCCTCGGGGATCGGGCACGCGGCAGTCCGCCTCTCGTGGCTCACCGGGCTCGCCGCCCTGGTCATCGCGCGGTTCGCCGGGCCGGTGCTGGGGGGTGTCGCGGCCGTGGCGCTCGTGGCGGCCTGGATCGTGCTCGCCATCGTGCTGGGTGACGCCCCAGCACTCGATGCCGATGTCGCCCTCGACGTGGTCGCGTTCGGGATGGCGGTGGTGGCCGGCGCGGTCTACGTGGGGTCGCTCGGCGACCGGGTCGCCTCGGCGAAGCGAAGCGAGGAGCAGCACGCCCTCATCGTGAACATGGGGGTCGACCTCGTGCCTCGCTCCCTCGACGACGAGGCGCTCTCGCGGCTGCTCTCCGCCGTGGAGGTCGCCGCGCGGGCACGGCATGTGGCGGTCTACTGGCCGAGCGGCCACGACCGCTTCTCGGGTGCGACCGGCGCCTGCCCCGCGGGCGAGGGGTGCTCGACCACGGCGCCGGCGGTCGCCGCGCTCATGATCGAGTCGCACCGGGCCGCCGAGGCCGCCGGGGGCGCGGCGCCGGCCATCGAGCCGCTCATCACGTCGCGCTCCGAGGTCTACCTCCCGATCGTCGCCGCCTCGGGGATCGAGGGTGTGCTGCACGCGGCCCGCGGGCTCGACGGCGGACGGTGGAGCGACCGGGAGATCGAGTTCCTCACCTTCGCGGCCAACCTCGTGTCGGCACTTCTCGAGCGCGACCGGCTCGAGGAACGGCTCGCGCACGTGCAGGCCGCCGAGGAGGCCGACCGCCTCAAGTCCAACATCGTGCTCTCCGTGTCGCACGACCTCAAGACGCCGCTCGCGGCCGCCACCGCGCGCCTCACCGGCATCACCGAGCGGCTCGCCGATGACGCCTGCGACCTCGCCGACCCCTCGGTGGACGAGGACCTCGGCGCGGTGCGCGAGGACCTGAAGGTGCTCGACCGCCGCATCACCGAGCTCATCGACATCGCGCGTCTGGAGTCCGCCAGCTGGAAGTCGACGATCGACTGGAACGACGTGGCCGACGCGGTCACGCTCGTGCGCGACGCGGTCGACCCCGCCGGTCGTGCCCGGCTGCGCGCGGTGAACCTGGCCGCCGTGCCGCCGATGCGCTTCGACGTGGTCCAGATCGGCCGCGCGCTGCTGCACGTGGTCGAGAACGCGTTGTCGTATTCGCCGCCAGAGGAGCCGGTCGTCATCGAGGTCGGGTACGATGATGCGGAGTTGCGGATCGCGGTCACCGACGCGGGCCCCGGCCTCGCTCCCGGCGAGGAGCGGCTCGTCTTCGAGAAGTTCCGCCGGGGGAGCGCCGGGACGCTCGTCCCGCACGGCTCCGGACTCGGACTCGCGATCGCCGAGGCGATCGTCGCCGAGCACGGAGGTCGCATCGCAGTCGAGAACGTGGAGCCGCACGGTGCGCGCTTCACGATCGTGTTGCCGAGGAGAGAGGAGGGCGCCACGTGAGCGCCGTCCAGGGTGTCGAACGCGCGCCGGAGCGGATCCTCGTCGTCGACGACGAGGCCACGCTGCTCCGTGCCATGAAGTCCGTGCTCAGCCAGCGGGAGTACGAGTTCATCCCGGCCACCACCGGCGAGGAGGCCATCGAGTACGCCGCCCGCGACGAGCCGGACGCGATCATCCTCGACCTGACGCTGCCGGGCATGAGCGGCTTCGAGGTGTGTCGCGCGATCCGAGAGTGGAGCGATGTGCCGATCCTCGTGCTCTCGGTTCGGGAGTCCGAGGCCGACAAGATCGCCGCCCTCGACCTCGGCGCGGACGACTATCTTGTGAAGCCGTTTCTCGCCGGGGAGCTTCTTGCGCGCCTGCGCGCGATGATGCGCCGCTCCCAGTCCGGCGGCGGCCGGGTGCGGGAGGTCTCGGCCGGGAACCTGCACGTCGACCTCGAGGCCCGCGTCGTCACCCGCGACGGTGAGCGGATCCCGCTCACCCGGACCGAGTTCTCGATCCTCGCGCACCTCGCGCGCAACGCGGATCGCGTCATCACCACCCGCGCGATCCTCGACGAGGTGTGGGGGCGCACGGCGGAGCGCGGCACCGAGGCGCTCAGGGTGCACATCAGCCACCTGCGCTCCAAGATCGAGATCGACCCGTCCGTTCCGCGCGTCATCATCACCGAGCCGGGCGTGGGCTACCGGTTCTCGACGCGAGGGTGAGCGCGATGTGGGGCGAGTGGCCTGCTGACGGGTGCGGCCTGAGCGGGGCGATCAGCGCATGAGGTCGATCCGCAGCAGGGTCATGGTCATCGTGGTGGTCGTCGTGCTCCTCGGCGCGACAGTGGCCCTGCTCCTCACCGACGCCGTCTACCAGCGCGTGGTCGACACGGTGGCCACCGAGACCATCGGCACGGCGGAGCGCGGCTTCGACGCGATCCGGGTGTCGCGGGAGGCGAACATGCGGGCTGCGCTCGCGGTCCTGCTCCAGGACGCCGAGGTCCGCGAGGCGTTCGACGCGCGGGACCGTGAGGCGCTCCAGGCCGTCTCGTGGTCCCGGTTCGAGGTGTTGCGCGACGAGATCGGCATGACCCGGATGTTCTTCTACGAGCCGGACGCCGAGGGGACCATCTTCCTGAGGACCTTCCTCGGCGAGGGGGCGCTCGACCCCGCCAGCTTCGGCCAGCCGTCGCAGAGCGAGTCGTTGCGCCACGCGCGGGAGACGCGGACCGCCGTCTCCGGGTTCGAACTCGGCTCGACCGCGCTCTCGGTGCGGGTCGTCGGGCCGATGCTCGACGAGGCCGGCGGGGTGGTGGGCTACATCGGGCTCGGCGAGCGCGTCGAGGACTACCTCGGCGTGATCTCGCAGCAGACCGAGAACGACTTCGCGCTCTTCCTCGACAAGGACCACCTCGACCGCGACGGGTGGGCGCGGGTGCGCGCCGAGCAGGGGCTCGAGGACAACTGGGACGATTGGGACGGGCTGGTGGTCGCGGACTCCACGGTCCCCGAATCGCTCCTTCCCGCCGAGATCGGCTCGATCGCGCTCCCCGAGGAGGGTGAGAGCCGGGGCATGGTTCGCCTGGGTCGCGGCACGTACGCCACCGGCACGTTCCCGATCCGGGACTTCGACGGCGACGTGGTCGGTTTCGTCTACGCCATGCACGACGTGACCAGGCTCGCGGGGTCCTTCCGCACCGCGCAGATCGGGCTGGTCCTCGCGTTCCTCGGCGTGGCTGTCACGGGCGCGCTCGTGACCACGTACATGCTGGAGCGGGTGGTGTTCCGGCGGATCGACTCCATGGCCGCGGAGATCGAGGGGATGTCGCTCGCGGTGGCGGCGGGCGAGTATGGTTCGCTCACGGCGGGGCGCGAGTACGCCGACGACGAGATCGGCCGGCTGGAGCGGTTCTTCGGCGCGTTCCTGCTGCTGGTCGCGACCGCGTTGCGGGTCGACCGGGAGCAGCGCGACAGGGACTCGGCCGGGCCGTGAGACCCCTGGCGCACCGGGCGCTCCTCGGGTAGAATGCAAGGTTGCCATGGGTCGAGAAGACGACCGGTGGTGCACGGTACTGTTGGCCCCCGACATGTATGACACCTGTAGGCGACGGATAGGTTGCATCGTAACCGACGATCGGCAGACCTGTAGGCGACGGACATGACCGGAGGGCCCCGTTCAGGAAAGGGGCCACCCCACGTGAGTGAGCAGGAAAACGGCACGGTCATCGAGCAGAAGGAGTACACCGACGAGGAGATGCATGCCCTCATCGACGGTACTATGACCGACTTCGATGAAGGCGATCTCGTCAGCGGCACCATCGTCAAGGTCGAGCGCGACGAAGTACTCCTGGATATCGGCTACAAGTCCGAAGGTGTCATCCCCGCACGCGAGCTGTCCATCCGCCGCGACGCGAACCCGGCCGACGTCGTCGCCCTCGGCGATGAGGTCGAGGCCCTCGTTCTCCAGAAGGAGGACAAGGACGGTCGTCTCATCCTCTCCAAGAAGCGTGCCGAGTACGAGCGCTCCTGGTCGCGCATCGAGGAGAAGTTCAACGCCGGGGAGGTCGTCGAAGGCGAGGTCATCGAGGTCGTCAAGGGCGGTCTCATCCTCGACATCGGCCTGCGCGGCTTCCTGCCCGCCTCGCTCGTCGACCTTCGCCGCGTGAAGGACCTCGCGTCGTTCCTCGGCGACCGTCTCGAGGCACGCGTCATCGAGATGGACCGCAACCGCAACAACGTCGTCCTTTCGCGCCGCGTGGTGCTCGAGGAGGGCCGCAAGCACGAGCGTGCCGCGATCCTCGAGAAGTTGCAGAAGGGCCAGATCCTGCCCGGCACCGTCTCGAGCATCGTCGACTTCGGCGCGTTCGTGGACCTCGGCGGGATCGACGGGCTCGTGCACATCTCCGAGCTCTCGTGGAGCCACGTCAACCACCCCTCCGAGGTCGTCAAGGTCGGCGACCCGGTCGAGGTCAAGGTGCTCGACGTGGACATGAGCCGCGAGCGCATCTCGCTCGGCCTCAAGCAGACCCAGCCCGACCCGTGGCAGGAGCTCGTCAAGAAGTTCCCCGTGGGCTCGATCATCGAGGGCAAGGTCACCAAGCTCGTGCCGTTCGGCGCGTTCGTCGAGCTCGGCGATGGCGTCGAGGGCCTCGTGCACATCTCGGAGATGGCCAAGAGCCACGTCGAGACGCCCGAGCAGGTCACCGCTGTGGGCGCGCCCGTCCACATCAAGGTCAAAGAGGTCGACCTCGACCGTCGCCGCATCTCGCTGTCCATGCGTGACGCTGCCGACGCCCTCGGCCAGGTGATCGAGGTCGCGCCGCTGGAGTCGTCCGCCGATGAGGAGGATGTCGAGGCGGAGGCCGTCGAGGAGCCGGTCGCCGAGGACGCCGAGGCAGAGGCCGTCGAGGTCGCCGAGGAGCCGGTCGCCGAGGAGGCCCCCGAGGCCGCCGAGGACGCCGAGCCTGCCGCCGAGGACGAGACCGACAAGTAGGTGCCCGCCGCCTGAGAGGGCGAGCGGTCCGTAAGGCCGGGGCCGGGCGCGCGGAGACGCGGCGTCCGGCCCCTGTCGTAGCTGGAGGTCGATGACGGATGTACGTGTTCGCGGTCACGGGCGGGATCGGCGCCGGCAAGTCGACGGCCGTCGACCTGTTCCGCTCGAAGGGCGCCGTCGCCATCCCGCTCGACGACATCGCCAAACGCCAGCTCGAGCCCGGCACCCCCGTGCACGAGCGGGTCGTCCTCGAGTTCGGCGAGTCCGTCCTCGCCGGGGACGGCCGCATCGACACCTCGGCGCTCGCGCACCTCGCGTTCGCCGCGCCCGAGTCGGCCGCGCGCCTCAACGCCATCGTGCACCCCGCGGTGCTGCGCGAGGTCGGCCCCGGTCTCACCGAGATGGGTCTGCTCCAGAACCCGCCCCGCGTGGTCGTGCTCGACGTGCCGCTCCTTGTCGAGGCGCCGGTCTTCGGGGAGCTCGTGGGAGAGGTGCTCGCCATCTCCGCCCCGGTCGAGGAGCGCGTGCGGCGCGCGGTCGCCCGGGGGATGGCCGAGGAGGACGTCCGGGCCCGCATCGCGTGCCAGGCCACCGACGAGGAGCGGGAGGCGATCGCCGACCACGTCATCCGAAACGACGGCACGCTCGAGGAGTATCACGCCGCGCTCGAGCGCTTCTGGCGCGAGGTCGTCGAGCATGGAGCGTAGGAGCCTTCTCGCACCGCACCGTCTCGTGATCCTCGCGCTGCTCGCCGCGTTGGCGGCGCTCGCGTTCTTCGCGCTGCGCGGCCCGCTGTGGTTCCAGCGCCTCTACTACCCGCTCGACTTCACCGCGGAGATCGCCGCCTCGGCGGAGCGCCACCGCATCAGCCCCTACCTCGTCGCCGCCGTCATCAACGAGGAGTCGGGCTTTCGTCCCGGCATCGAGTCGCGCGCTGGCGCGGTCGGGCTCATGCAGGTCATGCCGGACACCGCCGACGAACTGCGCATGCGCGGCATCGTCGCCGAGGAGGCCGTCGCGGGCATGACGCTCGCCGACCCCGCGGCCAACATCGAGTACGGGACGGCCTACCTGCGCTACCTGGTCGACCGGTACCACGAGATCGAGACCGTGCTTGCCGCCTACAACGCCGGACTGCGCCACGCCGACGCGTGGGCGCGGGAGGGGAGCGACATCCGCGAGGCGATCGCGTTCCCGGAGACGCGGCACTTCGTGGTTCGTGTGGTCCGGGCGAAAGAGCGGTACGAACAGCTCTATCCGGATGCTTTCCCCGAGTGGAACGGAGCGGCCCCGTGACCGACAACGCGCTCAAGGTCGTCTCGGAGTTCGAGCCCGCCGGCGACCAGCCCCGCGCGATCGAGCAGCTCGCCGAGGGGATCTCGGCGGGCGAGCGGTATCAGACGCTCCTCGGCGTGACCGGGTCCGGCAAGACCTTCACCGTGGCCAAGACGATCGAGGCGGTCCAGAGGCCCACGCTCATCATGGCGCCCAACAAGACGCTCGCCGCCCAGCTCGCCTCCGAGCTCCGCGAGTTCATGCCGGACAACGCGGTCGTCTACTTCGTCTCCTACTACGACTACTACCAGCCCGAAGCCTACGTCCCGACCACCGACACGTTCATCGAGAAGGACGCCTCGATCAACGAGGAGGTCGAGAAGCTCAGGCACGCCGCGACCGCGGCGCTCCTGTCGCGCCGTGACGTGGTGGTGGTGGCGAGCGTGTCGTGCATCTACGGCATCGGCTCTCCGGAGGACTACGCCGGCATGGCGGCGTTCCTGCAGGTGGGCAAGGACTACGACCGCGACCAGCTCATCCGCGACCTCATCGAGATCCAGTACGACCGCAACGACTACGATCTCTCGCGCGGCACCTTCCGGGTGCGCGGCGACGTGCTCGACGTCTTCCCGCCCTACGCCGACCACCCCGTGCGGGTGCAGTTCTTCGCCGACGAGATCGAATCGGTCGCCGAGGTCGACCAGCTCACCGGCGAGGTACGCCTCGAGTACCAGTGGCTGCCGGTCTGGCCGGCGACGCACTACGTCACCGCGCCCGACAAGCTCAAGCAGGCGCTCGACACGATCTCGGCAGAACTCGAGGTCCGCCTCGGCGAGTTGAAGGCCGAGGGGAAGCTGCTGGAGGCCCAGCGGCTCGAGATGCGGGTGAACTACGACCTCGAGATGCTCGAGACGATGGGGTTCACGAGCGGCATCGAGAACTACTCGCGGCACCTCGACGGGCGCTCCGCCGGCGAGCCGCCCAACACGCTCATCGACTACTTTCCCGAGGACTTCCTCTGCATCATCGACGAGAGCCACGTCACCGTGCCGCAGATCCGCGGGATGTACGAGGGGGACCGCTCGCGCAAGCTCACGCTCGTGGAGCACGGCTTCCGGCTCCCGAGCGCGCTCGACAACCGCCCGCTGCGATTCGACGAGTTCGAACAGCGGGTCCCGCAGTTCGTCTACGTCTCGGCGACCCCGGGCGACTACGAGCTCGCCGCGTCGCAGCGGGTGGTCGAGCAGATCATCCGGCCCACCGGCCTCGTGGACCCGGAGATCATCGTGCGTCCGGTCCGCGGCCAGGTCGACGACCTCATGGAGGAGGTCCGCGCGCGTGTCGAGCGCAACGAGCGGGTACTCGTGACCACGCTCACCAAGAAGATGGCCGAGGACCTCACCGACTACCTCTTCGAGCAGGGACTCAAGGTTCGCTACCTCCACTCCGACATCCCCACGCTCGAGCGCGTCGAGATCCTTCGCGACCTGCGCCTCGGCACGTTCGACTGTCTCGTGGGGATCAACCTGCTGCGCGAGGGACTCGACCTTCCCGAGGTCTCGCTCGTGGCGATCCTCGACGCGGACAAGGAAGGGTTCCTCCGCAACTTCCGGTCGCTCATCCAGACGATCGGCCGCGCCGCGCGCAACGTCTCCGGCCAGGTCATCATGTACGCCGACAACGTCACCGACTCGATGCGCACGGCGATCGAGGAGACGGGGCGCCGCCGCGCGTTGCAGGTCGCCTACAACGAGGAGCACGGCATCGAGCCGCAGACGATCCGCAAGGCGATCGCCGACATCGTGCAGTACGTGCGGGAGGGCGACGCCCAGCTCACCACCGCCGCCGAGGCGGCCCGCGAACTCGCCAAGCTGCCGCGGGACGAGGTGCTCCGGCTCATCTCCACGCTCGAGGAGGACATGGCCCACGCCGCCGAGGCGCTCGACTTCGAGCAGGCCGCGCGGCTGCGCGACCAGGTCGTGAAGTTGCGGGCGGAGATCGAGGCCACGACCGCCGACGAGGTCCTCGGCAGGCTCAAGGCGGGGGCGCGCAAGGGGAGCGGGCACGGGACCCGGAAGCGCCGCCGCTGAGAGTCGTCGCGGATCGCTGGTAGGAGACGGCGAACCGATGTCGAAGTCGAGGGCGTGCGGTGTGCGCGCGGCGACCGGTGATCCGCGGCACGCACGGGACGTGACCGGACCGCACCGCTTGCGCAGTAGGGGCCGCGGAACGAACCGCGACACGAGTGGCGGCCTCGCCGGGGTCAAGGGGGACGTATGAACCTCACAGAGCTGAACGTCTGGCTCGACGTGGTCTTCACGGCGCTCTACGCCGTGGTGCTGATCGTGCTGCCGATCCACTTCCTGCTCTCCATCCCAAAAGGGAGGTTCCGCAAGAAGTTCATCCTCGGCAAGTGGCCCGAGCATGACCACGCGCCGCCCACGCAGCCCAAGCTGCTCCACCACACGCACATGGTGATGATGATCCTGCTCGCCGTCTCGGGGATGTACATCCGGTTCCCGTTCTTCGACGGCGGGCGCACGCCCATGCGCTACATCCACTACTTCGCGATGATCGTCGTGACGGTCGTGTTGCTGTGGCGGCTGTGGTACGCGTTCTTCTCCAAGGCACGAGACTGGCGCGAGTTCGCCATCGGCCGCGAGGACGTCAAGACCGCGCTCGGCGTGATCCTGTACTACTCGTACTTCAGCAACACCAAGCCGCACGTGGCGGCGAAGTACAACGTCATGCAGAAGTTCAGTTACCAGCTGTTCCTCGTGCTGATGTTCGTGCAGGTGTTCACCGGGTTCGCGCTCGTGGCGCAGCCGTTCATCTTCGGCTTCAGCCCCCGCGACCTCATCGTGGGCTGGTGGCTCGGCGCGCTCGTGGGCTCCACCGACCTCGCCGGCTGGTACGCGCGGACGCTGCACTACATCGTGAACTGGCTGTTCATCATCATGACCACGGTGCACGTCTACCTCTCGGCGACCGAGGACGTCCCCGTCACGCTCGACTTCTTCTTCGTGAAGGACCTCGAGGTCAAGGGGCACGGCGACGGGCACGGCGGAGCTCATGCGCCGGAGCCGGCCGCGGCAGCCGTAGCGGGCGACCCGGCGAGCTGATCCTGCGAGGATCCACCGGAGTGGTCGAGGCCCCGCCGCACGCGACGCGCGGCGGGGCCTCGTCGTGCGCGGCGGCCGCGGCGAGGGCGGCGGCCGCGGCGAGGGCGGAGGACGGGACTTGACGGTGGCGAGGGTGCTCGGGTATTCATGAACGTATGAACACACGCTCACATAACGTGGCGGCAGCCGGCGACCCGACAGGCGACGCGACGGGCGACCCGGTGGGCGCGTGCACCGCGCCCGCGGTCGACGACGCCGCCGTGGCACGGGCGCTCGAAGCGATCCCTGCCGAGGAACGCGTGCAGGCGCTCGCCGACATCTTCTCCGCCCTCGCCGACCCCACGCGCCTGCGCATCCTCCTCGCGCTCGCGGCTGGCGAGCTGTGCGTGTGCGACCTCGCCTGCATCACGGGCGTGAGCTCCTCGGCGGTCAGCCATCAGCTGCGGCTCCTGCGCGACCGTGACCTTGTGGCGTTCCGTCGCGACGGGCGGCGCGCGGTCTACCGGCTCGCCGACGCGCACGTGGTCGCCCTTCTCGAACAGGGGCTCGAGCACGCCGGGGAGCGGCAGTGAGCGAGTACGCGACCGCCACCTACCGGCTCTCGGGCCTCGATTGACCCGACTGCGCGCGGACCGTGTCGAAGTCCGTGGAGCAGATCGACGGGGTGGTGCGGGCCGACGTGAACTTCGCGAGCGGCATCATGCTGCTCGAGTACGACCCCGCCGTCGACCCGCGAGGGCGGGCGATCGCGATCGTGCGCTCGACCGGTCACGGCGTAGAGGACCTCACGCCGCCCGCAGCGGGAGCGCTGTCCGCGGCGGTCGCCCCCGGCGCCGCGGCGGCGGACGTGTCGACGGCGGGAGGGCGCGAGGCGCAGGCGACCACCTGGCTCGCCGCGCACCGGCACGAGGCGGCCACCGCTCTCGCCGGGGCGCTCATCCTCGCGGCGTGGCTCCTCGGCAGGGCGCCTGCCGGAGTCCCGTGGGCGGAGACCGCGTCGGTCGCCGGGTACGCGGCGGCGATCGTCGCGGGTGGATGGCTCGTGGCGCGCCGGGCGATCGTCTCGGCGCGTGCGCGCTCGCTCGACATGAACGTGCTCATGACCGTGGCGGTCCTCGGCGCGGCGGCGATCGGGGAGTGGGCCGAGGGCGCGGCGGTCGTGTTCCTCTTCGCGGTGGGCGGGATGCTCGAGTCACGCTCGCTCGCGCGAACCCGCCGGTCGATCCGCGACCTCATGGAGCTCACGCCGCCGGTCGCGCGGGTGGTCGCCGAGGGTCGCGAGGTCGAGGTCGCGGCCGCTTCGGTCGCGACAGGCGCCCTCGTCACGGTCCGACCCGGCGAGCGGGTCCCGCTCGACGGGGTCGTCGAGGAGGGGGCGTCCGCGGTCGACGAGTCGCCCATCACCGGCGAGTCGGTCCCCGCTGACAAGGCCGCGGGCGACACGGTCTTCGCCGGATCGCTCAACACGAGCGGGCTGCTGCGGGTCCGCACGACCGCCGCGGCCGCCGACTCCACGCTCGCCCGCGTGATCCACCTCGTCGAGGAGGCGCAGGCCTCCCGCGCGCCGGCACAGCAGCTCGTCGACCGGTTCAGCCGCTCCTACACGCCCGCCGTGATCGCGCTCGCCGTGCTCATCGCGACGGTGCCGCCCACCGCGGGCGCGCTCCTCGGCCTGGAGTGGGGCGGGTTCGCTGAGTGGTTCTACCGCGCGCTCGTGATGCTCGTGGTGTCGTGTCCGTGCGCGCTCGTGATCTCGACGCCGGTCTCGATCGTCTCGGCGATCACGCGTGCCACCCGCGACGGCGTGCTCGTGAAGGGCGGCGTGCACCTCGAGACGGCCGCGAAGGTGCGCGCGGTCGCGTTCGACAAGACGGGTACGCTGACCTGCGGCAGCCCCGAGGTCGCCGACGTGGTGGCGCTCGGTGCGGCCGACGCGGCGGACGTGCTGCGGACCGCCGCCGCGCTCGAGGCGCACAGCAACCACCCGATCGCGCGGGCGATCGTGCGCGCCGCGGGTCCGGAGGCCGTCGCGCTCGCGCCCGCCCCGGGGGCGTACGAGGACGTTCCCGGGCGGGGCATACGGGGCCTCGCGGGCGGGATCCCCTCGGCGGTCGGAAGCCCCGCGTTCATCGCCGAGGAGTGCGGGCCCGGCGGCCTCGGCGAGGCGGTGACCGACGCCGTCGAGCGGCTCGAGGACGACGGACGGACGGTGCTCGTGGTGCTCGAGGGCGGCGAGGTCGCGGGCGTGGTCGGCGTCGCCGACCAGGTCCGGGCCGGGGCGCCGTCGGCGGTGGCGGCGCTTGAGCGCGGCGGGATCGAGCATGTGGTGATGCTCACCGGCGACAACGAGCGCACCGCGGCCGCGGTAGCGGCCCACGCGGGCGTGGCCGAGCACCGGGCGCGCTTGCTGCCGGCCGGCAAGGTCGAGGCCGTGCGGGAGCTCGCGGCGCGTCACGGCGCGGTGGCGATGGTCGGCGACGGCATCAACGACGCGCCTGCGCTCGCGGCGGCCGACCTCGGTATCGCGATGGGCGCGGCGGGCAGCGACACCGCGCTCGAGACCGCCGACGTGGCGCTCATGTCCGACGACCTCTCGCAGCTGGCTGGCTTCTTCGACCTCGGCAGACGGACCGTCTCGATCATCCGCCAGAACGTGATCGCCTCGGTGGTCGTCAAGTTCGCGGTGCTCGCCCTGGCGGCCGGCGGGTGGGCCACCCTGTGGATGGCGGTCTTCGCCGACACGGGCGTGTCGCTGCTCGTCACGCTCAACGGCATGCGGCTGCTGCGCCGAAGGGGCGGCCGCGGCGAAGGCGGCGGCCGCGCCCGCGAGCGCGGCCACGGCGACGGCGCGACGGGCGCGCCCGGGCAGGAGTGCGGCCCGGCGGCGTGAACTGTGCAGTGGGGACGCCGGCAGCCGATGCCGGCCGGAAGGAGGGACCAGCGATGGCCAACGAGGAGTTCATGCGCTTCCTCGCCGCGTGGGCGCTCGTGCACGAGACCGCCGACGAGGGCTGGAAGTCGGCCGTCACGCGGGGCACCGCCCAGGCGCCGGGCGAGATGGGCGAGGGCGCCGAGGCGTTCGTCGACGGCCTCTCCGCGATGATCGCCGAGGAGAAGGAGCGCCTCAAGGCCTCCCTCGCCGAGGGATCCCCCGACGAGCCGGGTTCCCGCGCCGATGTCGCCACCCGGCTTGACGACCTGCTCTTCGAGGTCCGTGAGCTGCGGGGACGCCTCGAGTCGATGCAGGGTTCGCTCGACGCGCTCCTCGCCGAGGAGGGCGAGCAGGGCGAGCACGGCGAGCACGCCGGGGAGGCCGCCCGTCCGGGCCGCCCGCCCGGCACATCACCCGCCGAGGGCTGAGGCCCGCCATGGCCTCGCGCCGCCGCCACATCGCCGCGACCTTCGCGCGCCACGCGCTCGCGGCGCTGCCCGCAGCGCGGTTCGGCCTCGCGCCGCGCGCCACCCGGC
>JAUVXE010000021.1 GCA_030603745.1 Coriobacteriia bacterium | reverse complement strand
GGGTTAGCCTTCGGGCGAAGCTCTGAACCTAAGCCCCAGTAAACGGCGGCCGTAACTATAACGGTCCTAAGGTAGCGAAATTCCTTGTCGGGTAAGTTCCGACCTGCACGAATGGCGTAACGACTTGGGCGCTGTCTCAACCATAGACTCGGTGAAATTGTATTATTCGTGAAGATGCGAATTACCCGCGGTAGGACGGAAAGACCCCGTGAACCTTTACTGCAGCTTGGCATTGGTCACTGGTTTGTCGTGTAGAGGATAGGTGGGAGGCTGTGAAGCCGGAGCGCAAGCTTCGGTGGAGCCAACCTTGGAATACCACCCTCGGCAGATTGGTGATCTAACCCCAGTCCGTGAATCCGGCTGGGGGACCGTGCCAGGTGGGTAGTTTGACTGGGGCGGTCGCCTCCTAAAAGGTAACGGAGGCGCGCGTAAGGTCCGCTCAGATCGGTTGGCAATCGATCGTAGAGTGCAAGAGCATAAGCGGGCTTGACTGCGAGACCTACAAGTCGAGCAGATAGGAAACTAGGCTCTAGTGATCCGGCGGCTCAGAGTGGAATGGCCGTCGCTCAACGGATAAAAGGTACTCCGGGGATAACAGGCTGATCCTCCCCAAGAGTCCACATCGACGGGAGGGTTTGGCACCTCGATGTCGGCTCATCGCATCCTGGGGCTGTAGCAGGTCCCAAGGGTATGGCTGTTCGCCATTTAAAGCGGTACGCGAGCTGGGTTTAGAACGTCGTGAGACAGTTCGGTCCCTATCCACCGTGGGCGTAAGAGACTTGAGAGAAGCTGTCCCTAGTACGAGAGGACCGGGATGGACGAACCTCTGGTGTACCAGTTGTCACGCCAGTGGCACCGCTGGTTAGCTACGTTCGGTTTGGATAACCGCTGAAAGCATCTAAGCGGGAAGCCAATCTCAAGATGAGGTCTCTCACTGGGTTAACCAGGTAAGGCCCCTCGTAGACTACGAGGTTGATAGGCTGCAGGTGTAAGCACAGCGATGTGTTCAGCCGAGCAGTACTAATTGGCCGAGGTCTTGATCTCATTCAAGTGACATCCAAGCGCTATGCAGCTCTCAGGGTGCGGGAAACCGCGCCCGTTTGAGCGCATGTTGATAACGGCATACGAAGCATGCCGACAGCGAGAGCCGTCGGATGTGTTCAGTGACTATGGCGGAGGGGGTACACCCGATCCCATTCCGAACTCGGCAGTTAAGCCCTCCAGCGCCGATGGTACTGCGGTGTAGACCGTGGGAGAGTAGGACGTCGCTGAACACATCCGGCGGCTCTCTCGCATCCCCGGCGACCGCGCCCTGATACTTGAGCGGGTTGGTCAGGATTGTGCTAGAATCCCGGAACGTAGATGAGCCGGCCATGGTGGCCGGGCACCTCAGGAGAAGGGAGCTCCGCATGCAGGAGCAAGTACAGGCCGCTCTCGAGAAGATCCGGCCGGCGCTTCAGGCCGATGGTGGCGACGTCGAACTCGTCGAGGTGACGGAGGACGGCGTGGTCAAGGTGCGGCTGCAGGGCGCGTGCCGCGGCTGCCCGATGTCGCAGCTGACCCTGACGAACGGTGTCGAGCGCGTCATCAAGGAAGAGGTACCCGAGGTCGTCCGGGTCGAGGCCGTCTAAGCGGCTGACAGCCCTTGCGTCTCACCGATCCGCCACCAGTGGCCGCCCTGCGGGGCGGCCACTGTCGTTTCTCGCCGGACATCCGGTGGCTTTGCGCGCCGAGCGCCCTTGACAGACCGCTCGGCCTCCGACGCCGTCCGTTCGTCTCCGGATGGATTGACGCACAACATCTGGTGAGCGTACACTGGGCAAGCGCAATATCTAGTATGCCAGCGCTGGCCCGACCGGGTGGCGCAGCAGGGGAACGAACCGAGAGGGGCCGACCACCATGCCGGATGCTGCACGGGCCGCGGGATACTCCCGCGCCATCGACGAGATCCTCACGCCGAACTCGCTCAAGGTCTTGCAGAAGCGCTACCTGTGCAAGGACGACGACGGGAACGCGATCGAGAATCCGAGCGATATGTTCGTGCGCGTCGCGGAGAACATCGCTTCGGCGGAGCGGGTGTGGGGTGCCGACGACGCCGGGGTCGCCGAGGTCGCCCGCGACTTCTACGACCTCATGACCTCGCTCGAGTTCCTGCCCAACTCCCCGACCCTCATGAACGCCGGGCGCGAGCTCCAGCAGCTCTCCGCCTGTTTCGTGCTGCCGGTCGCCGACTCGATGGAGTCGATCTTCGGCGCGGTGCGTGACACGGCCATCATCCACAAGTCCGGTGGCGGGACCGGGTTCTCCTTCTCGCGCCTGCGTCCGGCGGGTGACCAGGTCCGCTCGACGCAGGGCGTCTCCAGCGGGCCGGTGTCGTTCATGCGCGTCTTCAATCAGGCCACCGAGGCGGTCAAGCAGGGCGGGACGCGGCGGGGCGCGAACATGGGCGTGCTCCGTATCGACCACCCCGACATCCTCCACTTCATCGGCTGTAAGGAGGACGGCGACTTCGCCAACTTCAACATCTCAGTCGCGCTGACCGAGGAGTTCATGGAGTCGGTCAAGGCCGGCACCGCCTACGGGCTGAAGAACCCGCGCACGGGTGAGCCCGCCGGTGAGCTCGATGCGCGCGAGGTCTACGACCGGATCGTCGAGATGGCGTGGGCGACGGGCGATCCCGGGATCATCTTCATCGACCGGATCAACCGGGACAATCCCACTCCGCACCTCGGCGAGATCGAGTCGACCAACCCCTGCGGGGAGCAGCCCCTCCTGCCGTACGAGGCGTGCAACCTCGGCTCGGTGAACCTCTCCCGCTTCGTGACGTTCGGAGAGGAGGGCGCGGTGGTCGCGTGGGACCGCCTCGGCGACGTGGTGCACCGGGCGGTGCGCTTCCTCGACGACGTCATCGAGGTCAACCAGTACCCGCTTCCCGAGATCGACGAGCTTGCCCGCGGCAACCGCAAGATCGGCCTCGGCGTGATGGGATGGGCCGATATGCTCATCAAGATGGGCGTCGCCTACGACTCCGAGGAGGCCGTCGCCCTCGGCGAGAAGGTCATGGGCTTCATCGATGCCGAGGCCAAGGCGGCCTCCCGCAAGCTCGCCGCCGAGCGGGGCGCGTTCCCGAACTTCGAGGGCTCGGTCTACGACACCCCCGAGGGCGGCCCGATCCGCAACGCGACCGTCACCACGATCGCCCCGACCGGCACGCTCTCGATCATCGCCAACAGTTCCTCGGGCGTCGAGCCGCTGTTCGCGGTCTCCTACGTCCGCACGGTCATGGACAACGACCGCCTCATCGAAGTCAACCCGGTCTTCGAGGAGATCGCCGTCAAGCGCGGCTTCTACAGCCAGGAGCTCATGGCGCTCATCGCGGACCACGGCAGCGTCCACGGGATCGACGAGGTCCCCGAGGACATCCAGCGGATCTTCGTCACCGCGCACGACATCGCGCCGGAGTGGCACATCAGGATGCAGGCCGCGTTCCAGACCCACACCGACAACGCGGTCTCCAAGACGGTCAACTTCGGCAACGACGCCACCGCCGAGGACGTGCGGGAGGTCTACGACCTCGCCTACGAGCTCGGCGTCAAGGGCGTGACGATCTATCGCGACGGCTCCAAGGAGAACCAGGTGCTGTCCACCGGGAAGACGGGCAAGGGCGCCGCGGGCGCCGGAGAGCCGGCGTTCGTCCGCGCGGGCGAGATCGAGCCGCGTCCTCGGCCGATGGTGACCCAGGGCAGGACCGAGAAGATCCTCACCGGCTGCGGGAACCTCTACGTCACCGTCAACTGGGACGAGGAGGGCCTGTGCGAGGTCTTCACGCAGATGGGCAAGTCAGGCGGCTGCGCCTCCTCGCAGTCCGAGGCGCTCTCGAGGATGATCTCCGTCTCGCTGCGAGCCGGGGTCGACCCCGAGGCGATCACCAAGCACCTGCGCGGCATCCGTTGCCCCAGCCCGTCGTGGACCGAGGGCGGCAAGGTCCTCTCGTGCGCTGACGCGGTGGGCATCGTGATGGAGCACGCGCTGAGCTACGTCGAGACCGGCGAGGTCCCGTCCGGCGTGGTCAAGAACACCGACACGCTCGACAACCTGTCGGGGGCCTGCCCGGAGTGCGGGGGGTCGCTCGAGCACGAGTCCGGGTGTGCGGTCTGTCGCGCCTGTGGCTTCAGCAAGTGCGCCTGACGCACCGAGACCGACGATGAGAGTCGCGACGCGGCCGCGTCCCTACCGGGGATGCGGCCGCGCGCTCGGAAGGGGCAGATGATGGTGCTCTCGGACCGCACGATCAAAGAGCAGATACTGGCGGGGAGGATCCGGATCGAGCCGTGCGATCCGGAGGACATCCAGCCGTCGAGCGTCGACTTGCACCTCGGTGACGCGTTCCAGGTCTTCCGCAACTCGCGCTACCCCTACATCGACCCGGCGCGGGAGCAGGCAGGACTCATGGAGCTCGTGAAGGCCTCGGCCGAGGAACCTTTCGTCCTGCATCCCGGCGAGTTCGTCCTGGGTACGACGATCGAGCGGATCGTGCTGCCGGAAGACATCGTCGCGCGCCTCGAGGGCAAGTCCTCCCTCGGCCGGCTGGGCCTTCTGATCCACTCGACCGCGGGCTATGTCGACCCGGGCTGGGACGGACGGCTGACGCTCGAGCTCTCCAACGTCGCCAACCTGCCCATCGTGCTCATGCCGGGCATGGCCATCGGGCAGATCTCGTTCTTCGAGATGACGACGCCGGTCGACCGTCCGTACGGGACACCCGGCCTCGGCAGCAAGTACCAGGGGCAGGCCGACGTCACGCCGAGCCGGATGTACCGGAACTTCTGAGCCGCCGCGGTGGCGCGTGGCGTCCGGGGCCTCAGAGCCCTTCGGTCACCTTGCTCACGATCGGCGTGGGGACGAAGCCCGCGAGGTACTTGCCCCAGGAGGACTCCATGAACGGCAGCCACCGGAGCTTGCGGGCGATATTGCGCGCGATCGGGTCGATGCTGGCCCGGTAGGCGGCAAGCGCCTCGTCCGGGGAGTGGCCGGCCAGCGCCTCGCCGGCGGCCATGCCGGAGTTGAGGGCGTAGGAGATGCCCTCGCCGGAGGTGGGCGACATGAAGCCGCCGGCCTCGCCCACAAGAAGCACTCTGCCCCGTCCGGCGACGACATCGGTCGCCGCGCGCACGTGCAGCGCCACGGACGCCTCGCGCTTCACCGTCTCGCCGAGCGCGGGAAGGGAGCGGCGCAGGATCTCCATGGTCTGGTCCTGCTTCTCGTGCGGACGCTTGGTCTTGGGGTAGTACACCGAACCGACGAGCCCGAACCCACCCTTGGGAACCACGTACGAGTAGGCGTAGCAGTCCCCGATGTCGCGCATGTAGATGCAGTCGAAATACGGCTCGAGCTCGCCCTCCAGGCGGCAGAAGTCCTGGAGGGTGACGTAGTTCGAGACGCTGCCCTCACCCAGGGTGCGGCGCACCGCCGAACGGGCTCCGTCGGCCCCGACCAGGTTCTCGCAGCGGATCTCGTGTACCGAGTCCTCGTGCTTCACGGAGACGCGTACGCCGCCGCGATCCTGTTCGAAGCCGGTGACCGGGGCCAGCCCGACCACCTCGACGTTGTCGGGCAGCAGGGAGACGAGCCAGTCGTCGAACTCACGACGGTCGACGTTCAGGAATCGGAGTCCGGTGGGCTTGCGGATGCCACGGTCCCAGTCGACGTAGCGGAAGTGTACGTGCTCGGGGTCGCGTACCATGCTCGAGGGCAGCGGGGCGATGCGGCCGAGGAACTCCTGCGCGTACTCGTTCAGCATCCCGCCGCAGCTCTTATCCCGCGGCATCGGGGCGGACTCGACGAGCAGCACCGTGCCTCGTCGGGCCGCACCGAGAGCGGCCATCACGCCTGCGGGGCCTGCGCCCACGACAACGGTATCGTACTCGTGCTTGAACACCATCACGCCCCCGTCAGGTGGCCGGGCGGCCGGGTGGCCGCGGTTCGCCTGTGATGCGGCAAGCTCCGGCGTGCCGGGGGCCAGATGCTCCGCATCACAGCAGGATAGCCGAAGGAGGCAGCTCCTGCACGGTCCTCCCTCTGGATACGCCCCCTCGCGCGCTATCCCTGCATGCGGGCCGAGGGGCGCGGCGATGAGGTCGGTAAGCGTGTATCATCAAGGGGTCGTGCAGGGCTGCCTGGAGGATGTGCGGATGTCGCGGTGCTGGGAGATTCGGGGATGCAAGGACGAGCAGATCCAGGCGGACTGCCCGCATGCGGCGATGATCGGGGACAGGTGTCCGGCGAAGTGCGCGTTCGCGCAGTGCGACCTGGAGCAGCACGAGCGGACCAGCGACCCGGCACTCATCTTCGAGCCGGAGATCGACCGGACCGCGGCGATCAAGGAGGGCTGCACCTACTGCGCGTTCTTCCTGCGCAACGGGCCGCGGCTGTCCGGTTCGGGTACACACCGCTCAGAGTGACGACGTCGTCCGGCGGTGACCGGGTGACCCGAACGAGAGGACGAGGCCATGTGTCCGCTGTGCAGCCGCTTGCCTGAGGACCGCCACCGCGATCTCCTCTGGGATCTCGCCAGGGACGTGTTCGCCGCGCTCGCGGTGACCTGTTTCCTCTATGCGGCCCATCGGGTCGCCAACGGTCTGCTGCTCGGTGCGCGCATCACGGCGCTTCGCGAGATGGGCGAGGCCTACACTCCCGAGGAGCGCGAGGTGCTGATCCATACGGTCAAGCACGGCTCGATGCGCTACTGAGCGGGGCCGGGATGCGGGATCCGGCGTGCCAGGCGTCCCTCGGCGGCGGGACCCCCGTGGGCCGGGAGCTCGCGGCGTTCGGCTTGGAGCTCGAGCGTGAGGGCGCGGCCCAGGTCGGGGGCTCCTTCTCGGGCGACCCCGAGGCCGACCGGCTCATCGAGGACTCCCCGGAGGCGTTCCTCATCGGGATGCTGTTCACGCAGGGGATACCCGCCGAACGGGCGTGGCGTGGGCCCTGGCTGCTCAGGGAGCGGCTCGGCCATCTCGACCTCGGGCGACTCGCCGACGAGGCCGACGAGGTCCGAGCGGCGTTCCAGAGGACGCCCATGTTGCACCGGTTCAAGAACACGCTGCCCGGGTGGGTCACCTCGGCGGCGCGGATACTGCTCGAGGAGTACGATGGCCGGGCTGACGCGATCTGGGAGGGCGGCCCCCACGTGCTCGAGGTGACCGAGCGGCTCTCGGCGTTTCCCGGCATCGGTCGCAAGAAGGCGGTCATGGCAGTCGAGATACTCGTACGGCACTTCGGCGTGCAGCTCGAGGGCCGCGAGTGCGGGCAGGTGGCCTACGACGTGCAGGTGCGGCGGGTCTTCCTGCGCTCGGGACTTGTGGAACGCGACACCCTTGCCGAGGTCGAGGCCGCGGCCGCGCGCGAGTGTCCGCAAGCGCCGGGAAGGCTCGATCTCGCAGCCTGGCTGATCGGCCGCGAGACGTGCCGCCCGAGGGCGCCGCGCTGCGACGAGTGTCGGCTCAGGGACGTGTGTCCGCGCCGGACGTGGCTCGGTGTCGAGGGTGTGGGCGCGCGTCAGTCCATCGCGCGTAGGACGAGCCCCGAGAGCAGCTTGGGGTAGAAGTAGGTCGACTTCTGGGGCATCGTCTCGCCGGCGAGCGCGACGGCGCGAAGCTGCTCGAGCCGGGTGGCGCGCAAGATGAATGCGGCGTCGCGCTCCTCGACCGCGGCCAGGGCCTCGGCAGTGTCCTTCACGAACGCGAGGCGGTCGAGGGTCTCCGGGCGGTCCGGGTGGATGTCGAGCAGCGGGTCGAGGACGAGCTCCTGGAGCACCGTGACATCGAGCCCCTTCCACTCGGCGGAACGGTCGAGCGGGATGAGGCCGTCGATGTCGGCGTCGGCCTTGAGGGCCGCGAGGAAGGGGGAGCCCCCGCCCCGGAGCGCGACCACGAACGCGGGCCGGTCGGTCGACGCGAGCGCCTTCTCCGCCTCGGCGCGGTCGGAGGGGACCTCGGTGAGGTCGAAGTCGGCCGCGAGGCGCTCTCGTATCGCGTTCGCGTCGAAGGCGCGGCCGGCGGTGGCGACGCGATGCGTGGGCAGGACGACGAGGTTCGGGTCGTCCATGTTCACGAGCGCCATCATCACGAAGTCGTAAGCGGGATCGACGGGGTCGAGTCCCGAGGCGCGGTCCGCGGCCCGGCGCTCGTCGCGGTAGGCGAGCGCGGTGGTGTAGCGGTGGTGGCCGTCGGCGATGAAGATCTGTTTGTGCTCGAGCGCGGCGGCGATCGCGGCGAGGGCCTCGGGGTCGGTGATCGCCCAGACCTCGCTCACGACACCGTCCGCGTCGGTGGCGATCATCGTGCGCGGACCCTCGGCCGCGGCCGCGAAGTGGCGGTCGGTGAGGCCGGCGGGATCACTGTACAGGCCGAAGACCTGGCTGAAGTTCGCCGCGCAGGCGCGCGTGAGGTTGAAACGGTCCCCGAGCGCCTTGGGGAGCGTGCGCTCGTGGGGCAGGACCACGCCCTCCTCGAACGCGTGCAGGCCGACCTCGGCGACGAGCGCGCGGCGGCGGATCTCCCGGCCGTCGAGCTCGTAGCGCTGTTCGACGAGGTACATCGCGGGCACGCGCTCGCGGACGAGCACGCCGCTGTCGCGCCAGGCGCGCCAGCGCTTGCGGCCCGTCTCGTAGCGGTTGCCGGGGACGGCGGGGTCGAGTGAGCCCTCGGGCAGCTCGAGTGCGACGACGTTGTGCTCGGACTTGGCCAACAGCGCGGCGCGCTCACGGTCGGAGATGACGTCGTAGGGCGGAGCGGTGAGGTGCGAGACGTCAGCTGAGGTGCGGGCGTAGGTGTATCCCTTGAACGCGCGTACGCGGGCCACGGCGGGGGTCCTCTCACTCGGTGCTGAGACGTGGACGGGGCCCACGGCGGCGGTGCCCTGCCGCCGATGGGCTCGGGCAGTCAGTCTAGCGGATGGACCCTGCGGCGACCAGCGACCGAGGTCGTCGTGCGCGGCGTGCGACGGCCTCGGGCCGGACCGCGCTCGTCAGCCGAGGAGCGCGCGCGCCGCGACGAATCCCGCCATCCCGGCGACCGTGGCGCCGAGGAAGCTGCGCGTGTAGTGGTAGACGAGCGCGGTGACGAGCGCGGCGGGCAGGTAGGGGCTCGTCGGCGAGAGGGTGAGCTGGCCGCCTGGGCGCAGCACCTCGCCGGCGACGAGCGAGCCCATGACGGCGGCGGGGACGAACCCCAGCCAGCGCGTCACCGGCTCGGGCAGGTCGAGCCGGGAGACGAGTGCCATGGGCGGGAAGCGCACCGCGAAGTTCGCCACCGCCATCAGGGCGATCACGGCCCAGATGTAGGCGGCGCTCATCGGAAGATCACCGCACCCGCGGTGGCGGCGCCCACCGAGGCGATCACGATCAGCCAGCTCGACGGGATCGCGATGCCGACTCCCGCCAGCGCTGGAAGACCGACGGCGAGCGCGGCGCCGATCGCGGCGACCGCGACGTGGCGCCGGTCCTCGGCGAGCGCGATGAGGAGCGCGGTGAACATCGCGGGCATCGCGAAGTCCATCCCCCACGTGGACGGGTCGCCGATCCAGCCGGCGGCAAGCGCGCCCAGGGCCGTGCCGGTGACCCACCCGGTCCAGGCGATGGCGCCCACCCCGGCCATCGACGCGCCGGTGGAGGCGCCCGATCGGCGGTCGCTGACGTTCACGGCGAAGGTCTCGTCGGTGAGCGTGAAGGCCAGCAGAGCCTGCTTTGATGCCGGCATGCCGCGTAGGTGTGGCGAGAGAGTCGCGGCGAAGAGCACATAGCGGAGGTTGACGACGGTCGTGGCGGCGACCACGGCGAGCACGTCGGCCCGGTCGCGCATAAGGTTGAGCGCGATGAACTGACCCGCCCCCGCGAGTGCGGTCGCCGAGCACACGATCGCCTGCGACGCCGAGAACCCGATCGTGGTGGCGAGCACTCCGAACGCGATGCCGACGGGCATATACCCGAGAAAGATGGGCGAGCCGAGCCGGACCCCGCGGGTGAACCGGGCGAGGAGGCCCTCATGCGGGCGTTGTTGAGACATGTCAGACATGGGGGAGATGGTAGCACCGACCCGAGGGCAGGTGGCGCACTTCTTGCGTGATGCCGGTAGCGGACCGTCCGGCATACGCCCGGCCGACGCGATACAATGGTCCCAGACGTTCCTCTCGGAGGAGGCGGGTCCCGTGCAGTTCCTCATCGATTGTCCGGTGGACGGCCCCATCGAGGTGACCCTCGAGGACATCGACACCGTCGTGCTGCGCGAGCCCGAGTGTGCCGACATCGTCTTCGCCTGCCCCGACTGTGGCGCCGAGATCGAGGTCACCGTACGCATCCCCGCATTCCTGCTCTCCGCCATCGAATCGCTCGCCGAGGAGAGCGGCGGATACGTCGCCCCGGTCGCGGGCATGGTCGCGCTCTCCGTCGAGTTCGAGGGCCCGGACGTCCCGCCAGCAGAGCGCGATGAGGCCTACTGCGAGTACTTTCGGCGACAGCTCGACTCGGTCAGCTGCGTGGAGGACATGCTCCATGAGATCGACTCGGAGCGCTGAGCGGCCGTTGCACGCCCAGGCCCGGCACCCGCGTGCGCGGCCCACGCCCTAACGCCACGTCGTGAACCGCCCTGGCTTCGTCCTGCGCCGCCGGCGACGACGGATCTCCTCGGCGAGCCAGACCGGCCCGACGAACACGAGGCCGGCGACGAACCCGCCGATGTGCGCCCACCACGCCACCCCGCCGCCGGTGGCTTCGGGTGCGATCGAGCCGACCCCCTGGACGACCTGCATCAGGAACCAGAACCCGATCACGAACGCGGCGGGGACCCTCGCGAGTTCGACGATGAACAGGACCGGGACGAGCACGACCACCTTGGCCCGGGGGAACAGGAGCAGGTAGGCGCCGAGTACGCCCGCGATGGCGCCGCTGGCGCCGAGGAGCGGGATGTCCCGTGGCCCGTCGACGAGGATGTGGGCGAGCGTGGCGACGATCCCGCTCGCGAGGTAGAACGCGAGGAACCACGGCCGGCCGAGGCGGTCCTCGACGTTGTTGCCGAAGATCCACAGGTAGAGCATGTTGCCGCCGAGGTGAAGCCATCCCCCGTGGAGGAACATCGCGGTCACGAGGGATGCCAGCAGGGGCGGCGAGAGGGGGTCGGCAGCCAGGCGCGCGGGGTTGACCGCCCACCGGTCGATGAGCGCGAGCAGCTCGGGCTCTGTGAGCGAGAGCTCGTAGGCGAAGACCGCCAGGTTGAGCGCGATGAGCGCCACGGTGAGCAGCGGGAAGCGGCGCGTCGGGTTGTCGTCGCGGATGGGAATCATCGGGATGTGTCTTCTGCTACCATCGCGAGCAGGAGTGTACCGCACACCTCGTGTCTCGGCGCCACGGCCCGGGACTCTCGATAGGAGGAGGTCCGATGCCCGGAGTGCTCGAACTGATGATCTGCGGCATCCCCGCGTTCATCATAGTGGTCGCGATCGCCGTGATCGTGCTCTACAACCGCCTCGTCGTACTGCGTAACCGGGTCGACAACGCCTGGTCGCAGATCGATGTGCAGCTGCGGCGCCGCTACGACCTCATCCCCAACCTCGTCGAGACGGTCAAGGGTTACATGACCCATGAGGCCGAGACGCTGCAGAAGGTGACCGAGGCGCGGAACATGGCGATCAACGCTCACTCGGTCAAGGAGCAGGGCCAGGCGGAGAACATGCTCTCCTCGACTCTCAAGAGCCTGTTCGCGGTGGCCGAGGCCTATCCGGACCTCAAGGCGAACCAGAACTTCATGATGTTGCAGGAGGAGCTTTCGGGGACCGAAGGCAAGATCGCGTACGCCCGCCAGTTCTACAACGACTCCGTGATGAGCTTCAACACGGCGATCCAGTCGTTCCCCGCGAACCTCATCGCAGGGATCCTCGGGTTCACCCAGCGCGACTACTTCGAGATCGAGGTCGAGGCGCGCGAGGCGGTCAAGGTCCAGTTCTAGCGTCCAGCGGGCGAGGAGGCGGGCCGTGAAGGCTCGCTTCGTCGTGCCCGCTTCGACCGTGGAGAGCCGGTACAACGATGTACGACCAGATCTCGACCAACAAGTTCAAGAGCGCCGCGCTCGTCATGGTGTTCGTGTTCCTCGTGCTCGCGGTGGGATGGGCGTTCGGGTACGCCACCGGCTGGAGCTACGGCGGACTCGTCATCGCCCTCGGCGTGTCGTTCGCGATGGCGTGGGGGTCGTACTGGTACTCGGACCGGATCGTGCTCTCGATGAGCCGCGCCCGCCCGGTGGACCGTGACCGCGAGCCGTACCTCGTCAACCTGGTCGAGGGCCTCTCGATCGCCGCCGGTCTCCCGCAGCCCAGGGCGTACGTGATCGACGACCCGGCGCCGAACGCGTTCGCCACGGGCCGAAACCCTGAGAACGCGGCGATCGCCGTGACCACCGGCCTGATGGAGAAGCTCGACCGGGCAGAGCTCGAGGGCGTGATCGCGCATGAGTTGGCGCACATCAAGAACTACGACACGCTCGTGCAGACGATGGCGGCGGTGCTCGCCGGCACCGTCGTGCTTCTGTCGGACTGGATGATCCGGTCGTTTTGGTGGGGGGGCGGCCGCCGACGGAGCAACGAGGGCGGCGGGCAGGCCCAGATCGTGTTCGTGCTGATCGGGGTTCTGCTCGCGGTGCTCGCGCCGGTCTTCGCCGCGCTGATCCAGATGGCGATCTCGCGCAAGCGCGAGTACCTCGCCGACGCCAACGGCGCCCTGCTCACGCGCTATCCGCCCGGACTGGCGAGCGCGCTCAGGAAGATCGCGGCCGACTCCAACCGGCTCTCGGTCGCGAACAAGGCCACTGAGGCGCTCTACATCTACAACCCGCTGCGCGACTACGGCGGCGGGATGAACGCGCTGTTCAACACGCATCCGCCGATCGAGGACCGCATCGCCCGGCTCGAGGCGATGTGACGTGGCCGCCCTCGCCTTCCCGATGATCGACCCGGTCATCTTCGAGGTCGGTCCGTTCGCGGTCCGCTGGTACGGTCTCGCGTACGTGCTCGGGTTCATCGCGGGAGGCCTCGCGATCCACTTCCTCAACCGCCGCTGGAAGGTCGGGCTCTCCGACGACGACGTCCTGAGCGCGTTCCTCTGGGGCTCACTGGGACTCGTGATCGGCGCGCGCGTCGGTTACATGGTCTTCTACGCTCCGGCCCAGTTGCTCGCCGATCCGGTCTCCCTCTTCCGCACCACCGAGGGCGGCATGTCGTTCCATGGAGGGCTGATCGGCATCATCGTCGGCGGGATGCTCTACTCCCGACGGGTGGGCGTCCCGTTCCTTCGGATCGCCGACATGGTCGCGGTGGGCGCTCCCGTCGGCATCATGCTCGGCAGAGTGGCGAACTTCATCAACGGCGAGCTGTGGGGGCGGACCACCGATGTCGCATGGGGGATGGTCTTTCCCGGGGCTGGCCCTGAGCCGAGGCACCCGTCGCAGCTCTACGAGGCCGCGCTCGAGGGCGCGGTCCTCTTCGGCATCATGCTCCTGCTCGCCCGCAGGCGGCGCCCTGACGGGGAGATGCTCGGGTGGATGCTCTCGGGGTACGCGGTCGCGCGGTTCACGGTCGAGTTCTTCCGCGAGCCCGACGCGCACATCGGCACGGTGCTGGGCCCGCTCTCCATGGGCCAGTTGCTGACGGTGCCGGTCCTGATCGCGGGTGCGTGGCTCGTGTGGCGCGCCCGCGTCGCGAGCGGGTCGGAGGAGGACCCGGGCTCGGAGAGCGGCGAGTAGGGGCGTCTGACGCCCCGGGCCGGGCGCCCGTTCGAACGGCTACGGGGGGCAGATGTCGCCCGGCGGCTTCCAGCAGGGCTCGGAGCGGTCGAGGCACCGCACGCTCTCGCCCGGACGCAGGGCCCGCGGAGGGTTGCAGTGGGCGCAGAAGAAGCGCGGCAGGGAGCCGACCAGGTCCTTGAGATCGGGGTCGTCGTACGGGGCCGGATCGGGCTGTTCGACGATGTGTAACAGGTAGCAGGGCATGCCCCCACTCTATCCGCCCGGGCGGGGAGTGGCAACGCGCGTGTCGGGTCGCGTTGACCCGTCGGGCGGGCGTGCGTATCCTTCGGCGGAGACACCGAGGAGGTCGCGTGAGAGCACTCTGGGAGAACCACAAGAAGAAGATACTGATCGCGGGCGGCGTGCTCGTGGCCGCTCTCGCGGTGGGGCTCGCCGTCTGGCTGCTGGGCGGCGAGGACGCCCCGCTCGAGGTCGCGTCGCCGTGGCCGGTCGCGGAGCGCGAGCGGGTGCTGGCCGAGCCGGAGCGACCCGCCGTCTGGCCGTTGACCGGCGAGCCCGTCACGGGCGAGGAGAGCCCCGCCGCGGTGCGGATCGTCGCCGTCAAGATCGAGAACTCACCGGCCGCGCGGCCCCAGAGCGGCCTGCAGGCGGCTGACGTGGTCTATGAGTCGGTGACGGAGGGCGGCATCACCCGCTTCAACGCGCTCTACCACTCCGAGACCCCCTCCACCGTGGGCCCGGTGCGCAGCGCGCGGCTCTCCGACACCTACATCGTGCCGCAGTACGCCGCCCTCTTCGGCTTCTCCGGCAGCTCGAGCGCGGTCGCCGGACGGCTTCGTGGGGCCGGGATCGAGAATCTGAGCCAGGATGCCGGCGTCTCCGCGCCCTACTCGCGCGTCTCGGGGCGCCGGGCGCCCCACAACCTGTTCCTCGACATCGAGCGGCTCCGTGAGGAGGCGGCGCGCCGGGGGATGGACGCCCAGCAGCAGATCCGTCCGCTGGAGTTCGCGCCGAACATCGACGTCACGCCGGCGGTCGGGGTACTCGAGGTGCCGTTCTCTCCCGCTAACCGGGTCACCTGGGAGTGGGACGAGGGCTCGGGTCGCTTCTCGCGCACCAACAACGGCAGTCGTCACGTCGACTCGGCGACCGGCGAGGCGCTGACCGCGCGCAACGTGGTGGTGATGTGGGCCGAGCACGTGTCGGCCGGTGGCGGCACCTTCGATATCCGGCTCGCCGGCAGCGGCACCGTGGCGGTCTTCCGCGACGGCGCGCGCATCGACGGCACCTGGGAGGCCGCGGCGGACACCCCGCCGGTCTTCACCGCCGCGGACGGCAGCAGGATCAGGCTCGCCCCGGGCAACACCTGGATCCAGGTCGTCTCGCCGGCGGTCGCCGTCTCGGTGAGGTGACCTCCCCACCCGCATGAACCGCACCGCGGCAGTGCTTGTATGCCGTGCGCGGCCGCGGGTACAATCTAAGACCGTCCGAATCCGGGCCGGCATCCAGCCGTCCCGCGCACACCGTCTTGTGAGGAGCCCCGAGAGTGAGCGACGTATCCAAGGAAACCGGCACCCCCCGCGTGAAGACCGGCCTCGCCGAGATGCTCAAGGGCGGCGTCATCATGGATGTCGTGACCGCCGAGCAGGCCAGGATCGCGGAGGACGCGGGCGCGGTCGCGGTCATGTCGCTCGAGCGCGTGCCGGCCGATATCCGTGCGGCCGGCGGCGTGGCCCGCATGGCGGACCCGACCAAGGTCGCCGAGATCGTCGACGCGGTCAGCATCCCGGTGATGGCGAAGTGCCGTATCGGCCACTTCGTCGAGGCGCAGGTGCTGCAGACCCTCGGCGTGGACTACATCGACGAGTCCGAGGTGCTCACCCCCGCCGACGAGCAGTATCACGTGAACAAGTGGGATTTCACGGTGCCGTTCGTGTGCGGCGCGCGGGACCTCGGCGAGGCGCTCCGCCGCATCGCCGAGGGCGCGTCGATGGTGCGCACCAAGGGCGAGCCGGGCACCGGCAACGTCGTCGAGGCGGTCCGCCACATGCGCACGATGACCGACGGCATCGCCTGGGTCGCCGGCCTGCGGTCCGAGCAGCTCTTCGACGCCGCGAAGCAGCTCGGCGCCCCGTACGAGCTCGTCCGCTGGGTCGCCGAGAACAAGAAGCTCCCGGTCGTGAACTTCTCGGCCGGCGGCATCGCCCCCCCCGCCGACGCCGCGCTCATGATGCAGCTCGGCTGTGACGGCGTCTTCGTGGGCAGCGGCATCTTCAAGAGTGGCGACCCGGAGAAGCGGGCGCGCGCGATCGTCGAGGCGACCACGCACTACGAGGACGCCGACATCATCGCGAAGGTCTCCCGCGACCTCGGCGAGGCCATGGTGGGCATCAACATCTCCGAGATCCCCGATGCCGAGCGGATGCAGGAGCGGGGCTGGTAGCGTGCGCATCGGCGTGCTCGCCCTGCAGGGGGCGTTCCGGGAGCACATGATGATGCTCGAGGCGCTCGGCATCGAGTCGAGCGCCATCCGGCTCCCTTCGCAACTCGCCGACCTGAGCGGTCTCATCATCCCCGGCGGGGAGTCGACCGCGATCGCGAAGCTCATGGTCGCCTACGGCTTCTATGAGCCGATCCGGCAGCATCACGCCGCGGGGCTCGCCGTGTGGGGGACGTGCGCCGGTGCGATCCTCGTGGCGAAGGACATCCTCGACGCGGTCCCGGGGCAGGAGAGCCTCGCGCTCATGGACATCACCGTGCGCCGCAACGCGTTCGGCCGCCAGGTCGACTCGTTCGAGGCCGACCTGGACTTCGCGCACCTCGCCGAGCGTTTTCGCGGGGTCTTCATCAGGGCGCCGTGGATCGAGATGGCCGCACCGGACGTCGAGGTCCTCGCGACGCACGATGGTCGCGCGGTCGCCGCGCGGCAGGGCACCCTGCTCGCGACCGCGTTCCACCCCGAGCTGACCGGGGACCCGCGCGTCCACCGCTACTTCGCCGAGGAGATCGTCGGGTCCTGACCCCAGAGAGGATGTGCGATGGCAGGCCACTCCAAGTGGGCGACCACGAAGCACCGCAAGGCGGCGCAGGACAAGAAGCGCTCCGCGCTCTTCAGCAAGCTCTCGCGTCAGATCACCGTCGCCGCCAAGACGGGCGGGGACCCCAACCCGGACAACAACGCCTCGCTCGCCGCGGCGATCGCAAAGGCCAAGTCGTACTCGCTGCCCAAAGACAAGATCGAGACGGCGATCGCCAAGGCGTTCGGCTCGGGTGACGCCGAGGCGTTCGAAGAGGTGGTCTACGAGGGGTACGGTCCCGCGGGGGTGGCGCTCTACGTGGAGTGCCTGACAGACAACCGCAACCGCACCGCCGCGGACGTGAGGAGCGCGTTCACCCGCGCGGGCGGCAACCTCGGGACCGCCGGCTCGGTCGCGTTCCAGTTCGAGCGCAAGGGCCAGGTCAGCATCGAGGCCGCCGGCGCGCCCGCCGAGGAGGACCTCATGCTGCTCGTGGCGGACGCGGGCGGGGACGACCTCGAGCTCGCCGGCGAGGAGTGGATCGTCACCACTGCGCCGACCGAGGTCATGGCCGTCAAGGCCGCGCTCGAGTCCTCCGGCGTGGACGTCAAGGGTGCCGAGCTCGTCATGGAGCCGGTCAACGAGACGCCCGTCGACGTCGCCGACGCGCGGAAGGTCCTCCGCCTCATCGACCTGCTCGAGGACAACGACGACGTCCAGAACGTCTACCACACCATGCAGCTGACCGACGAGCTGGCCGAGGCCCTCGAGGAGTAGGTCGGCGGTCGCGAGCCACGCGTGCCCGGCGGTGGACGACGCGCCGCGCGAGCGCTATCCTGAACATATGTTCGATTGGCTCCCGAGGCGAAGGGGTGTGCGGTGGTGATCCTCGGCATCGACCCCGGCCTGGCTCATACCGGCTGGGGGGTGGTCGAGCAGGACGGGTCCCGATTCCGGTGCGCGGCCTACGGCTGCATCACCACGGAGGCCGGCCAGGCGCTCGCGGGGCGGCTCGCTGCGATCCATGCGGACCTCACCAGGGTGATCGCCCGCTACGCCCCGACGGCGTGCGCGATCGAGAGCGTCTACTTCGGCTCCAACGCCAAGTCCGCCTTCGCGACCGGACAGGCGCGCGGGGTGGCCGTGCTCGCGACCGCGGACGCCGGCCTTGCGCTTGGCGAGTACGGCCCGGCGGAGATCAAGCTCGCCGTAGTGGGCACCGGCTCGGCGGACAAGCGCCAGGTGCAGTACATGGTGCGCACCATCCTCGGCCTCGATCACGATCCTCGGCCGGACCACGCCGCCGACGCGCTCGCGGCGGCGATCTGTCACGCGAACTCGCACCGTGCCCGCGCGCTCGCGGGGGAGGGCGTCCGATGATCTCCTTCGTGCAGGGTGAGGTCGTCGAGCGCGGCGCCGCGCACTGCGTCGTCGCGGTCGGCGGGATCGGCTTGCGGATCGCGATGTCCACCACGGCGATCGCGTCCCTGCCGCACGAGGGGGACAGCGTGCGCGTCCATGTGCACCTCCACGTCCGCGAGGACGAGTTGTCGTTGTTCGGTTTCACCTCGGCCGAGGAGAAGCGTCTCTTCGAGCTCCTCATCACCGTGAGCGGCGTGGGACCCAAGGTCGCGCTGGCCGCGCTCTCCTCCTACGCCCCCGGACCACTCGCCGACGCGATCGCGGGCGAGGACGTGGCGGTCGTCTCGAGCGTGCCCGGCATCGGCCCGAAGACCGCGCAGCGCATCATCCTCGAACTCAAGGACAAGGTAGGCCCCGCAGTGGGTGCCGCCACGAGTGACGCCCGGGGACCGGCGGGGGCCTCGGTCGACGAGGCGCGCGCCGCCCTCCTCGCGATGGGCTTCTCGGCAGCGGAGGTCTCCGTCGCGCTCAAGGACGCGCACGGCACGGCGGACGACCCCGGCCAGCTCGTGAGGCACGCGCTCCGTCGGCTCGGGGGTGCGTCGTGAGCACCGTATGGGAGCCGGGAGACGCGCCTGACGCGTCCGCTCACGCCGAGGAGGCCGAGCGCCTGGTCTCGGCGAGCTACACCGATGACGACCTGGAGATCGACCGGTCGCTCAGGCCGCGCTGTCTGGCTGACTACCTCGGCCAGGGGCGGGTCAAGGGCAACCTCGGCGTGCTGATCGATGCCGCCAAAGGCAGGGACGAGGCCCTCGACCACATCCTGCTCTCCGGACCCCCGGGGCTCGGCAAGACCACGCTCGCGGCGGTCATCGCCGCGGAGCTCGGGGTGCGGCTGCGGACCACGAGCGGCCCGGCCATCGAGCGGGCGGGGGACCTCGCCGCGATCCTCACCAACCTCGAGGAGCGCGACGTGCTCTTCATCGACGAGATACACCGGCTCAACCGCGCGGTCGAAGAGGTGCTCTACCCCGCCATGGAGGACTTCGCGCTCGACATCGTCATCGGCAAAGGCCCCGCGGCGCGCAGTCTGCGGCTCGAACTGCCGCGATTCACGCTGGTCGGCGCGACCACGCGCACGGGACTGCTCACAGGCCCGCTGCGCGACCGGTTCGGCATGGCCTTCCGGCTCGACTACTACACGCCCGCGGAGCTCGCGGGCATCGTCCGGCGCTCGGCGGGTATCCTCGGCGTGAGGATCGACACACACGGCGCCGAGGAGCTCTCACGTCGCTCGCGGGGCACGCCCCGACTCGCGAACCGGCTGCTGAAGCGGGTTCGTGACTACGCGCAGGTACGGCACGAGGGACACATCACCGAAGACATCGCCGCCGAGGCGCTCGCCTTCTTCGAGGTCGACCATGTGGGGCTCGACACGATGGACCTCGCGATCCTCGACGCGCTGGTGCACCGGTTCTCGGGACGGCCCGTGGGGCTCAACACGCTCGCCGCGGCGGTGGCCGAGGACCCGGACACGCTGGAGGACGTCTACGAGCCCTACCTGCTCCAGCTGGGATTCCTCACGCGCACCCCGAAAGGGCGCCAGGCGACGCCGAGGGCCTACGAGCACCTCGGCGAGCGAGCCCCCGCGCTTCCCGAGGGGACGGCACAGAGCGAGCTGTTCTGAGCACCACTCGCCGCACGGGCGGGTGGTGCGGCTGGCCGGAGCGGGCCACGGGCGCGGTGGGTCCGCAGCTGCCGGTCGACATGGGCCCGTTCGGCGGAGAACTTGTACGCGAGCAGCCAGCGGGCGAGGCGGTCGGCGACGGGCCCGGTGAGGCCGAACTCGTCGAGGACGCAACCGCGGGGGCGCTCCGGAAGCGACACGCGCGCGTCCTCGCGCCAGAACACGCACCGCGATCCTTCACAGCTCGCCGGGAAGCCCAGCACGCCCTTCAGTCCGCACCGCATCGCGCGTCACCTCCAT
The DNA here is from genome assembly GCA_030603745.1 of Coriobacteriia bacterium. Classification (GTDB taxonomy): domain Bacteria; phylum Actinomycetota; class Coriobacteriia; order Anaerosomatales; family SLCP01; genus JAUVXE01. The sequence goes on along the minus strand of JAUVXE010000021.1, from coordinate 8,817 downwards.
TCGTCCTGAGCTTCTACGAGAATCATCGGTCTGCTTTCGGGGACGAGCGGAACGGTTTCCGACGAACGGTCGCCGAGACAGGGTTCGACCGGCGGGTCGGGTAAGATAGGGGTACGGGCGTTCGCGCGACCGCGCCCGCGACCTGTTCCCGGCCCGAGGAGATCATGAGAGGTAACCACACCCACCTTCCGACCCCCACATGCCCTGCGACGTCACGGATACGGCGCAGGACCGTCGTCCGGGATGTCGCCGCCCTGACGGCGCTGTCGCCCGGGGAGCGCACCCGCCTCGCGGCGGTGACCGAGCGGTACTCGTTCGGGTCGAACGAGTACTACCTGGGCCTGATCGACTGGTCCGATCCCCGCGACCCGATACGGGCGCTGATCGTCCCACAGGAGACCGAGCTCGATGAGTTCGGACGGCTCGATGCCTCGAACGAGGCCGCCAACACCGTGGTTCCGGGCCTGCAGCACAAGTACGGTGACACGGCGCTCGTGCTCTGCGTCGAGGCGTGCGGCGGCTACTGCCGCTACTGCTTCCGCAAGCGCCTGTTCATGCCGGACAACGCCGAGGTGAACCGGGACTTCGGCCCCGCGCTCGACTACATCCGGGACACGCCGCAGGTGACCGACGTGCTGTTGACCGGCGGGGATCCGCTCCTGCTGGCGACCTCGCGGCTGGCGACGCTGATTCGCGCGCTGCGCGGGATCCCGCACGTGCGCACGGTCCGCATCGGCACGAAGATGCTCGCGTTCGATCCCTACCGGCTGCTGGACGACCCGGCCCTGCAGGAACTGCTCGCGGAGCAGTCGGGTCCGGGTGGCAGGGTCTATCTCATGTGCCATTTCGACCACCCACGAGAGTTCACCGAGCCGGCGCTCGAGGCGGTCGATCTCGCGCTGCGCCTCGGCGTGGTGTGCGTGAACCAGTGCCCGGTGGTGGCAGGGGTCAACGACGATCCCGCGGTGCTCAGGGAACTGTTCGAGACGGCCGCGAGCGCGGGCTGTCCGCAGTACTATCTGTTCCAGGGCCGCCCCACCGCCGGCAACGGCCCGTTCCGCGTGCCGATCGTGCGGGGCTGGGAACTGTTCACCGAGGCCCGGCGGGGGACGTCGGGACTGGCTCGCCGGGCCCGGTTCGTGATGTCACACGAGAGCGGCAAGGTCGAGGTCGTGGGCGTCGACGAGCGGCACATCTACACGCGCTACCACCGGGCGAAGGACGCGGCCGACGAGGACCGGCTCGGGGTGTGGCGGCGCGACGACTCCGCGATCTGGCTCGACGACCTGGAGCCGGCCGGCGTCGGGTCCTGAGGCCGGAACGTGGCTCGCCGGAGCGCCGAGACCGCTAGACCTCGATCTCGGCGACCCACAGCCCGTGGAGATTGCAGTGCTCGACCGCGCGGAGCGTGGTGCCGGCGTCGAGGGCGACGACGATGCTCACGTCCGGATCGACCGCCACCGGAGTGAGGTCGAACCGCGCGATGGCGGCGTCACCGGCGTACAGGTCGATCCACTGGATGAAGTGGTCGGGCTGGTTGGGATGCGAGACGTAGTGCCCGACCTTGACGGAGACGCGGACCTTCTCGCCATCACGCTCGGCCGAGAGGTAGGGGGTGTGCTTGCGCTCGAAGTCGCTCGCGCCGTCGAGGTCGGTGACGTGGTTCAGCTCTCCCAGGATGGGTGCGTCGCTCATGGTGTCTCCTCGGATCGGGTCGCCGGTCCGGGCGTGTTCGCCCGCGGTCACGGTGTGTATACCCACGGCCGCGATCCTGCTCCTGTAGAATCGGTGACGACCCGCGACGGAAGGGAGCCCGGATGACCTCTCACGCCCTCACCACGATCGATCGCGCGACGTTCGCGCTCGTGATCGTCGACATCCAGGAGCGCCTCGCCGAGGCGATGGAGGCCCGCGACCGTGTCATCGCCGCCACGTCGAAGCTCGCGCGGCTCGCAGCGATGCTCGACGCGCCGATCCTCGTGACCCGTCAGTACCCACGGGGTCTCGGCTCGACCGTGCCCGAGCTCGAGGAGCTGCTCGTCGAGCTCGCCGAGGACGGCGCCAACGTCCAGGTCGTGGACAAGCTGTCGTTCTGCTGCTCGTGCGAACCCGACTTCACCGAGGCGCTCTGCGCGACCGGGAGGGGCCAGGTCGTGCTCGCAGGCATGGAGACCCATATCTGCATCGCGCAGACCGCCCTCGCGCTCGCTCGGTCCGGCTCGGCCGTGCACGTGGTCGCGGACGCGTGCTGTTCGAGGGACTCGGCGAACCACGAGGTGGCGCTCGATCGTCTCAGAGCCGCCGACGTCGTCGTGACCACGAGCGAGTCGGTGATGTACGAGGCCGTGGGCCGCGCCGGCACGCCTGAGTTCAAGGCGCTCCTCGGCATCGTGAAAGGGTAGCCGACGCACTACTGCTCCGAGACGACTGACGCTATCCTGGCCATGTCCCACCCCTCGCGGCCGACGTCGCGCGGGCATCCCGGAAGACGAACCTCGTTGAAAGGACACTCTCGAAGATGGCGAAGATCCTGGACGGCAACGCGGTCGCGGCGGCGGTGAAGGCCGAGGTCGCGAGCGACGTGTCACGACTCGCCGAGAACGGGGTCGTTCCCGGGCTCGCGGTGGTCCTCGTGGGCGACGATCCCGCCTCGGCCACCTATGTCCGGATGAAGGAGCGCGACTGCGCCGAGGCGGGCGTGCGCGCGGTCGACTACCGTCGCCCGGCAGAGACCACCCAGGCCGAGCTCGAGGCCATCATCGACGAGTGCAACGCCGACCCGTCGATCCACGGCATCCTCGTACAGATGCCGCTGCCGGACCACCTCGACGCCGAGGCGGCAGTCGCCCGGATCGCGCCGGAGAAGGACGTCGACGGGTTCCACCCCGTCTCCCTCGGCCGGCTCGTGCGCGGGCTGCCCGCGTCTCGCGCCTGCACCCCGTTCGGCGTGATGCGGATGCTTGAGCACCACGGCATCGAGGTCGCCGGCAAGGAGGCGGTCGTGATCGGCCGCTCGACGATCGTGGGCAAGCCCATGGCGCTCATGCTCCTCGAGGCGAACGCGACGGTGACCGTCTGCCACAGCCGTACGCGCGACCTGGCCGGGGTCTGTCGCCGCGCCGACATCCTGATCGCGGCGGTGGGCCGGCCGGAGATGGTCACCGCCGAGTACGTCAAGGAGGGCGCGGTCGTCATCGACGTCGGGATCAACCGGACCGATGCCGGGATGGTCGGGGACGTCGACTTCGCCTCGGTCGAGCCGGTCGCCTCGGCGATCAGTCCGGTCCCGGGCGGGGTGGGCCCCATGACCCGGGCGATGCTCGTCGCCAACACCGTCCACGCCGCGGTCGCGGCCTCGGGCCGATGAGGCGCGCTACGTGCCGGCGGGGCGTTCGGCGGTCAGGAGCCGTCGTCGCCGTGGCGGTCGCGCTCGTGTTCGCTCTCGCAGCGCCGGCCGCAGGGGAGGCCGCCGAGGCGGTCTCGCTCGCCGGCACGCCGATGGAGGTGCAGCTCTGGCCGGGTGGCGAGGCCGGGTACACGCTCTTCATCGTGACCGCGCACATCCCTGAGGACGCCGAGCTGCCGGTCACCGTGCGTATCCCGATCCCGGCCGGCTCGCGGGTGCTGTGGTCCGGCGAGATCCTGGGAGGCCCCGTCGCCGAGGACCCCGAGCGCGCCGCGTCGGTCTACGCGGTCGAGCGGGGACAGGTGCTCGAGATGACCGCGGAGACCACCCGCACGGTCCAGTACGAGGCGGTCGGCCCAGCGCTGCAGGTCGTCGACGGACTGACGACTGCGGTCTTCGACTGGGTCCAGTCGGTCGAGGCGGGGGAGGTCTCCTTCTCGGTCCGCCTACCGGCCTCCGCCGAGGTGGTCCGCCTCGATCCGGACGCCCCGGGCGCTCCGCGCGTGAACGAGCGCGGCGAGCAGCTCTACACGCTGCGCCCGGTCACCCTCTCGGAGGGCCAGGAGTACCGGGTCACCGCGGCCTACGGCCCTGAGGGGGCCGGAGGAGGCGGTCAGGGCGGGCGTCCCCCGGTCCTCGGCTATCTGCTGGCGGCGCTCGGTGTCGCGATGGTGGCCCTCGTCCTCGTCTGGTCGGCGCAGCGCGGAAGGGCCCGGTGAACGGGGCCTGAGCAGCGGGTTGCCCCCCGGAGAGGGGAAGCGCTAGAATCTTCCTGGCGGTCCGTCCGGACCGCGGAAGCTGCGACGGGTTTGTCCGAGTACGGCGCCACCGGGGGATCGTTCCACTCTGTGGGGGAGTCACGGTCGGGAGTTCGACGACAAGCGAGTCGCACGGCGTGACCCGGTATGGGTGGAAGGATGAGTTCGCATGGCAGAAGGTGTCGTCAAGTGGTTCAACCCGGACAAGGGCTACGGCTTCATCTCTCGTGAGGACGGCGACGACCTGTTCGTCCACTTCAGCGAGATCCAGATGGAGGGCTTCAAGACCCTCGAGGAAGGCCAGGCAGTGGTCTTCGAGGTCACGACCGGGCAGAACGGCAAGCAGCAGGCAAGCAACGTCCGCTCCGCGTAGCACGCGGGCGCACACACAGCCTTCGGGAAGGCGGCTCCGTCCGGGGCCGCCTTCTTCTGTGCGGGCGGGTGGCGCGGGGGTCGCTTTCCGCGTGAGATGAGGAGTCGATGATGGCCGAGGTGTTCGTCGTCGCAGCCGTGCTCGTCGCGATCGCGGAGCTCGGCGACAAGACGCAGGTCCTGAGCATGATGCTCGCGACCCGCTACCCCGCGCGCCGCGTGTTCCTCGGCGTGCTGCTCGCGGTGCTGGCGCTGCAGTTCATCGCCGCGGCCGCAGGGCGGGCGGTGGGCGATGTGGTCCCCGCGGGGGTGCTCGCGTTTCTCACCAGCGGCCTGTTCGTCGCGTTCGGCGTCTGGTCGTTCATCGACGCGACGCGCGACGGCATCGACGAGGAGATTCCGGACGAGCGGGGTCGCGCCGGTCTCGGTCCGGTCCTCGCGGTCGCCGCGGCGTTCTTCGTCGCCGAGCTCGGCGACAAGACGCAGATCCTCACGTTCACGGTCGCGGCCGACCCGGGGATCGCGGGCAGGACGCTCTCCGCCCTCGGTCTCGGCGCGGGGAGCCAGCCGGAAGGGGCCGGACTGTTCGTCGCGGTCTGGCTCGGCTCGGCGCTCGGCATGATGGTCGTGAACGGACTCGCGATCCTCGCCGGAGCGGTGGTGGGGAGACGCTTCTCGCGCGCGGTCGTGGGCCGCGTGTCGGGCGTGGTGTTCATCCTCTTCGGCCTCGGCGCCCTGTTGTCGTACCTGCTCGGCGGGTAGGCAGGCCGGCGAGCGTGGCCGAGGGGGTAGAATAGCCGCATGGACTCGACCGCCGACACCCCGCGCTTCGAGCACGACATCGCGATCGTCGGCGCCGGCCGGGTCGGGCAGGCGCTCGGGCTTCTGCTCCGGCGCGCGGGTGCGCGGATCGTCGCCGTGAGCGGTCGGTCGCCGGCCTCCGCGCAGGCCGCCGCCCTCGCGACCGGCGGCCGCGCCACCACCGACGGCGCACAGGCCGCCCGCGGGGCCGAGGTCGTGCTCGTGACGGTCCCCGATGACGCGATCGCCGAGGAGGTCGGACGGATCGCGGCCGGCGGCGGCTTCTCGTCCGGTCAGCTCGTGGTGCACGCGAGCGGCGTCCACGGCCTGGCGCCACTGGCGGCGGCCGAGGCCGCCGGCGCCCGCGTCGCCTGCGCGCACCCGCTTCAGTCGTTCGTGAGCGTCCCGCACGCGGTCGACGAGCTCCCCGGGACCGTCTTCGGCGTGACCGCCGAGGGCGATGCGTATCAGGCCGCGTGCACGCTCGTGCGCGCTGTGGGCGGCGTTCCCGTTCGGATCGACGAGCGCCACAAGGCGCTCTACCACGCCGCCGCCACGGTGGCCTCGAATCACCTCGTCGCACTCGAGGACCTCGCAGCGGAGCTCTTCTCCCGGGCCGGGGTGCCCGACGACGTGGCGCTTGCCGCGCTCGCCCCGCTGCTCCGGAGCACGGTGTCGAACATCCGGCGGTTCGGTACGCGTCCGGCGCTCACCGGACCGGTGGCCCGCGGCGACATCGAGACGGTCCGGCGCCACCTCGCCGCACTCGAGCCGCTCCCGGCGGCCCAGCGAGAGGCGTACCGCGTCCTCGCCGCCCGCGCCGTCGACATGGCCTTCGAGCGCGGTGACCTCGATGAGGCGCGGGCGACAGGGTTGCACCGCCTCCTCGGAGGGGACGAGTCGCTGTGAGGGTCGCGCTCCACGCCTGTTGCGGACCGTGCGCGCTCGAGCCGCTCGATGCGCTCGCAGCCGCGCACGACGTGGTGCTCGTGTTCGCGAACCCCAACATCCAGCCCGCCGAGGAGTACGAGCGCCGACGCCGGACCATCGTGGAGTGGGCGCGCGGGCACGGCATCGGGATCGTCGAGGTCCGTGCCGCGCCGGGCGCGTGGGACGAAGCGGTGCGCGAGGTGCGCGACGACGCGGGCGGCCGCTGCGGCCGCTGCTACGAGCTCCGGCTCGGGCTCGTGGCCGACCGGGCCGCCGGGCTGGGGTGTGACGCGCTCGCGACCACGCTGTCGGTCAGCCCATACCAGGACCCCGGGGCGATCGACGCGGCCGGTCGTCGCGTCGCATCGCGGGCCGGGCTCGTGTGGCTCGCCGCCGACTACCGGGAACGCTATCCGGAGGCGACGCGACGCTCGCGGGAGCTCGGCATGTACCGCCAGAACTACTGCGGGTGTCTTCCGTCACGTGCAGAGGCCGAGCGTGCGCGTGCGGAGCGCGCGGCGGCGCGGGCGGCACGCAGGGGAGGCGCCGAGTCGGCTTCACCGGACGCGGGCTGAGCGGCCCAGGTCCGGTCGGATCGCGCTATGGGCGGCGCGAGTCCTCGGCCCGCTCCCGGGCCGCCCGGTCGCGCATGCGGATCTCGGGTACCTTGCGCGCGTAGCGCAGCGTCCGCGTTGCGGAGAAGCCCGGCCCCCAGGCCCGTGTCGTCCTGGCCTCGATCGCGGCGCGCAGGTCGGCGGCGGTCGAGCCGGGGAAGAGCGTCCGTGAGGTCCCGATGACCGAGGGCATGTGCGCGTCGCTGCCGCCGACCCGGGCGAGCGTGTCCCTGCGGGACCGCCAGTACGCGCGCGCCCGCAGGTTCGCGAGGAAGAGCAGCGGCGTGGAGTTAGCGACCTCGATCCCGTCGAGAGGGGTGAGGTCGAGGGCCCCGCGGTCGAAGCGCTCGAGGCCGTGGCGGTGCCACCACTCGGGGGCGAACGGGTGCGGCGCGATGGCGAGGCCCCCCTGGGCGTGGATCCGCTCCACGGTCTCGGGCGCCGGGAGGCCGGGCTCGATGGCTGTCGGGGCCCACAGGCCGATCACGTGCCCGTGCGCGGTCTCGACCTCCTGGCCCACGACGACCTCGACCCGGTAGCCGGCGGCCAGGCGCTCGGCCTCGAGGGCGCCCTCGACGGTGTTGTGGTCGGCGATGGCGATCACGGAGAGGTCGGTGCGCTCGGACGCCCACGTCAGGACCTCGGCGGGGGTGGCCGTGCCGTCCGAAGCGGTGGTGTGGATGTGGAGGTCGGCCGAGGAGTACCCGTTTCGCATGGACGCATGGTAGCACGGGTGATGGTCGGCCGGAACGCCCTCCGCTTCGGCGCGGTGCGGTACACTTCGGACGACCGTACCGAGTGTCCATCGACCCGCGTGAGTGCTGGAGGCCGAGTGCGCACCGAAGACTACGATTACGACCTTCCGAGCGGGTTGATCGCCCAGCGTCCGTTGGAACCGCGCGATTCGTGCAGGCTCCTGGTGATCGACCGAGCGAGCGGCCAGATCGACCACCGCGTCTTCTCCGACCTGCCCGATTACCTCGGCCCGAACGACGTGCTCGTCGTGAACGAGACCCGGGTGCTGCCGGCGCGCCTAAGAGGCGCGAAGGACGAGACCGGCGGCTCGGTCGAGGTGCTCCTGCTCCGTGAGCGTTATGAGGACACCTGGGAGTGTCTCGTGCGTCCGGGCAGGCGGATCAAGCCGGGCGCGCGCCTGACCTTCGGCGACGGCGCCCTGAGCGGGCTCGTCCTCGACGTGATCGAGGAGTCCGGCGGCCGCCTGATCCGCTTCACCGCCGCGACGGGGCGGGTGCTCGACGCGGTGCACCGCATCGGCGAGGTCCCGCTCCCGCCCTACATCACGCGGCCGCTCGACGATCCCGAGCTCTACCAGACGGTGTTCGCCCGCGACGAGCGCTCGGCGGCCGCGCCCACGGCCGGTCTGCACTTCACGCCCGCGCTCGTGGAGCGTGTCAGGCAAGCCGGGGCGCGCATCGTGCCGGTCGAGCTCGACGTGGGGATCGACACCTTCCGGCCGGTCGCCGAGGCCGACCCGCGGGACCACCACATCCACAGCGAGCACTTCCGCGTGAGCGAGCGAGCGGTCGCCGAGATCGAGGAGGCGCGTTCTCGTGGAGGGCGCGTGGTCGCGATCGGGACCACCTCGGTGCGCGCGCTCGAGAGCGCATGGGACCCGGAGACCGGCGGGCTTGCCGCCCGCGAGTCGGAGACGGACCTCTACATCCTGCCGGGACACCGCTTCCGCGCGGTCGACGCGCTCGTGACCAACTTCCACACGCCGCGCTCGACGCTGCTCATGATGGTGAGCGCGTTCGCGGGATACGAGCTCGTGATGAGCGCGTACGACACCGCGGTCGCGGAGCGCTACCGGTTCCTGTCCTTTGGCGACGCGATGCTGATCCTCTAGGCGCCCGGCGCGGCGGCCGACCGGTGACGGGCGGGTCCCGCCGGTGCCGGCGCGGGCGCGGGCGCGCTC
>JAUVXE010000003.1 GCA_030603745.1 Coriobacteriia bacterium | reverse complement strand
GCCGGCGGCGGCGCCCGCCGCGGCGCCTGCGGTGCCGGCCGCGTCCGCGCCGGGTCCCGCCGCTCGGTCGGTGGCGAGCACGCGGTCGAGCATCGACGTGAAGCGCAGCGCGCCGAACGCCTCGGCGAGGCGGGACGCGTCGAAGCCTCCCCAGCCCACCTCCCCGAGGTCGAGCTCGAACGGCACGTCGCGCCGGATGGTCGCCACCGTCCGGCTCACCCGGGCGTCCTCGGCGTGTGCTCGGAGGTTCTCGCCGAGCTTGCCCTTGATGCCCGGCGCGGCCTCGAGCACCGCCTCGAGCGTGCCGTGCTCTGCGATGAGCTTGGCGGCCGTCTTCTCGCCCACACCCGGCACGCCGGGGATGTTGTCGCTCGTGTCGCCTTTGAGGCCGAGGTAGTCCGGCACCTGCGCCGGCGTGACGCCGTAGCGCTCGAGCACCGCGGGCGGGTCGTAGACCACGATGTCGGTGATCCCCTTGCGAGTGCTCACCACGTGCACGCGGTCGGTCACGAGCTGGAGCGCGTCGCGGTCGCCGGTCACGAGCAGGGCGCGCATCCCTGCCTCCTCGGCGCGTTCGGCGATCGTGCCGAGGACGTCGTCGCCCTCCCATCCGTCGACCTCGACGATAGGGACGCCCATCGCCCCAAGCAGCTCCTTGACCATCGGGAACTGCACCTTGAGGTCCTCGGCGGTGGGCGGACGATGGATCTTGTAGCACTCGAGCGCCTTGGTGCGGAACTCCGGCTTGCCGCGGTCGAACGCCACGACCACGCCGTCGGGCCGCAGCTCGGCGACGAGCTTCACGAGCATCGAGATGAAGCCGAACGCGGCGTTGGTGGGCCGTCCGTCCGGCGCGGTCATCGTGGGAGGCAGCGCGTGGAACGCGCGGTGAAGCAGGCTGTTGCCGTCGATCGCGGCGATGGTGCGAGTGCTCATGGACCGTCCGTTCGGGGTACAGAGTCGAAGGATGCGGGAGTCGCACGGGTACGACTTCGGATTGTACCCGAGCGGGCCCGCCCCACGGCCGGGACCGTGCGAGAAGCGGGGTGCGGGATGGGGTTCTTCAACTGGGCTGCGCCGGCGTTCAACCGGCTCGCCGACCGCTGGTCGCCCGAGAGCCTCGACCAGATCGCCGGGTGGCTGCGTCCCTACGTGGGACCGGACGGCCGCCTCCTCGACGTGGGCGGCGGCACCGGCGCCCTCGCACGCCGGCTCGCGCGCGAGCTCCGCGCGGACGTGGTCGTGCTCGACCCCACGCCCGAGATGCTCGCCTACGTGCCCGACGAGCCGGGCGTCTCCGCCCTCCTCGGCCTGGCCGAGGAGATCCCGCTCGAGGACTCCTCGGTCGACGCGGTGCTCGTCTCCGACGCGTTCCACCACTTCCGAGACCAGCGAGGAGCGGTGCGGGAGTTCGCGCGGGTGGTGCGGCCCGGCGGGGGCGTGGTGGTGCTCGAACTCGACCCGAGGCCGTGGTACATGCGCGTCATCGTCGCGGTCGAGAAGCTCCTCGGCGAGCCGGGCGCGTTCTTCACGCCCGACGGGATGTGCGCGTTCATGGCCGAGCACGGGATCGAAGGCCGTTGCGAGCCGGTCAAGGGGCCCGCCTACCGGTTCACCGGCACGCTACGCTGAGCGGGGGCTACCCGTTCCAGAGGTAGCCGACGTTACGCACGGTCTCGAGCCGGCGACCGAGCTCCGCACCGATCTTGGCCCGGATGCGCCGCACGTGCACGTCGACGGTGCGTGAGCCCCCGTAGTAGTCGCTGCCCCACACGCGACGCAGGAGCACCTCGCGGCTGTAGGCGCGGTTAGGGTGCGTCACAAGGAAGGCGAAGAGCGCGTACTCGAGGTAGGTGAAGTCGATCGGCTCGCCGTCGAGATATGCCTGATAGGTCGCGAGATTGATGGTGAGCGAGTCGACGCGCAGCAGCTCCTGCGCGCCCGCTTCCTCGCCCGGCCACAGCAGCGCCCGCAGTCGGGCGGCGAACTCCTCGGAGGTGGCGCCGCGCACGAGGAAGTCCGCGCTCATACGGGTGGGCATCCGCAGCGCGCCGAGCGCCGAGGACTCGATCAGCAGCAGCAGCCCCGCGTCGAGACCGCCGCCGGTCGCGCGCTCGACGACCTGCACGAGCGGCTCCGGGTCGCGCCCTCCGTCGACGACCACGAGATCGAGCTCGTCGCCGGAGAGATGCGTACCGAGCTCGCCGTCGGTGCACTCGGTCACGGTGACGTCGAGCGACTCCGCGGCGCTGCGCGCCCACGCACGCGTGTGCACGTCGTCTGAGGCGATGAGGACCCGTTTCATGTGCACGATTGTAACGCTCCTCGTCTCCCGGGAAGAGGCGGCGCCGGACGGAGATGGTCTCCGCCCGGCGCCGTTGCCGTCATCAGATGCCCGGTCGTCGCCGACCGGCAGGTGTCGTCCTTAGAGGACCGAGAGGTACTTGTCCTGCTCCCACGAGGTGACGTAGGCCTTGTACTCGTCCCACTCGGCCTTCTTGTTCTCCACGAAGAACTTGTGGATGTGCTCGCCGAGGATCTCCTTCATGGTCTCCGAACCTTCGAAGAGCTTGATGGCCTCGCCGAGGTTCTCCGGCAGCGTCTTGATGCCGGCTGCCTCGAGCTCCGCCTCGCTCATCTCGAAGATGTCGTTGGTCGCCTCGGGCATGAGCTCCAGGCCCTCTTCGATACCCTTGAGGCCGGCGCCGAGCATGACCGCGAACGCGAGGTACGGGTTGGCCGAGGGGTCCGGCGAGCGGAGCTCGACGCGGGTCGCGGCCTCCTTGCCGGGCTTGTACATCGGCACGCGCACCATGGCCGAACGGTTGCGGCGGGCCCACGACACGTAGACCGGGGCCTCGTAGCCCGGGACCAGGCGCTTGTAGGAGTTCACGAACTGGTTGGTCACCGCGCAGAACTCCGGCGCGTACTTGAGGAGGCCGGCGATGTAGGCCTTGCCGACCTCGGAGAGGTTGTAGCCCTGCGGGTCGTTGGCGTCGAAGAACGCGTTGCCGTCCTTGCTGAAGAGGCTCTGGTGCACGTGCATGCCGGAGCCGTTCTCGCCCTGGATCGGCTTGGGCATGAAGGTGGCGTAGACGCCGTTGGCGTACGCGATCTCCTTGACCGTGAGACGATAGGTCATGACGTTGTCCGCCATGGTCAGCGCGTCACAGTAGCGAAGGTCGATCTCGTGCTGCGAGGGGGCGACCTCGTGGTGTGAGTACTCGACCGGGATGCCGAGCTTCTCGAGCGCGAGCACGGTGTCGCGGCGCAGGTCCGACGCGACGTCGAGCGGGGTCAGGTCGAAGTAGCCGCCGTTGTCGAGCACCTCGGTGCCGTGGTGGTCGGCGAAGTAGAAGAACTCGAGCTCCGGACCGACGTACATGGTGTAACCCATGTCGGCGGCCTTCTTGAGGATCCGCTTGAGGGCGTAACGGGGATCACCGTCGAACGGCTTGCCGTCGGGAGTGGTGATGTCGCAGAACATGCGGGCGACGCCACCCTCGTCGGGACGCCACGGGAGGAGCTGGAAGGTCGAGGGGTCGGGGATAGCGATCATGTCCGACTCCTGGATGCGGGTGAACCCGTCGATGGAGGAGCCGTCGAAGCCCATGCCCTCCTCGAACGCGGTCTCGACCTCGGTGTCGGTCACCGCGAAGCTCTTGAGGAACCCGAGCACGTCGGTGAACCAGAACCGCACGAAGCGGATGCCCCGCTCCTCAACGGTCTTGAGCACGTAGTCCTTATCGAACGCCTGCGTCATACCACTGACCTCCTCGATATCGTCGTCCTGGCACCGCCGCGGACAGGGTCTCCACGCGTTTCGTACCACTGGATGCACCCAGGTTACGGGTCGAATGTTTCGTCAGTGTTTCGATTTCGCACGATTTCGGGCCGGAGCCGCCTCGTGATTCGTGTTTCGGTGGTATTTCTAACGGGTTACAATCGCATGACCACCTGGCTCGTCACCCCCGAGGAGGAGAGTATCCGTGAACCTGCAGCGCCCGAACGGCACCGACGTCACGCAAACCTCGAACCGGTCCCGCGATGTGGTCCCCGGCTCCGGCATCTGCAGCCGGTGCATCGACGGCTGCCGCGGCAACTGCGAGGTGTTCAAGTCCTCCTTCCGCGGCCGTGAGGTGATCTACCCCGGGCCCTTCGGCGAAGTGACCGCCGGCGGCGACAAGGACTACCCGATCGACTACAGCCACCTCAACATCCTCGGCTACGCCTACGGCGCGAAGGGCCTGCCCGACGGCGCCGAGGGCACGCCGGACAACACGCTCTTCCCCTTCGCCGACACCGAGACGGTGTTCGGCACCGAGCACCCGGTCAGGATGAAGGTGCCGGTGTTCACCGGCGCGCTCGGCTCGACCGAGATCGCCCGCAAGAACTGGGAGCATTTCGCGATCGGCGCGGCCATCAGCGGTATCTCGCTCGTGTGCGGCGAGAACGTCTGCGGCATCGACCCCGAGCTCGAGCTCGACGACAAGGGCCGCGTGACCCGCTCGCCGGATATGGAGCGCCGCATCGAGAACTACCGCCGCTACCACCAGGGCTACGGCGACATCCTCGTGCAGCTCAACGTCGAGGACACGCGCCTCGGCGTGGCGGAGTACGTCACGCAGACGCTCGGCGTGGAGACGGTCGAGCTCAAGTGGGGCCAGGGCGCGAAGTCCATCGGTGGCGAGATCAAGGTGAACGACCTCGAGCGCGCGCTCGAGCTGCAGCGCCGCGGCTATCTCGTGACGCCCGACCCGAGCGACCCGGCGATCCAGGCCTCCTACCACGACGGCGCGATCCGCCAGTTCGAGCGGCACAGCCGCCTCGGCTTCATCGACCGCGACGACTTCGCCGCGAGCGTCTCGCGCCTGCGTGAGCTCGGCGCCAAGCGCGTCACCCTCAAGACCGGCGCCTACTCGATGCGCGAGCTCGCGATGGCGATGAAGTGGGCGAGCGAGAACCGGATCGACCTGCTCACCATCGACGGCGCGCCGGGCGGGACCGGCATGAGCCCGTGGCGCATGATGGAGGAGTGGGGCATCCCCACCTTCTACCTGCAGTGCATGGTCAACGAGCTCGCCGAGAAGCTCGCGTCGCGCGGCGAGTTCGTGCCCGACCTCGCGATGGCCGGCGGCTTCTCCACCGAGGACCACATCTTCAAGGTGCTCGCGCTCGGATCGCCGCACATGAAGGCGGTCTGCATGGGTCGAGCCCTCATGATCCCCGGCTTCGTGGGCAAGAACATCGACCTGTGGATGGCCGAGGAGGACCTGCCCAAGACGGTCTCGGCGTTCGGCACCACCAAAGAGGAGATCTTCGTCAACTACGAGACGCTCAAGAGCGAGTTCGGCGACGTGGTCGACGAGTTCCCCCTCGGCGCGATCGCATTGCACGCCTTCTGCGACAAGCTCAAGGTCGGCCTTCAGCAGCTCATGAGCGGCTCGCGCAACTTCTCGCTTCCCGCGATCTCGCGCGCCGACCTCGTGGCGCTCACCGAGGAGGCCGCCAAGGTCTCCAACATCCCCTACGTCATGGACGCCTACCGCGACGAGGCGATGCGGATCATCGAGGGGTAGCGCACGACCCGCCGGCGCTCGCGCGTCTCCAGAGCACTACCGAAGGGCCGCCCACAGACGGGCGGCCCTTCTCGTGTGTGCGGCAGAGGCGGAGCGGCGGGAGGGTCCGGAGGGCTTGAACGGGTCCAGACGAAGGTCGCCCCCGCCCGACCTCGACGGTCCGCGATCTCGACGCCACGGGCTTGACACCCTCGCGCCGTGGTCGTACGATACCTAACGCACGTTATCTATCATGTGTTACACCGCAGTACCGCCACTGGACCCGCCGAGGAGGACCGCCGAGATGCCGCCCACCACCCGCTACGACCGCGACACGATCGTGGAGGCCGCGTTCGAGCTCGCCAAGGAGGGCGGGTTCTCCGCGATCTCGACCCGGGCCGTCGCCAAGCGACTGGGCTGCTCGGTCGCCCCCATCTACCAGAACTTCGCGACCGTCGACGACCTGCTCGCCGCGGTCGTCGAGCGCGTCCGGGCGATGTCGGGCGAGCTGCTCGCCGCTCAGACCGGCCCCGACCCGTTCGAGAACATGGGCAAGGCGTCGCTCGCCTTCGCGCGCGACTACCCCGCCCTCTTCCGCGAGATGGCGCTCGAGCCCAACGACTACGTGGCCCCGCACGAGCTGATCGAAGACGCGATGGCGCCGGTGATGGCGGGCGACCCCGCGCTCGCCGGATGGAGCGACGCCGCGCGCAGACGCCTCTTCCTCAAGATGCGCGTCTTCCAGCTGGGACTCTCGGCGATGGTGGCCAACGGCCACCTGCCGTCGTGGATGGACGAGAAAGCGGTCGAGGAGCTCCTCATGGAGACAGGCGAGGAGATCGCGGCCGGGATGATGAGCACGCGAAAGGATGAGCAGGAGTGAGCAGCGCAGCAGCAGGCACGACGAGGACCAGCCGGACGGCCACCGCCCCCACCGACGGCGCCCCCACCATCGTCATCATCGGCGGCGGGGTCGCCGGGCTCGCCGCGGGCATCTTCGGCCAGGCGAACGGCTTCCAGACCACCATCGTCGAGAAGCACACCCTCCTCGGCGGGGAGTGCACGGGGTGGGACCGCAAGGGATACCACATCGACGGGTGCATCCACTGGCTCGTGGGCACCAAGGAGGGCACGCCGATGAACGACCTGTGGAAGAGCGTCGGCGCGCTCGACGGTGTCGAGATCCACCATCCCGAGACGTTCCTCACCTACGAGCACGAGACGGGCACCGTCCCGATCCACCGCGATCTCGATCGACTCCGCGAGGCGTGGCTCGACCTCTCCCCCGCCGACGCCGACGCCATCGAGGAGTTCGTCGCCACCATCCGGCAGATGGGCGCCTTCGAGATGGAGGCGGACAAGCCCATGGACCTCATGTCCATCCCCGAGAAGCTCCGGTATATGGCCTCGATGAAGGACGCCGCCGCGGTGCTCAAGCGATACGGCAAGGTCGGCCTCGCCGAGTATGCCGAGCGTTTCAGCCACCCCGCGATCCGCGCGATGTTCGCGACCTTCGCGCCCGGCGACTACGCGACCGCGTTCCTCTTCTTCGGCCTGGCGACCTTCGCCGAAGGACAGTCCTCGATCCCGATCGGCGGGTCGAAGGGCGTGGCCGACCGCATGGTCGATCGATACCTCGCCCTCGGCGGGACGGTGGAGACCGGTTGCGAGGTCACGGGCGTGGCCATCGACGGGAAGCACGTCACCCACGTCACCGCCGCCGACGGCCGCTCCTTCGCCGCCGACCACTTCATCGCCGCGTGCGACGCGCACTTCGTCTTCGAGCGGCTCCTCGGCGGCAGGTACCGCGACCGCACGTTCGAGAAGCGGTTCGGCGCGCCGGAGACCTACCCGCTCGCCTCAAACACCTACATCGGCCTGGGCCTTGCCGCCGAGGTCGGCGACATGCCGAGGACGGTGCGCTTCGACTGCGCGCCTATCGAGCTCGGTCGCGAGGCGATCACCCAGATCACGCTCAACCACTACGCCTACGAGCCGGAGTTCGCGCCCGAGGGATGTACCGCGATGACCGTGGCGCTCAACCACTTCGGCGACGGGGTGGACCACTGGTTCGCGCTCGCGGGCGACCGCGCGGCGTACCGGGCCGAGAAGGAGCGGGTGGGCGAGGCGGTCCGCGCGGCGATCGAGACGCAGTTCCCGGAGTTCTTCGGCAAGCTGACGGTGCTCGACGTGGCCACGCCCGCCACCTACGCGCGCTACTGCAACGCGCACCGCGGCTCGTTCATGGCGTTCTTCCCCACCATCGGCAGCAAGATGATGGCGCACACCGGACGCGTCAAGGGACTTGAGAACTTCGTGCTCTCCGGGCAGTGGCTCCAGCCGCCCGGCGGCCTGCCGATCGCGGTGGTCTCGGGCAAGGACTCGATCCAGCGGCTGTGCAGGAGACTCCGTCGGCCGTTCGCGGGCCGCATCGAGCGACCCGGGCGCAGCACGGTGGCGGCCGCCTGACGGCCCGGCCTGACGGAACAGCACGGCGGGTCGGGACTCAGCCCTGTCCGGGGCTCACCGGCCCGCCGTCGCGCGCCGCAATCGGAACACCGACCAGACCTCGTCCACGCCGAGGAGACCGAGCGGCCTGAGACCCGCGTCCTCGGCGATGGCCCAGACGTCGTCGCGGTTCATGTCGAGCCCGGCGGCCCGCGAGCCCTTGCGGAAGAACACCCACAGCGCGACCCCGGGTCGCAGGGCCTCGACGGCGGGCAGCATGCGAGAGTCGAGCTCGGCGCGCGAGTTCACGAACACGAGGATCGCGTCGGCCTCGGCGGGATCGTCGACCCAGCGGACGTCCGCGGGAAGCCCGAGCGAGTCCACCACCCCGGGGGCTGCGTCCTCGAGGAGCGCGAAGCGTGTCCCCGCCTTCACGCGTGCCTTCTCGGCGACCGACTTGCCCGTCATCGTGAGTCCTCCTCTCCGGAGCGGGGGCCCGATCCGGCCCTCCACCACGTACGTGTTCCGCCTCACCCCTCGGCGAGCAGCCCCGCGATCATCGCGCGCGCGCCGAGCTCGAACTCCTCCGCGTCGCCGAGGAGTCCGGGCGTGGCGATCGCCGCCGTGATGTGCGGGAACTCCTCGGCGGGAAGCGCGGCGAGCGCTGCGGCGGCACGTGCGTCGCGATCCTCCTCGAGCATGCCCACCGCCTGGGCGGTGGTGGCGCCGAGCACGTAGAAGGAGAGGGCGTTGACCGCCGCGACGCAGCGCGGGTAGTTCATGCCGGTCTCGCGCATGACGCCGATGAGGTGCTCGATCGGGCGCAGGCTCTCGGGCGTGGTGAGCGAGCGGGAGGCGAAGAGCGGCAGCGTGCGCGGGTGCGCGAACAGGGCCTCGGCCATGCCGCGAAGCGCCGTGAGAACCCGCGCGGGCGGCGGGGCGGCGGGGTCGTCGGCCGAAAGGTCGACCTCGGACATGACCGCGTCGACCACGAGGTCCTCGAGCGCCGCCTTGTTGGGCACGTGGTAGTAGATGCTGCTCGCGTCGACGGCGAGCTCCGCGCCGAGGCGGCGCATCGACAGCGCGTCCGCGCCCTCGGCGTCGACGAGGGCGAGGGCGGCGGCCACGATCCGCTCGCGGGTGAGCACATCCTGTCCTGACTTGCGGGGGGCCACGGGCGTCTCCAGGTCATCCGTCAATCAAACGTTGTTGGATAGAGTATCCCACACCGCCCGCCGAGGACAACCCCTCGCCGCCCGGGCCCGTGCGCGACTACGCGCAGAAGACCCGCACGTGCTCGCCCGAGTCGCTCTGCACGTTGATCTCCATCTCGCGGAGGCTCTCGATGAGCGTCTCGATGTCTTCGGGCTTGATGTTGTTGAGGTCGATCGACATGCCGTGCTCGCCGATCGAATCGTTGATCTGGTCGAGCGCCTGGGACGGGATGAGCGACGTGAGCTTGAGTCCCGCACGCAGGACGGCGAGCGGGATCTTCACGTCGACCTTGTCCGCGCCGCCGGTGACCTTGACGTAGAGGAACCTCGGCGTGGCGCCGGTGGCCGAGGGGCCCTCGGGCCACTCGTCGGAGGAGACGGGCTCGGGCGCCGGCTCGCTCACGGCCGCCGAGTGCACGGCGTCGAGCAGGGTCTCGGCCTCCTCGGCGGTGATCTTGCCCTCGGCGAGCATGCCGAGGATGCGCTTGCGGTCCTCACTCATGGTTCTCGACTCCCCTTCAGTAGATGTTCACGCGGATGTAGGTGGTGTCGCTGTCGACCCGCACGCGGGTGCCGCGCACGGCGGAGAGCACGCGAAGCGAGCCGAGCAGCGCGGCGGTGACGCGGTGGAACGGAGCGCCGCCGAGCCAGAGCGCGAGGTCGAGGACGACCGCCACGAGCAGGGCGAGCGCGAGCAGCACGAACAGGAGCGGCCAGAGCAGCACGACCGGAAGCCACATCCAGAACACGCGCCTGCCCTCCTCGCGGACACGCACGTCGATGACGAGCGGCGGCAGGAAGGCGTTCATCGGCGGAGCCTCCCGGCGGCCTCGGCGGCGGTGATCTCGCCGCGCTCGAGCAGGTCGAGCGTGTCGTGGGCGCTCGGATCCCCGGCCGGCTCGACCTCGACGCTCACGAGCGAGAGTTCGCCCGCGATGCGGTTCAGGCGGTTCTTGATGGTGGGGTAGCTCACGCCGAACGCCCGCTCCATCTGCTTGATCGAGCCGTGGCGCCGCACGAACTCCGCCACGAACACCTGGTCCTCGTAGCGCAGGCCGGCCAGCGGCGGGAGCTCGAACTCGCCCGATATCCCCACGCCGCTGTCCTTGAGGCGCACCCCGGTCACCACGAACTCGCGGGTGCCGGTCAGGTCGGTCAGCTCATGCCAGTCGTTCGCCACCGGTGGTCACTCCCCTCTCAGGATTCATGACCATAATCTACCCACGCATTGAGATTGTCAATCTTTCACTTGACATTGTTAAGCTCGACGCTCCGTCTGAGAGGTCAGCGCCCCTGCCCGGGCGCGCGACGGGAACGCCTTGGTCGGCAGGAACATCCCGGTGCGCGCCGCGTACTCGTCGTAGGCGGCCCCGAACTCCTCGCGCATGTCGGCCTCCTCGCGACGGGCGAGCCGGTAGTAGATCACCATGAGGATCGGCCACATCACGAGCGTGGGCAGCGTGGCCCACTCGAAGAGCATGCCGAGCGTCGCGAGCGCGAAGCCGGTGTACTGCGGGTGGCGGATGTAGCGGTAGATGCCGCTCGTGACGAGCGTGCCCTCCCCTCGGCCGCGGCTCCAGTAGTCACGGTAGATCGCGCGCCATCCCGCGACCACCAGCCCGAGCGCCAGCAGGTAGAGCACGAGCGCGATCTGTGTGCCCGCGAGTCCCACGTGACCCACGAGCGTATGCCCCCACAGGATCCCGTCAGGCATGTACCTGCCGAGGACCGCCGAGAGCGC
Organism: Coriobacteriia bacterium; assembly: GCA_030603745.1. Lineage (GTDB taxonomy): Bacteria > Actinomycetota > Coriobacteriia > Anaerosomatales > SLCP01 > JAUVXE01. The sequence continues at coordinate 185,608 of JAUVXE010000003.1, read as the reverse complement.
GTACATCGAGAGCGGCACGCCGAACATCTCGAGCGCGAGCGCCACCACGAACGCCATGAACGCGCCGTTGGGCTTGACGCCGCTCTTCTTGTAGAAGGGGGTGAAGAGCAGGAAGACGCCGAAGAGCAGCACCCACACGACGACCGCCCACCAGTTGCCCATGTGGTCCATGACCGGATCGATACTCATCCCTCTCACCTCTCGTCGGCCTTCGCGCTCCGGGGTCGGACGGCACGCCACCCAGCCCCGGAGCGCGTCGCTGTCACGCCAGGCACGCCTCGGCGGCCTCGACCACGTCGAACACGGGCTCACCGTGGTCCTCGACCGCGCCGTCGCGCATCAGGATCGTCCGGTCGCACGCCGCGGCCACCTCGGGGTTGTGCGTCACGAGCACGAACGTCGTGCCGGTGCGCGTGTTGATGTCGCGCATGAGCCCGACGATCTCCTCGCTCGTGGCGGTGTCGAGGTCGCCGGTCGGCTCGTCGCCGAGGATGATGCTCGGCCGGTTCACGAGCGCCCGCGCGATCGCGACACGCTGCTGCTGTCCGCCGGAGAGCTCGCTCGGCACGTGGCGCATCCGCTCGCCGAGGCCCACGAGGCGCAAAAGCCCCTCGGCGCGCTCGATGGCCTCACGGCGCCGCACGCCGGCGTACTCCGCCGCGAGCGCCACGTTCTCCACCGCGTCGAGCGTGGGGATGAGGTTGAAGCCCTGGAAGATGAAGCCGATCTCGGAGCCGCGCAACGTAGCGAGCTCGGTGCCGCGCACGCCGTCGACCCGACGCCCGCCCACCGTCACGGTGCCGCTGTCCGGCGAGTCGAGACACCCCACGATGTGCATCATCGTGGACTTGCCCGACCCGCTCGGCCCCATGATGGCGACCATCTCGCCGGCGCGGATCTCGAGCGACGCTCCGCGCAGTGCGTCGACGTGGTTTCCCTTGCCGAGGGTGTAGCGCTTCTTGAGGTCACGGACCTCGATGATCTTCTCGGTCATCTCTGTTCCTCTCCTGATCGCGGGCCGCGTGCGGGCCCGCGCCATGTCGGTCGTAGCGGTGCGATCGATCGATGCCGCGCGGGTTTGCGCCCCCTCCCCGCGATCACTCATAGCGGAGCGCCTGCACGGGGTTGAGCCGCGACGCGTGCCAGGCCGGATAGAGCCCCGACAGGATGCCGAGGACGAGCGCGAAGCCGACCGACCCCGCGGCGAGGCGCCCGGTCACCAGGAAGAGCTGCGTGCCCGACGCGTTGCCCGCGGCGTTGAGCGCGTAGACGAGCGCTGAGCCGATGGCCAGACCGGTGACGCCCCCCACCATGCCGATCACGCCCGACTCGGCCACGAACTGCCGCATCACCGCGCCGCTCGACGCGCCGATCGCCTTGCGCACGCCGATCTCGCGGGTGCGCTCCGAGACCGCCATCGTCATGGTGTTGACCACCGACAACCCGCCCACGAGCAGCGAGACGAGCGCGACCCCGATGATGATCGAGGAGATCAGCTGGGTCGCCGAGACCACCTGCTCCTGGAACGCCTCCGGGCCGGTCGCCCGCACGCCCTCGATACGCTCGTTGATCGTGGCGGCGAGCTGCTCGGGGTCGGTTCCCTCCTCGGGGAAGACGACGATCTGGGACGCGAGCGTCTGCTCGTCGATGGTCTCGGCGAGCGAGGCCGGCAGCGTCGCCATCAGCAGTCGCCGGGCGTCGTCGAGCGGGACCGCCACGGCCAGGTCGGGGGCGGTGAGCGTCTTCTCGCGGATCCCGACGACCTCGAAGGTCTCCCCGCGCAGCGTGATCGTCCCGCCCACCTTCGCGCCGAGCTTCTCCACGAGGTCGCTGCCCACGACGGCGACTCGCGAGTCGCCCTCTCTCAGGTTCCGCCCCTCGGCGATGCCCGCGATCACGGTCTCGTACTCGAGCACGCCGTAGTCGCTCGAGCCGATCGTGGCCGGCACGCCCATCGTGACGGCGCCCGGATCCTCCTCGAGCAGCAACGCGAGCGACGGGAACGCCGCCGCCACGCCGTCGATCGCCTCGATCTCCGGGATGAGCTCGGTCGACATCGGCACGAACGAGACGCGGCCGACCTCGCTGCCGTCCTCGACCACGACCTTGTCGCCGTAGTACTGGATGCCGCCGTCGACGAGCAGCGTGATCTTCTCGGCCATCGCCCCCATCACCACGAGCGCGAGCACGCCGATGGTGATGCCGAAGATGGTGAGAAACGCCCGCAGCTTCCTTCTGAACACGTTCCTGATCACTCGCATGGTTCCCTCTCCTCCCTGGACGCTGTGCGCGTCTTTAACTTAACGGTGTTATCTGACGGGCGTTAACTTACTCCCGTCATTCTCGGCTGTCAACGCCTTTTTCAAAGTATTTTCGGCTTGACGCTCATTACAGAACTCGGTTAAGTTACGGACGTAGGCGTACAAGGGACAGGTGATCAACATGGCAGCACGTCCGGCGAACCCGGCACTGGCGGTGGACATCCTCCGCGTGACCACGGACCTCATCGACGAGCAGGGCTTCGAGGCCCTGAAGCTCCGCGACGTGGCCGAGAAGCTCGGCATCAGCGCGACGACGATCTACCTCTACTACAAGGACAAGGGCCAGCTGCTCGAGGCCGCGGTCGACCGCGCGTTCGACTGGTTCGGCGAGTCACAGGAGCAGGCGGTCGCCGGCCTTTCGGGCGTCGAGGTCCTACGTGCGCGTGCGCGCGCGTACGTGGTGTGGGGAATCGAGCACCCCAACCTCTACCGCCTGATGTTCGAGCGCCCCCATGGCTACTCCCCCGACCGCTCCGGCGCGCGGCGCCGCTCCTACCTCCGCTACCTCGAGGCGGTGCAGCAGCTCATGGACGAGGGCGTGCTGCGCCCCTCGGAGTCGGTCCAGGAGATCGTGAGCCTCTCGTGGGCGACGAACCACGGGCTCGTGTCGCTCATCATCGGCGGACGGATGTTCGGCCCCATCGGCGAGGCGATCCCCGCCGAGGAGGCCAAGCGCCGCCTCATCCACATGGTCGACGCGTCGATGGAGCAGTGGCTGCGCGCATGGATGGCCGAGGGTCAGGAGAGCACCGACGCGATCGAGAAGTAGATCACGATCGAGAGAAGGTCCTGCACCACGGTCGCCAGGGGGCCGCTTCCAAACGCGGGATCCCGCCCGAACCTGTTGAACGCCCAGGGAAGTGCCATCGCAGCGACCGTCGCCGTGGAGCATGCCGCGAACAGCGCAAGCGCGACCACCGTGGCCACCACCCGCTCTCCCCACAGCACGAGGATCAGCGGCCATGCGATGATCGCGAGCGCGACTCCCACGGCGAGCCCCGCGGCAAGCTCACGGACGACCATCCTGCGGATCGACACGCCCACCGACAACCCCCTGACGACCACGGTCTCAGTCTGGGTCCCTACGGCGTCTGCCAGATACACGATGCCCGGCATGAAGAAGGCGAGCATGACGGTCCTCTGCAACGCGTCCTCGAAACGGGCGACGAACCCCGCCGCCAGCAGTGCGCCCGCGAGGCCGAGCACCAGCCAGGGCAGCCGGTGACGAAAGCGGCGCGGGACGGGCTCCAGGCTCGCCGAGCGCGCGCTCGCGGTGTCCTTGAGAAGACCACCGAGCCGAGTCAGGTCCTCGTCATGCTCCGTGAGCAGGATCTCAAGGAGACGGTCCGCCGGGATCACGCCACGGTAGTCGCCCTCCTCCCCTGAGACCGTGAGAACGGACTCCCCCCGCCGCACCGCGCGCCACGCGGCGATCTCCTGATCGACCCCGGGCCCGACGGTGGGCGGCTCAGGGTCCATCAACTCGCCGAGGGTCCGGTCCCCGGGCGCGGCGAACAGCGACTCGATGCTGACGACCCCCTCCAGTCGCCCTCCGTCGAGTACTACCACCACCGCGGCGGTGTCGTACTCCACGCCCGGCAGCGCGCCGAGGACCTCGGCGACCGTCTGCCCGCGCGACGCGGTGGGGACACGCTTCGTCGCCTGTGGCGCCGCCGCCTCAGGTCCGGCGTGGACGAGATCCGGTCGATGCGGGTTCGCCATCTCACTCATCCCCCTCGCGCGGTGCGTCTCCGCCGTCTCCACCGACTCGCCCCGCATCGGACTAGATACCCACCACCGACACCCGAGGACCTCGAGCGGACACGCCTCTCGAATGCCACAAGAACGAATGTATGCAAGTACCTGCTTGCTATCCGCCCGCACTCATGGTATCTCTGGTGATGCAAGCGTTCACTTGCATCACCAGACGTCGATCCGAACGGGGGATCCATGCCAGAAGCACCAAGTCACGTCATCCGCCGAAACCCGCTCATGACGCTCCTGTCATCGGTCCGCCCCCCGCGCGGCGGGATCCGCGGGGCTGTGGGCGGCTTCCTCCTCATCTACCTCGCATCCGCCCTTGCGGCCGAAGCGGTGATCGTCGCGGTACTGTTCGCGGCCGGCATCGACCTGCGCGCCGCAGCCATCCCCGACACGCTGCTGACCCGGGCCGCGCCCCTCTACGGGTTCGCGATGTTCGCGCTCGGAGCGATGGCGTACTGGGTCCGGATCCTCGGCCGCCCCCTCGGCGAGATCGGCCTCACGAGGCACGGCGGCGCGCAAGACTATGCCGCCGGGGCGGCGGCCGGGGCGGCAGCGGTGCTCGCAAGCGCGGGCCTCGTGTTCGGGCTCGGCGGCTTCAGCTTCGCCGGCACGGCCGGGGCCGACGCGCTTCCAGCGGGGCTCGTGCTGCTCGTCGGCTATGCGATCCAGGGCTTCGCCGAGGAACTCCTCGCGCGCGGCTACCTCCTCACCCGGCTCGTCGAGTCGACCACCACCCTGCGCGCGGTCCTCGTGAGCTCGCTCGTGTTCGTGACGCCGCACCTGCCCGGCCTGCTCGCCGCCGGCGGGGCGGCCGCGCTCATCGGCTTCGTGAACACGATGCTCTTCGCGGTGCTGATGTGCGTGCTGTTCATGTGGCGGGGCAGCATCTGGCTGGTGGCCGCGGTCCACAGCTCATGGAACTACACGCTCGGCGTCGTCCTCGGACTGAGCGTGAGCGGAGGGGCGGCCGAGGGCGCCCTGCTCCGGGTCGCTCCGCTGAGCGCGGTACCGCTGCTGACCGGGGGCGGCTACGGGATCGAGGCCGGGCTCGTGGTCACGGTCGTGCTGATGGCATCGCTCACGCTCGCATACGGCCTCGCGCCGGCACCCCGCCACTCCTCGAAGTGATCGGAGGTCCAATGTCCTCAGCCACCCCTCTTGACCGGATACTCTGGTCCCTGACGGCCATGCTGGCACTCGTGGCCGCCGGGACCGGGATCGCCGCACCCGCGATGTACGAGCAGGTCGTGGCCGCCGAGATCCTCCCCGGGGTCTTCACGCAAGACGTCATGGTCGTACTCGCCGCGCCGGTGCTTCTGGCGATGGCCGCCCGCTCGGGTAAGCCCGGGCACCGTGCGCCGATCGTCGCCCTCGGGATCCTCGGCTTCCTGTTCTACGCATACGGCATCTACTCGATCGAGCAGATCTACACGCCGCTCTACCTGCTCTATCTCGCGATCCTGTCGCTGAGCTTCTTCTCGATCGCAGCCGGCCTCACACGTGTCGCCTCTTCACGCCCGACACGACTCTCGCTCCCTTCCGCCGTGAACCTCGGGGTCGCCGCGTTCGGGGTGATGATCGCGATCGTGTTCAACATCGTGTGGATCGGACGCCTCCTCCCGCTCATCGAGGCCGCCGACCGCATCGAGTACACGTTCTCGGTCTTCGTGATCGACCTCGTCTTCATCATGCCCGCGTTCGTGATCTGCTCGGTGCTCGCGGTACGCCGCGCAGCGCTCGGCATCGTGGGGCTCCCGGCGCTGTGCATCGTGGGCGTAGGGATCCTCTCGCCGCTCGCCCTGGCGGAGCTGCTCAAGCCTCACCGGTACGGAATGCCGGTCGACGGCGCGGAGCTCGCGCTCTACGGCACGCTCTCCGTGGCGTTCCTCGTGGCGGCGACGGTGTATCTTGTCTGCTTGAGGGATCCGTACCGACGGAGCGGACACGCTCGCCCGGGAGGCCGATAGCCGATGTCGCACACCGCGCTGCCGATACTGCTCTTTGGGCCCGAGACGCTCAACATCGCCGAGACCACGCGCATGATCGAGGTCGCGCGCGCCTGCACGGGCAGCTTCGAGTGTCACTTCTACGGCTACGGGGGCGAGTACGAGCACCTCATCGCCGAGGCGGGCTTCCCGTGCCACACCCTCGAGCCGCGCCTCACGCCCGAGCGTACCGAGGAGCTGATGCGGGCCGACCGCCTCGAGTGGGGCGGTCGGTTCTTCACCCACGACGAGCTCGTCTCGCGGGTGAACGCCGAGCTCGCCCTCTTCGAGCGCCTGCAGCCGGCCGCCATCGTCATCGGCTTCACGCTCAGCACCTACTACTCGGCCCGCGCGGCGAAGCTTCCGCTCGTGGCCGTCACCCCCATCGCGCTCACCCGCGCCTTCTTCGACCTGCGAATGGGGATCTGGCCCGACGCGCTCAGCGTGCCGCCGTTCACCTGGCTGCCGCAACGGACGCTCGACCGCGCCTTCAACGGCTGGGGCCGCCGCTCGCGGATGCTGCTCGGCAGGCTCAATCGCGTCGCGGACACGGTGGGCACGCCGAGGTGGAGCCGGATGGTGGAGTTCCTCGACGCCGACGAGATGCTCGTCGCGAACACGCCCGAGATCGTCGGCGAGCCCGAGCTTCCCGCCCCCTACCGCTACGTGGGCCCCGTGTTCGCACGGCTCGACGGCGAGGTGCCCGCCGAGATCCTCGAGATGCCGCGCGACCTGCCGGTGGTCTACTTCGCGATGGGCTCCTCGGCCAATGCGAAGGTGCTGCGACGGGCGCTGCTCGCTTTGGCCGAGCTCCCCTACCGCGTGATCGCGCCGGTCAGGCGCCACCTCGGGAACGACGTGCCGACGCTGCCCGACCGCGTACTCGTCACCGACTGGCTCCCCGCCCACAAGGTCAACCCGCTCGCCGACGTCGCGTTCATCCATGGCGGTGAGGGCACCGTGCAGACGGCGGCGCTCTCCGGGACGCCGTTCCTCGGCGTGGGACTGCAGCCGGAACAGGAGATGAACGTCGAGTTCTACGCGCGCCAGGGGTGCGCGATCCGCCTGCGCAAGCGCGAGCTCTCGGTCGCGCGCATCGGCTCGGCCCTCGACGCGCTGCTCACCGAGCCCGGCTACCGCGCGAACGCCGAGCGGGTCGCGGGCCTGCTCGGCGAGTGGGACGGCCCCGGGAACGTCGCGCGGTTCCTGCGCGAGCGCTACGGCGGCGGCCCGGCGTAGGCGGCCGTCCGGGGACGGCGCTCACCTCCCGCCGCCACGCGTCTGCCGCCGAAGCCGCAGCTGCCCGCACGCGGCCTGCACGTCGAGGCCCTGAGTGTCGCGCACGCCCGCCTCGACCCCGCGCGACCGGAGCGCCTCGAGCATCCGGTGCAGGTCGCGGTCGGCTGCGACCGGCATCGCCGCGCCGCTCACGCCCGGGTTGCAGCGCATGAGGTTCACGCGGCCGTCTCCGTGCGCGAACCAGCGCGCGAGCCGGCGCGCGTCGGCCCGCGAGTCGTTCACGCCGGGCAGTACCAGATAGGCGTAGGTCACGGGCCGCCGGTGCCGCCGCGACCACGCCTGCGCCGCTCCCACCACGTCCTCGACGCCGTGGCGCGCGGTACCCGGCATGAGCCGATGACGCACCTCGTCGCGGGTGGCATGGAGCGAGATCGTCAGGTTGAGCCGCATGTGGACCTCGCGCAGGCGCGCGAGCCCGGCCGGATCGCCGACCGTCGAGAGCGTCATCGCCGAGGTGGGCAGCGCGAGCCCTCGGCGGTCGCGCAGGATGCGCATCGACGTGAGCACGGCGTCGAGGTTGTGGAGCGGCTCCCCCACTCCCATGTACACGACCCGGTTCACGCCCGCGCCGAGCGCGATCACCTGCTCGACGATCTCCCCGGCCGTCAGGTCGCGCGCGAGCCCCTGCGCCCCGGACGCGCAGAAGGCGCACCGCACCGCGCAGCCGGCCTGCGACGACACGCACGCGGTCGCTCCGGTCCGCCGAGTGATGCGCACCGACTCGATCGCGGCGCTGTCGCGCCCGCCCTCCTCGGCGAGTTCGAAGAGGTGCTTGGTCGACATGCTGCCCTGCTGGCGCGAAACGGAGCGCAGCCCCGAGGGCACGGCGGGCGCAAGACGTACGAGCAGCTCGCGGGGAACGGGGCGTCGCTCGCGGTAGAGCGCCTCGAACACGCGCGCGGCATCGCGGGCGGACCCGAGGGCCTCGGCGAGCGCGTCGAACTCGAGGTCGTAGACGCTGTGGGGTTGACGGATAGGCACGATGACTCCTCTTGGCCGAGGGTCATCGCCCGTGCGGGGATCCGGCGCGCGCAACGGGTGCGCGCACACGACCGACCGGATCGCGCGCAAGGCGACGACCGGTCAGCTATCGGTTGGGTGTGGTGCTCGCCGATGCCTGCGACGCGCGGGCGGGCGAGAGAAGGTGGCGGCTCATGTTCGACTCCGGTAGGTACGCCGAAGAGACCCCGGTCCCGGGGCCTCGCGTGCCGCCTCGGATGGGCGGCCGGCGTACTAGCGGAGCCGTGCGGACTGCATGCGCGCGTCCTCCAGGGGGATCGAGCCGATTCGTGTGTCCAGTATAGCGGCTGCGCGCAAGGGCGCGGCCGTGACGCACGGGCGCGGCTACCCGCCCGCCGCCGACGCGCGGTATCGCAGGAGCACGGCGCCGGACCCGAACCGCCGCACCTCCAGTGGCTCGAGGTCGATATGCTCGCCGAGGGGACCGAACATCGGCCGCCCCGACCCCACGATTACCGGCATCACGTAGAAGCGGTACTCGTCGATGAGGCCGGCACGCGCGAGCGACGTCGCGAGCTCGGCGCCCCCCACCCCGAGCGGCCCGCCGGGCAGCTGCTTGAGCCGCGCGACCTCCTCGGCGGCATCGCTTGCGACGAGACGCGCGTTCCACTCGACGCGGTCGAGCGTCTTGGAGAAGACGACCTTGGGCAGCGCCTTCCAGATGCGAGCGTACTCCGCCTCGTAGTCCGGCGCCCCCGGCTGCTCGTCGGCGGTGGGCCAGTACGCGGCCATCAACTCGTACATGCGTCGCCCGTAGAGGTGGGCGCCCATGGTGCGGTCAAGCTCGTTGAAGTGGCGGTGGAGCTCCGGATCGGGCGTGGCCCAGGCGGAGTCGCCGTCGGCGGCGTCGATGAGGCCATCGACGGAGAGCAGTGCGGAGTAGATGAGCTGGCGCATGTGGACCTCCCGGTGAAGCGGCGGACGCCCCGCGGGTCCGGGCCTACGAGCCCTCCGGGGCCTTACGCACGATCCTCTCCAGTGCTTTCCCCCGCGCGAGCTCGTCAACCAGCTTGTCGAGGTAGCGGATCTTGCGCATCAGCGGGTCCTCGACCTCCTCGACGCGAACGCCGCACACCACGCCGGTGATGAGCGAGCTGTCCGGGTTGAACGCCGGCGCCTGCTCGAAGAACGTCCGCAGGTCGGACTCCTCGGCGAGGTGGCGCTCGAGGCCTGACCGGTCGTATCCGGTGAGCCAGAAGATGAGGTGGTCGACCTCGTCCGAGGTGCGCCCTTTGCGCTCGGCCTTCTGGACGTAGAGCGGGTAGACCTTCGCGAACGGCATCGAGAACAGGCGGTGGTCCGTCATGGCGTCTCCCGGTGAGGCGGAGCGGGTAGGCTACCCCTATGAGATACCTGGCACTGCTGCGCGGCGTCAACGTCGGCGGCGCGAACAAGGTCACCATGGCCGAGCTGCGGCAGGCTTTCGAGCGCGCCGGGATGGCCGAGGTCACGACCTACATCAACACGGGCAACGTGCTCTTCACCACGGATGCCGAGGATCGCGCCGGCCTGGCGGCGATGCTCGTGGACGCGGTGCTCGAGGCGACCGGCGTGCGGACCGAGATCCAGCTTCGCACCGCCGAGGAGATGGCGGCGATCGTCGATGCCCTGCCCTCGGCGTGGAAGAACGACGACTCGGCGAAGTGCGACGTGGTGTTCCTGCAGCCCGACGTGGACCGGGCGGAGGTGCTCGACGAGCTGGGGCCTCGGCCCGGGATCGAGGACGCCCGCTACGTGCCCGGCGCCGTGATCTGGCGGGTGGACCGCAAGGACGCCACCCGGAGCCGGCTGCAGCGGATCGTGGGCACCCCGCTCTACGCCCGGGTCACCATCCGGAACTGCAACACCACCCGCAAGCTCCTGGAGCTGCTTCGCGGGTGAGTCGCGCGCTGGAGCCGAGAGCGTCGGGGATTCCGCGCGGGGTCAGGCCTCCGGCCCCTCGTAGTGCCGCAGGTGACCGGAGTCGCACTCGACCTCCTCGAGCTCCTCGGCGCCACAGGTGTGGAACGAGACGACCGTCATGTCGCCGCCCGTGGGGACGAACTCGTGAGGGACGCCCTCCCCGATGACGATCCAGCGCTCCTCCACCGGCGCGGGTGCGTCGAACGGCACCATCGCAGAGCGCTCCCCGCCGAGGACGGCCTCGCCCCCGCCGGCCACGAGCGTCATGTGCTGGATGCTGTTGGGGTGGTAGTGGGCGCCCGAGGGCACGTCGCGCCGCAGGTGGAAGATCCAGCCGGACTCGATCTCGCCGGGAAGCTCGGCCGGGATCGAGTCAAGGTCGACCGTCGCCCAGACGAAGGTCGCCGTCGAGTTCGCGAGCTCGCGCTCGAGGTCGGCGAGCGTCGCGGCGAACGACGGCTGCCCGAGCAGGTGCCGGACGGCGGAGTCGAGTGCGCTGAGGTTGGGCGAGGTCATTTGGTGTTTCCGTCTCGGGTGGCGAGTGTGCGGATGAGGGTGCGAGGCTAGACCTGCATGCCTCTGGGCCAGATGAAATAGGGGCCGAACCTCTTCGAGAACTTGAACTCCCCACCGACCTGCTTTCCGGCATCGGTCAGCTTGAACTGCTTCCCGTCGCGAACGAGCAGTCCCTTCGCAATCAGATGCTCAGTCAACTCACTGGTACTGATTCCAAGGGATTTCGCGAGGTTCGACGTGGTGATCTTCTCGTACTCCTTGGGATCCCCGATGTCCTTCGGAGTATCCTCAACCTTGTCGGCCGCCAATCGCACCGGTTCGCTCACGCGAATCAGACGCTGAGCCTCCTCGTATGCGTCACCGTACAGTTCCGGCTCCGCATCGCGCTCGATGTAGACGCCCATCTCGTTGTTGTTGACCTGGCTGAAGTCGTAGAGATTCATCGACGTTATGATTGCGGACTGTTCATTGATGTAGCACTTCGCATGCAAGTGCTGACAGAAGCTCGTCCGCACGAACTCAAGAGAACGCAGCCAGTTGATCTCCTGAGGGGCCAGCTCGCTCTTGCCATAGACGATGCGGATGTCAATCTTCATGCGGTCGAGATCCGCGAGGAGCTCCTTGATGCGGTCGTTGAACTTGAGGAACGGGCTGATGATTATCAGGTGCTGTCTCGTACCCTTGATGAGTTCCTCAAGATAGTAGTTGGTGGCGCTAGTGTTCAGGAACTTCGCCATACGTGTGCTCCCCATCGGTCGTCAGCAGCGAATCAATGGCGCAACTCATAAGATACCAGTCACTCGGCCCTGGGTCCGAGATGCCAGGTCTAACGTGTTGGCGCATGAGCAGACGCGCATGCGCTCTCAGGTCGATTCTAGCTTGTGGCGTTCTGCTCGATGCGCTGGTTAGACCCCGAGCGAGCTTGGGGCGACGTCAGCACCTCCATGCGCCCCAACTATGCGTGCAACACGTCATCCCGCCAGTGCGACGATCGCAAGCACCAGAGAGATTCCAGCCACCCCCAAACTGACAAAGAGCAGCATCCTGTACGTGGCTATCTTGCGTTCCACGACCGCCGCCGCCTCATCTGCGGTGGCGATGAAGACCTGAAGGTGCTCGGCCAGCGCCTTCATCTCTTCAGCGTTTGCCGTGGAGGCGTCCTGCAGCTCCTTGATCTGCCGCGCAAGCACGGGATCCTCCTTGGCCGCCTGGGACTTGTGTGCGGTGAAGGCAGGAATCGCCGAGTCAGCGATTGCGGCGACGATGGGTCCGAGTGCTTTGATGAGCGGTACGATCTGGACTGCCATAGAACCCCCCCTGTGTCTGACGTGGGTCTAACCCCGAATCCCCAGCGTGAGTATGCCACATACGGCACCATACACAGTCTGCGTAAGCCGCCAGCACGCACCGCCCGCCGCCCCCGCGCGCGCCACACACGCACTCGCGCGCCCCGGGCCTGGCGGGGAGGTCTCCGGCGAGTTCCGCAGCGAGAAGGGCCGCCCACCGGGCGGCCCTTCGAAGTGAGGACTGTCTGAGCAAGGAGACCTTCACGGCAGGCCCCCTCGGCGTGCCTACACGTACGTATACAGCTTCCCGTACGGACGATGGCTGATCGGCACGAGCTTGGTGAACGGCACCGAGAGCACCTCGGCGAGCTCGACCCCGAACGCCTCGCAGTAGCGCTCGAGCGCGGGCCTGAGCTGCTTCATGTCGGCCTCGTCAGCCGGGAAGATGCCGACCTCCTTGCCGCACTGCCACGGCTCGACCTCGCCGCGCAGGTAGATGACGCCGCCGTGCATGCCGGTCCCAACGTATCCGCCCACGAGCGGGCCCTCGATCCGCGTGTCCATGCCGAGCAACACGAGCATCCCGCCCGCCATGTACTCGCCGAAGAAGTCGCGCGCCTTGCCGCCGCACACCATGACCGGCACGTGGCCCTCGTAGGCCTTCATGTGGATCCCCACGCGGTAGCCCACGTCACCGCGCACGAGCACGGTCCCGCCGCGCATGCCGTAGCCGAGCACGTCCCCGGCGTCGCCGTGCACGACCACGGTGCCGGCGTTCATGGTGTTGCCCACGCCGTCCTGCGCGTTGCCGAAGATCTCGACCGTGGGGCCGTCCATGAACATCGCGAGGTCCTGCCCCGCGGTGCCCTCGACCTCGATGCGCAGCCCCTTGCCCGAGATCCCGGTGCCGATGTAGCGCTGGCCGTTGACGTTCGTGAGGCGCACGGTGGTCGCTCCCTCGGCGAACGCGGAGCGCACGGCCTCGTTGACGTGCTTGTAGTAGATGCCCCGGCAGTCGATCGTGACGACGTCGCCGTCGCGGGTGACCTCGGGGTCGACCTGTATGTAGCCCTCGATGGGCGTGCCGGCTTCCTTGACCGCTGCCATCTGCAACGCCTCCCTCTACAGTCCCGCGGGCTTGACGCCCAGGATGTCGCATGTCTGCTGGTCCAGGCCGATGGAGCGCAGCCGCTCCCTGCTCCCGCGCAGCGACTCGACCGCGTTCACGCCGAGCGCGCCGAGGATCTCCTGCAGCTCGTGGCTCCACGCGTGCACGAGGTTCGTGAGCCGCTCGGCGCCCCACTCGGGGTCCACGCGGCGCGTGAGCTCGGGCTTCTGCGTGGTGAGTCCCCACGAGCACGAACCGGTGTGGCAGCCCTGGCACATGTGGCACCCGAGCGCCATGAGCGCCGCCGAGCCGATCGCCACCACGTCGGCGCCGAGCGCGATCGCCTTGGCGAGGTCCGCCGAGGAGCGAATCGAGCCGGCCGCCACGATCGAGGCCTGGTTGCGGATGCCCTCGTCGCGCAGCCGCTGGTCGACGACCGCGATCGCGATCTCGACCGGGATGCCGATGTGGTCGCGGATGATCTGCGGCGCCGCGCCCGTGCCGCCCTTGAAGCCGTCGAGGTAGACGTAGTCCGCACCCGCGCGCACGATGCCGCTCGCGATGGCGGCGACGTTGTGCACCGCGGCGATCTTGACGCCCACCGGCTTGTAGCCGGTCGCCTCCTTGATCGAGTAGATGAGCTGGCGCAGGTCCTCGATCGAGTAGATGTCGTGGTGCGGCGCCGGGCTGATCGCATCGGAGCCCTGCGGGATCATCCGGGTCTCGGAGACCTCCTTGTTGATCTTCTCGCCCGGCAGGTGTCCGCCGATACCCGGCTTGGCCCCCTGCCCCACCTTGATCTCGACCGCGGCGCCGCGGTTCAGGTACTCCGGGTTCACGCCGAAGCGCCCCGAGGCCACCTGCACGATCACGTTGTCGGCGTAGGGGTAGAGGTCCGCGTGCAGCCCGCCCTCGCCGGTGTTCATGAGGATGCCGAGGCGCTCGGCGGCCATCGCGAGCGAGCGGTGGACGTTGAGCGAGACCGAGCCGTAGCTCATCGGCGAGAAGATGATCGGCGTGTCGAGCTTGACGTTCTTCTCCACGCCCGAGCCCTCGGCGAGCCTGAAGCCACCGTCGCCGTCGGACTCGACGCTCACCGCGTCGGGCTTCCTGCCGAGGTAGGTGCGCAGCTCCATCGGCTCACGGAGCGGGTCGATGGAGGGGTTGGTGACCTGGCAGGCGTCGAGCACGAGGTGGTCGAAGATCGACTGGTAGGGCTTATCGTTGCCCATCCCGGTCAGCATGACGCCGCCGGTCTCGGCCTGGCGCCAGACCGCGGTGCGGAGCCCGGCCGACCAGTTGGCGTTGTCGCGGAGCGCGAGGTCGTTCTTCTTGATGGTGATGCAGTGCGCGGGGCAGTAGGTCACGCAGCGGTGACAGGCGCGGCACTTGGCGTCATCGGGGATGGGGCGCTCGTTGAAGTTGTACACGCCCCAGCCGCACTGCTGCACGCAGCGGCCGCACTTGTGGCATTTGTCGTAGTCGATGTGGACCTTGAACTCCGGCTGGATGAGTGAGATCGGCATGCTAGTTCACCTCGACGGTCTCGCAGGTCTCGACGACGCCGGTGACGGCGCACGAGACCTCGTCGGCGGACAGGTGCAGGTCGTCGTGGAACGGCTGCTCGGCGCCGGCCACGCTCGCGATCACGGGCTCGCCGGCGCGCGGCGCCCAGACGCGGTCGGGGGCGTCGAGGACCTCGCGCATCGCGCTCTCCTCGGAGGCGACCATCACGATGGTGCCCTGGCGCGCGGCCACGAGCGGGCGCAGCTTGATGCGGTCGTTGAGCGCGACCATGCCGCCGTTGTGGCCGAGCACGATCGCGAACGGGCCGTTGAGCATGCCCGGGCCGTAGACCGCGCGGAGCGAGCGCATGAGGGCGCGCTCCTCCTCCGGCATCCGGTCGATGTCGGACCACAGCGGGCTCGCGAGCGCCTTGCACGCGAGCTCGATGGGCAGCTTGTGGCGCCGGAGCATGAGGTCGAAGAGGTAGGCCGCGACCTCGGTGTCGGTGCCGAGCGTACACTTGTAGCCGAACGCCTCGAGGTAGCGGCTGTTGATGCCGTAGCTCGAGATCTCGCCGTTATGCACGATCGACCAGTCAAGCAGCGTGAACGGGTGCGCCCCGCCCCACCAGCCGGGCGTGTTGGTCGGGAAGCGGTTATGGCCCACCCACGTGTGGCCCTCGTACTCCTCGAGCAGGTAGTAGTGGCCGATCTCCTCGGGGAAGCCCACGCCCTTGAAGGCGCCCATGTTGCGGCCGCTGCTCGCGACGAACGCGCCGTCGACGGTGGAGTTGATGAGCATGACCACGTGGACGACGAAGTCCTCCTCGCTCATCTCCGTCTCCTCGAGGCGGTGCGGGTCGGGCTTGAGGAAGTAGCGCCACAGCAGCGGGGCGTCGGAGATGCCCTTCACGGGACGCGTGGGCATCGGCTCGGCGAGGTCCACGGTGAAGTGCCGGTCGAAGACCGCCTCGGCCTCCTCCTTGGCGCGCACGTCGTGCAACATCATGTGGAAGCAGAAGTGGTCCGGGAACTCGGGGTAGATGCCGTAGCCGGCGAACCCCCCGCCGAGCCCGTTGCCGCGATCGCGCTGCACGGCCATCGCGCGGATGGCGTTCTCGCCGCTCATCAGCGAGCCGGACTCGTCGCAGATGCCCATGAGGCCGCAGCCGCCGTGGATCTTGAAGGGCGCCTCGGCGGTGTAGGACGGGCGCTCGCCGGCGGCGCCGCCGGGCGCGGTGCGGTCGACGAACTCGGGCGTGCGGGTGGTGGGCATGCGCTCGAGGAGCGGTTCAAAGCGCGGCATGGCTACTCTCCCTCGGTGTCGGGGGACGGATCGGTGGCGGTCGCCTCGGCGGAGGCGGAGGAGGCGTCGTCGTCGCACATCAGGCACGAGATGGCGTTGCCTCCCGAGGTCGGCAGCGGCGCGAGGCCGAGCTTCTTGCGCGCGGACTCCTTGGGCTTGCCGAGGGTGCCGGTCTCGAGGAACGTCTTGTACGCCGCCGAGACGGACTCCGGTCCGCTACCCGCGGCCATCGCGAGCTCTTTCAGCTGCCGGAACGTCTCGGCCATGCCGATGTCGGAGTGGCAGAGCTCCTGGCAGGTGTAGCACTCGAGGCACTTCCACAGCTGCGTTTCCTCGATGACGTCGTCGAGGTAGCCGCGCACGA
The DNA here is from genome assembly GCA_030603745.1 of Coriobacteriia bacterium. GTDB lineage: Bacteria > Actinomycetota > Coriobacteriia > Anaerosomatales > SLCP01 > JAUVXE01. Next base: position 169,232 of record JAUVXE010000003.1, on the reverse strand, counting down.
GGTCGCCGATGATCTCGGTGGGCTGGAACGCCGGATCGACCTTGCAGACCGGGCAGTCGTCCTTGCACGCTTGGCAGGAGTAGCACTTCCCGAGCATCGCGACGTCGAAGTGGCTCGCGAGGCGGGCCTTGTCGGCGGTGCGAGAGCCCCAGCGGTCGAGGAAGGGCGCGACGGACACCCGGTGCATGTCGAGGCCGAACTCCTCGGGCTCGTGCCCGTAGGTCAGCGCGAGCAGCTCGGCGAGGTAGAGCACCGGGACGTGGACGTCCTCCTTGGCGCGCTGGAGGGCGGCCTGGTTGAGGTCGAACTGCTGGAAGCAACTCGGGCAGACCACCACGAGCGCGTCGACCTGTTCGCGGGTGAGGTCGAGCAGCTTGGTGCGAGCGAAGGCGAGCGATGACTCGCGCTCCCCCACCCGGTCGAGCGCCCCGCCGCAACACTGCATCTTGGTGGGGTAGTCGACCACCCGCGCGCCGAGGGCGGCGATGAGCTCCTCGACCTTGCGGGGGTGGAGCGGGTCGTCCCAGCGCACCGCGGGCTGGGGACGCAACAGGTGACAGCCGTAGTGGACCGCGATGCGCATGCCCCACAGCGGCCGGACGACCTTGGACGCCACGAGCCCGGTGCCCATCTCGTCCACGAGCCACTCGGCGAAGTGGGTGACCTTGTTCGAGCCGTGGTAGTGCAGCTCCTCGCGGTCGAGACGCTCGTTGATCTCCTCGCGCTCCCGCCACTCGGTGCGCAGGTGGCTCTGGGCCTCCTTGAACGTCGAGTAGCAGCCGTTGCACGGCGTGACCACGTCGAGCTCGGCACGCTCCGTGATGGCGAGGTTGCGGGCGGCGGCCGTGTAGAAGGCATGCTCGTCGTTCGCCTTCACGAGCACGCCCTCGGGGCAGCACGTGTGGCCTTCGAGCTCGTGCACACGGGCGCCGAGGTCGTCGAAGACGAGCCTCGTGGCCTTCTCGATGAACGGGAATCGCGCCGGGATCGTACAGCCCCAGAACGCCGCGAACTCCTTCATGTGGTGCCTCCTTCGTGCCGGTCGTCGCCGGTCTTGGCCGAGGAACAAGAGAAGCCCGCCACAGCCCACGTTCGGGCCAGGCGAGCTTCATCGCTCGTTCCACGTTCGCACGCACGTCGTTGTGCGGCGTAGGCGGAGTATAGCACGGGGAGGGTGCCGACGGAAACGTGACGGAAACGTGGGTGCGGACGGATGGCGGAGCGGGCCTCTCGGGAACCGACCGGCCCCGCTACCCGAGCCGCACCTCGAGGGTCTGCCCCGGCTCGTAGTCGTGGAGCGTGTCGCGCACGCCGATCTGACACACGCCGGAGTCGGCGGCGTCGGAGGTGACCACGAGCCGCTCGCGCGTGATCTCCACGCCGAGCCACATCCCGTGGTAGCGGATCGTCATCGTCAGGCCGCGGACCGGGTCGGGCAGCGCCGGGTCGAACCAGAGCACCCCCTCGCGGGCGTTGAGCCCGGTGTAGGCCCGCTGCAGCAGGTCGACCGTCCCGGCCATCGCGCCGAGGTGGATCCCCTCGGCGGTCGTGCCACCCTGAACGTCGGAGACGTCGCTCTCGAGCGCCTCGACGAACAGCTCCCAGGAGCGCCCGCGGTCTCGCCGCGCGATCACCCAAGAGTGCACGAGCCCGCTCAGTGTCGAGCCGTGAGAGGTCCGCGCGAGGTAGTAGTCGATGGTCGCGTGGATGGTCTCGGAGGTGCACTCGTAGCCGAGCCGCGCGAACAGCTCGGCGAGCGCCTCGTCGGAGAGCAGGTAGAAGAGCATCAGCACGTCGGCCTGCTTGGAGACCTTGTAACGGTTGGGCGTGTCCCCCTCGGCGTGGAGGATCCGGTCGAGGCGCTGGATGTCGCCGTACCTGGCGCGGTAGTCCTCCCAGTCGAACTCCTCGAGCTCCTCGTATCCCTCGAACTGTGAGATGACGCCGTCGTGGTGGAACGGCACGGCGAGCTTGCGGGAGAGTTCGTCCCACGACTCGAGCTCTTCCCGACCGAGCGAGAGCCGCTCCCACAGCTCCTCGCGACGGTACGGGCGGAGCGCGTCGAGCGCCTCCTGCGCGCGACAGAAGGTCCAGGCGGCCATGACGTTGGTGTAGGCGTTGTTGTCGAGCCCGGGCTCCTCGGCATCCGGATAGCCGTCGTGATACTCGTCGGGCCCCATCACGCCGAGGATGTCATAGCGGTCTGTCACCTTGTTGTACGTGGCGATGCTCGCCCAGAACCGGGCGATCTCGATGAGCATCTCCGCGCCGCGGTAGGCGAGGAACTCCTCGTCGCCGGTCACCTCGTAGTAGGACCAGACGTTGTAGGCGACCGCGATGTTGACATGGCGCTGAAGGTGGGAGTTGTCGGGCTTCCACTCGCCCGAGAGCGGGTTCAAGTGGTAGGTCTGGGTCTCCTCGGCGCCGTTGGATCCGCTCTGCCAGGGGTAGAGCGCGCCGGCGTGGCCCTCGTCGCGCGCGAGGCGGCGGGCCTCGTTCAGGCGACGGTACCGGTAGCTCAGGAGGGCGCGGGTGAGCGCGGGAAGGCGGTAGTTGATCAGGGGGAACACGAAGATCTCGTCCCAGAAGATGTGTCCGCGGTACGCCTCGCCGTGAAGGCCGCGGGCCGGCACGCCCACGTCGAGGTCGATGGAGTTGTGCGAGATCGTCTGCAGGACGTGGAAGATGTGCAGGTTAAGCACCATGCCCACGCGGTCGTCGCCGTCCGGGTCGACCGAGGTCTCGAACCGGCGCCACAGCTGGCTCCAGGTGAGGCTCTGGAACACGAGCAGGTCGTCGAAGGAACGGGCGCGCGCGGCGTGCGCACGAGCCTCGGCGAGCGGCTCGGAGATCGCCTTGTCGTGGGAGCCGAAGATCGCGGCGATCTTCTCGACCGAGACGAGCTCGTCCTCGGCGACCTCGACGGCGAAGGTGCACTCGACGTGCCCCGGCGAGGTCTCGTAGGCGAACGCGGGCTCGAGCGGCTGGCCCTCGTCGCCGAACACGCGGAGGCGCACCGCCTCGGCCACGCGCAGGCGAGACTGGTTGGTCTCGACCGCGAGCCATGAGAGCTCGCCGTCGTGACCCGCCTCGCGCGGCTCGAGGTGGACGCTGTCGAGGTCGAGGTAGCGCTCGACCCCCGTGTTCGCGACGGTACCGTCGATCGCCGAGCGGAACTCGAGCGTGCCCGACCAGTCCTCGGCGTGGACGGTGGTCTCGAGGCCGGCGAGGTGACGATGGCCCATGCTCACGAAGCGGCGCTGGGCGATCGCGGTGGTGCGCCCGGTGTCGTCGCGAACGCGGACCCGTCGGCTGAGCACGCCTTTGCGCAGGTCGAGCTCTTGGACGTACTCGAGGATCTCCCACTCGCCCGAGTCGAGATCGAACCAGGGGCCGTCCTCGCCGATCCGGAAGGCGAGCGGGAGCCAGTTGGGCATGTTCACCATCGACTCGTTGGAGACGTCGCGGCCGTGGATCTCGGTGTCGAGCCGGTTGAAGTAGCCGGCGAGGTAGGTGCCGGGGTAGTGGTACTCCCCTGCCGAGGACTCCGGGGCGGCGCCGCGCGTGGCCAGATAGCCGTTCCCCACCGTACAGAGCGCCTCGCGGAGCCGCTCGCTCGCCGGGTCATACCCCTCGTAGGTGAGCGTCCAGATGCTCATCGCCGCGCTCCTTCCCGCGCCAGCAGCGCGACCCGTTCGAGCACGTGGCCCACTGCGGCGGTGTCCTCCACGCGGTAGCGCGCGAGCGTCGAGCGTTCCTCGCCCTCGCCGCGCACGACCACCGCCAGGCCGCTGTCGCGCACCATCGCGAACGCGTCCTCGTCGGTGAGGTCGTCGCCCACGTAGACCGGCGCGACGTCGCCGCCGTCCATGCCGAGCGCCTCGAGCACCCACGCGAGCGCGCGGCCCTTGTCCCAGTCGAGGTCCGGCCGCAGCTCGAAGACCTTCTTGCCGCCGGTCTTGCGCAGCCGCGCCCGCGGGGGCGCCCCGTGCTCGTCCGCCTGCGTGTCCACTACCCCGTCCACCGCCCCGTCCGCCGCCCCGTCCGCCGCGGCGAGCGCCTCGTCGACGGCGCGCTCGACCGCGTCCACCTCGTCCTCGGGGGTCTGCCGATAGTGGACAGCGATCGCGTACTTCTTGCGTTCGATGTGCGCGCCCTCGATCCCCGCGATCCTGTCGGCGAGCCGCTCCTCGGCCTCGGCGAGGGGGCCGAGGAACCGCTCGAACTCCCCCGCGCGCTCCTGCGAGAGCTCCATCCCCACCGGCGTCACCACGTCGAACCCGTGACTGCCGAGGAAAAGCGCCTCCTCCACCGCGACCTGCTCGATCACGAACGCCACGTCCCTCCCGCTCACGATCGCCACCAGCGCATGAGCGGCGAGCGCGCGGATCCGCTCGCGCATCTCAGGCGCGAGCACGGCGTCCTCGGGCCGCTCGACGATGGGGGTGAGCGTGCCGTCGTAGTCGAGGAAGACGGCGATCCGCCGCCCGGAGAGCGCCGGGGCGATCTCGGCGTCCCACGCATCGAGCGCGTCGGGCAGTCCGGAGATCGGCGCGCGGTCGAGCACGGCCACCTCGTCGAGACCGTCGACCACCACGTCGGCGCCCTCGGCGAGCAGCCGTTCGGGCCGCCCGGCGTGGTCCACGCCGATCACGAGCCCGAACCCGCCCGCTGCGCCCGCCGCGACCCCGGACTCGGCATCCTCGACCACGACCGCCCGCTCCGGGGCCGCGCCGAGCCGGCGCGCCGCCTCGCAGAACACGTCGGGCGCCGGCTTGCCGGAGAGCGAGAGCTCGGCGGCGGTGTCGCCGTCCACCCGCGTGTCGAACAGCCCGTCCACGCCGGCGGCCGCGAGCACGCCCGCCGCGTTGCGCGACGCCGAGATGATCGCCGTCCGCACGCCCGCGGCCCGCAGCGCCTCCACGAGCGCGACCGCCGCGGGGAACGCGTCGACGCCGTCCTCGGCCATCGCCTCGAGGAAGTAGCCGTTCTTGCGGGTGCCGAGGCCGTGCACGGTCGCCGCCTCGGGCGGGTCGTCGTCGGATCCCTCGGGGAGCGTGATGTCGCGCGAGGCGAGGAACGAGCGCACTCCGTCGTGGCGCGCCTTGCCGTCCACGTACGGCAGGTAGTCGTGCTCGATGTCGAAGGGCACGAACGCGCCGCCGGTCTCCTCGGCATGCGCGGTGAGGAAGTCGTCGAAGAGGCGTTTCCACGCCTCGGCGTGCACTCCGGCCGTGTCGGTGATGACGCCGTCCATGTCGAAGATGACGGCGTCATAGAGCTCGGGATCGATGAGCACGCTCGGCGTCGCGGGCATCCGCGCTCCCCTTCCTCGGTGTGCTGGCAGGTGCTAGGAAGTCCTTACCCGTACCGCCGAGGAGTGCCGCGGGGTCAGAGCTGCAGGAGCAGCGAGGCGAACGTGAAGTAGATGAGCAGACCGGCCGCGTCCGCGATCGAGGTGATGAGCGGGCTCGACGCGACGGTGGGGTCCTGGCCCACCCGCGTGAAGACGAACGGGAGTGACATGCCGATGAGGTTCGAGACCACCACGATCGCCATCATCGAGAGCGCGACCACCACGCCGATCATCACGTCACCGCGGAAGAGGCCGAGCAGGAAGCTTCCGGCGGCGAGCGTCACGCCGAGCATGACGCCCACGCCGAGCTCCTTGGCGAACGTGCCCGCCCACTGGCCCACGCTCACGTCGTCGGTGACGAGCGCGCGGACCATCATCATCGCCGACTGCGAGCCGGTGTTGCCGCCGGTCGCGATGAGGAGCGGGATGAAGAACGCGAGCGCGATGGCGGCGGAGAGCGTCTCCTCGTAGGCGGAGATGATCCCGGAGGACACGAGGTTCACGAGCAACAGGATCGCGAGCCACCCTATGCGCTTGCCGTACAGGTCGAGGATGCTCGTGCGGCGGTAGCTCTGGCGCAGCGGTGCGACCGAGGCGGTGCGGTGCACGTCCTCGGTGACCTCCTCTTCGAGGACGTCGAAGACGTCGTCCGCGGTCACGATGCCGATGAGCACGCCGGCCGAGTCCACGACCGGCAGCGCGACCGTGTCGTGGCGCTGCATCTCGCGGACGGCCTCCTCCTGGTCGTCGAAGGCGCTCACGCTCGCATGCACGGGCTCCATGATCTCGCCCACGGTCTGCTCCGGCGAGGCGAGGATGAGCCGCCGCAGCTCGCACACGCCCTTCAGGTGCCAGCCGCGGTCGGTGACGTAGAGGATATCGATCGTCTCGGAGTCGCGTCCCCGCTCGCGGATGTGCGCGAGCGCGTGCTCGACCGACCACTCGGGCCGGATCGCGACGTAGTCGGTGTTGGCGAGCCGGCCCACGCTCTCCTCCGGATACCCGAGCAGCTGCCGGACCTCGGCCAGGTCCTCCTCGCCGAGGAGGTTCAGCAGCTTCTGGGTGATCTCGCCGGGGAGCTCCTCGAAGAGCTCGGTGCGGTCGTCGGGTTCCATCGCGGCGAGCAGGCGCCTCGTCTCGCGATCGGTCAGCCCGCCGAGGATGACGTCCTGGTCGTGGCCGTCGAGGTAGGAGAAGACGTCGTCGGACAGGTCGCGCGGCAGCAGCCGGAAGACGAGGAGCCGCTCGGGCATCTCGACCTCGAGCAGCAGGTCGGCGACCTCGGGCACCGACATCTCCGCGAGGATCCGCCGGACCGCGAGCCAGTCGTGGCCGGCCATGAGCGTGTGGACCTGCTCGCGGATCTCCTCCGCCGTCGGTGCCTCGACGTGCATCGCAAGCCCCCTCTCGCTCCCGGTCACGGACGCGTGCGCGCCGCCGGACGCCCCGCGCGCCCGACTGTCTACTTTACCGCTCGTTGGCCTCCTCGGCGAGGAGGACCGCCTCGGCGACCTGCCGAAGCGAGAGCCGGCGGTCCATCGCGAGCTTCTGGAGGCGCCGAAACGCGTCCGGCTCGCTCATGCCGCGCGCCATGAGCAGGCCCTTCGCGCGGTCGAGCACGGTGCGGGTCTCGAGCCGCTCGGTGAGGTCGGCGACCTCCTCGGCGAGCTGGCCCGCCTCGGCGAAGCGCGAGAGGGCGATCCGCATCGCGGGAAGGATATCGGCCTTGCTGAACGGCTTGACGAGGTAGCCGAGCGCCCCCGCGTCACACGCGCGCTCCACGTAGGCGGCCTGCGAGAACGCCGTCACCATGACCACCGGCGCGATGCGCTCCTCGCCGATGGCACACGCGGCGTCCAGGCCGCTCATCACCGGCATCTCGATGTCCATGAAGACGACATCGGGCGCGAGCTCACGGGCGAGCTCGAGCGCGCGACGGCCGTCCCCCGCCTCACCCACGACCTCGTGGCCCTCCTCCTCGAGCATCTCGCGGAGGTCCATCCGGATGAGCGCCTCGTCCTCGGCGATCAGTACGCGCACGGGCTCACTCCTCGGTCTCGGGGTCGTCGTCGGGAAGCGGCAGGCGCACGGTGACGGTCGCTCCGCGCGCCCCGCCGAAGGTGATGGTACCGCGCAGGTTGTCCGAGACCACGGTCCGGACGATCGCCAGGCCGAGGTTGCCCGCCGATTCGGGGTCGAAGCCGGCGGGCAGTCCGTGACCGTCGTCGCGCACGGTGAGCACGAGCTCTCCGGGGAGCCGGCGCATGAGGACCTCGACACCGCCGGTCCGCCCGCCGGCGAAGCCGTGCTCGATGGCGTTGTGCACGAGCTCGGCGACCACGAGCGCGAGCGAGGTCGCGACCTGTGCGGGCACCAGGCCGGTCGAGCCCTCGACGCTGACCGCCACCTCGCCGCCCTCGCCGGCGAGCCCGCGGTGCACCATGTCCACGACGGTACGGGCCGCCTCGGTGAAGTCGATGCGCTCCTCGGTGGAGGCGGCGAGCATCTCGTGGACGACCGCCATCGAGGAGACGCGTTCGTTGGCCTCGGCGAGCGCGTGACGCGCCTCCTCGCTCTCGACGCGACGCGCCTGGATTCGCAGAAGGCTCGCGATGGTCTGCAGGTTGTTCTTCACGCGGTGGTGGACCTCGCGGATGGTCGCCTCCTTGACCTTGATCTCCTGCTCGCGCCGGTAGGCGTCGGTGCGGTCCTCCACGAGCACGACCGCGCCGTGCTCGAGCCGGATCGCGCGGTAGCCGAGGATCCGGCCGGCGTGCTCGACCTCGGTCGCGGCCGCCGTGCCCGCGCGCGCGGCGAGCACGGGCGCGAGCGCCGCGGGGCCGCCGGGGAGCCGCGTCGCGGGGCCGCCGGTGACCGAGGCCTCCACGCCCGCGAGCCGCATGATGTTCACGGCGTTGGGGCTCGCGTAGTCGACACGGCCCTCGGAGTCGAGGCGCAACACGCCGTCCCCCGCGACGCGCACCGTGCTGAACGGCTCGCCCGCCGGCGTGAGCAGCGGACGGGAGCAGAGCACCGCGAGGAGATCCTCGGCGGCGTGCATGAACTGGGTCTCCATGCGTCCGGGCGCCTCGAGGACCTGCTGGGCGAGGTCGCGCACCGCCACGGCGTACGGCGCGCCCGCCGGGCCGACCGGGTACGCCGAGGTGGTGTAGGAGATCCCGCGCGTGATACGGCGACGGGACCCCTCGACGGGCTCGCCGTCGTGAAGCGCGCGATACGCCTCGATCTCGCGCTCGGGTGCGAGCGTGGCGCCCGCGCGCGATGCGGCGAGCGCCGCGACGGCGGTGACCGGACGCGCGTCTGCGGTGACCACGAGCGCGCCGTCCTCCCGCATCTCGGCGAGCGCGACGTCCCCGTAGCCGAGATCGGCCACGAGCTGCAGGTTGTCCGCGAGGTTGCCGAGATGGAGCGCGCGCGGCGCCCCGTCGTGATCCCTACCGGCGGCGGGACCACCGGTCCGCCGCGCGTCCTCGATGTCGTCGTGTGCGTGCATGGCCCGAGTATAGACGTACGCGCGACCGGCCGCTCCGCGGGTGCATAGCCCTTTCGTCGTACCGAGTCGGCCGTCCGTCCTGCACACGCGGGGTCAGCAACCTACCGTTCGTCGGACAGATTCAACCTTTTGTCTCGTCATCACGATGGTGGAGACAAGCGGTCAACGTCTCATGGGGAGGCATCGGGTGAGCGATCAGCAGCCGAACGTCAGGCACATCCTGCAGCGCGAGATCCAGCTCAACACGCTCGCGTATCTGATCATCGCCGTGCTCCTCGTGCTCGTGGGCGTGCTCGCCTACATGGTGCTCACCGAGGTCGGCGCTCCCGACTGGTGGCTGCTCGACAACGAGATCTTCCGCGCGCTCTCGACCGGACTGCTGCTCATGGTCGTCCTCTACATGATCGACCAGCACCAGCGCCTCCGCGCCCAGCTCGTGGCCACCCACGACCGCCTCGAGGCGGCCAACGACGAGATCCGCGCCGCCTACGACCGCCTCGCCTTCGCCCAGCGCGCCGCCGAGCTCATGACCTCGCTCGAGCAGGAGGACCCGGTCCGGACCGTGCTGCGCGAGTCGGCCGCCCACTTCGGGGCAGAGGCGGTCGCGGTCGTGGGCGAGGACGTCGAGCTCTACACGGTCGACGGTGTCGAGGACGAGGCCGCGCAGCCGGCGGTCCTCACCGTCGCGCTCGACGCGGTCCGCGCCGGCAAGCCGCTCTCCATCTCGAACTCCCGCAACGGCTCGGAGGCGCTCGCGGTCCCGCTGCGGTTCCGCGGCGAGCTCCGTTCGGTGCTCTGCCTGTGGCGTCGCGGCGAGGCGTTCTGCGAGGAGCAGCTCGAAGGGCTCGGCCTGATCGCGCGGATCGTGGAGCTCTCCGGCGAGAACCGGATGCTCCTCGCCGAGGTCCGCGCCCAGCTGGCCGGCACGCTCCGGACGCTCGCCGCGCTCATCGATCGCCGCGTCCCCGACTACGTGCGCAGCTCGAATCGGATGGCCGACCTCGCCGTGGGTGTGGGGACCGAGCTCGGTCTCGCAACCCGCCGAGTCAGCGACCTGCGCGTAGCCGCGATGCTCACCGACGTGGGCATGCTCGACATACCTGAACACATCCTCGCCGCCAGGCGCTCGCTCACCCCCGAGGAGCTCGCCGAGGTCCGCTCCCACCCCGGCAAGGGCGCCGAGGTCGCCCGCAACGCGAACTTCAGCGAGGCGGTCCAGGAGGCGATCCACGACCATCACGAGCGGCTCGACGGGTCCGGATACCCGAGGCGCCGGCGCGGCGAGCAGATCTCGCTCGAAGCGAGGATCCTCGCGGTCTGCGACGTCTTCAACTCGATGACGAGCGACCGACCGCACCGGACACGGCTCACGCAGGACCAGGCGGTCGCCGAGCTCGTGCGCGGGGTCGACACCCTCTACGACCGCAAGGTCGTCCGCGCGCTGCTCAAGTCCCTCGGCTACCGTCCGCCGGAGCGCACCACCCGCTACACCACCGACGTCACTCCCGAGGCCCTCGCCACCCCCACACCGGAGGTGGTCGAGGTCAACTGACCAGGGTCCCCCCTCTCGCGACCCGAGAGGTGACCGCTAGCGGGCGTCCTTCCCTCCCCAGGTGGCGCCTGCACCACTCCTTCAGGGCGGGGCGCACCGGCGAGGTGCGTCCCGCCGAGTGCGTTCCTGACACCTGCAGCTCCTCTCCGGTACAATCTGCGGGCGGTCACCACGCGCCCGGGTGGCGGAACAGGCAGACGCGCCGGTCTCAAAAACCGGTTCCCGAAAGGGAGTGCGGGTTCGATCCCCGCCCCGGGCACCATCCGCCGAGGAGTACGCCTCACCCCTCGGCCGGACCTGCCGTCTCGCTCCTCCCGCCCGCCTCGCCCGCGTCAGCGGCTCCCGCCTCCGCGGTGCCCTCGCCCGCGACCGGCCCGGTCTCCTCGGCGTTGCGCCCCGCCCACAGATAGAGCGGGTACGAGGCGGCCCACACGAGCCCACCGATGAGGTAGCCGACGGGGATCGAGTAGGCGCGGGACACCAAGCCGAACGCCGGCTGGCCCACCACCCCTCCGGCGTCGGCGCAGAACGAATCCACCGAGAGCACCGTCGCACGCTGGGCCGAAGGGATGTGCTCGTTCAGGAAGGCCTGCCGCACCGGCCCCACCACGCCGAACACCACGCCGAACACAGCGAAGAGCACGACCGCGACCGTGAACATGACCGGATCGCCTCCGGCCGGCGCGAGCACGCCGGCGACACCCATCGCGACCACGCCGATCGCCGAGAGCAGCCCGCCCACGGCGAGCACGACCGCCGGCCGGCGCCGCCCGCCGTCGCGGGTGCGCATCACCGGCCCCACGAGCGCGTTGCCTACCACGCCGGTCAGCCCGAACAGCGCGGTCAGCACGCCGGCCACCCATACGAGATCGGGCCGGCCGAGGAGCTCGAGCGCGAACGGCTGGGAGGAGTAGAAGAGGAAGAGCATCACGACGCCCTGGGCCGCCGAGACGAGGAGCAGCGGCCGCACCACGCGGTGACGCAGCCCGTAGCGGACCCCCGCCCGCAGGATCACGCGCGTCTCGGCGCCGAACCGCGACATCCGCAGCGTGCGCGGCGTGAAGCCGATGTCGCGCATCGCGAAGAGCACGAACAGCAGCGCCGCGATCAGGATGCCGGCCCGCGTGAGGTAGGGCACCACCAGGTCGACCTGGCCGAGGAACCCTCCGGCGAGCGTCCCGAAGAGCATCGCCACGCCCATCACGATCCCCCCGCGCGCGAAGACCTGCTCGCGCGAGCGGTCGTCGCCAAGGTGGTCGAGCGCGTCGATGAGCCAGGCGTCGACCGCCCCGGTCTGGAAGGTGAACCCGAGGCCGATGAGCAGGGACGCCCCCACGAACGCCCAGACCCCCCACCCGTACGCCGAGGACGCGACGTAGAGCAGCGTCGAGACGAAGAGGGTCGCGATCCCCCACGCGAAGGAGGCCTTGCGCCCGACCGTGTCGGCGACAACGCCGGTCGGGACCTCGAAGAGGACCTGACCGGCGCTGAAGGCCGCGTTCACGAGCATCACCTGGAAGATGTCGAGCCCCGCGTCGAGCAGGAAGAGCGTGTTGACGCCCCAGATCAGCGACGCGGCAAGCGTGAACAGCCCCCCCGAGACGAGGTAGACCGTGACGACCCGTCCACCCGTCTGTGGCCCGGCCGCCATCGTGTCAGTCCTCGCAGCCCGGACGCACCTCGCCGTCGGCTCCGGCCGCACGGTGGTTGCAGCTACGCGGGTGTTCCCTGATGAACTCCACGGCCTCGTCGATCGAGTCCGTCATGAAGATCCGCTCGATGTCCGAGGAGTCGATCGTCCCCTCGGCCACCATCTTTCGCTGGAAGAAGTCGATCATCGGCTCCCAGAACTCGCAGCCGAGGGCGACCACCGGGAAGTCGTCGATCTTGCCGGTCTGCATGAGTGTCAGCGTCTCGAAGAGCTCGTCGAGCGTACCGTAGCCGCCGGGCATGATCACGAAAGCGCACGAGTACTTCACGAGCATGACCTTGCGCACGAAGAAGTGCTCGAACTCGATCAGGCGGTCGACGTACGGGTTCGCCTCCTGCTCGTGCGGGAGGTGGATGTTCGCGCCGATCGACAGCCCGCCGGCCTCCTTGGCGCCACGGTTGGCGGCCTCCATGATGCCCGGGCCCGCGCCGGTCATGACCGCGAACCCGTCCCGGACGAGCGCCGAACCGAGTTCGCGCGCGAGTTCGTAGTAGGGGTGCCCGGCCTCGAAGCGCGCCGAACCGAAGACGGTGACGGTGGGCTCGGCGATCGAGAGGAACTCGAATCCCCGCAGGAACTCGAGGAAGTACCGGACCGCGCTCTCGACGTTGTCCGAGGGCTTGCGCTTGCCGCGCAGGAACTCGGATTCGGCTCCCTGCACCTGTTCGAGGAGCGAGGGCTTCTCAAGCGCCTTGTTCAGGTGCAGATCGAGCGGCCCGGGGTCGCGCTGCGTGTCCGCCACCGCCTACTCCCCGTTCCCGAGGCGGTCCTTCACGGCCTCCCACGCGCCCTCGGCAGACTTCACGAACTCCTCGAGATCGTCCTCGGCCTCGTCCGCTCCCTGGTCGAGCCTGCCGCGCAACTCGTCGATCCGCCCGCGCAAGTCGCTGGCGGCCTTGTCGAGCTCGATCGAAGCGTCCGCCGAGGACTGCCGCGCCTGCGCCTCAAGCTGCTTCAGTCGCGCCGCCCACTCGTCGAGCTTGGCCTCGGCCTTGGCCTTGTACGCATCGCCCATCGGTCTGCCTCCTGTCGCCTGCTGTCCGGAACGGATGCCCGCACGCGCGGACACACCGTGTTCCTACCCCTCCCGCCTGCGCCGGACACCACACAACCGGGGGTTCGCGGGTGCGGCGGAGCGGGTATGTGCCTGGTAGAACGTCGCATACCGACCCGCATGGCGGGTCCGTTGGCCGAAGGGGGGCGACCGCCATGTTGTGGACTATCGTCGCGATACTGCTGGTCCTGTGGCTCCTCGGGCTCGTGTCCGGGACCACGATCAACGGCCTGATCCACATCCTGCTCGTACTCGCGATCATCACGGTACTGGTCAGGGTGATACAGGGCCGCCGACCGGTATGAAGGAGGCAGCGAATGACGCCGCGCCCACAGCGTGACACCGAAGCGGCCGGGGGCGACGCTCCCGGCCGCTCGTCGTGCCGCTATCACGGACGACCGTGCTACCGTCGCGAATCCCGCAGGTCGAGCAGCTGGCAGGAGGCCTCGAGCGCGCTCACGTGGTAGAACGCCTCCTCGAGGGTCGTGCCGCGCGCAAAAGGACCGTGCGTGCGCAGGACCGCGACCGGGTGGTCGGCGAGCGCCGCGGCCAGCACCTCGGCGGCCTCCGGCGAGGCGATGGTCTGCTCGGCCTCGACCACGGGCACGCTCCCGAGCACGTAGCGACCCTCGGAGTCGATCGGCTCGATGGCGTCCTCGATCATCGAGCGCCACACGGTGTGCACCGTGTGCGCGTGCACGATCGCGCGCGCCTCGGTGGCCTCGTAGATCGCCCGGTGCACCACGATCTCCCGGCTGCACTCCTCGTCGCGCTCGCACGCGGCCAGGTTCGTCCACACCACGTCACGCTCGCCGAGGCGCCCGAGCATCGAGCCCCGGCGCGTGATGACGATGCGGTCGCCGTGGCGCTCGGAGAGGTTGCCGCCGTGACTCGAGACCGCGCCGGTCACGAACAGGTCGCGGCCGATCGCCGCGAACCGCTCGATCGTCTCGCGGCCGATGATCGGATCGAACTCCTTCATGTCAGCACTCCGGTTCGGGATGGTCGATCTTCTGGTACTCGAGCGAGCGGGCGAGCCGGTAGAGGTCGCTGTCCCGCTCGATGAGGCGCACGCGGGTCTTGAGCGTCGCGGGGTCGATCAGGTCGTCGAACGGCACGTAGGTGAGCTGGAGCTGCTTCTCCACGCTCACCATGTGGCCGGAGCGTCCCTCCTCGATGAGCCCGCGATGGGCGCCGACCCCGAGCTGGGTGCCGAGGAGCACGTCGAACGCGCTCGGCTCCGAGCAGCGCGTCTCGTACCCGATCTGCTTGTGGCGCACCTTGATCGCGGTGCCGGTGCGCTCCTCGTAGACGCGCTCCATCTCCTCGGCGAGCGTGCGGCCGATGGCCGCGGCGCCGAGCTGGATGTTGCCGTGCTCGTCGGTCGACTGCGGGCGTTGGTGGTCGGGCAGCCGGTCCGCGAGACCCTCGGCGGCGCAGATGATGCCGTAGCGGCGCCCGTCGCGCTCGCGGGCGAGCATGAGGTCGACCATCTCCTCGGCCGAGGCCCGCACGTCGAACTCCCCGTCCACGTCCTCGACCGAGAGCATCCGCGTGGCTTCGCCGGCGATGCCCGAGGCGTAGGTGAGCCAGCCGGCCTTGCGGCCCATCATCTCGAGCACGTACCAGACCTGCGTGGAGCGGGCATCGGCGCCGAGGTTACGGATCTCGGCAGCGGCGAAGTGCGCCGCCGAGAAGAACCCGAACGTCCAGTCGATGCCGTAGTAGTCGTTGTCGATCGTCTTGGGCAGGTGGATGACGTCGACCCTGCGGAGCTCGGGCAGGAGCTCCTGCATGCGGTAGAGGTAGTTGGCGGTCTTGAGCGTGTCGTCGCCGCCGATCGAGACGAGGGCGTCGATCTCGAGCGCGTCGAGCGCGCCATAGACCGCCATGAGTCCGCCGTTCTTGGCGGGGTCAGTGAGGTCGTCGAGCGAGGTGATCCGCTTGCCGGGATTCGCCCGCGCGGTCCTCAGCACGATGTCCTTGCGGTTGCGGATCTGCGAGACGTCGTCGCGGCGCAGGCAGATGTAGTGCTCGCCCTCGACGAGCGGAACCTCGGACGAGTACCGCTCGAGGTTCTCGTAGCCGTCGAGGAATCCCACCACCGAGACGCCGGAGTTGAGGAAGTTCAGCGCCGCCGCCGAGATCACCGCGTTCGCCGCCGGCGCGGGCCCTCCGGAGAACAGGATGCCTACTCGCTTGATGCGGTGGTCGGTCTTCACGCGCAACACCTCCGGGTCGTCACCACGCGGTCTCGGGTGTACTTACCCCTCGTCCGAACCGATGACCCCGATGGCGCGCAGACGCGCGTAGCGCCGCTCCTGCAACTCATCGGAACCGACCGAGCCGAGCTCGCGGAGCGCCGTCGCGACCCGTGCCCGGACCGCGCCGAAGACCTCCTCGGGGGCGCGGTGCGCACCGCCGGCCGGTTCGGGAAGCACCTCGTCTGCGATGCCGAGGCCCACGAGGTCGGTGGCGGTCATCGACAGGCAGCTCGCGACCTCGGCGGCCTTGCCGGCGTCCTTGTGCAGGATCGACGCGCACGCCTCGGGGCTGATCACCGAGTAGTAGGCGTTCTCGAGCATGATGAGCCGGTCGCCGAAGCCGATCGCGAGCGCTCCGCCGGAACCTCCCTCGCCGATGCCCACCGCGACCACGGGCACGCGCAGGCCGGAGAGGAGGGAGAGGGACTCGGCGATCGCCCAGGCCTGGCCGCGCTCCTCGGCCTCGATACCGGGGTAGGCGCCGGGAGTGTCGATGAAGGTCACGAGCGGGAGGCCGAACTTCTCGGCGAGGCGCATGACGCGCATCGCTTTGCGGAAGCCCTCGGGGTGCACCATCCCGAAGTTGCGCGCGATGTTCTCGCTCGTGTTCTTGCCCTTGCGATGGCCGAGGACCGCCACACGGTGCCCGTCGATGGTCGCGAGTGCGGCGAGGATCGCCTCGTCGTCGCCGAAGGTGCGGTCCCCGTGCAGCTCGATCACGTCGGTGCAGATCGCCGCGACGTAGTCCTGCGTCTTGGGCCGGTCCGGGTGGCGGCTGACCTGCACGCGCTCCCACGGGGAGAGCGAGGCGTAGGTCTCCTCGCGCAACACGTCGATCTGCGCCGCGAGGCTCTCGACCTCCGACGCGAGCTCCGGGTTCTGGGCGAGGTCGAGCGAGCGGAGCTCCGCGAGCTTGTCCTCGAGCTCGACGAGCGGGCGCTCGAAGTCCATCACGTGACGGCGCTTCATGCGACCTCACCTCCGCGGACGAGGTAGTCGAGCAACAGCGTCACGCGGGCGGGCAGCTGGCCGCGGGGCACGACCTCGTCGACCATGCCGTGCTCGAGCAGGAACTCCGAGGTCTGGAAGCCCTTGGGAAGGTGCTGCTTGATGGTCTGCTCGATGACCCGCGGGCCGGCGAAGCCCACGAGCGCCCCGGGCTCGGCGAGGATCACGTCGGCGAGCACCGCGAACGAGGCGGTCACGCCGCCCATCGTGGGGTTCGTGAGGACCGAGAGGTACGGCAGGCGCTCCTCGGCGAGGCGACGCGCGGCCGCGGAGGTCTTGGCCATCTGCATGAGGGAGAGCATCCCCTCCTGCATCCGGGCGCCGCCCGACGCGGTCGAGAGCACCACCGCGCGACGCTCGGCGAGCGCGACCTCGAAGGTCCGGGTGACCTTCTCGCCCACCGCCGACCCCATCGACGCGCCGATGAAGCGGAAGTCCATCGCGCCGAGCACGACCGGATGGCCGCCGATGGTGGCGCGGCCGCACACGACCGCCTCAGGCAGACCGGAACGCTCACGCGCGGAGGCGAGGCTCGTCACGTAGGGCTTGGCCGCGACGAACCCGAGCGGATCGGTCGAGGTGACGCCCGCGTCGAACTCGGTGAAGGAGCCGGGGTCGGCGAGGAGCTCGACCCGCTGGTGCGCGGTCAGGTCGAAATGGTGGCCGCAGGAGGGGCAGACACGGAAGTTCTCGGCGAGCTGCCCGTCGTAGACGATGCGCTTGCACGAGTCACAGGTGACCCACACGCCGTCGGGGAGGTCCGCCCCGCGGGCGGGCGCGCCCTTGGCGGAGGTGTAGCGGCGCGCCTCGCGCGCCTTGAACCAGTCTGAGATCGACATCGGGATCCTGTGGTCGGCCGGTCGGTATCGGGAACCGGAGTATACACGCCCCGGGCGGCTCCCGCATACCACGACACCGCCCGGCATGCGAGCCGGACGGTGCCGTGCGGATGCGGTCCCGCGCCCCGGGGCGTGCGCCCCTACAGCGTGAAGTCGGCCGTGCCCTCGAAGACCGCGAGGGCGTCATCGGCCGAGTAGTCGGCGAGCGTGATGGCGCTGATCGCCTTGGTGAGGCGGACCGCCTCATCGAGCGAGCGCTGGTGGATGTTGCGGCCGGTCGCGTTGCCGATCGCGCCGCCCACGTGGATCTGCTCCCAGAGCTGGGTGAGGAACGTCTTGGCGTCGACGGTCGAGCCGCCCGCGCACACCAGGCCGGTGCGGCCCGCGGCGAGCGAGGCCTCCTTGAGCTGCTCGGCCGAGGAGGCGGCGTCGGTGCCCTTGGGCGGGTTGACCTTCACGAAGTCGGCGCCGAGCGCGACCGCGACACCGGCGGCGCCGGCGATGAGGTGCGCGTCCTTCTCGTTGGCGACCGCCTTGCCGCGCGGGTACATCCAGAGCACCACGAGCAGACCCTGCGAGTGGGCGTCGGCGATGAGCTGGCCGGCCTCGGTCATCATGTTCGACTCATACTCGGAGCCGATGTAGATGGTGTAGCCGATGCCCACGACGTTCACGCCGTTGTCGCGCAGGTCGAGCACGGTCTGGATGTCGTAGAGCTGCGGGGAGTACGGGTCGTCCTGGCTCGTCTTCACGAGGTGGGACTTGCTGTTCATCTTCACGAGGTAGTTGATGTCGGGGTAGTCGGCGCCGTACTGCGCCACGAGCCCGCGCTGTCCGGCGAGCACGCCCGTCACGCCCTGCGAGCCGATGCGGAACAGGTGCTCGGGCTCGGCGTCCTCCTCGGCGATGCCCTCACCGTAGAAGTCGTCGTTGAGGTGCTCGATCTTCTGGTCGCAGGCGAAGAGCATCAGCCGACCGGTGCCGCGGGTCGCGGCAAGGTAGTTGTCGATGTAGGTCTCGCGTGCCTCGGCGGGCACGTCGGCAGGCACGCGGACCTGCTCACGGGTGATGCTGGGCATCTGGGGACCCCTCCTCGAGTCTGTGACGGCGTCTCGCGGCGCCCGATGGCGCGGCGGCGGGACCGGGATGCCACCCCTCGCGGCGTGCTCACGGCCCACCCCTACAGGGTAGGCGATGCGGGTCCGGTTTGCCAGACGTGAACGGCCGGGCGACGACCGCGAAGCGCGCTATCCGCCGAGGGGCGCGTCGGCATCTCCGCCGAGGGGCGCACGCATCCGCCGGTGCGGCGTCGCGGTGCGCCTGGAGAGGAACTCCTCGCCCACGACCTCGAAGCCGAGCCGCTCGTAGAAGGGGATCACGTGCGCCCGGGCGTCGAGCCAGACCTCGGTGTGGCCGGCCTGGGCGGCGATCCCTTTCAGCACCTCGACGAGGAGCGCGCCGATACCCTCCCCGCGCCGGTCCCGGGCGACCGAGACCTGGTAGATCTGGGGCTCATCGAGAGCGAGGTCGATGCGTGCGTAGCCCACGATCGCGTCCGCGTCGAACACGCCGATGTGATAGAACGCCGCCGCGTTCGCGTCGTCGGTGAGCGAGCGCGGCAAGCCCCACTCGCGGTAGAGAGCGTCGTATCGCAGGCGGGTCGCCTCGGCGTAGGCGGGCGAGGCGGGATCGAGCGGGCGCACGGTCAGGCCGCGGGCGGGCGTGGTCACGGACGCCCCCTATCCCCGGTAGCGGTTGGTGACGGGCATCCGGCGGTCCTTGCCGAACGCCTTGGGCGTGACACGGATGCCGAGGGGGCCCTGGCGGCGCTTGTACTCGGCGCCGTCGACGAGTTCGCAGACGCGCTCCACGGTCGCCCGGTCGTGCCCGCGCGCCACGATCGCCTCCCGCGAGAGGTCGTCCTCGACGTAGGCGGCAAGGATCGCGTCGAGCACCTCGTAGGGCGGGAGCGAGTCCTCGTCGAGCTGGTCGGGGCGGAGCTCGGCACTCGGCGGCTTGGCGATCACGGCATGCGGGACCACCGCCCCGCCCGGACGCTCGTTGCGCCAGCGGGCGAGGTCGTAGACGACCGTCTTGAAGACGTCCTTGATGGGCGCGAACCCTCCCACCATGTCGCCGTAGAGCGTCGAGTAGCCCACGGACAGCTCGCTCTTGTTGCCGGTCGCGAGCACGAGCCAGCCGAACTTGTTCGAGAGCGCCATGAGGAGCGTGCCACGCACCCGCGCCTGGAGGTTCTCCTCGGTCACGTCAGGCCCGTGCCCGGCGAAGACCGGCGCGAGGGTGTCGAGGAACGCCGAGAACGCCGGCTCGATCGAGAGCTCGTGGAACCCGATGCCGAGAGCCGAGGCGAGCTCGCGGGAGTCCTCCACGCTCCCCGCCGAGGAGTAGCGCGACGGCATCGTCACCCCGTGGACGTGCTCGGGGCCGAGCGCGTCGGCGGCGATCGTCGCGACGAGCGCTGAGTCGATGCCGCCGGACAGGCCCACGACCACGTCGGCGAACCCGTTCTTGCGCACGTAGTCGGCGAGGCCGAGGGTGAGCGCGCCGTACATCTCCTCGAGGCCGGCGGGGCCGGGCTCCCCGGAGGGGGCGGCCGCCGTCGGCGCGGCGGGGGCGGAGACGGCCGGCGGAGTGGCGGGGACCGCGGGGAGCGCCGGGTCCGCGGGGAGCGCGAGTCCGGGGAGGTCGACGACGAGGAGCTCCTCGGCGAAGGCGGCAGCCCGGGCCACGACCTCGCCGGCGGGCGAGACCACCACCGAGCGGCCGTCGAAGACGAGCTCGTCCTGGCCGCCCACGAGGTTGCAGTACGCGAGCCACACGCCGTTCTCCCGCGCGCGGTCCCTGAGCATCCGCTCGCGCGCGGGCGCCTTGCCGGCGTGGAAGGGCGAGGCGGAGATGTTCACGATGAGACGAGCGCCCGCCGAGGCCGCCTCGGCGGGGACCGCGGGCAACCAGACGTCCTCGCAGACCGTGGGGGCCACGGCGACTCCGCCCACCTCGCAGACCACCGGGTCGGAACCCGGTTCGAAGTAGCGCTCCTCGTCGAACACTCCGTAGTTGGGCAGCATGCGCTTGTGGTAGACGAGCGTGACCGAGCCGCCCTCGCACAGCGCCGCGGCGTTGCGCAGCATGCCGTCGTGCCGGTCGACGAACCCGACGAACGCGGCGATGCCGGTGCAGGCGGCGGCCACCCGGTCGAGCGCGGCGCGGTTCTCGGCGACGAAATGCGTCCGGGCGAGCAGGTCCTCGGGCGGGTAGCCGGTGAGTGCGAGCTCGGGGAAGAGCACGAGGTCGGCATCCGCGTCGCGTGCGGCGGCGATGCGCTCGAGCACGCGCGCCGTGTTGCCGGGGATGTCCCCGACGACCGTGTCAATCTGCGCGATCGCGATCCGCACTGCGCCTCCCCGGCCCTTCGGTCCCCTGGTGCGCCCACCGACGCGCACAGCATAGCACCGCGACCCCTCCGCGCGAATGCGGCACACGGGACGAACTGGCATGAATGATGCTTAAGAGCTTGTGAAGAACGTCACAACGCATACCCCCTGTCCAGGGGGGTTAAGTGGTGCTAATGTTTAAGCTGGCTCGTGCCGAGGAAACCTAGTAGGCAGTGCGCGGGCCCGTCGCACGGAGGTGCGGGATGGTACGGAAGCAGACATGTCCGAGGTGTCGCGGAGACCGGTACGTCAAGGTCGACACGTCGCAGGGCGGCAAGAACCAGAAGTGCCCCGAGTGCGGGGGCAACGGATACAAGGTCCAGGTGGTCCACCACGTGCGGTGAGCCACCGGCACACGTCTCAGGAATCGCGGCACTCGCCACCACGGCGGGTGCCGTTCTCGTTTCAGGGGTCAGGCGGTGCCGGCTAGCCGCGCGCCGAGCGGACCGCCTCGGCGAGAGCGGCCACGAACTCCCCCACCGCACGCGGGTCTCCCTGGCGCCTGACCACCGCCGAGCCGACCACGACGCCGTCGGCCATCCGCGCGACCTCGGCCGCCTGGGCGGGCTCGGAGATCCCGAACCCGACCGCGACCGGCAGGGTGGTCGCCTCGCGCACGCGCGCGACGAACGCCTCGAGACCGGCAGCGAGTTCGGCGCGCTCGCCGGTGATCCCGGTGGTCGAGACGGCGTAGACGAAGCCGGAGGCCGACGCCGCCACCGTGGCGAGCCGCTCGGGGGTCGAGGTCGGCGCGACGAGGAACACGGTCTCCGGCGCGCCGGCGGCCGCGGTGGCGGCGAGCCACGGCGCGGCGGAGTCGGGTGGCATGTCCGGGACGATCACGCCGGCCACCCCGGCCTCAGCAAGCGCCGCTGCGGCGCGCGGCAGCCCGAAGCGCATGAGCGGGTTCAGGTAGGTCATGAGCGCGACCGGCGGCGCGGGATGTCTCCCGGCGGCGCGCGAGGCGATGAACTCGGCCGCGAGCCCGATCGTCTCGGCGAGCCCGAAGCCACCCTCGCGCGCGACCTTCGCGGCCTCGGCGATCACCGGGCCGTCGGCAACCGGGTCGCCGAAGGGCACGCCGAGCTCGATCACGTCGGCGCCCGCGTCGGCGACGGCGTGCAGGGCGGCGAGCGAGGTCTCCCGGTCGGGGTAGCCCGCCATGAGGTAGACCACGAGCGCGGCGCGCTCCGCAGGGAAACCGCCGCCCAAGCCGCCTACGAAACCGAGGTCGCGGGTCGACGGGGTGTCGGGCTCACTCCCCACCGAGACCGGCCTCGCGCACGATGTCCATGTCCTTGTCCCCTCGGCCGGAGACGTTGACCACCACGGTCGCCTCGGGACCGAGCTCGGCGGCCAGCCGCGGCAGCATCGCGAGCGCGTGGCTGCTCTCGATGGCGGGGATGATGCCCTCGGTGCGCGTGAGCAGCGCGAAGGCGTCGAGCGCCTCGGCATCGGTGACCGCCTCGTAGCGGACGAGACCCTCGTCTTTGAGGTAGCTGTGCTCCGGGCCCACGCCGGGGTAGTCGAGGCCGGCCGAGATCGAGTAGGCCTCGAGCGGGTTGCCGGCGTCGTCCTGCAGTAGGTAGGAGTAGAAGCCGTGCAGCACGCCGGGCGAGCCCTTGGTGAGCGCGGCGCCGTGCTTGTCGGTCTCCACGCCGAGGCCGGCCGCCTCGGCGCCCACGAGCAGCGGTCGCCTCCCGGCCGGCAGGTCGCGCAGGAACGGGTAGAACATGCCGATCGCGTTGCTCCCCCCGCCGATGCACGCCACGACCGCGTCGGGCAGCGGCGCCTCGCGGCCCTGCAGCTGCACGAGCGTCTCCTCGCCGATGACCTTCTGGAACTCGCGCACCATCGCGGGGTACGGATGCGGCCCGACCGCGCTGCCGAGGACGTAGAAGGTGTCCTCGACCCGCTCGACCCAGTGACGGAGCGCCGCCGTGACCGCGTCGGCGAGCGTGCCGGTGCCGTCGGCGACGGGGACGACCTCCGCGCCGAGCAGGCGCATCTTGTAGACGTTGAGCGACTGGCGGCGTATGTCCTCGGTACCCATGAACACCACGCACTCCAGGCCGAGGAGCGCCGCGGCGGTCGCGGTCGCCACCCCGTGCTGCCCGGCGCCGGTCTCGGCGATCACGCGCAGCTTGCCCATGCGGCGGGCGAGCAGGGCCTGGCCCACGGTGTTGTTGATCTTGTGCGCCCCGGTGTGGGTGAGGTCCTCGCGCTTGAGGTAGACCGCGCCGAGCCCGACCTCGGCGGCGAGGCGGTCAGCACGGTAGAGCGGCGTGGGACGGCCCACGTAGTCGGCGAGCAGCGTCGTGTACTCCTCGGCGAACGAGGGGTCGTCGAGCGCGGCCTCGAACGCCTCGGCGAGCTCGGCGAGCGCAGGGACGACGGTCTCGGGCACGAAGGTCCCGCCGTACGGGCCGAAGAACCCCTTGGCGTCGGGGCTCGAGTAGGCCAGCTCGGCGGAGGGCAGGAAGACGTCGCTCACGGTGATACCTCCTCATCGGCCGCGCGCACCGCGGCAACGAACGCGTGCAGCTTGAAACGGTCCTTGTGGCGCAGCCGCTCCTCGACGCCGGAGGAGACGTCCACGCCGAAGGGGTGGAGCGCCGAGATCGCGGCGCCCACGTTCACGGGGTTCAGGCCGCCGGCCACGATCACCGGCGCCCAGTCGGGCAGCGGGCCTGCGGCCTCCCAGGGAAAGGTCCGTCCGGTCCCGCCGGCGACGCCCTCCACGTAGGTGTCGAAGAGCAGCGCGGCCACGGTGCCCCGATAGGCGTCGACGTCGGCCGCGTCGAAGTCGGGTTTCACGCGCACCGCCTTGATGACCGGCGCGGGCGCCGCGGCGCACGCCTCGGGCGACTCGCAGCCGTGGAACTGCACCGCGGCGAGGTTGAGCCGCGCCGCCGCCTCCTCCACGTAGGCCGCGGGCGCGTCGACGAAGACCCCCACGCGCGCGACGAACGGCGGC
The DNA here is from genome assembly GCA_030603745.1 of Coriobacteriia bacterium. Taxonomy (GTDB): domain Bacteria; phylum Actinomycetota; class Coriobacteriia; order Anaerosomatales; family SLCP01; genus JAUVXE01. Next base: position 145,502 of record JAUVXE010000003.1, on the reverse strand, counting down.
ACCTCGGCGAAGATCGCCTCGGCCTCGTCGATGGTGACCTGCCGAGGCGACTCGGCGAGGATCACGCCGAGGGCGTCCGCGCCCGCGCGCACCGCCTCCGCCGCGTCACGCGCCGAGGCGAGCCCGCAGACCTTCACCCGGGTCCTGTCGTTGAACACGCCGTGCCCTTTCGTCGTGGACCGGACGGGCGCGGGAGGTCTCCCTCGCCGCGCTCCCGCACGGTCCTCGGTCTGTCGTCTACGCGCCCTCGCACATGCTGCCGGCGGCGAAGTCGTAGTCCTGCAGCTTGCCGCTGTTGTACGCCTCATAGGCCGCGAGGTCGAAGTGACCGTGGCCCGAGAGGCAGAACAGGATCGTGCGGTCCTCGCCGGCCTCGCGCGCGTCGAGCGCCTCGTCGATCGCGGCGCGGATCGCGTGGCTGCTCTCCGGCGCGGGCAGGATGCCCTCGGCCTTGGCGAACTGCACGGCGGCCTCGAAGCACGCGTTCTGGTGCACCGCAACGGCCTCGATCTCGCCCTCCTTGGCGAGCTGCGAGACGAGCGGCGAGTCACCATGGTAGCGCAAGCCGCCCGCGTGGATTCCCGCGGGCACGAAGTCGTGGCCGAGCGTGTACATGAGCATCTTGGGCGTCATGCCGGCCTCGTCGCCGAGGTCGTAGCGGTACTCTCCCGCGGTCAGCGTGGGACACGCCTTGGGCTCGACGGCCACGAGCCGCGCCTTGGTCTTCCCGTCGAGGCGGCGCTTGTAGTACGGGAACGTGATCCCGGCGAAGTTCGAGCCGCCGCCCACGCACGCGACGACCACGTCGGGCTCGACCTGGGCCATCTCCATCTGGACGATGGCCTCCTCGCCGATGATCGTCTGGTGGAGACAGACGTGGTTGAGCACGCTGCCGAGGCAGTAGTGGGTGTCGTCGCGCGACACGGCGTCCTCCACGGCCTCAGAGATCGCGATGCCGAGGGACCCGAGCGAGTCGGGATCCATGTCGAGCACGTGGCGGCCGGCGTTGGTGCGGGTGCTCGGCGAGGCGATCACCTCGGCGCCGTAGCTCTCCATGAGGATGCGGCGGTAGGGCTTCTGCTTGTAGGAGATGCCGACCATGTAGACGACGCACTCCATGTCGTAGAGCGCGCACGCGATCGACATGGCGCTCCCCCACTGGCCGGCGCCGGTCTCGGTGGAGATCCGCTTGATGCCCTCGAGCTTGTTGTAGAAGGCCTGCGGGATGGCGGTGTTGGGCTTGTGGCTGCCTGCGGGCGAGACCCCCTCGTACTTGTAGAAGATCTTGACCCCCTCGGGCAGGCCGAGGTCACGCTCGAGCTGGCGCGCCCGGTTGAGCGGGCTCGGGCGGTAGGTCTTGTAGACCGCCTGGACCTCCTCGGGGATCTCGATGAAGCGCTCCGGCGACATCTCCTGCTTGATGAGCTCCATGGGGAAGAGCGGCGCGAGCGCCTCCGGGCCAACGGGCTCGTCGGTCTGCGGGTGCAGCGGCGGGGCGAGCGGGCTCGGCAGGTCGGGGATGATGTTGTACCAGCTGGTGGGCATCTGCTTCTCGTCGAGCACGAACTTGGTCCTGTCTGGCATGATGGGCCTCCCTTACTCCTCGGCGTGCTGGCTGGTGGACGGCGGACGGACGGCGGTGCGGCGGGCGGCCGCGCTCCTGGCGACGCCCGTGAGTTCGGCGAGCAGGTCCTCGGGGAACGCGGCGCGCATGAGCGTCTCCCCCACGAGCACGGCGTCGGCTCCCGCCGAGGCGGCGGCACGCACGTCGGCGCGGGTCTTCACGCCGCTCGCGGCGACCGTGACGGCGCCGGCGCGCGCGGAGGCGGCGACCACGCGAGCGGCACGCGCGGCGTCGAGCTCGAGCGTGCGCAGGTCGCGGCTGTTGACTCCGACGAGCATCGCGCCGGCCGCAAGCGCGAACTCGAGCTCGGCCTCGTCGATCACCTCGACGAGCGCCTCGAGGCCGAGGGTGGCGGCGAGGTCGAGGTAGTCGGCGACCGCGGGGCCGAGCACGCTCACCATGAGCAGCACGGCGTCCGCGCCATGCCCGCGGGCGACGAAGAGCTGGACCGGGTCGACCACGAAGTCTTTCGCGAGGACGGGAACGTCCACGGCGTCGGCGACGTCGGAGAGGTCGGTGAACGAGCCGGCGAAGACCTCCGGCTCGGTGAGCACGCTGATCGCGGCCGCTCCGCCGTCGGTGTAGTGCAGCGCCTGCTTGGACGCCTCGCACTCCGGCGCGATGGCGCCCGCGCTCGGCGAGGCCTTCTTGACCTCGGCGATCACGGCGACGTCCGCGCGGTCGGAGAGCGCGGCGGCGAAGGGCCGCGGCGGGCGGGCGCAGCAGGCGAGCCGCTCGCGGTCGGCCGGCGCGAGAGAGCCCCACTCCGCGGCGATCCGCGCCGTGCGGCGAGCGACCATCCCGGCGAGGAAGTCAGCGCTCATCGGCCGGCCTCCTCTCCGGAGGCGATGCGGTGCGAGAGCGTGACGAGGGCCTCGAGCCGCGCGAGCGCCGCGCCGGAGTCGATCGCCTCGCGGGCGAGCGCGACACCGGCCGCGAGGTCGGCCACGCGCCCGGCGGCGAGCAGGGCGGCGGCGGCGTTCATGAGCACCACGTCGCGCGCGGGGCCGTGCGCGCCCTCGAGGACCGAGCGCGTGATGGCGGCGTTCGCCTCGGCGTCACCGCCCGCGATGCCCGCGAGCGTGCCGCGCGCGATACCGACCTCCTCGGGCGTGACGTCCCAGATGCGGACCTCGCCGGCCCCGGCGTCCCACTCGCCCACCGTGGTCGGGCCGCTCGCCGAGACCTCGTCCATGCCCGGATGTCCGTGCACCACGAGCACGCGCTCGGCGCCGAGACGTCCGGCGACCTCGGCCATCACCGGCACGAGCTCCGGCGCGTAGACGCCGAGGAGCTGCCTGCGCGCCCCGGCAGGGTTCGTGAGCGGGCCGAGCACGTTGAACACGGTGCGGATCGCGATCTCGCGGCGCGGGCCCGCCGCGTGGCGCATGCTCGCGTGCAGCGACGGCGCGAAGAGGAAGCCGAGACCCACCTCGTCGATGCAGCGCGCCATGCCGGCGGCCCCGAGGTCGATACGCACCCCGAGCCGCTCGAGCACGTCCGCGCTCCCCGCCGCCGAGGAGACCGCGCGGTTGCCGTGCTTGGCGACCGGCACCCCCGCCCCCGCGACGACGAACGCGGTGGTGGTCGAGATGTTGAAGGTCGACAGGCCGTCACCGCCGGTCCCGCAGGTGTCGAGCACGTCGGCCGCGATCGGGCGGACCTGCTCGGCGCGCTCCCGCATCGCGCGGGCGAACCCCACGATCTCGCCGACGCTCTCGCCCTTCATCCGCACCGCCGTGACGAGCGAGGCGATCTGCGCGTCGGTGGCCTCGCCGTCCATGATCGCGGACATCACGGCGTAGGCGTCGTCCTCGGCGAGCGACTCCCCGGCGGTCACCGTGCGGATCGCCGAGGAGAGCGCCGGGGCGGCCGAGGCGGGCGTGGGTCGCGCGGCCGCGGGGCCTACGGGGCCGGAGGCGGGGGCGGGCGCGGAGTCGGGGGCGGAGTCGGGGGCGGGCGCCGCGATCTCGGCCGCCTCGATCTCGCCGGCGAGCTCGAGGAAGTTGCGGAGCACGACCACGCCCTCGGGCGTGAGCACGCTCTCGGGGTGGAACTGCACGCCGTGCAGGGGCAGCTCGCGGTGGCGCAGCGCCATCACGAGCCCCTCGGCGGTGCGCGCGGTGACCTCGATCTCGGCCGGGAGCGAGCCCTCGTCGACGGTGAGGGAGTGGTAGCGGGTGGCGGTGAAGGGACGGGACACGCCGGCGAGCAGACCGGCGCCGTCGTGGTGGACCTCGGCGGTCTTGCCGTGCACCGGCGACGGGGCCCTGCCCACGACCCCGCCGTAGACCTCGGCGATGCTCTGATGGCCGAGGCACACGCCGAGGAGCGGCACGCCCGCATCGGCGGCGGCGCGCACGACGTCCTTGGAGATCCCCGCCTGCTCGGGCGTGCCCGGTCCGGGCGAGATCACGATGCCGGCCGGCGCGAGGGCGAGGGCCTCCTCGGCGCTGAGCGCGTCGTTGCGCTCGACGCGCACCTCTGCCCCGAGCGCGGCGAGCAGCTGCACGAGGTTGTAGGTGAACGAGTCGTAGTTGTCGATCATGAGGATCATCGGGCGGCCTCCCGGTCCGTGGCGTCCCCGCTGGCGGCGACGGTCGCGGTGTCCTCGGCATACATCCCGGCGGCGAGCTCGAGCGCGCGGTGCAGCGCGCGGGCCTTGTGCAGCGTCTCCTCGTACTCGCGGACCGGGTCGGAGTCGGCGACGATGCCCGCGCCCGACTGCAGGTAGGCACGCCCGCCAGCGATCACGAACGTGCGGATGGTGATGCACATGTCCATCGCGCCATCGAGACCGATGTAGCCCACCGTGCCCGCGTACGGTCCGCGCGCCGCCGGCTCGAGGTCGCGGATGATCTCCATCGCGCGGATCTTGGGCGCGCCGGACACGGTCCCGGCGGGGAAGGTCGCGCGCAGGGCGTCGAAGGCGTTCTTGTCCGGCGCGAGCGTGCCGGTGACGTTGGAGACGATGTGCATCACGTGGCTGTAGTTCTCGACCTCCATGAGCTCGTCGACCGTCACCGTGCCCGGCACGCTCACGCGGCCGAGGTCGTTTCGGCCCAGGTCGACGAGCATGACGTGCTCGGCCCGCTCCTTGTCGTCGGCGAGCAGGTCGGCGCGCAGGCGGCCGTCCTCGGCCAGGTCGGCGCCGCGCGGACGCGTGCCCGCGAGCGGACGGGTGAGCACCGAGTCGCCCTCCACGCGCACGAGCGGCTCGGGGCTCGACCCCACGAGCGTCACGTCGCGGGTGCGCAGGTAGAACATGTAGGGGCTCGGGTTGACGGCCCGCAGCACGCGGTAGAGATCGAGGCCATCGCCCTCGTACGGGGCGCTGAAACGCTGCGAGAGCACGACCTGGAAGACGTCACCGGCCGCGATGTGCTCCTTGGCCCGCTCGACCCCGCCGAGGAACGCCTCGCGGGTGGTCTCCGCCTCGAGGGGGACCTCGGCGCTCCGGCCCACCGCGCCGAGGCGTGCGCCCGGAGGGCCCGCGTCGATGCGGCGGAGCGCGGCGTCGATGCGGCCGAGCGCGCGCTCGTACGCGGCGTCGGGGGCGCCGCCGGGCCGTACCGGGGCGATGACCTGCATGACCCGGCGCGCGTGGTCGAACGCGACCACGATGTCGGCGAGCATGAACGCCATGTCGGGGATACGGGCCGACCCGGCCGCCGGCGTGTCGTGCCGGGGCACGCGCTCGAACCCGGCGGCGACCTCGTATCCCACATAGCCCACCGCGCCGCCCACGAACCTCGGCACGCCCGCGACGTGGGCGACACTGCCCGCTGCGAGCCGGCGCTCGACCACGGTGAGCGGGTCGGTGGCGCGCTCGCCCACCACGCCGCCGTTCTCGACCACGACCTCGTCGCCGTGCGCCGTGATGACCTCGCGGTCACCGATGCCGAGGAAGCTGTAGCGGCCGAGTTGCTCGCCGCCCGAGACGCTCTCGAGCAGGAAGGCGTGCTCGACGCCCTCGGCGAGCGCCATGAAGGCGGAGATGGGGGTCGCGAGGTCGGCGTAGACCTCACGAGCGACCGGGACCACGTCGTGGTCTGCAGCCAGTCGCGCGAACTCTTCTTTGCCCGGCACGATCATCCGTGCAGCGCTCCTCACCGGCACCTGCCTTCGAGGATGCGGGGCGCCCGGTGGTCCCTGAGAACACAAAGACCCCTCATCCTCAAGGGACGAGAGGTCGTCTCGCGGTGCCACCCTTGTTGCCCCGCCGGTCGTGCGCGGAGCCACTTGTCCTGACAGTACGTGGGCCGCCTCCCGCGCTGATCCCGCTCGCGGTGCGGACCCGGATACCCGGCCCCTTCTATCGGTGGGGATCCGCCGAGACTAGTAGACGTCGCCGCCGTTGCCTCGGTGCCTCAGGGGCCCATTCTCTCCGGTCGCTCACGTCGGGTTCCCACCGTCCCCGACTCTCTTGGCTTCGCTGACCGGGATACTTCTCCCCATCACTGGCGCATGTTCGGTTGTTGCCGGCGAGTGTAGCACCGTGGCCGAAGCGAGCGCAACCTCGCACCCGCCGGCCGGAGCGTGCTCAGGAGCCGCCCGCGCCTTCGAGCCGGGGCGCCACGGGGGCCAACACCGGCTCGTTGGGCACGACGACCGGATCGGGCATCCCCGCGACCCCGAGCACCTCGCGCAGGCGCGTGATGCGCCGGTTCTCCGGGTCGGACTCGTCGTCGGTCGAGCCGTCACCCGTCCAGCAGTAGAACAGCTGGGTGAAGCCGGGACCGGCCGTGGGCACGTAGTTGTTGAAGCGCACGCACTTCTCGAGAGCCGAGAGCATCGAGCGCGGGTCCTTGAGCAGGAGCATCCCCTCGGCGTCGGCGACCTCGGCGTGGCGCAGCTGCGACCAGCGGTGCCCGAACGCGACGAACTCGCTCACGAAGATGAACGCGAAGAGCATCGGCATGAGCCAGTAGATCCCCGCGAGCAGGTCCGCCTCGCTCGTCACGACATACGGCCGGCCGGTGCGCGGGTCGACCTGCGCGCGGGCGTCGCTCGCGCCGCGGCGGACCGGCGCGTCGGCGTCGAGCTGCCGGTCGCGGACCGTCCACAGCGGCGCCATGATCGCGGTCACCCCGGTCGCCCAGATGGTGTCGCCGGCGCGCAGCCGCGCCATGAGGTTCGCGAAGACCGCCCGCTGCTCGTCGGGGGTGAGGCGGTCGACGAGGCCGCGCGTGACGCCCACCACCGGGCGCCTGCGCCCCTTCCCGAACACGAAGGCGTTGACGTTGCGCGTCTCGATCACGTAGAGGGCCGGGGCGACCTCGAAGCCGGCTGCGATCGCCATGTCCTTGAGCGCGTGCTTTGTGGGCAGCTCCTCCCCACGCGGCGAGAGCTCGGCGCCGAAGCGCCTGAGCAGCCACCGCTCACACCTGCTGAGCGCGACCGCCACGTACGCGCCCGCCACACACGCCGCGGCTCCGCTCACTACGCCGAACGCGCGGCCCACGTTGCCGAGCAGCCACTCCCAGGCTTCCGGGTCCTGGGTCAGGATCGCGAGGCCCGCGAGACCGAAGGCGAGCACGATCGCGGCCCCCGCCGACGAGGCGAGCAAGAAGAGCGCGATGAACACCGCGAGCTCGACGCGGTTGCGGTCGACCCGGTCCCACAGCGGCTCGATGCGATGCGGCCTCACGGCAGCGCCCCTCCCGGTGACCCCCGGTCACGGTGCGGCCCCGGCCGCGCCCGTCACCTCTCCGACGACTTCACCGAGCAGTATCGCCCATATCGCGACCGTGCGGGGACACCTCTCGCGCCGGAGGCGGCGAACGGCGGCCGACCCGTTCGCGCAGGCGGCAGCCGAGGTGCGCCGGTTCGATATGTGCAGTTTGCACACGGTGTATGTGCGTTTATTCTCCGCCTCCGCGTGGTATGTTCCGAGCATCAGGCCACGCGCCCCGTCGCGCGACCCTGCGACCACCCGGTGGAGGAGGACCCGATGACTGCCGCATTCGCCCACTACTTCGACAGCGTGACCGACTCGATCGGCCACACACCGCTCGTACCGCTCTCGCGCCTCGCCGAGGGACTCGACGCGCGGGTGCTCGTGAAGCTCGAGAGCCGCAACCCCGGCGGCTCGGTCAAGGACCGCATCGGCCTGGCGATGATCGACGACGCCGAGCAGAAGGGTATCATCGAGCGCGGGAAGTCGGTCATCGTCGAGCCCACGAGCGGCAACACCGGCATCGCGCTCGCGCTGGTCGGCGCCGCCCGCGGCTACCGGGTCGTCCTCACGATGCCCGAGTCGATGTCGCTCGAGCGCCGCAAGCTGCTCGCGGCCTACGGCGCGGAGCTCGTGCTCACCGACCGCACCAAGGGCATGAAGGGGGCGGTCGAGGAGGCCGAGCGCGTGGCCGCCGAGACGCCGGACGCCTGGATCGCCGGGCAGTTCGATAACCCCGCCAACCCCGCAATCCACTACGCGACCACCGGCCCGGAGGTCCACGCCGCGGTCGGTGACGCCCGCCTCGGCGCGTTCGTCGCGGGCGTGGGCACCGGCGGCACCATCACCGGCGGCGGCCGCTACCTCAAAGAGCAGCGCCCCGGCACCCTCGCGATCGCGGTCGAGCCCGCCGAGTCCCCTATCATCGGCCAGACCAAGGCCGGCGAGCAGCTCACCCCGGGACCGCACCTCATCCAGGGCATCGGCGCGAACTTCATCCCCTCGGTGCTCGACGTCGACCTTCTCGACGAGGTGATCCGTATCGACGCCGACACCGCGATCGCGACCGCTCGGCGCGTGGCCGCCGAGGAGGGCATGCTCGTGGGCATCTCGAGCGGCGCCAACATCGCCGCGGCCCTGCAGGTCGCCGCACGCCCCGAGCTCGCCGGCTCGGTGGTCGTCACCGTCGCGCCCTCGACCGGGGAGCGGTATCTCACCACGAAGCTCTGGGAAGAGCTGGGTTAGGAGCCCGCCATGCGCGTGTCGCAACGACTCGACTACGCGGTGCAGACCCTCGTGCTGCTCGCCGCGCAGCCCCAGGGCTCCTACACGGCGGCGGGACAGCTCGCCGACCACCTCGGCCTGCCCCGGCGCTTCGTCGAGCAGCAGATCACCGAGCTCTCGCGGGCGGGGATCGTGCGGTGCAGGCGCGGGCCCGCGGGAGGGTGCGCGCTGGAGACCGACCCGGGCGAGGTCACCGCGCTCGAGATCGTGACCGCGCTGCAGGGCGAGGTCATCGACGTCCCCAAACAGCCCGGAAGCGCCGCGGCCGAGCTCTGGGCCGGGATGGCCGGGGCCGCCGAGGCGCACCTCGGCTCGGTGACGCTCGCCGACCTGCTCGAGAAGCAGCGCGAGCTCGACGAGAGCCTGACCCCGATGTACTACATCTGATGGCGGCCGCCATGGGTCCGGGATGCGACCTCACGCGCCTGCGCTCGCTGACCGGCGAGAAGTGGGCGCGCTTCACCGATGACGTGATCCCGGCGTGGGTCGCCGACATGGACCTCGCGCCCGCCCCCGTCATCGTGGACGCGGTGCGCGCCCTGCTCGACCGGGGCGACCTCGGCTACAACTTCGACGCCGAGAGCCGACTGCCCGCGCTCTTCGCCGAGCGGCAGGAGGCACGGTTCGGCTGGCGCCCGGGGCCTGAGCGGGTGCGCGGGTTCTGCGACGTGATGCAGGCGGTCGAGCTCGCGCTCTGGTCGCAGACCGAGCCGGGCGACGGCGTGGTGCTCTTCACGCCGGTGTACGCGCCCTTCTACACCGCGGTCGAGCAGTGCCGGTGCCGGGTCGTCGACGTGCCCCTCGACGCGCCCGCGCGCCGCCTCGACCCCGAACGGCTCGAGGCCGCCATCGACGCCACCACTCGCGTCATCCTGCTCTGCAACCCCCATAACCCCACCGGCCGCGCGTTCACCCGCACCGAGCTCGAGGGCGTGCTCGAGGTCGCCGAACGCCACGACCTCCTCGTGATCAGCGACGAGATCTGGTCGGACCTCGTGTGGGAACCGGCCGGCCACGTGCCGTTCTCCTCGCTCTCGCGTGCCGCCGAGGCACGCACCGTCACCGTCACCGCGGCGAGCAAGGCGTTCAACCTCGCCGGGCTGCGGTGCGCGGTCGCCCACCTCGGCCACGACGGTGTCGCGCGGACCGCTGACCGCCTCCCCTGCCACCTGCTGGGCGCCGTCAGCTCGCCCGGAGCCGAGGCCACCCGGGCCGCCTGGACCGCGGGCGACGCCTGGCTCGCCGAGACGCGCCGCACGCTGCGGGCGAACCGCGACCGGGTCTTCGAGCGCCTGCTCGCCGAGGTGCCCGGCGCGGCCGGCGTGGCACCCGAGGCGACCTACCTCGCCTGGCTCGACCTCCGGGACGCGGGCCTCGGCGACGACCCCTCCCGATGGCTGCGGGAGCACGCGCGCGTCGCGCTCTCGCCCGGCATCGACTTCGGCGCGGCCGGGGCGGGATTCGCGCGCCTGAACTTCGCCACCTCCCCGGACCTGCTCGAAGAGGTCCTCGACCGTATCGTGCTGGCGGTCCGGGAGATGTCATGACCCAGACGACCCGCCCCGGCGACGCCATCGACGCCCACGTGCACGTCGTGACCGTCGGGCTGCTCGAGGAGCACCTCACCTCGCTGGCCGAGGAGCCCCCGGGCTACCGTGCCGCGCTCGCCCGGCGGCAGTACGGGCGCAAGGTCGGCGTGCTGCCCGACACCGACCCGGCCACGACCGCCTCGGCGTACCTCGAGCGGCTCGACGCGGCGGGCATCGCCCGGGCGGTGGTGATGTCACTCACGCCCGACAACGCCTGGCTGCGGGAGTTCCTCGGGCACACCGGCGGGCGCGTGGTCGCGAGCGCGCACCTCGACCCGCGCGACCCTGGGGCGGTCGAGCTGCTCGACCGCGAGGTGGCGGCGGGGATGCGCGGCGTGAAACTGCTCCCGGTCAACCAGGCCTACCGCCTCTCCGACCCGGCGTGCCGTCCGTTCCTCAAGCGCCTGAACGAGCTCGGGCTCCCCGCGACGGTCCACTACGGGGTGAGCGTGGCCCCGACCGCCGACCTGCGCTTCGCCGACCCGATCGATCTCTCGCCGGTCGCGCGCGACTTCCCCGACATCCCGTTCGTGATCGCGCACTTCGGCGCGGGGTGGTTCGAGCAGGTCCTGCGGCTCGCATACCAGTGCCCCAACGTGCACGTCGACACTTCGGGCACGAACAACTGGATCGACGTGTGCGTGCCGCGGCTGACGCTCGCCGAGGTGTTCGAGTGCTCGCTCGTCGCGCTCGGACCCGAGCGGATCGTCTTCGGCACCGACTCGACCACGACCGCCCCCTACCGCGCGTGGATCGCGTTCATGCAGCGACGCACCCTTGAGGGTCTCGGGCTGGGCGCGCACGAGCTCGACCTCGTCCTTCGCGGCAACGCGGCGAGGCTCTTCGGGCTGTAAGACGCCCCTACCGGCGGCGCGCGGCGAGCTCCGCGGCGAGGTCGTCGAGCGTGAGTCCCTCGCGGACGAGCACCACGAGCAGGTGGTAGACGAGGTCGGCGACCTCGTAGCGGATCTGGGCAGGGTCCTGGTCCCGGGCGGCGATGATGACCTCGCCCGACTCCTCGGCGATCTTCTTGAGGAGCTTGTCCTGAGGGCCGGTGAGCAGACGCGCGGTGTAGGACTCCTCGGCGGGAGCGTCCTTGCGGCTCACGAGCACGGCGAACAGCTCGTCGAGCACGGTCCCGATCTCAGGGGAGGTCTCGGCGGCGCGCGGGTCGTCACTCATCGGCCGTGTCCTTGCACTCGGGGGAGGCGTCGCTCCCCGCGGCGGTCATCGGAAGCGTGCGGTAGAAGCACGAGCGGGCGCCGGTGTGGCAGGCGACGCCGCTCTGGTCGACGGTGACGAGGAGCGCGTCGGCGTCGCAGTCGACGCGGACCCCGACCACGCGCTGGGCGTTCCCGCTCGTCTCGCCCTTGCACCAGTACTCGCCGCGAGAGCGGCTCCAGAACCACGTGCGCCCGGTCGCGAGCGTGCGGCGCACCGCCTCGGCGTCCATCCACGCCACCATGAGCACCTCGCCGGTGTCGTGCTGCTGGACCACCGCGCAGATGAGTCCGTCGGCGCCGAAGCGCAGGTCATCGATGCGGACGGCGTCGCCGTCGGGTGCCGGGGCCGGGGTCGCGCCGCTCATCGCACCCACCCGCCCGAGACCGGCGAGCGGGCCTCCTCGGCGACGTCCACGACGCGCACGGGCACGCCGCTCGCCGCCATGTGTGCCTTGATGTCGCGCACCCGGAACTTGCCGAAGTGGAGCGTGCTCGCGGCGAGCACGGCGTCGGCGTCGGCCTCGACCACGACCTCGGTGAAGTGCTCGAGCTCGCCCGCGCCGCCACTCGCGATGACGGGGATCTGCACGGCGCGGGTGATCGCACGGGTGAGCGGCAGGTCGTAGCCCTCGTTGGTGCCGTCGCGGTCCATGCTGGTCAGCAGGATCTCTCCCGCGCCGAGACGGGCCGCCTCGGCCGCCCACGCGACGGCGTCGAGGCCGGTGTTGACTCGCCCGCCGTTGATGAAGACCTCCCAGCGCTCCACGGAGCCGGGCACGCGGCGCGCGTCGATGGCGACCACGATGCACTGCGCGCCGTAGATGCGGCTCGTCTCGGTGATGAGCGCGGGCGCGCGCACGGCGGCGGAGTTGAGCGAGATCTTGTCGCAGCCCGCCGCGAGCATCGCCCGGATGTCGGCCGCCGAGCGCATCCCGCCACCCACGGTGTAGGGGATGAAGACCTCCTCGCTCGTGCGAGCGGCCACGTCGAGCATGGAGGGGCGGTCCTCGTGGGTCGCCGTGATGTCGAGGAAGACGAGCTCGTCGGCACCCTCGGCGTCGTAGAACGCGGCGAGCTCGACCGGGTCACCCGCGTCCACGAGGTCGACGAAGTTCACGCCTTTGACGACGCGCCCCGCGTGGACGTCGAGACAGGGGATGACGCGCTTGGTCAGCATCTCAGACGGCCGCCTCTCCCCTGCCCGCGGCGATGGCCTCGGGCAGCGTGAAGCGGTTCTCGTAGAGTGCGGTGCCCACGATCACGCCCTCGACCTTGGGCCCGATCGAGACGAGGTCGCGGATGTCGTCGAGCGTCGAGACGCCGCCCGAGGCGATGATGGGGATGTCGACCTGATCCGCGAGCGCGCGGTAGGCGCCGTAGTTCGCGCCGCCCTGCATGCCGTCGCGGCCGATGTCGGTGTAGGCGAGCCGCCGCACGCCGAGGAGCTCCAGCTCGCGCACGAGCTCGAGCACCCCGTACTCGGTGCCCTGGCGCCACCCCTCGATGGCGACCTTGCCGTCGCGGGCGTCGATGCCGGCGACGATCCCCGGGTACTTCGCGCACGCCTCGGCGACGAACTCGGGGTCGGAGACGAGCGAGGTGCCGAGCACGCAGCGCTTCACGCCCGCCTCGCAGAGCCGGTCGAGCGTCTCCATGCTGCGGATGCCGCCCCCGGTCTGGACCGGGACGTCGACCGCGGCGGTGATCCGCCGGATGGTGTCGATGTTGAGCGGGTCGCCGAGCACGGCGCCGTCGAGGTCGACGACGTGGAGCCACTCGGCCCCGCCCTCGGCCCACAGGTGCGCCTGGGCGACCGGGTCGTCGTTGTAGACCTTCACGGCGTCGAGGCGGCCCTGGCGCAACCGCACCGCCTTACCGTCGAGGATGTCGATCGCGGGAAAGATGATCATTGTCAGCCACGCTCCTTGACGATGCGTCCGAAGTTGCCGAGGAGGGCGAGTCCGGCGGTCGATGACTTCTCCGGGTGGAACTGCACCGCGTAGACCTCGCCCACCTGCACCGCGGCCGCGAACCGCACCCCGTACTCGGTGGCGCCGATGATACCGGAAGGGTCAGCCGGCACGAAGTGGTATGAGTGCACGAAGTAGAACGCGCTCCCCTCCCCGATCCCGGCGAAGAGCGGGCTTTCGACCGGGTAATCCACCGTGTTCCACCCGATGTGCGGGATCTTCACGCCACCCGGCAGCCGCTCGCACCGCCCCGGCACGATGCCGAGGCCGGCCCACTCGCCGTCCTCGAGCCCCACGTCGCCGAGAAGCTGCATGCCGAGGCAGATGCCGAGGAACGGCACGCCGGCGGCCACCCGCTCGAGCACCGTGTCCCAGAGGCCCGACTCGCGCAGGTTGTGGGCCGCGTCGCGAAACGCGCCCACACCGGGCAGTACGATCCCTTCGGCGGCTGCGACCACGGCGGGTTCGTCGGTGACGGTCACGCCCTCGACCGCGGCGTGCTCGAAGCCCTTCTGCACGCTGCGCAGGTTGCCCATCCGGTAGTCGATGAGCGCGATGCGGGGCGCGGCGCTCACAGGGCGCCCTTGGTCGACGGGACCACCCCGGCCACGCGCGGGTCGTGCTCGACGGCCTCGGCGAGCGCGCGGGCGAGCGCCTTGAACGCCGCCTCGACGATGTGGTGCGCGTTGTCGCCGGCGAGCTTGCGGACGTGCAGCGTCACGCCCGCGTTGGCGGCGAACGCCGCCATGAACTCGCGGGCGAGCGAGGTCTCGAAGGTGCCGATGAACTCGATGGGCAGCTCCACGTCGTAGTGCAGGCCGCCGCGTCCCGAGACGTCGACCGCGGCGAGCACGAGCGCCTCGTCCATGGGGATCGTCGCCGAGCCGTACCGCCGGATGCCGGTCTTCTCGCCGAGGGCCTCGGCGAGCGCCTGGCCGAGGCAGATGCCCACGTCCTCGACGGTGTGGTGCGCGTCGACCTCGAGGTCGCCGGTGGCCGCGACGGCGAGCGTCATCAGCCCGTGGCGCCCGAGCGCGTCGAGCATGTGGTCGAAGAAGGGGATCCCCGTCGACACCTCGGCGGGACCCGCCGTGTCGAGGTCGAGGGAGAGGGTGATATCGGTCTCGCGCGTGGCGCGCGAGACGCTGCCGGTCCGGTTCGCCATCAGTAGCCCAACTCCCCTACGGTCCCGTGGCGCGAGTGCGCGCCGTTGCCGAGTATCTGCGAGGCCCGCCGCTGCGAGAGCACCTCGGTCACGGCGGCGAGGAAACGTTCGTTCTCCTGGTCCGACCCCACCGTCACGCGGAGGCAGTCGTCGAGGCCCGGCGCGCGCGAGAAGTCCCGCACGAGCACGGAGTGGTTGTGCAGCAGATCGCGCCAGAGCGCGCTCGCGTGCTCCACGCGGAAGAGCACGAAGTTCGCCTCGGACGGGAAGACCGTGACCTCCTCCATCGAGGAGAGCCCGTGCATCAGCGTGTCGCGGCCCCGCATGATGTCGCGGATCGCCTGCTGGAACACCACCCGCTCGCGGAAGACCGACGCGGCGACCCACTGCGCGAACGAGTCCACCGAGTAGGGCTGACGGACCTTGGTGAGCTCGCTGATGACCTCCTCGTTGCCGAGGAGATAGCCCACGCGCAGCCCCGCGAGCGAGAACGCCTTGCTGAAGGTGCGCAGGATGACGAGGTTGGGGTGGCGCTCCATGTGCGGGCGCATCGTGTGGCGGCTGAACTCGAAGTACGCCTCGTCCACGAGCACGAGGGCGTCGGTCGCGTTCAGGATGTCGATGAGGAGCGTCTCCGGCGCGATGTTGCCGGTGGGATTGTTGGGGTGCGAGATCATCACCACGTCGATGTCGCCCCGGCTGAGGCGCGCGAGCACGGTCTCGCCGTCGACCTCGAACTCGGCGTCGCGCGGGATGCGCACGACCTCGGTCCCGGTGACCTGGGCGTCGATGCCGTACATCGAGAAGGTCGGCGGCAGGTCGAGCAGCGTTCGGCCAGGACCGCCCCACGCGAGCAGGATGTCGAAGATCAGCTCGTCGCCGCCGTTGCCCACGAGGATGTTCGCGGGCTCGAGCCCGTTCGCCTCGGCGATGAGCTCGCGCAGCTTGCTCGCCATCGGGTCGGGGTAGCGGTTGAAGCGGAACTCGGACAGGCGGTCTGAGAGCTTCTCGACGATCTCGCCGGGCAGGTTGGAGGGGTGCTCGTTGGCCGCGAGCATCACCTCGGCGCGGATGTCCTTGGCGTCGTAGGGGACGAGGTACTCGAGCTCGGGGCGCGCGGGGCGGATGCTCTTCACGTCACTCCCCCTCCCCGGCGCCGGTCATCGCCTCGAGCCTGAGCGTCACCGCGCGGGCGTGGGCGTCGAGTCCCTCGGCCTCGGCGATGGTGACCGCGGTGGACCCGTCGATCTCGAGCGCCTCGAACGAGTAGGAGATGACCGAGGACTTCTTCACGAAGTCGTCCACGGAGAGCGGGCTCGAGAAGCGCGCCGTGCCGCCGGTGGGCAGCGTGTGGTTGGGGCCCGCGACGTAGTCCCCGATACTCTCGGGCGTGAAGTGGCCGAGGAAGATCGCGCCGGCGTTGCGGATCGAGCCGAGGAGGTCGAACGGGTCGGCCGTCTGCACCTCGAGGTGCTCGGGCGCGATCAGGTCGACCGCGTCGAGCGCGCTCGCGAGGTCCGGGCAGAGCACGACGAGGCCGTTGTCGGCGAGCGAGCGCTCGATGACCTCGCGGCGAGGCGCCTCGGCGAGGAGGACCGCGAGCGCCTCGTCGAGCGCGTCGGGCAGGTCGGGGTCGGTCGTGACCACGTAGGTCGCCGCCCGCGGGTCGTGCTCGGCCTGGGCCATGAGGTCGATCGCGACGAACGCCGGCAGCGCCGTGTCGTCGGCGAGCACGAGGACCTCGCTCGGACCGGCGAGCATATCGATCCCCACGTCGCCCATCACGAGCTTCTTGGCGGCGGTGACGTAGGCGTTGCCCGGGCCCGTGACCTTGTCGACCGCGGGGATGGACCCGGTGCCGTACGCGAGCGCCGCGACCGCCTGGGCGCCCCCGACCTTGTAGATCTCCTCGACACCCACGGTCGCAGCGGCGGCGAGGGTGTAGGGGTTCACCGTGCCGTCGGCGGCCGGCGGCACCACCATCGCGATCTCCTCGACCCCCGCGACCTGGGCGGGGATCGCGTTCATGAGCACGCTCGACGGGTAGCACGCCCGCCCGCCGGGCACGTAGATGCCCACCCGCGCGAGCGGCGTGACCTTCTGGCCGAGGAAGATGCCTCCCTCCTCGGCGGAGAACCACGACTGCGTGACCTGGCGCTCGTGGAACGCGGCGATGGCACCGGCGGCGGCGGAGATGGCGTCGAGGAAGTCGGTGCCCACGGCGTCGAGCGCCGCCTCGATCTCGGCGCGCGGGACGCGGAGCTCGTCGACCTCGGCGTTGTCGAGCGTGCGCGTGTACTCGCGCAGCGCCGCGTCGCCGCGGGCGCGGACGTCGTCGATGATGCGCGCGGCCACGCCGATGACCTCGGCGTCGAGCCCGCCCGATCGGGGCAGGTCGTCGCGGGTGAGGCGCTGGCCGCGGTCGAGCGTGATACGGCGGATCATGCGTCGGTCCCCTCTCGGTTCGCCGCGAGCCGGTTGGCGAGCTCGGTGATACGCTCGCCGAGGGTGCGCAGGCTCGCGGGGTTGGCGATGAAGCGCGCGGTCGAGGGCAGGACCTCCTCGACGATGCGCAGGCGGTTCTCCCGCAGCGTGGTGCCGGTCGCCGTGATGTCGACGATCCGGTCGGCCAGGCCGATGAGCGGGGCGATCTCGATGTTGCCGTGCAACTTGACGACCTCGACCTGCACGCCGCGCGCGGCGAAGTGGCGCTCGGTGATCCGCGGGTACTTGGTCGCGACCCTGATCACGCCGAGGTGCCGGTAGTGCTCGGCGACCTCCGCGCCGGCGTCCTCGGGCTCGGCGACCACGAAGCGGCACCCGCCGAATCCCAGGTCGACCATCTCGACGACCGCGAGGTCCGCCTCGATCATGACGTCCTTGCCGGCGATGGCGCAGTCCACGCCCCCGTAGGCGACGTAGGCCGGGATGTCGGTGGGCTTGGCGATGACGTACTCGACGTCACCGGCGGGGATCACGAGCTGGCGGCCCGGGTCGGCGAGGCCGGTGGTGTCGAGCCCGGCCGCCGCGAGCACGCGCACCGAGTCAGGGAAGAGCGCGCCCTTGGGGACGGCGATGCGCATCCGGCCGGAACGCTCGGTCGCGGGTCGGAGCATCATGACCGCACGCCCCCTTCCGGGCGCACGGGCCCTGCCGGCGGGTCGGGCAGCGGGTCGGCCGGCTGGCCGGCCCGGTCGAGGCGCACGATCCGGCCGCCGGTCGCGCGGAGCGCCTCGAAGGCGCCGAACGCGCCGGCCTCCGCGACCGCCGACTCGCCGCTCGCGCCCGGCGCGAGGCGCACGCGCCACCCCGCCTGGCGCAGCGAGGACGCGGCCTCGAACACCTCGGCCGCGTCCTCGCCGGTGAGCACCGCGTCCACCCGGCGCACGGCCGGGACGGCGCGCTGCTCGGTGAGCGCGATGTGGAGCCGCTCGATGCCCACCGCGAACCCGGCCGCGGGCGCGGGCGTGCCGAAGGCGGCGAGCACCCCGTCGTAGCGGCCGCCGCCTCCCACGGGAAGGCCGAGGCCGGGCGCGAGGACCTCGCAGACGATGCCCGTGTAGTAGTCGAACGAGCGCATCGTGCCGAAGTCGACCGTGACGTGGTCGGCCACGCCGGCCGCTTCCAGGATGTCCCACGTCGCCTCGAAGTCGTCGAGCACCCCGGCGCACCCGCATGCCGCGACGTGCTCGCGGCATGCGGCGATCGCCTCGCGGCGCCCCTGCAGCCGCACCACGGCGGGCAGGGCGCGGGCGACGCCGGTCGGCAGCCCCTCCCGGGCGGCGAGCCGGTCGATCTCGACGAGGTTGCGGTCGTGGGCCGCCGCGCGGACCTCTCCGCGCCAGCCCTCCTCGGCGCCGGAGGCCTCGAGAAGCGCTCCGAGGACGGCCACCGTGCCGAGCGCCACCGTGAAGCGCCCGAGTCCGGTCGCCGCGACCGCCTCCACGAGGAGCGCGACCATCTCGGCGTCGGCGGCGGGGCCGGACGCGCCGATGAGCTCGACGCCGGCCTGCGTGAACTGCCGGGCCTGGCCGCGCAGCGACGCCTGCTCGCGGAAGACGTCGGCGAGATAGCGCATCCGGTGCGGGCCGCGGGCGTCGGCGAGGCGCGAGGCCACGAGGCGCGCGATCGGCACCGTCATCTCGGGGCGCAACGCGAGGAGGCGGCCATCGGAGTCGAAGAGCCGGAACGCAGTGCCACGGAGCGAGCCGGCGCCGGCCTCGAGCACGGCGAGCTCCTCGGCCACGGGGGTCTCCACCGGGCCGTAGCCCCACGCCTCGAAGACGCGCGCGAGCGCCTCGCTGATCGCGGTGCGCTCTGCGGCCTCCTGCGGCAGCACATCTCGGAACCCTCGCGGGGTCACCGGGTCCACGGTCGCTCCTCTCGTCGCGGGTACGGCGGTCAGTCTATCACACTAGAGTGCTAGAGCGATAGAGTGGTGCGGACGGCGTGCCCGCACCGGCCATATCCGCTACTCCTCCCGGACCGCCGAGCCGCCGAACAGCTCGATCAGCTCCGCGTGCAGCCCGCCCGCCTGCGAGTCGACGCCGCCCCCGACCTTGAACATCTTGCGCGAGCCGTTGTCGACGACCTCGAGGAGCAGGGAGTCCCTCCCGGGATAGGTCTCGATCACGCGCTTGAGCCGCTCGACACGGCCGTTGCGCAGCACCTCGCTCTCCGCGCTCACCACGACCTTGCGGGGCGGGCGCGAGAAGGCCTCGCCGTCGAAGGGCTGCACCTCCTGGACGAGGAGCTTCGTGCCGCGGTCGGAGTCCTCGACCTTGGCCCGCATCCGCACCACTCCGTCGACGACCACGAGGTCGCGGTACTTGTCGTAGGTCTGCGGGAAGAAGACCGCCTCGGAGAAGCCCTCGAGGTCCTCGAGCACCACGATCGCCATCATCGTGCCACGCTTGGTCGGCTTGCGCTCCACCGAGGTGATGAGCCCCGCGAACCACTCGGTCGCCCCGTCGCGCGCGTCCTCGAGCTCGCCGAGGGAGAGGGTGCGACCCGCCCGGACCGCGTCGGCGATCTCGCGCAGCGGGTGGTCGGAGACGTAGATGCCGAGCATCTCCTTCTCGAAGGCGAGCTTGAGCTTCTTGTCCCACTCGTCGTCGTTGGGCGCCGGTATCTCCTCGGCGAACCCGGCCACGCCCTCCTCGGCGCACATGTCGAACATCGAGACCTGGCCGCAGGCGGCGTCCTTCTGCCGCTTGATCGCGGCGTCGACACAGCCGTCCATGAGCGCGACGAGGTGCTTGCGGGGGTAGCCGGTGGAGTCGAACGCGCCCGCCTTGATGAGCGCCTCGAGGGTCTTCTTGTTGACCGAGAGCATGTCGACCCGCGCGCAGAAGTCGTGGAGCGACGTGAACGGGCCGTCGCCGTCGCCGCGCGCCTCGATGACGCGCTCGACCACGCCCTCGCCCACCCCGCGGATGCCGGCGAGCCCGAACCGGATCCCCTCGGCCACGGCGGTGAAGTCGCGGCCCGAGGAGTTGACGTCGGGCGGCAGGACCTTCATGCCGGCGCGGTTGCACTCGGCGACGTACTTGACGATCTTGTCCGTCTTGCCGGTGTAGGAGGTGAGCACCGCCGCCATGTACTCGGTGGGATAGTGCGCCTTGAGGTAGGCGGTCTGCATCGTGATGAGCCCGTAGGCGGCCGAGTGGCTCTTGTTGAACGCGTACTCGGCGAACTTCTCGATGTCCTCCCACATGCGCGAGGCGAGCTTGGGGTCGTAGCCGCCCGCGGTGGCGCCGCCCACCCAGTCGGCCTTGAGGGCGTCGAGCACGTTCTTGTCCTTCTTGCCCATCGCCTTTCGCAGCTTGTCGGCCTTGGCCGCCGTGAAACCGCTCATCTCCATGGAGATGCGCATGACCTGCTCCTGGTAGACGACCGTGCCGTAGGTCTCCTCGAGGATCGGCTTGAGGCGGTCGTCGTAGTAGGTCACCTGCGCGCGGCCGTGCTTGCGGTTCACGAAGTCCTTGACCATGCCCGAGCCGAGGGGACCGGGCCGGTAGAGGGCGAGCAGCGCGACGATGTCGGCGAAGCTCGTGGGCTGCATGTCGCGCAGGAGCTGGCGCATCCCCGGCGACTCGACCTGGAACACGCCCACCGTGTCGCCCCGGCGCAGCAGCTCGAAGGTGGCGTCGTCGTCGAGCGGGATCTCGTCGGGGTCGATGCGCACGCCGTGGTTCGCCTCGATGTTGCGCACCGCCTGCGCGATCACGGTGAGGGTGCGCAGGCCGAGGAAGTCCATCTTGAGCAGGCCGAGGTCGGCGATCGTGTTGCCCTCGTACTGGGTGACGACCGACTCGCCCTTGGTGTCGCGCTTGACCGGCGTGTGGTGGTAGAGCGGGTCGCGGCAGATGACCACGCCCGCCGCGTGCACGCCCTCGCCTCGCACGATGCCCTCAAGGGCGCGTGCCGCGTCGATGATCCGCCTGGTGTCGGGGTTGGACTCGTAGTCCGCCTTGAGGTCGGGGTTCTGCGCGAGCGAGGAGTCGATGGTCGCCTTGAGGTCGTCGACGATCATCTTGGAGATGCGGTCGGGCACGCCGTAGGGGTAGCCGAGCACGCGCCCCGCGTCACGCACGGCAGCGCGCGCCTTCATCGTGCCGAACGTGATGATCTGCGCGACCTTGTCGTGACCGTACTTCTCGCGCACGTACTCGATGACCTCGCCACGGCGCTCGTCGTCGAAGTCGATATCGATATCGGGCATCTCGGTTCGCTCGGGGTTCAAGAACCGCTCGAAGAGCAGCCCGTTGGAGATCGGGTCGAGGTTCGTGATGCCGAGGGAGTACGCGATGATCGAGCCCGCCGCGCTGCCTCGGCCCGGGCCCACGCCGATGTCGCGCTCCTTGGCCCACTTCACGAAGTCCGCGACGATCAGGAAGTAGGCGGCGTACCCCTTCTCGTTGATGATCGCGAGCTCGTGGTGGAGCCGCTCCATCGCCTCGGGCGGCACGGGATCGCCGTAGCGGACCTTGAGGCCCTCGATGCACTCGGCCTCGAGGAAGCTCTCCTCGGTGTGGGCCGCAGGCACGTCGAACACGGGGAAGACGAGCTTGTCGAACTCGAGCTCGACCTCGCACCGCTCGGCGATCTCCAGCGTGTTGGCGAGCGCCTCGGGGTAGGCGCCGACCGCGCTCGCCATCTCCTCGGCGGACTTCATGAAGAACTCCTCGCAGGAGAACTTCATGCGGCCCACGTCGTCCATGGTCGAGCCGGTGCCGATGCACAACAGCATGTCCTGCGCGTTGGCGTCGGCGCCATGCACGTAGTGGATGTCGTTGGTGGCCACGAGCGGCAGGCCGAGCTCGGCGCCGAGGGCGGCGATCTGGGCGTTGATCTGCGCCTGCGTGGTGCCGTTGTCGGCGACGATGCCCTGGTCCTGGATCTCGAGGAAGAAGTCGCCCTCGGGAAAGACGCGCGCGTAGGTCTCTGCCCAGGTGCGCGCGGTGTCGAGGTCGCCGCGCTCGATGGACTTGCTCACGATGCCGCTCATGCACGCGCTCGTGCCGATGAGCCCTTCGCTGTACTGCTCCAGCAGCTCGAGATCGACCTGCGGCTTGTAGTAGAAGCCGCCCACCGAGGCCTCGGAGACCATGGCCATGAGGTTGCGGTAGCCGGTGGCGTCCTTGGCGAGGAGCAACAGGTGGTAGAGGTCGGGCTTGCCTTCGCGCGCGAGGCGCGAGCCGGCCGTGAAGTAGATCTCGCAGCCGATGATCGGCTTGATGCCGGCCTTGCGCGCCTCGCGGTAGAACTCGACGGCGCCGTACATCGCCCCGTGGTCGGTCACGGCGAGCGCCGGCATCTGCAGCTCGCAGGCGCGGGAGACGAGGTCCCGCACGCGGGCCGCGCCGTCGAGGAGCGAGTACTCGGAGTGGGTGTGCAGGTGGACGAAGGACACGGCCTACTCCGCCCCCGCGCCGGCGCCCGTGCCGGCGTCGGCGTCGGCGTCGGCGTCAAGCCGCGCGAGCACGGCACGGTAGCCGTCGGCGCCGTAGTTGAGCGCCTTGCTGACCCGGCTGATCGTGGTCGCCGAGGCGCCCGTGGCCTCGCGGATGTCGCTGTAGTGCTCGCCGGCGGCGAGCAGCCGCGCGACGTGGAGGCGTTGCGCCATGTCCTGGATCTCCTTGATGGTGCAGACGTCTTGCAGGAACGCGTACGCCTCATCGGCGTCTCCGAGCGCGAGGAACGCGCGCAACAGCTCCTCTACCTCGGGTGTCTTGAGACGGTCCTCCCCCACGGATGCGTGCTCCTCACGGGTCTCGGCGGACACAAGATGATGTGCCCACTCTACCACGCGAGACCGACATCTGGGGCCTGTGGATAGCCGAACGGTTGTTCGCGACGGACGGGCGGGGGGTGGCGGTGACGAGCGTCACCGGGCACTCACACCACGCGGTTGACGAGGCTCCCCACGCCCTCGATACGGATCTCGACCTCGTCGCCGGACGCCAGGGGGCCGATGCCGCCGGGCGTGCCGGTGAGCACCACGTCGCCGGGCACGAGCGTCATCACGCCCGAGATGAAGCTGACCAGCTCGTAGACGTCGAAGATCATGTCCGACGTGCGCGCCGACTGGCGCACCTCGCCGTTGACGTAGCTCTCCACCAGCAGGTCCGACGGGTCGACGTCGGTCTCGATCCATGGGCCGAGGGGACAGAACCCGTCGAAACCCTTCGCGCGCGTCCACTGCCCGTCGACCTTCTGCAGGTCACGGGCGGTCACGTCGTTGGCGCACGCGTAGCCGAGGATGTTGTCCCGGGCCTGCTCCGGGGTCGCGTTGTGCGTGCGGCGGCCCACGATCACCGCGAGTTCCGCCTCATAGTCGACCCTGCCCACGCCCTCGGGGATCTTGATCGGGCAGCCTGGGCCGTTGACGGCGGTGGGCGGCTTCAGGAAGATGACCGGCTCGGCCGGGAGCTGGTGTCCCATCTCCTCGGCGTGGTTGCGGTAGTTGATGCCCACGCAGACGATCTTGGTCGGGATCACCGGGGTGAGCAGTTCCGCCGAGGCCAGGCCCACGGCGCCCTCAGGCTCCCATTGCGCGAACGGCTCGTCGGAGATGAGCGTGATGGTGGCGTCGTCGGCCAGACCGTACCGGCAGTCACCCTCGGAGAGGATGCGTACGACTCTCATGCCGAGCCCCCTGATCCTGTCGATGGGGTTTCCCTCGGCATTAACTTCCATAAGTGTCCCCGCTCTCCTGCCGGGGATGTGAGAGTCCGTACTCGACAGAGTCCACGAGCGCCTCCCACGACGCCTCGATGATGTTCTCGCTCACGCCCACGGTGCCCCAGCTCTTCTCGCCGTCGGCGGTCTCGATGAGCACGCGCGTGACCGCGCCGGTGCCCTTCTTCTCGTCGAGCACGCGCACCTTGAAGTCGGTGAGCTCGAAGTCGTCGAGTGCCGGGTAGTAGCGGCCGATGGCGATGCGGAGCGCCTTGTCGAGCGCGTTGACGGGACCGTTGCCCTCGGCGGTGGCGATATAGCGGTGCCCGCCCACGTGGATCTTGATGGTCGCCTCGGTCATCACGCGGCCGTCCTCGCGCTTCTCCATGATGCAGCGGAACGACTCGAGCCGGAAGAGGGGCTGGTAGGTGCCGAGGCGCTTCTTGAGCATGACCTCGAGACTCGCGTCGGCCGCCTCGAACGAGTAGCCCCGGTGCTCGAGCTCCTTGATCGAGTCGAGCACGGCGCCCGCCGTCTCCTGGTCGCCGGTGAGGTCGATGCCGAGCTCGGCCGCCTTCATGGTGAGCGACGCGCGGCCGGCGAGCTCGCTCACGACCACGCGCGCGAGGTTGCCCACCGCGGCCGGGTCGACGTGCTCGTAGGCCTCGGGCAGGCGCGCGGCCGCGCTCGCGTGCACCCCGCCCTTGTGCGCGAAGGCGCTCGCGCCGGTGTAGGGGTGGTGCGGGTCGGGCGAGATGTTGGCCGTCTCGGCGATGAAGTGGCTCACCTCGGTGAGGAGCTTGAGCTGGTCGCGGCTTACGCACTCGCGGTCCATCTTGAGCACGAGCGCGGGGATGATCGAGAGCAGGTCGGCGTTGCCGGCGCGCTCGCCGTAGCCGTTCGCGGTGCCCTGGACGTGCGTGCAGCCCGCGTCCACCGCGAGGAGCGAGTTCGCGACCGCGCAGCCCGCGTCGTCGTGCGCGTGGATGCCGAGGGCGACATCGGTCTCGAGCCGCACCACGCCCACCGCCCGCAGCACCTCGTGGGGCATGGTCCCGCCGTTGGTGTCGCAGAGCACCACCGCGTCCGCGCCGGCCTCGGCCGCCGCCCGCACGACCTCGATCGCGTAGCCGGCGTCGTGCGCGTAGCCGTCGAAGAAGTGCTCGGCGTCGAAGAACACGGTGCGCCCCTGCGACTTGAGGTAGGCGACGGAGTCGCGCACCATGCGCACGTTCTCCTCGAGCGGCGCGCGCAGCGTCTCGGTCACGTGCAGGTCCCACGCCTTGCCAAAGATGCAGAGCGCTTCGCAGCCGGTCTCAAGGAGCGCGGCGAGCCCCGGGTCCTCCTCGGCGGCCATGCCCTTGCGGCACGTGGTTCCGAACGCCGAGACGGTGGCGGTCTCGAGCTTGAGGTCGCGGGCGCGCTCGAAGAACTCGATGTCTTTGGGGTTGGAGCCGGGGAACCCGCCTTCGACGTAGTGCACCCCGAGGGCGTCGAGCCGCTGCGCGATGCGCAGCTTGTCGTCGACCGAGAGCGACAGCCCCTCGCGCTGGGTGCCGTCGCGCAGTGTGGTGTCGTAGAGGGTGATCATCGGACCGTCCTTCCCGAACGCCGTGGCTGTCGGCGCAGGTCTACATTCTAGCCGAGGAAGTCCACCGTCGCCGCTTGCCCTTCGATAGCCCGGTAGTATACTCGGTAGTACCTACATCACTACTGCGAGGACCACCATGGCGAAGATCAACATATCGCTCCCCGACGGACTGCTCGAGGAACTCGACCGTCAGGCAGCCGATGCCGGGGCGACACGCAGCGGGTTCCTGCGCGAGGCGGCCGTGCACTACCTGGCAACGCTTGAGGAGGAGGCGGCGCAGCGCGCACGTGCGGAACGCCTCGGCCACGCGATGGACAAGATGCGCTCCCTCGCGCCTTCGGTAGGCGCGCCGGGTGCCGCCACGTCGATCAGGGAACTGCGCGACGCACCTCCCCGCTGGGAGCGCCGATGAGACCCGTCCGGGCCACGCGCTACGTCTGCGTCGACTCCTCGGTCGTCTTCAAGTGGTTCTGCGGCGAGGATGAGGATGCGCTCGAAGCAGCGCTCGCACTCTTCGAGGAGCACCGGGTCGGGGAGATCCTGCTCGTCGCCCCTCCGCACCTCCCCGCCGAGGTCCTGAACGCCCTTGCACGCAGGAACAGCGTCAGCACAGCAGACCTGGCAACCGCTGCCGAGGGCCTGGCGGAGAGCGGCATCGTCTATCCCGCGTGGGACGCAGAGCTGCTGGCGAGCGCAACCGTCATCGCGCGACAGCATCGCCTGACCCTCTACGACGCACTCTTCCCGGCGCTCGCGATGGGACTCGAATGCGAACTCGTCACCGCCGAACGCGCGCACGCCCGGGTTCCTGAATGCGCTGTGACGGTCCTGCGGTGACCCTTCGCGACGGGTCCTGGGGCGGGCGGCCGACGTCGGTGAACCTCAGACGCGGTCGAGCCACTCCTCGTAGGCCGGGTCCTCACCCTTGACCACGCGGAAGAAGCTCTCCTGCAGGTCGAGCGTGATCGGGCCGGGGTCACCGATCTCGATGCCGTCGACCGAGTGCACGGGGACGACCTCGGCGGCCGAGCCGGTCATGAACATCTCGTCACACGTGTAGAGGTCGGTACGCACGAGCGAGGTCTCTCGGACCTCGATGTCCTTGTCGCGGGCGAGCGTCATGATGCTGTCGCGCGTGATCCCCTCGAGGATCCCGTCGGAGACCGGCGGCGTGTGGATGACGCCCTTCTTCACGATGAAGAGGTTCTCGCCGGTGCCCTCGCAGACCTTGCCCTCCTCGTTCAACAGGATCGCCTCGGCGTACCCGTGGCGGTTCGCCTCGACACGCGCGAGCGAGGAGTTGATGTACTGGCCGGTCGCCTTGATCGCCGGGGGCGTGGAGTTGATGCCGCGCTGCCTCCAGCTCGACACGCCGACCGCCACACCGTGCTTGAGCGCGTCCTCGCCAAGGTAGGTGTCCCACGGCCAGGCGGCGATCACGACGTTGACGGGCGCGGGCAGCGGGTCGAGACCCATCACCCCGTAGCCGCGGAACGCGACCGGGCGGATGTAGCAGGAGGAGAGGTTGTTGACGCGGATGGTCTCGAGGACCGCGGCGATCGTGTCCTCGACCGAGAAGCCGAGGTCCATGAGGAGCATCCGCGCGCTGCGCTCGAAACGCTCCATGTGCTCGCGGAGGCGGAAGACCGCAGGACCCGAGGACGTCTCGTAGCAGCGGATGCCCTCGAAGACGCCGGAGCCGTAGTGGAGCGCATGGGTGAGGACGTGGACCTGCGCCGCGTCCCAGTCGACGAGCGCCCCGTCCATCCAGATCTTGTCCACCTTGGGAAGTGACATCTCCCGCACCCCTTTCGCCGCGACCCGGCCGCCGTGTGTGGCGTACCAGTGTACGCGAGGGAGCCGCCCTGCGGAACCTCGGCGGATGCTTCGCTATACTGTGTCCGACGAACCAACCCCCGGCCACACCTTGGAGGCCTCACGATGCACCTCGCACCCACTCGCGCCGGCACGACCGCGCTCGCCGTGCTGCTGCTCGCCGCCGCGGTCCTCGCCGCCCTGTTCGGCGCTCCCGCGCAGGCCGCGGCCACGCCGGTCACCGCGATGAGCATCGCGCTCATGTACGAGTCGCCCGCCTCCGACGACCCCACGCTCGTCATCTCGGCCCGCGTGGCCGAAGACGTGCCGCTCCCGGTCGAGATGGTGCTGCCCGCGCCCGAAGGCGCGAACGTGCTGTGGGTAGGCGAGTTCTTTGGCGACCAGGGCCGGGAGAACCTGCCGGTGCAGTTCACGCTGGAGGAGCGCGACGGGGCGCCCGCGCTCGTGTTCACGCTCACCCAGTCGCGCATCGGTCTTGCCGAGATCGCCTTCCCCGGGTCGCGCACGCTCGTCGACAACCTCGGCGACGTCTACGAGGTCGGCTTCGATCTCACCTCGCCGGTCGACGCGGTCAACGTGTTCGCGGCGGTCGCGCTACCCGCCGACGTCGAGGCGCTCGAGTCCTCCGAGCCCGTCGCGGTCTCCGACGAGCCCGACGGCAACCGCTACCACTCGTTCGAGCGCGCCGACGTGGTCGCGGGCGACCGGATCGCCCTCACGATGCAGGTGCGCCCGATCGTGGAGCAGGAGGTCGTGAACGAGACGGTGCCGTGGATGATCATCGGGGTCCTCGCCGTGATCGCGGCCGCGCTCGTGCTGCTCATCGTGACCGTGCAGCGCCGCAACTCTGGTACGACCGAGGCGTAGCGGCCGGGTCCGTCGGCTCAGCCTGCGTCCCGGGCTCTCAGCCGCCGAGCCGCTCGACCACGAGGTCGCCCATCGCCGCGGTGCCCACCGTCTTCTGCGGCAGCGTCGACTCGTCGGCGATATCGCGCGTGCGCCAGCCCTCGTCGAGCACGCCCTCGATGGCGGCGGCGAGCTCGTCGGCGGCGGAGTGCAGCTCGAAGCTGTAGCGCAGCATCATCTCGACCGAGAGCAGCATCGCGAGCGGGTTGGCGATCCCCTGCCCCGCGATGTCGGGCGCGCTGCCATGGCTCGGCTCGTAGAGCGCGGTGCCGTCGCCGAGCGAGGCGCTCGCGAGCATGCCGAGCGACCCGGTGAGCATCGACGCCTCGTCGGAGAGGATGTCGCCGAACATGTTCTCGGTCACGACCACGTCGAACTGCGCGGGCCAGCGGATCAGCTGCATCGCCGTGTTGTCCACGAGCTGGTCGAGGAGCTCGACATCCGCGAACTCCTCGGCGTGCAGGGCGTGGACGACCTCGCGCCACATCCGGCTCGACTCGAGCACGTTGGCCTTGTCGACCGAGTGCACCCTCCCCCGCCTCACGCGCGCCGCCTCGAACGCCGTGCGCGCGATGCGCTCGACCTCGAACTCGCGGTACTCCATCGTGTCGTACGCGCGCTGGCCAGCCGCTCCGTCGCGTCCCGCCCCGGCCACGTCGTACTCGCGCCCACTCTCGCCGAAGTAGAGCCCACCGGTGAGCTCGCGCACGATCAGCATGTCGACGCCCTCGAGCGCTTCAGGCTTCAAGGTCGAGGCGCCCACGAGCGCCGGGAAGAGCTTCACCGGCCGAAGGTTCGCGTAGAGCCCCAGTGCCTTTCGTATGCCGAGGAGCCCCTGCTCCGGGCGCGGCTTCTCGGGGTCGGTCGTGTCCCACCTGGGCCCGCCGATGGCGGCGAGCAGGACCGCGTCGGCCGCGTGCGCGGCTTCGAGCGTCGATTCCGGCAACGCGGTGCCGGTCTCGTCGATCGCGATCCCGCCAAGAAGCGCCTCGGCGAACTCGAAGGTCACGCCCTCCCGCTCGCCGATCGCGTTCAGGACCTTGACCGCCTCGGCGGTGATCTCCGGGCCGATGCCGTCTCCCGGCAGCAGGCAGATGCGGTATGTCGTGCTCAACGTGGGTCCTCCCTCGGAGTGTCGCGTGCGCGTGCGTCGTGCGTCCTGCGCCCGGCGCACCGAGCGTGTGCGACAGTGTACTGCACTCGACCGCTCTACATTTTCTTAGTATTCTTGCCGAGGAGGTGGAGATGATGTCGTACGCACGCAAGCAGGTGCAGATCTCGGCGTTCATCGCCGAGGAGACCAAGGCCGCGCTCGACCGCTACGTCGAGGCGACCGGCCTGAAGAAGAACCGCGTCATCGAGGAGGCGCTCCAGCGTCACCTCGCAGCGATCGACGAGATCCCGGCGCAGTACATCATCGAGACCGACGTCGTCATGACCCCCGAGGGCTGGCAAACGATGTGGGAGATGATCGAGACCGAGCGGGAGCCGAGCCCGGCGCTCGTCCAGGGATGGAAGGACTACTACGAGTTCATCCGCACCGACGGCAAGTCTTTCGAGGAGAAGCTTGGTCTCGGTCAACTGGCCGCAGAGGATGAGGGTGTCGATGGAGATTAGGGCGCTCCGTGCGGAAGACCGGCGAGACCTCTTCCGTTCCGGTCAGTCCGACATCGATGAGTTCTTCCATCGCTACGCGGGGCAGAACCAGTTCCGCCACCACATAGGCGTCACGTACATCGCGCTCGCCGAAGATGCGATCATCGCCTACTTCACGGCAGCTGCCGGCCAATCGCGTCCGGCAGACCTACCGCCCGATCCGAGAGAGCGTCTACCATCGTACCCGGCCCCGATCCTGCGACTGGCTCGCCTGGGGGTCGACGCGAACAGTCAGGGGCACCGGGATAGGCACCGTGATGCTGCACGCCCTGCTGACGATCGCATCCGAGATGCGCGCACGGGTCGGATGCGTCGGCATCCTCGTAGACTCAAGACCCGAGGCTGCCCGCTTCTACGAGAAGCGTGGATTCGTACGTACTCCGGTGACCTCGCGCATCGCGGGCGCTGGCGCTCCACCGGTCCGGCTCTTCGCCGACCTGCGGCACCTCTGGCGCGCCGGGGACCCGGCTCGCGTCGCCGAGGGCCCGGAGCTCGCGCTGGCAGCCGAGTTCCGTCGCACGGCGCGAGAGCTCGGCCTCACGCCTGAGCAGGTGGCCGCCGCGGTCGACGCGCTCGTGGGGCGGCGCAGGTAGCAGGCGGGGTCAGCGCCGAGGAGACGGCAGCGAGGCGGAGAAGTCCAGCACCCTCGCGGCGAGCGCTTCCCACCCCCAGTTGTCGCGCGCGTGCTCCGCGCACCTCTCAGACATTCGCCGGTACGACTCCTCGTCCAGGGATATCGCCCGCTCAAGAACCTGCGTGAGCGCCTCGACGTCCCCCGCCGGCACCAGGAACCCTGTCCGCTCGTCGACCACCTGCTCGGCGATTCCGCCGGCACTCGAAGCGATCGCAGGCACGCCGAACGCCGAGGCGAGCGGGATCACTCCCGACTGGGTCGCCGACGTATAGGGAAGCACGACGAATCGCGCAGACGTGGTCAGCGCGGCGATCTCCCCGGAGTCGAGCCACCGGTTCACCAGATACACCGGACGTGCGGCGAGGTCCTTGAGCAACGAGTACTCTTCGGAAGACAGCTCCCCGCTGCCCGCGACCACGAGCGGCACGTCGTGTGTCTTCGCGACCTCGCGATACGCCTTCAGCAGGATCGACAGGCCCTTGTACGGCCGGATTCGCCCGACGAACAGCAGGTACTCACCGGCGAAGTCGGTCAGCCTGGCGGTGTCCGGCGAACCAAGAAGCGATGCCTCGACGCGCTGGAAATCGTCGAGCACCCCGTGCGGCACGACCGTGACGCGTCCGGGATCGATGCGCAGCCGATCGATGAACGGCTGCCGCTGGATCTCGTTCAGGAGCACATAGCCATGGACGCGGAGTCGGTTCACCCGATCGAGCAACCGATGCAGTACGGAATCCTCACCGGCGTGAAGCTCGGGATCGTGAACCGTGAGTACGGTCTGTGCACGACGAGGCAGCACGAAGTCGAGCACCGGCTTCCACGCATGACCACCCGGGTAGTAGATGACGTCCGGAGCGAACGCCTTCGCGAACCGCCGGATACGAGCGAAACGACGCACCGACAGCAACGAGAGAAGCATGCCGGGAACCGTCGAGAACGTGTCGACCGGCAAGTGCGGCACGCCCAGCAGAGGCCACTCCTCGGCGTTCTCGGCGGCCGACGAATACACGACCGCCATCTCCGCCTGCGCAGCGAGTGCTCTGCCCATCGAGAGGCCGTACTGGGTCACGCCGCCATGGCGGCCGAGCGAGACGACGAGCACCCTCAGGCGGCGGTCATCGCGTGTGCCGTTCATCAAGCCTCCCTGCGCGCACGATCCACCCCGCGAACTCGACCGACCAGCCAGGCGGCCAGCAGGGCCCGAGCCATGACGATATGCTGCCAGACCCGACTCGCCCCGTGTGCCACCCGGATGTCCCGATACTCTCGCGCAGTCGCACCGGCGTTCATCGAGCTGACGCCTCCGAGGCGGAACTCCGAGAGTGCCGCCTCGACGAGGATCTCCTCGGCGTCGAACTCGACCACCTTCAGATACAGGTCATAGTCGGCGGCGATCCGATAGCGGAGATCGAAGCCCCCTGCCCTGCGGAGTGCCTCGGTTGCCGCGTAGATCGACTGGTGACGGGCCGGCGCGCGCTTGGGCAGGCCGCGGCCGGTGCGGTACGAGCGCGCGGGCTCGCGCCAGGGCCGGGCGGCGCCCACGACCTCCGTCGCTCCACACACCAGATCGGGACGGTCATGGCGCTCGATCGCCTCTGCCACGACCTCGAGCGCGCCCGGCGCCATCCGGTCATCGGCGCCGAGGTAGACCACGTACTCGCCGCGCGCGGCGGCAAGGCCCTTGTTCATAGCGTGATAGAGGCCCTCGTCGGGCTCGGAGGTCCAGCGCATCCGTCCGGCGAACCGCGCCCCGTAGGCGGCGACGATCTCGAGGGTGCGGTCCTTCGAGCCGCCGTCGACGACGATCAGCTCGAACTCGCCGAAAGACTGCCCGAGCACGGAGTCGAGGGCTCCGGCGAGGTGCTCCTCGGCATCGAGACACGCCACGATCACCGAGAAGAGCGGGTGTTCCTGGACGGGCATCCGGCCTCCGGACACGACATCGGGCAGGGGCGCGCGGGTGGGGCGCGCACGCGCACGCCACGCACCGAGTATGGTACACGAGCGCCCGTGCGGTACCATCGGCGCATGAGCCCATCAGCGCTGTTCGTGACAACCGTGCCCATCACGCTCGAGGCGTTCCTGCTCCCCTTCGCCGAGCACTTCCGGGCGAAGGGCTGGCGCATCGACGCGCTCACCAAGGACGCGACGCGCTATCCGGCGATCCTCGGCTCGTTCGACACGCTCTACGACATCACCTGGAGCCGCAACCCGCTCGCCGTGAGCGACCACTTCGACACGTGGGCCCGCGTGCGGCGGATCGTGATCGAGGGCGGCTACGACGTCGTGCACGTGCACACGCCCATCGCGGCGTTCGTGACCCGGTTCGCGCTGCGCTCGCTGCCCCCGGCCGAACGCCCCGCGATCATCTACACCGCGCACGGCTTCCACTTCTACGAGGGGCAGTCGCGCGCCGGCCATGCCGTCTTCTCCGGAATGGAGCGGCGCGCGGCGCCGTGGACCGACTTCCTCGTCACCATCAACGAGGAGGACTTCCGCGCGGCGCGCGCCTTTCGGGGCATCGCGCCTGAGCGCGTCCGGCTCATCCCGGGCATCGGTGTCGACGTCGAGCGCTACGACCCGGCCTCGGTGTCCGCCGAGGAGCGCGCCGCGGTACGCGCGGGGCTCGAGGTCTCGCCCGACGCGTTCATGCTCGTCATGGTCGCCGAGTTCTCGCCGGTCAAGCGCCACGGCCATCTGCTCGAGGCGCTCGCGCGGGTGGAGGACGACCGCGTCATCGTGGTCCTCGCGGGCGCCGGCCCGCTTGAAGACGAGGTCCGTGAGCGGGTGGTCGCGCTCGGGCTTGAGGACCGCGTGCGCTTCGCGGGCTTCCGGCGCGACATCCCCGCGCTGCTCGCGGCAGGCGACGCGCTCACGCTCGTCTCGGCGCGAGAAGGTCTTCCCCGCTCCGTGCTCG
Organism: Coriobacteriia bacterium; assembly: GCA_030603745.1. Classification (GTDB taxonomy): domain Bacteria; phylum Actinomycetota; class Coriobacteriia; order Anaerosomatales; family SLCP01; genus JAUVXE01. Next base: position 112,247 of record JAUVXE010000003.1, on the reverse strand, counting down.
AGGCGATGTCGATGGGGCGCCCCGTGATCGGCACGCGGACCCGGGGCATCGTCGACGCGGTGGGCGACGACGAGGCCGGCTGGATCGTCCCCAAGCACGACGTCGCCGCCCTCGCCGAGGCGATCGACCGCGCGGCGGACGATCCCGCCGAGGCCCGCCGACGAGGCACCGTGGCGCGGGAGCGGGCGCGCGAGCGGTTCGCGCTCGCCGACGTCCTCGGCGCGTATGCGGACCTCTACGACGAGGCGCGAGCGGGGCGCGGGGCGCGCTGACCGGCGACCGTGCCCGGGTGGTATGATGGGCGCACCTTCTGACCTGCCCGTTCCCTGAGGGCTTGGAGCGCCGAGTGAACCGCGCGAACGTCATCGACCAGGTGCGTCAGGCCGGTCGCCTCACGAACCCCATGCTCGTGGCGCTCGACGGCGCGATCGTGGTCGCCATGACCGTCGCGGCGTACTACGCCCGCTTCGACGGCGTGGTGCCGCCGTTCTTCGGCCGTTGGATGCCGCACGTCGCCGCCGCGAGCGTTGCCGTCTACCTCGTCCTCTTCGGCCTGTTCGGCCTCTACCAGATCGTGCTGCGCTACGTGGGCCTCGACGCGCTGCTGCGCGTGTTCGCGGCGACCGCGATCGGGTCGGCCCTGCTCCTCGGCGTGAACCTGCTCATGCCGATGGAGGACCTCATGCGACCGGTGCCCCTCGGCGTGCTGTTCATCCAGAGCGTGCTCGTGTTCGTGGGAGCGGCGGGCGTGCGCGTGGCGGTTCGCGTGTTCCTGCACCTGCACGCGGTGCGCCCGGGCGACCGCCAGCGCGTGCTGATCGTGGGCGCGGGCAGCGCGGGACCGCTGCTTCTGCGCGAGATCCAGGCACACCCCGACCTCGCGATGGTGGTCATCGGGTTCCTCGACGACGACACCGCGATGCACGGCCGCACCATCAACGGCGTGCCGGTGCTCGGCGGGACCGCGGAGCTCGGGCGCGTGGTGGAGGAGGCCGGCGTGCAGGAGGTCATCGTCGCGATGCCCTCGGCGCCCCAGGAGACCGTGCGGCGCATCCTCAACGCCGCCGCCGACGCCCGGGTCGCCACGCGCGTGATGCCGCAGCTGCTCACGGCGCGCGGGTCGGTCAGCCTGCGCGACCTGCGGCCGATCGAGGTCGAGGACCTCCTCGGCAGGGAGTTGACGCCCATCGACGTCGAGCAGGTGCGCGCGACGATCGCCGGCACGACGGTGCTCGTCACCGGCGCCGCGGGCTCGATCGGCGCGGAGCTCGCCCGCCAGGTGGCGGCCCTCGGCGCACGGGGGCTCGTGCTGCTCGATGTCGACGAGTCGCGTCTCTACGAGCTCGCGCTCGAACTCGAACGCGTCACGCCGGGCGTCGCCCGCGTGGCGGTCTGCGACATCCGCGACGCCGCCGCGCTCGACGCGGTCTTCGCCACGCACCGACCCGACGTGGTGCTCCACGCGGCCGCCTACAAGCACGTGCCGCTCATGGAGCTCGCCCCCGCCGAGGCGGTCAAGACCAACGTGGGCGGCACCCGGGCTGTCATCGCCGCCGCCGCGCGCCACGGCGCGGGGCGCTTCGTGCTCATCTCGACCGACAAGGCGGTCGCGCCGGTGAACATGATGGGCCTCACCAAGTCGCTCGCCGAGCTCGTCATGCTCGACGCGGCCCGCGATGGCTCGCTCACAGCGATGGCGGTGCGCTTTGGCAACGTGCTCGGCAGCCGGGGGTCGGTGGTGCCGGTCTTCGAGGAACAGCTCCGCCGAGGAGGCCCGCTGACCGTCACCCACGCCGAGGTCACCCGCTACTTCATGACGATCCCGGAGGCCGCGCGGCTCGTGCTCCAGGCCCAGGCGATAGGCCGCTCAGGCGACGTGTTCGTGCTCGAGATGGGCGAGCCGGTCAAGATCGTCGACCTCGCCCGCAAGATGATCGCGCTCTCAGGGATCCCGGCCGAGATCGAGTTCACCGGCCTGCGCCCCGGCGAGAAGCTGCATGAGGCGCTCGTGGGCGAGCATGAGGAACTGCTGCCGACGGGTCGCGAGAAGGTCCTGCGCGTCGACCGGGTGCGGGTCCCCGGTCCTGGCCTCGCCGAGGAGATCGACGCGCTCGTGACCGCGGCGCACGCGGGAGACGCGGGCGCGGTCGCCGCCGCGATCGAGCGCCTCGACCCCGGCTACGCCGAGCGGTCGCGGGGCTGAGCGGTCGCGAGTGCCGTGACGCCGCCAGCGGCTGATTCGGCGACGCCCGCGAGGAAGCCGGGCCTGGCGTCAGCCGGCGGCTACGCCGTCTCCGCGCGCAACGTGCGATCGCCGGCCATGTTCGGGGTCCTGGCGCCAAGCAGGGTCCCCCCAAGCCAACCCAGCCACACGATCAGCAGAAGCCCGAACGCGATCGCCGCATCGTGCAGCGGGGGCACAACCGAGGCTATGCCGAGTGCGCCGATGGCTACGCCGAGCCATGCGAGGGCCTTTGGCAGCGCATGCGACCGCACGGCCACCGAACCGACCAGCAGCGCCCACAGGCCGCCGAGGACCTCCCCGCCGGCTCCACCGAGTGCCAGTGCGACCGGCTCGATCGCCTGCCACGCGAGATGGGCCTGCTCGGGGTCTCCGTCCGCGAGCGTCACGATGGTGGTCATCCCGTAGGTGAAGATCATCCCGCTCGCGACGAGAGCGACCGCCCACAGCAGACCCGCGGTCGCGACGAGGCGCGCCCCGGTCGGCGCGCCGTCTTTGAGCCTGTCGTGCAGCGCGAGCGCCAGCACGCCGAGCGCCAAGCCGAACGCCACGTAGGTGGCCAGGTACATGGCGTACATGCTGCCGTAGTTCTCAAGGATGAGCGCAACCCTGGCCGTAACGGTGGTCGCGCTCGGGTAGTCGACGACGATCAGGAAGTACGGCATCGCGGCAAGCAACGCGAAGGCGAGATAGAGCGCCGCCGCACCTCCCGCCTTCTGCATCCTGGCATCGTTTCGGGTCGAGGCACTCATCTTCATCTTCCCCTCTCGGCAGACGCTCATCGTGGGGGAATCGGAGCTCGTACTTGCATGCCCGCGTCAGAGAACCCGTCTCGCGATCCACCCGCGCGCCCGGAGCCTACTGAAAGGCGACCCCCAGGTAATAGGGCCAGATCACGAGGGCAAACACTCCGCGCCAGAACGTGAGCTGCAGAAAGCCGATGGTGAACAGCCACCCGATGAACCAGATGATTCCGAAGCCGGTATCCACCTTCACCTGCGAACTGCCGCTCATGTGGTCCCCCTCACTGAGTCAGTCCGGCTCCCGAGACGTGGCCACGTCCCCGCGCAACGACCGCCAGCGTCGTGGCAAGAGCCGCAGGACTGGCAGCCGATGAAGTCCCTACATATCCCGGACGGACCCACGAACAGGATTCTGCGGATTCATCTCCCCCACCCGCATCGGGTACCCACATTGGGGCTTCGCCAAACTCCGGGGCGCCGAGGAGACGTCAGCCGGCGGCCACCTTCTGCTTGATCGCCTCGATGAGGCCGCCCTTCTCGATGATGTCCTTGACGAACGGCGGGAAGGGCTGGGCGTGGTAGGTCTCGCCCTTGGTGACGTTCACGATCACGCCGGCGTCCGCGTCGACCTCGACCTCGTCGCCGTCGGTGATGCCGTCGACCGCCTCGGGAGACTCCATGATCGCGAGCCCGGTGTTGATGGCGTTGCGGTAGAAGATGCGCGCGAACGACTTGGCGATGACCACGCTCACGCCCGCGGCCTTGATCGAGATGGGCGCGTGCTCGCGGCTCGAGCCGCAGCCGAAGTTCTCCTCGGCGACGAGGATGTCTCCGAACTCGATCTTGGAGACGAAGTTCGGGTCGAGGTCCTCCATGCAGTGCTTGGCGAGCTCCTCCGGCACGCTGGTGTTCAGGTAGCGCGCCGGGATGATGACGTCGGTGTCGATGTCGCGGCCGTACTTGTGCGCGGTGCCGTGGAACTTCACGGGGACTCCTCTCCCGGATGGATGCGTGTGAGGGATTCTAGCACGGGTGCGGGCGGGCAGGCGGGTGGGGCAGGCGGGGCTGCGGCGGGCGGGTGGGCGAACCTGACGAGGGCGCGCGGCGCGGCTCAGCGGATCCGCGCGGTCACCAGGCTACCGGGGAGTGGTCCTCCCTCGTCGGCTTCAAGGTCGACCACCGCATGCGCGATCCCCGCCTCGTCGAGCCGCCTGAGGCCGGCACGGTGGCCTTGGGGGTCGACCTCCAGCACGAGTCCCTCGGCGGAGAGCAAGCCCCGCAACTCATGGTGCACGTGGAGCACCTGCTCGGTGCCGATCACCTGGGACGCGACGTTCGGGCCGCTCACCAGTACGCCGTTCGCCACCACGAGGGCGACCGCGAGCGCCGCGACGACCACACCGAGACCACCCCTGCGTCGGTCCGCGAGCGCCGAGTCCAGAGCGATGAGGGCGGCGGCCGGGACGAGGAACCATGCCTGCGGTACGTACCGAGCCCACCACGCGGCGGGATTGACCGCGACACTCACCGCGACCGCCGGCACCGCCCACGTGGCGAGCCTGCGCCCGTCCAGCGAGAGCGAACGGTACCGACGCAGGAGAACGGGCGCGCACGCGCAGCTTGCGAGGAACGACGCGGCGGACAGCGGGCCGAACCCGCCGTGCCGCGTGTCGGCCGCACCCATCGCCACGAGCTCCGGCCAGCCGACCGCGAGGGGGGACTTCGGGCGAATCCGGTCACCGGACGCCGAGGCGTGCGATACGACGAAGCGGCCTACCGGGCCACGTTCGAGGAACCCCGTATCCGCCTGGGCTCCGGTGACGTCGATCGCACCAGGGCCGAGCACGGGGTAGAACGGGTTACCCGCGAGCCGAAGGTTGGTGAGGTAGGGGTTGTAGCCCGCGATAAGCGATCCCGCGACCACGATCGCCAGAGCTCCGAGTGCGGCCCGCCTCGTCGCGCCGCCGGCCGGGGCCCTTCGCCAGAACGCGGGGGCGATGCCCACGATGAGAATCGCCACGTAGATCGCCCCGGTGAGTTTCACCCCGGTCGCGAGCACGCTCGACGCGACCGCGACGGCCAGACACGGCCGCCACAGGTCAGGACGCAGACATGCGATGACCGCCGCCGAGAGCATGAGCAGGAGCAACGCGGCGAGCATCCCGTCCGCGTAGAAGGTCGCCCACTGCACCGCGGCGATCGGGCCCGGGGCGACCAGGAGCGCCACAGGCGGGGCCCATCGGCGGATCCTCGGCAGTCCCTCGGAGATCATAACGAAGACGAGAGACACCGACACGGCGGCCAGCAACAGGCCCGGGGCCTTCCCCGTCTCGATCCGGCCGGTGGTCGCCACGATCGCCGCCGCCTGGTACCAGGCGGCCTTGGGGTAGTGCGTGACCCAGACCATGCTGCCGGCCGCGGGATCGTGGACGGGGTTCCAGCCTTCGTCGATCTGCAGGACCGCCTCCTGATGGTAGAACTGTCCGTCCCATGAGAGGTCGAAGAACGCTCCGGCGATGAGCGTCGCCGACACGACGGTGACGATCCCGACAGCAGAGGTGATGAGCACGGCTCGCCGGATCGACTCGAAGGGACGGAGCAACGCCAGGACCACGCCGAGCGAGACGGCAGAGGAGAGGAGAAGGGTCCAAAGCCCCGGTCCGGCTCCGAACACGAGCCCGACACCCGCGAACAGATAGACGAGCGCCAGCCAGCCGACCAGCACCGCTGCGTGTGCCATCACCCACCAGGAAGGATCACGCTCCCCGCTCGCCCGGCTGTCGGCCGCCTGGGAGTGACGCGACCACCAGACCCAGCACATGGCCACCACGACGGCGCCCCCGAGCACGAGAAGGGCGACCGGTCCCCGCCACGGGGGCAGGATCGCCTCAGTGGAGGTGAGGAGGGTGACGTACTCCGAGACCTGCACCCCTGCTCCTTTCGCCGGCGGCCCCTCGTTCAGTCTCGGCTCGCACAGGGCGCCCCACAAGACGTCGAATTCTTCACATCGGGTCGACCGGACGGGCGGTATCATGGGTCCGCACCCCGTGACCTCACTCTCCTCGATCCGGGATCGGAGCGGCCGCATGGCGCGCGTCACATCGCAGACACTCGGAAGGCGCCTCGTGCCGGCGGCGCTCCTCCTCGTAGTCGTCGTCTTCGGTGCGGTCCTCTACGCCGACGCGGCCGCGCTGCGAGCGGCTCTCGGGGGCTTCGACCTGCGCGTGCTGCCGGTGGCCCTGGCGCTCTCCTCGGCGAACTACGCGATCCGGTTCGCGCGATGGCAGCTCTACCTCGCGCATCTCGGTATCGCGGTCCCGCGGCGGGTGAGCGGGGAGGTCTTCGTGTCCGGACTCTCGATGACGATCACGCCCGGCAAGCTCGGAGAGCTCCTGAAGTGCTTCATGCTCAAGGACCGGTTCGGTATCGGCGTGGCGACCACCGCCCCGGTCGTGGTGGCCGAGCGCTACACCGACATCGTCGGCATCGTGCTGCTCGCGGCGCTCGGGGCACTCCGCTTCCCCGACGCGGGCCCCCTGCTGGTCGCGGGCGCCGCGGTCGTGGTCGGCGTGCTCGTAGCGGCGCTCGTCTCCGACACGCTCACGGAGCGGGCGGGCGCCGCGCTCGCCCGCTCGCTCTTCCGGGGACGGATGCCGGACCTCGACTGGGCGAGAGCGTCGGCGGCCGGGTTCCGGCGCCTGCTCCAGGGCACGCCGCTCGTCCTCGGCACGGCGCTGGCGACCCTCGCGTGGTTCCTGGAGTGCGCGGCGTTCCTGGTGGTGCTGCGCGGATTCGGCGAGACGGGGGTGGGCGTGCTCGGCGCCACCGTCACCTATGCGACCGCGACGCTCGCTGGCGCGCTGTCGATGCTCCCCGGCGGACTCGGGGCGACCGAGGCCGGGATGGCGGCCCTCCTCGGCGGACTCGGGGTCGGGCGGGCGACCGCCGCCTCGGCGACGCTCGTGATCCGGGCGTGCACGCTATGGTGGGGAGTGGCGGTGGGGACGGTCGCGCTGCTCGCCCAGGGCGACCGAGCACGCCGCGCGCTCGCCACGGCCGGGCGGCGAACCTCCGAGCCGCATGAGCGCGCCTGACGGGCGAGGCCGGGTTGACTATCATGTGCGTAGGGTTCCATGCCATGATCCACGAACGTCCCGGGGAGGTCACACCGCGGTGAGCACCGTGCGCGCACTGCTCGTCTCGGTGCGGCCACGCCAATGGACGAAGAACCTCATCGTGTTCGCGCCGCTGATCTTCGCAGGGCGCCTTGAGACACCGGTGCTCGTTCTGCGCTCGCTCGGCGCCTTCGGCGTCTTCTGTCTCGTCTCGGCAGCCGTCTACCTCGTGAACGACCTCGTCGACGCGGAGCGCGACCGCCTGCACGAACGGAAGTGTCTGCGGCCCATCGCGGCCGGTGAGTTGCCGACGCTGTTCGCCGCCGCGTGCGCGACGGCGTTCGCGTTGCTCTCCCTCGGGGGCGGGTTCCTGCTCGGCACCGGGTTCGGCGCCACCGCGCTCGCCTTCCTCGGCCTGCAGCTGCTCTACACGCTCGTGCTCAAGAACCAGGTGCTGCTCGATGTGCTCTCGATCTCGGCCGGGTTCGTGATCCGCGCGTTCGCCGGCGCGGTGGTGGTGGGCGTGACCGGTTCCCCTTGGCTCTACCTGAGCGCCGCGCTGCTCGCGCTCTTCCTCGGGCTTGCGAAGCGGCGTCACGAGCTGCTCACTCTCGAGTCGGACGCATGCGCTCACCGTCCGTCGCTCGAGCACTACTCAGCGCCGCTGATCGATTCGATGCTCTCCGCGATAACCTCTGCGACCATCGTCGTCTACGCGCTCTACACGTTCTTCTCCCCTACCGGCCAGGAGCACGGCCTCCTCATGCTGACCGTCCCGTTCGTCGTCTATGGCCTCTTCCGCTACCTCTACCTGATCCACCAGCGCAACCTCGGCGGCTCTCCGGAGGAGATCCTGCTGACCGACAAGCCCCTGATCGTCAACATCGCGCTCTGGCTTGCAACGGTCGCGACCGTCATCAATCTCACGTAGAAAGGCCTACGATGCGCGTGCTCGTGACCGGAGGCTCCGGCTTCCTCGGCATCAACCTCATCAGGCGACTCCTCGCCGAGGAGCGCGAGGTGCGCTCGCTTGACCTCATCGAATTCGACTACGCGGACTGTGCGGACCGCATCGAGACGGTCACTGGCGACATCCGTGACCCGGGTACGGTCGCCGAGGCGATGCGCGACATCGACATCGTCGTGCACACCGCCGCTGCGCTCCCCCTCTACTCGCCCGAGGACATCCGCTCCACCGACATCGACGGCACCCGCATCCTGCTCGAGGCGGCCCGCGCCGAAGGGGTGGACCGGTTCGTGATGATCTCGTCGACCGCGGTCTACGGCATCCCCGACCACCACCCGCTGCTCGAGGACGACCCGCTCGTGGGCGTAGGCCCCTACGGCGAGGCCAAGATCGCCGCCGAGGAGGTCTGCCTCGAGTTCCGCAACGGCGGTATGTGTGTGCCGATACTCCGCCCCAAGTCGTTCATCGGCCCCGAGCGCCTTGGCGTGTTCGCGCTCTTCTACGACTGGGCCCACACCGGCCACGGGTTCCCGATGATCGGCAGCGGCAAGAACCGCTACCAGCTGCTCGACGTCGAGGACCTCGTCGAAGCGATCTGGCTGTGCTGCACGCTCGATCGCGACTCGGTCAACGACACGTTCAACATCGGCGCCGAGGAGTTCACCACCATGCGCGAGGACTACCAGGCTGTCCTCGACCGCGCCGGGCACGGCAAGAAGATCCATGGCTTTCCCGCCACGCCCATGATCTGGACACTCCGTATCCTCGAGAAGCTCAACCTCTCACCGCTCTATAAGTGGGTCTATGAGACCGCGTCGAAGGACTCGTTCGTCTCCATCGACAAGGCCAAGGACGTGCTCGGCTGGCAGCCACGGTACTCGAACAAGGATGCGCTCGTGCGCAACTACGAGTGGTACGTCGCGCACCTCGACGAGTTCGAAGGCGCGAGCGGCGTGTCGCACCGCGTGCCGTGGAAGCAGGGCGTGCTGTCGATCGCGAAGCGGTTCTTCTGATGGGACGGGGCGACGATCGCCACTGGCTGAGTTGGGTGCTCTCGTCGGCAGTCGCGATGGCGTCACTGCTCTGGGTCGGTCTCTCTGGATACGTGCGCGAGTTCCGGCTTGACCTCGAGGATTTCCCGCTCGTGTACCACAGCAGCCCTCCCTTCGTGAGCCTACGCGATTGGACGGTCTGGTTCTCCAGCGGTTACTCCGAGTACTTCAACAACTATCCCGAATGGTACGGCGGCGGCTACGCCCTCGCGCGACCGCTCATGAATGCCGCGCTCTATGTGCAGGGGCTCGCGCATCCTCTGCTCGGAGACCCCTCGTATCTCTTCCTCAACTACCTCGCCGTGATCATATCCGTACCGCTCCTGATGGTGCTCCTTCACAGACTCACGGGGCTGTCGCCTGCGGCCGCGACTGTCCTGAGCGTTTCACTCGGACTCTCTCCGGTATGGCACCAGGCGCTCTTCTGGCCAAGCCTTGGCACCAACGCGATCGCGCTGTGTCTTTCGATCGCGGCGATCGCGGTACTCTTCCCCGCTTCTCAAGCCCCTCCCTCGAGATCCCGGATCGTCATCTCCTCGCTGCTGCAGGTCCTCGCGGTGGCCGGTCACGAGACCGCGATCGTCACGCCTGTGATCTGCGCCCTGCTGCTCATGTGGCGCCAGGAGGGCCGTCCGCCGATCAAGACTCTATGGCCCCTTCTCGCACCGTTGGCCTACCTCGCCGTTTCGCGGGTGATCCTCCCGCCGGCAGAGAGTGTGTACGCTTTCGAGATCGACAGGTCTGCCTTCGCGCTGCGCGCTGCCCGGCTCGCGATCGGCCCGTTCATCCCGTTCGAAGCGATGCACATGCTCCTCTGGAACCCGGCGACGACACTCACCCGAACCGTCGCATTGACCCTTGCTGTCGCCTCGAACCTGGTCATGTATGGAGTCCTGCTCGGTGCCCTCCTCTTTGCGCGCACGCGGCGACTCGGACTCACGCTGATCGCCCTCGGTGTAGCCCTTGTGGTCGCTGTCCCGACGAACACGGAGCCGCGCTTCATGGGCCTGAGCCTGGTTCTCGCCGTGCTCGCGGTGCTGGTGGGAACCGAGAATACCCCCCGCCTGAGAACCGGGCTCGTCATCCTGCTTGTTGCCACGAACGTCGCCCAGTTCGCCTACGGGATGACCGACCTGGGCGGCGCGCAGTTGGAGAGGGTACGCGACTCTGGTGTAGCGTTCGATCATCTACGCGAGAGCATCGCCGAGCACGAACCCGGTGTGGTGGTTCTGGTGAACGACCGGACCGGGCACTACGGAGCGAGGGCCATGCTGCAGATGGCAGCTTGGCCCCGGCAGGATACTGAACTCATCGTGCTCAACAGTTACGGGGGTCCTCCTGCCGAGGGCGCCTCGACCTCTGTCGACGCGGAGGGGGACGTCTTGCGGATTCGCGTGGTGTTCGGTCAGGACCAGCACGTACGCTTCGATGGGGCTGTGCCGGATTTCTCGGTTCCAACCAACGGCTTCCGGTATCGCTCGATCGAGGGCGCCAGTGCCGATGACGGCTCGTTCGAAGCCGTGACGACGCTCGACGATCGCACCGTACTCGTCGTCGGGACCGACCTCGGAACCGGAGCACCCGCCCAGCCGCTCGTGTTCACGCGGTGACCGGGGGACAGAGAACGGACACGGAATGCCGACCATGTGGGACGAGGATTCATGAGAGATCTCGGATCGGCGCTCTCGCTCGCGTTCCCGGCGATACTCGCCGCGCTCGTGGTCCTCGGGGCAGCGGCGCTGCTCGCGTACGCGCTCCGCGGCCGGGCCGCCAGATGGGCCGACCGGCTCACGGGTGACCCGGAGCCGGCGAGCGCGATCGGCACGCTCGCGCTCGCGGTGACGACCCAGCTCCTCGTGCTGCTCGCCGCCACCCAGATACTCGCCACGGCCGGGTTCCTGCTCGGTGTCGGCGTCGGGCCGTGGGCGCTGCTCGGCGGCGCTCTCACAGCGGCGGGGACGTGCGCCACCGCGCTTCGGGCGCTGACCGGTGCATGGCGTCCGGCTGCCACGCTCGTGGTGACCGCGCTGACCATCTCGCTTCTCGCCGGGAGCGCCGCGCTCACCGTTCGGACCTTCGACCTGTCGACCGACGGCCAGTGGTACCACCAGCAGGCCGTCATCGACCTCGCGGGCGGCTGGAACCCGCTGCGGGTCTGGGAGAACCCGTACGACCCCACCGTCCCCTCGTGGACCTCGGCCTACCCCAAGGGACCGTGGCTCGAGCAGGCGGCACTCTACGGCGCGACGGACCGCATCGAGTCCGCCAAGTTCACCGGCGTGCCCCTCATCGTGGCAGCGTTCCTTGCCTGGGTCGCGCTCGCGCTCAGCCTCAGGCCACGACGGCCGGGAGCCGCCCTCGCGATAGCGGCACTCGCTGCGCTGAACCCGATCGCGGTGGTGCAGGCGCTGACCTTCATGGTCGACGGCCGCGGCGCCTCGCTGACCGCGACCGCCCTCGCGCTCGGGGGCGTCGTGCTCGTCCGGGGCGGCGGGTGGCCGACACTCCTCGGCCTGGCCTGCGCCCTCATGCTCCTCGCCACCACCAAGTTCACCGGGGTCGCGGTCGCCGTGATCCTGGGGTCGGCGTTCATCGGCGTGGTCGTGCTCCGGAGGCCCGCCGAGGTCCGCCTCACGCCGGTCGTGCTCGCGACGGCGGCGGCACTCGTCGCGGGCACGGTCGGTGCGGGATTCAACCCTTACGTGACCAACACGCTGCTCCACGGCTCCCCGGCGCACCCCATCGCCGGACGCTCGGCGGTCCCGGTCATCATCGCGCCCCCTCCCTTCGACGAGCAGGGGCGTCTCGCGTCGCTCGCCTACTCGCTCGTGGTGCGTTCGGCGGACATGCACGCACACGACACCGTGGTCCGGACCAAGGTGCCCTTCGCCGTGAGCATCGACGAGTTGCGCAACTTCGCCGGGGCCGAGACGCTCGTGGGAGGGTTCGGGCCGTGGTTCGGCGGCGCGACGCTCCTGGCGCTTGCGCTGGCCGCGGCCGTCGCCGCCGATCCCCGCGTGAGAGACTCGGGTCTCGCACGAGCCGGTCTCGCCCTGTGTGGGCTGGTGCTCGTGACGGTGCTCGTGAACCCGGCCCCCTGGTACGCCCGGCTCGTGCCGCAGCTGTGGCTCGTGCCCGTGTCGATCGCGGGCGTCGCGGTGCTCGAAGGTCCGGCGTGGTCTCGCGCGGCCGGCAGGACCGTGTGGACCGTGCTCGCACTCAACCTGCTGATGGTCGCGCTCGTCTACAGCGCCTTCGCGAACCTCGGCAACCGGCTCGTCACAGCCGCACTCGAGGACCTTCGCGCCGACCCCGCCGGGGTCATCCTCGTGACGAACTCGAAGACCCCCACCGAGGTGCGCCTCGCCGAGCACGGTATCGACGTCGAGGTCGTGCACGCCGAGGAGTACGTCCGGCCGGAAGATGGCGAGTTCTTCCCGTACGCGATGACGATCATCGAGCGAGGAGCGCCGCGATGAGCGCCCAGGCCACGCCCGCGCCGACCACGCAGACACGTGCCCCTGCTCCGGCGCCGTCCCCGACCGCCCCGGGCCGTGACCCGTTCCCCGACGCGCTCAAGGGGTTCGCGATCGCGCTCGTGGTCCTCGGCCACGCGATCATGCACGTGGGCGGGCAAGTGGCGTCCGGCCCGGGGACCATCGAGCTCTTCCCCGACGTGTGGTTCGCCCGCTGGGCCCTCACGCACCCGCTGCTCTCGGGCGTCTACACCTTCCATATGCCGCTCTTCGCGTTCGTGAGCGGGTTCGTGCTCTACCGCGCCGTACTCCCGCCCCTCGGGCCGAGGATCGCCCGGCGCGTGACGGGTCTGCTCGTGCCCTACTTCGCGTGGTTCGTGGTGCTCTACTGGGCCGGCCGCCTGGAAGGACTCGTGCTCGAACCGTTCCTGCCCACGCTGCTCCGGGCCACCTACGATGTCGACACCTACGGAACCCTCTGGTTCCTCTACGCGCTCTTTGTCTCGAGCGTCATGCTGCTCGTGCTTACCCGGCTGCCTGGTGCCGGCTGGACGGTCCCGGTCTCGGCGCTCCTCGTGATCGCCTCGACCGCGCTGCCCGGACTCGCGACGCCGGTCCTCGCGCTCGTCCACGTCCGCTGGCTCTACCCGTTCCTCACCCTCGGCTACCTCGCCGCGCCGTACGCGGCCTTGCTCGACCGGCATCGCGCGCTCCTTGCGATCGCCGGCACCCCCGCCTTCGCCGCGCTCGCCGCGCTCAGGCACCCCATCCACCTGCCCGAGGAGAGCGTGATCGGCTCCCTCAAGCCGGCACTCGACGAGCTCGCCCCCCGGCTCGGATCGGTCGCCGAGGTCTCGCTCGCCTACCTCACCGCGTTCGCCGGCATCGTTGCCGCCTACGGCGCGTACCGTCTGATCGCGCACGCCCGCTCCGGGACCGTCCTGCGCGCCAGTGCCTGGACCGGGAAGCGCAGCCTCGGCGTGTACGCTGCGCACATCCTCGCGAACACGGCGCTCTTCGCGCTCGGCGTCACGTGGTGGCCCGCGCTGTTCGGCGCCTCCCTCGGCCTGTCTCTTGCGGTCACCGTCGCGCTTGAGCGGACCCCGGTCCTCGACGTCTTGCTCACGGGCCGCCGACGCGGCACCTGCCCGCCCTATCCGGCGCCCACCCCCGCGGCCGAATCCTATACGATGTGACCGTTCGTCCGTGAGCCCCGCCGAGGAGAGACCGGAGGTCCCGAGCGTGTCCGAGCGCCCGCACGCGAGCATCCTCGGCGGAAGCCTGGCCGTCGGCGCCTCGACGGTGCTGCGGCTGGCGGCGAGCTTCGCGATCGCGATCCTCGTGGCACGGATCCTCGGGGCCGAGGCCAAAGGGCAGCTCGCGCTCCTCCAGCAGGTGCCCGCCATCGCCGCGCTCCTGCTCGGCTTCGGGTTCGACGCCGCGCACGCGTACCACGTCGGCCGGAAGGGGCGCGTGCCCGCCGCCGCCCTCTCCGACTCGCTCATGCTCGCCGCGGCGGCCTCGGTGGTGGGCGTTCCGCTCGCGGCGCTCGCGATGCGCGGGCTGATCCCGGCGCTCGCCGGCGTACCGGCGGCGACCGTGCTCCTCGCCTCGGCCGCGCTGCCCCTGCTGCTGCTCACCGCGCTCCTCGGCGGGGTGCTGACCGGCCAGGGGCGTCTCCCGGGCCAGGCGCTCGCGCAGTCGGCAGCCACGGTCGTCTCGGTGGCGCTCGTGGGCGCGTGGGCCCTCCTCGGCGAGCTGACGCTCGCGCGGGTCGTGATCGCCACGCTGGTCGCGCTCGGCGTGGGCGTCGCCGGCGGCATCGCCGCGACCGGTGTCCGCACGCTGTGCGCCCCCTCGCTCGTGCGGCTGCGCGAGGAGCTCCCCTACGCGCGCCGCAGCTACGTGCAGAGCGTGACCGGCTACCTCGAGCTGCGTCAGGACGTGCTCCTCCTCGGCGTGCTCGCCTCGGCGGCCGGGGTGGGCGTCTACACGGTGGGGGTCGCGATCGCCGAGCTGCTCTTCTACGCGCCACAGGTCCTCGCCGCCGCGCTCACCGCCCGCGCGCTGCAGGAGGAGGCCGCGAGCGGTGCGGCTCTGACCGCCCGGGTCACGCGGCTGCTCACCGCCTTCATGCTGCTCGCGGCCGGCGTGCTCGCAGTAGCGGCCCGGCCGCTCGTGGCCCTCGTGTTCGGCGCCGAGTTCGCCCCGGCCGCGACGGTGATCGTCGTGCTCATCCCGGGGATCGTGGTGTGGGGTGTGGCGAGTCAGCCGGGCGCTTACCTCGCGACCCACGGACGCCTCTTCCCGCGCATGAGCACGGCGACGCTCCTCGTGAACCTCGGGCTCAACCTCGCGCTCATCCCCGCGCTCGGCCCGGTCGGCGCCGCGCTCGCGACCGCGGTCTCCTACTCGCTCGTCTCGGCCTACGTGATCCGCACGTTCGCCGTCACCACGAACACGCGCCTGCGCGACCTGCTCGTGGTGCGCGCCGAAGACGTCCGCTACGCCCTGGCGGCCGCTCGCGCGCTCAGGAGGCCGGGCTCCTCGGCGTGAAGAGGAAGCCGCGCACGTCCGCCTGCTCGGAGGCGCCCTCGACGTGCGGGTGCTCGTCGACGTAGAACTCGCGCACGAGCTCCATCCCGAGCGAATCGAGATGGCCGAGGAGCTCGTCACGGTTCAGGAACCAGCCGAGGAGGTCGTCGTTGAACCCCTGGATTCGCGCCTGCTGGCGCACGACGACCGAGGGAGAGGCGAGCAGCACCGGCAGGCGCGTGAGATACAGGTAGCGGCCGGTCGCGCGCGCGAGCCCGGCGGCGACCTCGCGCCACTCGGCGGAGCACTGCAGCGACCCGCTCGCGACCACGAGGTCGTAGGTCCGCGCGAGGCAGGATTCATCGGCGTGGAAAGTCGCCTCCGGCAGAAGCTCGCCGCCCTTCGCGCAGAAGGCCGGCAGGTCCTTGCAGTGGTACTCGACGCTCGCGCCCGGCAGCAGCGCCTTGGCGAGCACGGCGTAGTGGCCGAGTCCCCCGCCCCAGTCGAGCATCGAGACCGCGTCACGGCCCCCGGCCGCGAGCGCGAGGACGTACCCGAAGCTCACGTAGGTGTTGTGGAAGGGGATGTTTCGCGGGATGGGCTCGGTCGCCTCGTGCGCCGTGTCGAGCGGCGCGGTGCCCTCACATGCGGCACAGAACGCCTCCCACCGTTCGGCCTGCGAGGCGGCGATGCCGGCGTCCTCCCATCCGGGGTTGCTGTCCGACGGCGTGGGCCACGCCGGCCCGACCACCTCGAAGCGCCCCGGCGCCGGCTCGCGGCGGCCGATCACGGCACGCAGCGCGTCGGTCACGATGGGCGGCAGGACACGGTGTGCGATGCTGCGCAGGGTCACGGGGCTGGCTCCTCGGCGGGGTCACGGCGGGGCGGGCTGCCCGCGGGCGCGGCGCACGCGCACGTCGCGGTTACGGACACTGCCATCATACCGCCCGGGCGACGACGGAGACGTTCCAATCGTTCTCGGTGGGCTCGCGCGACAGGTCGCCGACGGGGCCGATCGCGGCCAGCTCGAAGCCGGCGGCGGCGAGCAGGCGCTCGAGCTCCTCGGCGAACAGGTAGCGCACGGTGTGCGACTCCTCGGCATGCTCGACAAGGGTGCCCGAGGCGTCCGTGCAGCACACGTCGTAGGCGACGGTGACCGTGTGCGCGGCCTCGTCGAGAGAGGGCGTCGCGACACGGGCGATGCAGCCGCCATCCGGCAAGGCGACCTCCTTACTCGTGACCGCGGGCCGCTGCGCGAGCACGGCCGGGCCGTGCCAGCAGTCGAAGACGAACACGCCGCCCGCGCGCAGGTGGCGCCGCGCGGTCGCGAACATCGCGGCGAGGTCGGCATCGGTCAGCTGGTAGGAGACCACCGCGAACATCGAGACGACGGCCTCCACGCTCACGCCGAGGTCGACCGAGCGCACGTCGCCTTCGAGGAAGCGCACCGCCGTCGCGCCCGCCTCGGCGGCCTTCGCGCGTGCCTGCTCGACCATCGCGGGCGCGCGGTCGACCCCGGTCACGCGGTACCCGAGCCCGGCGAGCTCGAGCGCGTGCGTACCCGTTCCCGCGCCCAGGTCGAGGACCGTGCCACCCGCCGGCACGCCGTGGGCCGCGAACACGGCCGCGAGGAACGCCGCCTCGGCGCGGTAGTCCTTGTCGGCGTAGAGCGCGTCGTAGAAGCCCGCGTAGGTGCCGAACACCCCGTCCGGCGCGCCGCCTGGCTCCCTGCGGTCGCGCCGCTCGTCAGGCGCGGTCATGGGCGCTCCCCTCCCCGATGCGGCGCTTCGCCTCGGCGAGCGCTTCGCCGAGGAGCGCGAGGTAGTCGTCGCGCGTGTAGGCGGCCAGGCGTGCCCGCCCGCGCTCGGCCAGCTCCCCGGCGAGGTCCGGCTCGGTCACGATGCGGCGGATCGCCCCGGCGATCGCCTCGGCGGACCCGGGGTCCACGAGCAGCGCCGCGTCGCCCGCCTGCTCGCGCACGCCGCGGATGTCGGAGGTGATGACGGGGCAGCCGAGCCCGAACGCCTCGAGTACCGGGATGTTGGTCGGGCCGAAGTACGTGGGCATCACGAGCGCGATCGCGTCGGCGTAGAGCGCGGCCATGGCCTCGTCGGGCACGTAGCCCGTCGCGTGCACGAGGTCGTCGACCCCGGCCTCGGCGGCCGCGGCCATGAGCTCGGCGAAGGTGCGTTCCCGCAGCTCGCCCGCGTGGGTCCCCGCGAAGACCACGGGCACGCGCAGGCCCGCCTCGGCGAGCAGTGCGAGCGCCTCGACGATGCGGCGGTGGTTCTTGTGCGGCCAGAACTGCGCCGGATAGAAGAGGAAGCGCTCGGGCAGCCGCAGCTCCGCGCGCACCCGCTCGCGCGCGACGGGCGAGGTGTCGGCGCCGGACAGGTAGTGCGCCGGCAGGAACGGCAGCGGGCGCACCGCCTCGGGCGCGATCCCGGTGTCGCCGTACGCCTCGAGCAGGTCCTCGCGGCCCACCTCGCTGTCGACGAGCAGCACGGCCGCGCCCTCGATGAGCGGGCGCAGGCGCGCCTCGCGACGGTCCCACTCGCCGTCCGCCGAGACCTCGGGGAACTCCGGGTGCAGCCGGTGCTGGATGTCGTGTACCGCGACCACGTACGGCACGCCGGCGCGTGGCGCGAGGTCGGCGTCGGCGGTGAACACGAGCAGGTCGATGCCGTGCGCCGCGAAGAAGCGCTCCCACGCGGGATCGTGCGCCGCCCGCGGCTGCGCGAGCCGGGCGAGCGCGGCGCCCGCGCGGCCGAGAGGCCCGGCCCCCCGGCGCAGCGGCGCCACCGGCCCCGGCGCGACGAGACCTGCGGGCAGCTCCTCGCCGCCGTAGGTGAAGACCATGAACTCGTCGCCGGTCCCGAGGTCGGCAAGCGCCTCGAGCATCGTCACGGCGTACTGGTAGACGCCGCCCACGCTCCGGTCGAGGTTGGGCACGACCCCGATCCTCACCGCCCCGCCTCCCCGCCCGCGCCCCGCATCATCGGCCGAGCACCTCACGGACGGCCTCGGCGACCGCGTCCTGCTGGTCATCGGTGAGCGCCAGGCCGCTCGGCAGGTAGAGCCCCTGGCGCGCGAGCCGCTCGGCGACCGGATGCCGCTCGCCCGCGAAGAGCCCGCGATCCCGGAAGACCGGCTGCTCGTGCATGCCGATGAAGAACGGCCGCGTCTGCACGCCGCGCTCGGCGAGTCGCTCCGCGAACGACACGGCGTCGAGGCCGGTCCCCTCGGCGAGGACCACGCCGTACATCCAGTAGACGTTCTCGGCCCACTCGCGCTCGACCGGCAGCTGCAGCGGCAGTCCGCCGAGGAGCTCCGTGTAGCGCGCGCCCATCCGCCGCTTGCGCGCCACGAGCTCGTCGATCCGCTCGACCTGGCCGAGGCCGATCGCCGCCTGCACGTTGGTGAGGCGGAAGTTGTGCCCGGCCTCGGTGTGCCAGAAGCGGCGGTCGTCGCGGAAACACAGGTTGCGGCCGGAGCGCAGCCGCTCGGCGAGCGCGGCGTCGTCGGTGAGCACCATCCCGCCCTCGCCGGTCGTGACGATCTTGTTCGCGTAGAAGCTGAAGCAGCTCACGTCGCCGAGGGAGCCGCACCGCGCGCCGCGATAGGTCGCGCCGTGGGCCTCGGCGGCGTCCTCGATGACCGCGAGCCTGTGGCGGTCGGCGATCTCGCGGAGCGGATCCATGTCCACCGGGTGGCCGTAGAGGTGCACCGGCATGATCGCGCGCGTCCGCGGCGTGACGCGCTCCTCGATCCGCGCGACGTCCATGCACCACGTCTCCGGGTCGCAGTCCACGAGCACCGGCACCGCGCCGTTGTAGACCGCGGCGAGCGCGCACGAGACGATCGTGAACGTGGGCATGATGATCTCGTCGCCCGGCTCCAGCTCAAGCGCCCAGACCGCGAGCTCGAGCGCCGCGGAGCCGTTGGAGACCGCGACCCCGTGCTCGACGCCGCAGTAGGCGGCCCACGCGTGCTCGAACTCGTCGATGAACCGCCCCGCCGAGGAGATCCACCCCGTGCGCAGGCACTCCTGCACGTTGGCGGACTCGGCCTCGCCGATGAGCGGCTCGTTGACGGGGATCATCCGCACGCTCCTGGCCCGGGCTCGAAGCGGGTCTTGTCGCCGTCGCCGGAGTACGGGCCCTGCTTCACCTCGACCATCGCGGTCTCGTCGAGCATCGTGAAGCCGTGCCCGCCGGTCGCGAGCAGGATCGCGTCGCCCGTGGCGAGCACGCGACTGGCGAGCGGAGTCCGGTCGTCCCGGTACAGGTCGACCCGCACGCGGCCCTCGCGCACGAAGAGCGTCTCCTGCGTGTAGGCGACCTCGCGCGGGACGGCGTTGTGCACGTGCGGCTCGATGACGTGCCCGGCGGGGCGCGACATGAAACCGAGCTGCTGCGAGAAGTCCGCCTCGGAGAAGAAGCGCACGCCCGGCTCGCGCAGGGAGCCCCTCACGATGATCGCGACCACCTGCTCGCCGTCGACGATCCGCTCGACGGGCGGCACGTACGGGGCGGGCGGCGGCGCGGAGGCGTCCGGCTCCGCGCGCCCCTCGGCGAGGTACCACTCGATCGTGGCAGCGAGACCCTCGTCGAATCCGGTGCGCGCCTCGAATCCGAACCGCTCGCGCGCGCGCCGCGTGTCGAGCGAGCGCCGCGGCTGGCCGTCGGGCTGCGACGTGTCCCAGACGATGTCACCGGTGAAGCCGGTGAGCGCGGCGATCTTCTCGGCGAGGTCGCGGATGGTGATCTCGAAGCCGGCGCCGAGGTTGACCGGTTCGGGGTCGTCGTAGCGCTCGGTGGCGAGCACGATCCCCTCGGCGGCGTCGGCGGCGTAGATGAACTCGCGGCTCGGCGTGCCGGTGCCCCACAGCGTGACGTGCGACTCGCCGGCCTCGCGCGCCTCGACGCACTTGCGGATGATCGCCGGGATGACATGGCTCGTGTGCAGGTCGAAGTTGTCGCGCGGCCCGTAGAGGTTGACGGGCAGCAGGAAGACGCCGTTCATGCCGTACTGCTCGCGATACGCCTGGAGCTGCACGAGCATCGCCTTCTTGGCGATGCCGTAGGGCGCGTTGGTCTCCTCGGGGTAGCCGTCCCACAGCGCGTCCTCGGCGAAGGGCACCGGCGTGTGCTTGGGGTAGGCGCAGACCGTGCCGACGCACGCGAACTTCTCCACGCCCATGCGGCGCGACTGCTCGATGAGCTCGATCCCCATGATCGCGTTCTCGTAGAAGAACCGTCCGGGCTCGTCGCGATTGGCGCCGATCCCGCCCACCACCGCGGCGAGATGGATCACGACCTCGGGCTCGAAGACGGCGAGCGCGCGGGTGACGTCCGCCGCCCGCGTGAGGTCGAACTCGGCGGCGCGCGGGACGAACACGTCCGTGCAGCCGCGTTCGGCGAGCTTCTCGAGCACGAACCCGCCGAGGAACCCGGCCCCGCCGGTCACCATCACACGCTTCTTCGCTAGATCGAGCGGCACGGGCACGGCCCTTTCGGTCCCGGCGTCAGCTGTCCGCACCATTGTAGTCGCCGGACGGCGCGCTGTCGTCGCGCGGGGCCGTGGCCCCGGCGGCCGGAACGCCGGGAGCGGCGAACGCCGAGCGCAGAAGCCGCGGGCGCGCGGCGAGCGCGAGCCACCCGAGCGCGACGCCCCACCACAGCGTCGCCACGCGCATGATGATCGTGGCGGCAGAGGCCGCGGCTGCGACCATGCCGGCCGCCACGAGGACGCCCGCCATGGTCGCCTCGGTGAGCCCGATGCCCCCCGGGAGGAACGAGAGCGCCCCCGCGAGCACGGAGAGCGCATGCACCGACACCGCGCCGGGTACGGAGAGCGCGTCGAAGCCGAGCACCCGCAGGCACCAAGCGAACGCGACGCCCTCGAGCCCCCACACGACGACGGCCGCGCCGGTCGAGCGCGCGAGCACGCCGGGCGAGAGCCCCGTCCTCAGCGTGTCGGCGACGCGCTCCATCGAGATGCGGTGCTCGCGCAGCAGCCGATGGCGCGACGCGAGCGCGAGCCCGAGCGCGTGCAGGCGCCCCGAGCGGGCGACCCCGATCACGAGCGCGACCGCGAGCACCGCCGCCACCAGACTCGCCCACCCGCCGCCCGCGATCGAGAGCGCGCCGAGGGCGAGGAGGCAGACCGCGACGAGATCGGCGAGCCGCTCGGCGAACACGAGGGCGATCCCCCGGGAGAGCGGTGTCTGTGCCACCTCGCGGGCGACCCAGGGCTTGAGCACCTCGCCCACCCGCCCGGGCGTGACCGCCGCCGCCTGACCGGCGAGCTGCATGTGGAGCGCCTCGGCGAAGGTGACACGAGACCCCGTGAGGCGGAGCAGCCACCGCCACCTGACCGCGCGTAGCGCGATGCCGGCGGTGGTCGCCGCCAGGAGCGTCGCGAGCACCCGCACGGGAAAGTCCCGCAACGCCGAGGCGACCGCGCCCGCCTCGGTGAGCGCGGCGAGCGCGGCGAAGAGCAGCGCGCTCGCGAGCGCCACGAGCGCGATGCCGCCGGCGACGCCCTTGACCGGGAGCGCGCGGGCCTTCCTCGGCCTACCGGACGTCATGAAGGAGGATCACCCACCCGGCCGCCTGCTGGGGTTCGATCAGTTCCTCGCTCGCCGGCACGTAGCGAGCCGGCGACGCCTGGAAACGCTCCTCGCCCACGATGACCACCACCGCCTCCGGCGTGAACCCCCGCTGCCCGATCCGTTCGGGCAGCACCGTCGGCACAACGTACCCGAACTCGACGTCGGCGGCGACCGAGAAGAGCAACTGGATGGGGAAGTCGCCGTCGTGCTGCGAGATCCCCACCCGCTCGATCCCGCGGGCCTCGAGCCCGGCGATGACCGCACGCAACGGTTGCTCGAGGTCAGGCACCGCCCTGAACCGGCTCTCCTCGTAGCTCGCGAACCAGCGGCTCCCCGCCATGGGCACGAGCCGGTTCGAGTAGTCGAAGGCGAGCACGAGCAGCCCGAGCACCACGGAGAGCGCGACCCCCGCGAGCAGCGCGGGCGCGATGGCCCGGCGGCCGCGTGCGGTCGCCTCGGTGAGCGCGGGGCCCGCGAGCGGGGCCATGAGGAGCACCGCGGGCAGCGTGAGGCGGTTGATCCACGGCTGCCACCCGATGAGCGCGAGCATCAGCACGAAGCCGGCGAACGCCGCGGCCGGGTAGACGGCCTGCAGCGGGCCGGGGCGCGACCCCCTGCCCATGAGCGCCACCGCGCTGATCACGAAGAGCGCGACCGTGAGCGGAGCCGGGGCGATGTCGTGGCTCCAGATCTCGCGCCTCACCTGATACGGGCCGTAGCCCGGCTCCCCCATCACCGACTCGAGCTCGGTCACGCCGAGGACGGCCGCGATCCGCTCCACCGCGGCCTCGGTTCGCTCGTTCACGCCGGTGGACGGCGTCCCGAGCAGCATACTCGCGTTCATGAGGCCGTTTGCGGCCAGTGTCGTCGGCGTGCGCGCCGCGGTGAGGATGTGGTCGTTGCCGGGGGCCTGCAGGCCGAGGAAGTCCCCGTCGAGGGTGGCCGCGTTGCGGAGGTACCACGCCGAGTTGACCACGAGCACGCACGCCACCATCAGCCCGAGCGTCCCGAGCGACCGGCGCCATCCGGCCGCGCCGACGAGGGTCACGATGAACCACGCGCCGAACGGCGCGAGCACGAGGATGGCGGTGGGCTTGGACTGAAGCGCGAGCCCGCCCGCCGCCGCGGCCCAGACGAGCCAGGGGGTCGCGAGCGCCCGGGGATGCCCGTCATGCAGGCGATCGATCACGACCACGACCGCGTAGACCCCCACGAGGCACCACGCCGCGGTGAACAGGTCGTTTTGCGTGGTCGACGCCTGGAGGACCGCCATCGGCACCGTGAGGGCGACCACCGCGGCCAGCCACTGTCCGTGCGCCGAGGCGCCGAGGCGCCGCGCGAGGAGCGAGACCGCGGTCGCCGAGAGCAGGTAGCCCCACCACTGGCCGAGGTCGATCAGGCGGTCCCCGCCGCCGGAGAGGGCCTGCAGGTGCAGCACGACGTAGTTCGCGAACGGGCTCGAGAACAGCTGGCGGGCCTCGGCGGTCGGGAAGTGCGCGACCGATCCGTTCTGGAGCCAGAGGTGCACCCGCGGCAGGTGATAGGTGAGACTGTCCCAGTTGTACGGCGGGTAGAGCACTCCGGCCGCGAACGTGCCCGCCACGAAGAGGGCGACGATCGCCGCCGGGACGCGTGGCGCCCTCTCCAACGCCGAGACCACCTCGCGCCTCGCGCGACGAGCCCCGACGCCCACGCGCCGTCGCAGCGACGCGACCGCGACACCCACCGCGACGAGCCATGCGAGCGCGAGCCCTGCCGGCGTGAGCGCCCCGGGGAGCGAGAGCGCCTCGGTGACCGCCAGCAACCCCACACCGGTCGCCGTCGCCGCGGCGAGCGCCGCCTCGCGCACGAGCAGTCCGCTGTCGAGGAGCGCGAGGAACAGCACCCCCCAAAACGCGACGATCAGAACCGCCATCCCCGCATCATCCTCGGCCCGTTCCTGGTAAGATTCTTCACGAAGAACTGTAACACTCGCGTACCCCCCGCGGCACCGCCGCACGCCGGCCGGACGCGCGGGAGCGACCAACTCGCAGCCGAGCGGAAACGGAGCGCGCATGAGGTTCGAGAGCCCGAAACGAGTCCTGGTGACCGGAGGAGCGGGGTTCCTCGGCTCGCACCTCTGTGAACGACTCATCGCCGAGGGCTGCGACGTGCTCTGCGCGGACAACTTCTACACCGGGAACCGCCTCAACGTGGCGCACCTCCTCGGCCATCCGCGCTTCGAACTGCTCCGCCACGACATCACGATGCCGCTCTACGTCGAGGTCGACGAGATCTACAACCTCGCGTGTCCGGCCTCGCCCATCCACTACCAGCGCCACCCGGTGCAGACCACCAAGACGAGCGTGCACGGCGCGATCAACATGCTCGGCCTGGCCAAGCGCACCGGCGCCCGGATCCTGCAGACCTCCACGAGCGAGGTCTACGGCGACCCGGAGGTCCACCCCCAACCGGAGTCGTACTGGGGCCGGGTCAACCCGATCGGCCCGCGGAGCTGCTACGACGAGGGCAAGCGGTGCGCAGAGACGCTCTTCTTCGACTATCACCGCCAGTACCGCCTCAAGATCAAGGTGGTCCGCCTCTTCAACGTCTACGGCCCGCGCATGCACCACGACGACGGCCGCGTGGTGAGCAACTTCATCGTGCAGGCGCTCCTCGGCGAGGACCTCACGGTCTACGGAGACGGCGACCAGAGCCGCTCGTTCTCCTACGTCGACGACATCATCGACGCGCTCGTGCTCGCCATGGAGACCCCCGACGAGTTCACCGGGCCGGTCAACGTGGGCTCCGAGTTCGAGTTCACGGTGCGCGAGCTCGCCGAGAAGGTCATCGAACTGACCGGGAGCGGGTCGAAGATCCGCCACGAGCCGCTGCCCACCGACGATCCGTGCCAGCGCCGCCCCGAGCTCTCGCTCGCGCGCCGGCACCTCGGCTGGGAGGCGACCACCACGCTCGACGAGGGACTGCGTCGCACGATCGAGTACTTCCACGCGCTCGGCGCCGAGGCGGGCCGATGAACCTGTCGGTCCTGGTTCCCGTCTACAACGAGCGTGACACCGTGCGCGACGTGCTCGACGCGATCAAGGCGACCGGGCTCGCGACCGAGATCGTGGTGGTCGACGACGGCTCGACCGACGGTACGCGCGACGTGCTCGCGGGTCTCGACGGCGACCCGCTCGTCCGGGTGCTGCTCCACGACCAGAACGCTGGCAAGGGCGCCGCGCTTCGTACCGCCATGCAGGCCGCGACGGGCGACGTGCTCCTCGTGCAGGACGCCGACCTCGAGTACCACCCGCGACAGTACCCGCAGCTGCTCGCGCCGATCCAGGCGGGCCAGACCGACGTGGTCTACGGCTCGCGCTTCCTCGCGGGTGACCCCGAGGGCATCATGCGCAGCAGCCTGCTCGCGAACAAGTTCCTCACCCTGATGACGAACGTGCTGTTCGGCAACCGGCTCACCGACATGGAGACGTGCTACAAGGTGTTTCGCCGGGAGGTGCTCGACGGCATCTCGCTGCGGGCGAACCGCTTCGACTTCGAGCCGGAGTTCACCGCGAAGCTCCTCAAGCGCGGCATCCGCATCGTGGAGGTCCCCGTCGAGTTCAGCCCCCGCGCGTATGCCGAGGGAAAGAAGATCGGCGCGTGGGACGGCGTGCAGGCGGTCTGGGCGCTCATCAGGTACCGCGTCGCCGACTGAGCCGGCGGCACCCATGAGTGGGCGCGTCGCTCACCCCGCCTCCTCGGGCTGCCGACCGCGAGCTAGCGGTACTCCTCGGCCCACTTCGAGCGGCGCGTGAGGAGCTGGCGGCGCAGCAGCCCGCGGGTGAGGTCGCGCGGGTGCGAGAAAGCGAGCGGCCTGCGGCGCACCTCTCCGACGAGCCGCGCTCCGGCGACCCGTTGCGTGAGGTAGAAGCGCGTGCGCGCCGCCTGGTACTCGGGCCCGAACCGCGTGTCGTAGCGTCCGGCGAGAAGGGCGAGGTTCGCCTCGTGCACGTCGAGGATGTTCGAGGACTTGCGCGCGGCCTGGTGCCGGTCGATCGCGGTGATGCGGTCGATGCGCGCGAACCGGGCGCCCGCGGCCTCGAGTCGCAGCCACAACTCGTAGTCCATCGTGAAGTGGAACGACGCGTCGAGCATCGGCTCGCCGAGCACGCGGCGGCGCAGGAACGTCGCAGGCTGGCTGATCACGTTCGTGGTCCGCAGCAGCTCTCCGTCGAACCGCGGCGCCCAAAGCAGCTGGATGAGCGCGCCCTCGGCGGTGGTCTGGGCGCAGTGCCCGTAGACGACGTCGGCCTCCGGATGTGCCTCGAAGAACGCCACGACGTCGGCGACGACCTCGCAGTCGAAGTAGGCGTCGTCGGAGTTGATCCAGCCGATGATCTCGCCGGTCGACGCGGCGAACGCCTTGTTGATCGCGTCGGCCTGGCCCTCGTCGGGCTCGCTGCGCCAGGTGACCGAGTCGCCCGCGGCCTCGAGGACCTCCACGCTGCCGTCGTCCGAGCCGCCGTCCATGACCACGTGCTCGATGCGCGGGTAGGTCTGGCACGCGACCGAGCGCAGGTTGTCGCCGAGCCACTCGGCCTGGTTGTACGAGGGCGTCAGGATCGAGACGAGGGGGCCCTCGCCCCCGCTGCGGTCTGCGCGTCTCACGTGCTCGCCACTCCACTCCGGCCGGCCGCCGCCCGCTCCTCGGCGAGCTGTGCATACCATGCCAGATACGCGTCGGCCTGCCTACCGAGCGTGAAGCGCTCCGCCACCCTCCGCACCCCCGCCGAGGAGAGCCGTTCGCGCAGCTCCGCGTCGCCGAGGACCCGCTCGAGCGCCTCGGCGAGCGCCGGAGCGTCGCCCGCGGGAACAACCAGGCCGCTCACGTCGTGCTCGACGACCTCCGGCAGCCCTCCGGCGTCCGAGGCGAGCACGGGCGTGCCGCAGGCCATCGCCTCGACCGGCGCCAGCGGGAACGTATCGGCGAGCGAAGGGTGCACGAACACGTCGGCGGCGCGGTGGTAGTCGGCGACGCGCTCCGGGTCTCCCGCGAACGGCACCCCGCGCACCTCGACGCGGCCGTCGCCGCCAGCCGAGCCGTGGGCGCGGATCGCGCCCGGGCCCCCGCCCTGCGCCCCCTCGTCGCCGAGCGCGACCACGAGCAGGTCGGCAGCCGCCTCGTCCGGCAGCCGCTCGAGCGCGTCGAGCAGCGTCGCGAACCCCTTGTATAGGTTGGCGCGCACGCCCTTCGCCGCGACGAGCACGACCCTGCGGTCCTGAGGCAGCCCGAGCGCCTCGCGCGCCGCGGCGCGCTCACCCGGCGCGAACACCGCCGGGTCGATGCCGTTGGGGATCACGCGACCCTCGCGGCCCTCGCCCAGCAGCCCGCTCTCCTCGGCCATCGAGAGCAGCCATGCCGAGGGCGCCGCAAGGCCGAGCCTGCTGCCGAGGAGCGCGCGCCGCTTCACCTCGCGGTTCTCGACACTCGCGTCGCGGCGGATCGGCACGTACCTGCCGAGGTCGGGACAGCCGCCGCACCCTTCCCGCCAGCGCCCGCACTCGAAGGGCTGGGCGCAGTGGCCGGTGAGCAGCCAGGTGTCGTGGAGCGTGAGAACCGCCGGCGTCTCGGCCGTGAGGGCCGGCAGCGCGCGGATGTCGAAGTAGCCGCCGTGGAGGTTGTGGAGGTGCAGCACGTCGGGCCGTGGCGGCGCGAGCTCGAGCAGGCCGCCGGTCCACGGGAAGTCGAAGTCCTCGTGGCCGCGCGCCACGCGCGCCCATCGCGCGGGCTCGGCGGCGACCCGCAGCGCGCGCGACGCGAGGCCGCGGGCGTCGCCGGGCCGGGCGCTCTGCTCCTCGAGCCGCCACGCGCGCGCCAGCAGCGTGCGCGCCCAGGCGCTCCTGCCCGCGTCGCGCGGCACCTCGAACGTGCCGGGCTCCTCGGCGTTGCGACTGCCGACCGCGAGCAGCGCGTCGACCCCGCGCTCGCGGTACGCCCGGTGCAGCGAGAGCGCGACCCGCTCGGCGCCGCCGCCCGCCACCGACGCGTTGACCGCGAGCACCCTCACCGGCGTCCGCCCGCCCATCCCACGAGGTAGAAGCCGAGCACCAGGAAGGGCGGCAGCAGCGACGGGCCGAGGGTGACCGCGGCTGCCGCGTAGAGCACGCCGAACGCGGGCCCGAACCCGGGCGCCTCCCAAGGGCGCACCCGCACGATGAGCCAGCCGAGCAGGAAGAGGAACGCTCCCAGATAGAGCGGCCCGCCGAGGATGAGTCGCTCGAGGTACTCGTTATGCACCGACCTGCCGATGAGGTCCTCCGGCTGCCAGAACACGCCGGCCGGATAGCTCGCGTAGAGCGCCCAGCCGCGCGCCCAGATCTCGGAGCGCTCGTTGGTGGCGGTGCCCGCGGCGGAGGCCACGTCTCCCGCGCCGAGCGCCTCGGCGACCCGCGTGCCGGTCTGCGCGAGCCGGTCGACGAGCCCGCTCGGCGCGCCGGCCACGCCCACCACGAGTACCATCACGAGAAGGACCGCCACCAGCGCTCCGGCGACCGGCGCGAGGTGCCGCACGCGCTCCCTGAACGACGCCCGGTCGAGCGCTGCGGCTGCGAACCACGCGATCGCCGCGCAGGCCACCGAGAGCGCCGCCGTGCGCGAGCCCGAGAGCGCCACCACGAGCAGCCCGCCCGCTGCGACGAACGCGCGCAGGCGCGGCCGCCCCTCGACCGAGGCCGCGAACACGAGCGCCACCGCGCCGATGAGGCCGTAGGTGTTGGGGTCGGCGGCGAACCCGGTCGCGCGGAACTGCTCGCCCGGCGCCGGCGTCCACCCGCCGAGCGCCCGCGTCCACTCCACGTACACCCTGCCGAGGGCGCCCGTGAGGCCGAGGTGGCGCGCGAGCGCGAAGAGCCCGCCTGCGGCCGACACCCATGTCGCCACCGCGGCGGCGACGAGCGGCACGCGCCGCCACTCGCTCGCGGCGTGGCCGAGCAGGGCGGCCCCGACCCAGCAGGCCGGCCCCAGGCACACCCGCAGGAAGACCGGCAGGCCGCCCCCCATGCGCGTCGAGATGATGGCGTGCACGAACACCGCGATCCCGGCGCTCACCAGCACCGGCATGAGCTCGCGTGCGAGCCGGCCCGGATAGCCCCGGTCTCGGACGGCCAGGAGCACAGCGGTCGACACGCCCGCCGCGACGACCGCGATGAGCGCCCAGTGCGCGCCGGAGACCAGGTAGATCCGGGTCGCGGTCGCTGTCGCGAGGCCCACGAGGACCGCCGCCGCCCAGACCAGGGCCGAAGGCGCTGACGGCGTCTCACGCATCGTCGCCTCCCGCCCCTGCCCGTTCACGCGCGACTCACCCGCACTCGGGCGAAAGCCGCTCGAGGTCCGCGTCGACCATCATGCGGACCATCTCCTCGAAGGTCACCCGCGGCTCCCATCCGAGCTTCTCGCGCGCCTTGCTCGAGTCGCCGAGGAGCCGGTTGACCTCGGCGGGACGCCAGAACGCGGGGTCTTCGACCACATGGTCGCGGTAGTCGAGGCCCGCGTGCCCGAACGCCAGCTCGCAGAACTCGCGCACCGAGTGCTCGTGCCCCATCGCGATGACGTAGTCGTCCGGCTCGTCCTGCTGCATCATGAGCCACATCGCGCGGGCCGAATCACCCGCGAAGCCCCAGTCGCGCTTGGCCTCGAGGTTGCCGAGGCGCAGCTCGTCTGCGAGCCCGAGCTTGATGCGCGCCACGCCGTCGGTGATCTTGCGGGTCACGAACTTGAGCCCGCGCCGGGGCGACTCGTGGTTGAAGAGGATCCCGTTGCTCGCGTGCAGCCCGTAGGACTCGCGGTAGTTGACCGTGATGAAGTAGCCGTAGACCTTGGCCACGCCGTAGGGCGAGCGCGGATGGAACGGGGTGAGTTCGGTCTGGGGCACCTCGCGCACGAGGCCGAACATCTCCGAGGTCGACGCCTGGTAGAAGCGCGTCTCGGGAGAAAGCCGCCTGATCGCCTCGAGCCAGCGAAGGGGGCCGAGCGCGTTGTACTCGGCGGTGAGCATCGGCTGGGTGAAGGAGGTCGGCACGAACGACTGCGCCGCGAGGTTGTAGACCTCGTCAGGCTCGACGCAGCCGAGCGCGTCCATGATCGAGTACTCGTCGAGCAGGTCGCCGTCGACCAGCGTGATGCGGTCGAGGATGTGCTCGATGCGGTCGTGGTTCTCCATCGACAGCCGCCGGACCATGCCGAAGACCTCGTAACCCTCCTCGAGCAGCAGCTCGGCGAGGTAGGAGCCGTCCTGTCCGGTCACCCCGGTGATGAGCGCGCGCTTGGGCATCGCGTCAGCCCTCTCTGTGCCAGTCGTCCTCGATGCGGACGATGTCGTCTTCGCCGAGGTACTCCCCCACCTGCACCTCGATCACCTTGAGCGGCACCTTGCCGCAGTTCTCGATCCGGTGCGAGGCGCCCACAGGGATGTAGATGCTCTCGTTCGCGTGCACCTCGACCCGCTCGTCGTCGCGCGTGACGAGCGCCGTGCCGGCCACCACCACCCAGTGCTCGGAGCGGTGGCGGTGGCGCTGAAGGCTCGCCTTGCAGCCCGGCTTGAGCTCGAGCAGCTTGATCTGGAAGTTGTGCCCGGCGAGCAGGCTCGTCCACGAGCCCC
The DNA here is from genome assembly GCA_030603745.1 of Coriobacteriia bacterium. GTDB lineage: Bacteria > Actinomycetota > Coriobacteriia > Anaerosomatales > SLCP01 > JAUVXE01. The sequence goes on along the minus strand of JAUVXE010000003.1, from coordinate 81,862 downwards.
ACGGCCGCAGGCTCACCTTGGGCTGGACGACCTCCTCGGCGCCCTGGTCCTTGAGCGCGTCGACCACGTGCCGCACGTCCTGGGCACGGTCCTTGTGCGCCACGAGGGTCGCGTCGGCCGTGTCGATGACGAGAAGGTCCTCCACGCCGAGCGTGGCGACGAGCCGGTCGGTCGAGTAGACCACCGAGTCGCGCGTGTCGAGGTCGACGCCCCGGCCCACGCGCACCGTGCCGAGGGCGTCGGGAGGCGCGATCTCCTCGAGTGCCACGAGCGAGCCCACATCGCTCCACTTGAGCGCCGAGGGGATGACCGCGACGCGATCGGAGCGCTCCATGACCGCGTAGTCGATCGAGATACCCGGCAGCGCGCCGAAGCGCTCGCGCGCCTCGTCGGCGTCGACCGCGCCGGCGGCCTGGGCAGCCGCGAGCCACCGGCTCGTCTGTGCGATGGCCGCCGTGTCCTCGTGCGCCTCGAGTTCGGCGAGTACACGGGCCGCGCCCATCACGAAGATGCCGGCGTTCCACGAGTAGCCCCCCTCGGCGAGGAACTCCTCGGCGCGCGGGAGGTCGGGCTTCTCGACGAACCGCTCGGCGCGGTAGGGCAGCGCGTCGCCCACGGCGTGAGCGGGCAGCGCGTCGGCGGCCTTGATGTAGCCGTAGGCGGTATCGGGCCGCGTGGGCTCGATGCCGATGGTGACGAGGTACCCCTCGGCGGCCAGCCGGAGGGCGGCGGACATGCACTCGTGCCACGTCTGTCCGGCCTCGAGCACGTGGTCCGAGGGGAGCACGACCAGGAGCGCGTCGGGGTCCACGAGCTCGACCGTGGCGGCAGCGTACGCGATGGCGGGCGCGGTGTTGCGCGGGAGCGGCTCCTGCAGGTAGCGCAGGTCGTGGAGCGAGCGGTCGGGGTGCGAGGCGAGGTGGTTGCGCAGCTCGTCGAAGAGCCGCTCGTTGGTGACCACGTACACGGCGTCGCGATCGACGATGCCGTCGAGCCGGTGGACCGCCTGGGCGATGAGCGACTCCTGGCCGAAGACCGAGAGCATCTGCTTGGGCGAGAGCTCGCGGGAGAGCGGCCAGAAGCGTTGACCGCTGCCACCGGCGAGGATCGCGGCGAAGACGGACTCGGATCGCACCGGGCGAACAGCTCCTCACAGGGCTCGACGTGCGCGAACAGGTGCACGGCCGTGTGGCTGACCGTGCACCTGCGAGTGTATCGAGCCGGCGGCTAGAAGTCGATTCCGACCCCGCCCGCGCCGCCCGCCGCGCGGTGGCACTTGAGGCACGCGCCGTCGTAGGCCTTCTCCTCGAGCGAGGACATCCCGGTGGGGGCGGTTCCCGCATCGGCGGCGTAGCCCATCCACAGGTACGCCCTGCCCGGGTAGTCACTGTCGCCCACAGCCGTCTGCGAGTGCGGGAACGTGTAGCCTGAGACCGTGGTCGCGCCGTTGCCCGTGGCGCTGTCGGTCTGGTCGTGGCAGCTCACGCAGCTCGTGACCGGGACGAACGCCGTGGCGCCTGCCTCGGCCACGCTCAGGTGACCGGTCTTGGCGACGTAGCCTCCGTTGGCCAGCGTGCGTCCGCCCACGCTCTCCCAGTACGCGTTGTCGTAGTCGGCGTAGCGCGTCTCGCCCCACTCGGGGTCGAGCACCGCGAGGAGCGTCTGCACGTGGCAGCCCGCCTGGTTGCAGTTGTAGCCGGTGCGCACGGCGGACCGTGTCGCCTCGTCCCAGGTCGAGGCGGGATCGGCGTTCAGGTCGGCGACGGAGATCCCAGAGGCGGCGGGGTCTGCGACCGCCTCGGCGAGCGCGGCGTCGGTCGCGGGATTCAGCAGCTTGGCCGCGACGATGGCGTACTGCGAACCGCCCGCGCCGTGCGGGTTGTCAAGATGGCAGGAGCGCACGGTGCACTGCGCCGCGTCACCCGAGCGGTGCGGACCGCCGGCGGCCCAGCTCACGGTCAGCTCGGTCACCGTGGACGTCCCGGCGCCGTGGCACCCGGCGCACGTGGCGACCGCGGTGTTGAGCAGCTTCACGCCGTCACCCCGCGCGCGGTGGACCGAGTGGCACACCCCGCACTTGGCGGTGGTCGCGAGGTAGTTGCCGTGCACGCCCGGATAGAGCGGGTTGGAGCCGAGCTCGCTGAGCGGGGTCCCGCTCCCGTCGCCGAAACCGGTGCTCCACTGGTAGTAGTCCGGATAGCTCCACGACTTGTTGTGGAGGTTCGGATGGCACGAGTCGCACCGGGTGTCGCTGCTCGCGATCGCCTGCTGCACGCGCACCCGCGTGCTCGCGTGGCAGAGCGTGCACTGGTGCTTGAACTCGGAGTCGAGCGGGAACCTGGCGTGTTCCTCGATGAGCGAGTTGCTGTGGCACTCCTCGCACGAGCTGCCGCCGATGGCGTCCTGATGCGTCCCCTCGAGTCCTGCCGTCGAGTGCCGCGGGATGGCCGGATAGGTGGCCGAGTGGCAGTAAGTGCACGGGTAGGTCGAGCGGTAGCGGGAGAGTGGCGAGAGCGGCGCGTAGGGGTCTGTCTCGTAGAGTTCGCTCCCGTGCACGAAGAGCGAGGTGTCGGCCACGATCCCGTGGCACCCGACCTGCACGCACCGGCCGGCCGGCGCCCCGTCGCTGCCGGGACCGGTGTTGGGATGGTAGGAGAACGGCCACGGCGCCCCGTGGCATCCGGAGCAGGTGTCGAGAGAGTGGGCCGAGGGGTAGGTCGTGTGGCACTCCATGCAGTCGCCCGTCAACGTCATGCCCGGCGCGGCGACCACGGAGAAACTCCAGTAGGAGTTCACGGTGGTGGAGCCGACCACGGTCGCCTGCGCGGCGTACGTGGTGTTGTTGCTGAGGTCGAACCCCGGCTTGAACCGCACGTCGCCCTGCGGCACCACCTGGTCGAACACCACCTGGCTGTTGAGACGGACGATCACGCGCTTGGGCCCCGGCACCGTGTCGGTGTACGTGAAGCCGATGGTGGGCCGGGCGACCCCCACGGTCGACCCGTTGGCGGGCAGGAACGACGAGGGTTGGAACTGCGCGATCGCATGCGCGGGAGCCGCCGAGGCGAGCAGGAGCCCGAGCGCGATGAGCAGCACGACGAGTACGCCGAGACCGGCCCGCACCCCCATGCGGGTCGCAGATGAAGCGGTGACCACGCGAATCCCCCCGATTCTGTGGCTTGGATCCCCCTACGGACGCATGCGAGAGTCCGTTGTTGTGATACTCATCACAAGATACCGCGATTCGTCGCCCCCGTAAACCTTGATCTTCTTAATCGCTGGCCGAGAGGAGTTGCTCGGCGGCGGTGAGATAGGCCTCCGTGAACGGGTAGAACCCTCCCCATTCACGGGCCGCGGGCAGCGCCGCCTCGACGGCGGCGACATCACCGGAGAGGACCGCGAGGTGCAGGCGTTCGGCGACGAGCGCGGGTGTGGGCGGGAGGACCTCCTCGGCGTGCGACAGGCGGGCGTCCTCCCAACTCAGATCGTCGCGGCCGGTGCGCTCGGCCTGCGCGAGCGAGTAGGTGGCGAGGCTCACGAGGTTGGGCGCGAAGCGGGCGACGTGCGCGGGAAGCGCGTCGGCCGCCGCCTGCGCCGCGGCGACCGAGGGGGCGTCCGGCGCGACGAGCAGCCGCAGCTCGGCGAGTTCCCGCTCGATCTGCGGATGACCGGGCAGCGCCGCGAGCGTGCGCTCGTGCAGCGCGATCTGCTCGAAGGGGTCGGACGAGCGCCCGGTCTCGGCGCGCCACTCGCCCACGCCGAGCCAGAGCGCCGCGCCGGCCAGGACAGCGCCCGACGCCACGAGCGCGATGCGCGCGCCGGTCCATCGGCCGGTCCCGGCCGGGCCGTCCGCGCGCGGCGCCCGCGCGGGAACGTCCGGGCCCAGCGGCGCCACGGCGAGGCCGGCGAGCGCCGGGACCACCAGGCCCATCGGGAAGAGCACCGGGTTGACCTGCAGCGAGAAGAGCGCGGCCACGAACCCGGCGGCGAGTCCGGCGCGCAAGCGCGCCGTACCTGCGTCGGGCCGCGGGGCGTCACGCAGCGCCACGGCCCAGGCGGCGAACAGCGCGCCGAACGCGATCAGGCCGACGAGCCCGAGGCGGGTCGCGATCTCCCAGAGCAGCGAGTGCGGGGACTGGGGGCTATAGACGGTCGGGTCGATGCTGTCGGGCCGGTCGGGGATGAACTGCAGCGCCTGCGGCGGCAGGTACTCCACCGCGGCGACACGGTATCCCGAGGGGCCGAACCCGAGCAGCGGCCGGTCGGCGAACATCGCCTGCGCGCCGGCCCACATGTGGGCGCGGGAGACGAAGCTCAGGCCCGCCCCCGCCTCCTCGAGGCGTTCGGGCCCGGCCACCCCGCCGCTGATCGCGGGGACCTGGGCCAGAAGCATCACCGCGAACATGAGTCCCGCGACTCCGAGCGCGACCGTCCTGACCGCCCCCCGCGCCGCTCGCGGCGCCCCGCCCTCCGCCGCTCCCCCGCGACCCGCCGCGAGCGCGGCGACGGTCACGAGCACCGTCAGCACCGCCACGAGCGCGCCCATGAGCGCCCCCGAGAACGCGCCGAGCGCCAGGAGCACCGCGGCGCTCGCGAGGGCGAACAGCGCCCGCGTGCGCCCGGTCGCGCCCGCGGCGAGGACCGCACCGACCGGCACGAGCGGGGCGAGCGCGGTGAGGCTGTAGCCCGTGCTGCCGAAGACCTGCGGCGCCGTGGTGAAGAACTGGTAGGTCATCACCACGCCGAGGACCCCGCCGAGCGCCACGGTCGCCGCGAGCGCCCGCTCGACGGACTCCCGGCCCACCGCGAGACACGCGGCGACCGTGAAGACCGCCGGGAACGCCGCCCACTGCACGAGCGGCATGTTGGCGAACAGATCGTAGAACGCGACCGCGAAGAGCGAGCCGTGCGCGAGCCAGGAGACCGCCGTGACCGCCGCCACGAGTCCGAGCGCCGCCGCGACGCGGCGGTCGAGGCGGGCGAGCGGCACGAGCGCGAGGCCCGCGGCGAGCAGCCAGATCCCGGCGGTCGCGAGGTGCAGCGCCTTGGCCACCGGGACCGGCGGCAGGCGGAGCACGAACCACGCGCCCGGCGAGAGGAACGCCATCACCACGAGCGCCGTGACAGTGGCGCCGCGCCACCCCTGCGACCCGACCTGCTCCCGTGCCATGCGCCCCCCTAGAACCGGCTCGCCTCGATCGCGGCCTCGCTGTGGCACACGTCCACGCAGAAGTCGCGCTGCGGGTTGAACGCCCACCGCTGGTGGCAGCGGTTGCACGCGGGCTCCTCGGCCTGGACGTGACTCGTGCGAAGCCCGGGTCCGTGGCCGCTGCCGAGGGTGTTCGTGTGGCACTGCTGGCACGAGCGCCGCTCACGCGTGTGACACTGGGCGCACATGCGGCCCCGGTTCGTCCAGAAATCGATCGCCGCGGGCCGCGCGTGCGCGTAGGCCATGAACTCGTTGCTGTGGGGCATGCGCGTGCCGTGGCAGGGGTCGCAGTAGCGTTCCTCGTCGTGACACGAGCCGCACCGGGGCTGCTCGACCTGCTGCGCCGCGAAGGAGGCGGTGCGCGGCCGGGCCGCGGCCGCGGCGTTGCGGTCGTGGCAGGTGGAGCACTCCGCCGAGGCGGTCTGAGAATCGTGGCAGCGCAGGCACGGGTTCATCCCCGCGTTGTGCGCGCCCACCACGCCGTCACGGAGCGTGTGGCAGTCCAGGCAGCGCGCCGCGGCCTCGAGCGGCTCGGCGTGCGACATGCGAAGCCCGCGGGCCTCGTCGAAGGTCACGCCGTCGAGCGCCCCCCGGTGGCACGACTCGCACGAGGAGCGGCTCACCTGGCCGTACCCCTCCTGCAGGGTGCGCTCGATCATCCCGTCGGTGACGTGCAGGACACGCGCGGGCACGTCGAGCACGAACCGCCCCGCGAGTCCGCCGGGCTCATGGCAGGCGACACAGGTGACGCTCTCGTGGGGGTCGGTGCCCTCGGCGGCCTGCGCGTGCGGGGTCGTCACGTGGCACCCTTCGCAGACGACCGCCGTCGAGCTGGCGTAGCCCGTCGCGACCCAGACGAGCGCGAGGATCGCGATCCAGATGCCTGCGGTGGCCAGAACCGCGCGCGGGGTGCGCGGCGGTGCCTGCGGGGCCTCGGCCCGCTCCGGCGCTCCGGCGCCCGGGGCGGTTCCGCCGGCCGCGGCAGCCGCATGCTCCTCCTCCTCGGGCGTGGACATGATGAAGAGGATGGCGATCACGAGGATGATCACGAACAACGTGCCGATGATCGCGTAGAGCGTGAGCGCCGCGCCGAGGTTCGAGCCCGGGTCGATCAGCAGCGTCCAGAGGTCCTGCGGAAGCCGCTCCCACGAGAGCTGGAACTCGCCGTTCACTGGTTCAGCCCCCCGTCCGGAGGAAGCGTGCCGATCGCCCCGCCCGGGTGGACGTGGGTGACGTGGCACGTCACGCAGTCGGACTCGACGTGGCAACGGCGGCAGAGCGCCTCGTTCTCCTCGGACTCGGCGGCATGACCCTGCACGAACGCGGGCGGGTGCGGCATGTCGAGCCCGTGGCACTCGTTACAGAAACGCGTCTCGTGGCAGTCCATACACCGGGCCTCGGGCGTCTGCGAGAGCGCCGCGTGCACGCGCATGAAGTCGCGGTCGTGCGGGAGCCCCGGGCCGTGGCACCGCTCGCAGGCGGCCGCCGTGTGACAGGCCGAGCAGGTCGCCGAGTTGCCCATCCCGTGGGTCTGCTCCCACTGGGGGCCGTGGGTGATCGCGAAGACGCCCGAGGTCACCCGCTCGGCGGGCGGCCGGCCGGCGTGACAGGTGTCGCACTCGGCCGAGGCCTGGGTGAGGTGACACTCGAGGCAGGTGTCCATGTCGTAGACGCGGACCCAGCGGGTCGCCTCGCCGTGTGCGGTGGGCGAGTGACAGTCGGTGCACCGCGAGCCCTCGGCGCAGACGATGTGGTCCACGCGCAGCCCCTGGGCGGTGACCACCCCCTCGTCGACCGCGGCGTGGCAGGCGAGGCAGCGCGTGTCGGGGACCGAGGCGAACTCGCCGCGCGCCCCGCCGAGGGAGGCGCTGAGCGCGTGGGCGAGGGTGCGGTAGCCGGTGGCGGCCCGCTCGAGCGGCCGCGTCGACCCGTGGCACTCCCCGCAGGCGAGCGAGCCGTGCGCCCCGGCGTCGGTCGCCGCGAGGAAGGCGTCGCCCGAGTGACAGGCAGCGCACTGCGGCTGCCCGGCCACGCCGACTCCGGCGATGGCGATCAGCACCAGCACCGGAACGGCCACGATGAGCCACACGAGGGCGGTATTCGAGCGTCGGGGCGTCTGTGACACGAGGTCTCGTCTCGGATCGACGGCAGCCCGGCACCGGTGGCCGGGAGATGTGAATATACCACGCTCAGACGCTGCAACCGACGTACCAGGAATGGAGTTGCTGTGAAGGAGTTCACGCGGGTTCCACGGGTCGGGGCGGCTCGTCCCGTCACGGCCGGGTGGGATACCATGGCGGGCAGGAGTCTCCGATGCGAAAGGGCCGCTATGCAGCGACTTCCCGAACTCGCCCGCCAGGCCTACCCGTGGGCGCTCGCGGCGGTGCTCGCCTCGATGTTCGCCTTCCCGGGCACGCTCGCCCCGGCCGCGGTGACGCTCACCGGCCTGTTGGGCGGAGGCGCGCTCGCCGCCCTGTCGCTCTTCGCCCCCGCGCGCCCGCTGCCGCGTCCGCTCACGGCCTTCCTGCTCGCGCTCCTCCCGCTGCTCGGCTGGCTCGCCCTCACCTCGGCGCTGGCGCACGAGCCCCGCATCTCGTTCGTGGGGGCGATCGCGCTGCACCAGGGCACCGCGCTGTGGGCGGCAGGAGCCGCCTGGCTCGTGGCGGGCGTACTGCTGGCCGACGCGCGGATGGTTCGCGCGCTCGTGAGCGTGCTCGCAGCCGCGGGCGGCGTGTTCGTGGTGGCCGCGCTCGTGGCGGGCCCCGCACCCGGCTCGGTCGAGCCGAGCGGCGTGTTCGAGAACTCCGCCTCCCTTGGCGGGTTCCTCGCGATCGCGCTCGTCGCCGCCGCGGTGCTCACGGTCGGGACACGCCGCCCCGGGGTCAAGGCCGCGGGGGCCGCGCTCGCGCTCGCCTGCGTGGCGGGGATCGCGCTCGCCGACTCGCGAACGGGGATACTCGGCGTGCTCTGCGCAGCGGTGTTCGCCGGCGCGCTCAGGTTCACGCGTGAGCGGCGGGCGGCTCCCGCGCTGGCGCTCGGCTCGGCGATCGCCGCGACCGGCGCCTCGGCGCTCCTCGCGCTCGGAGCGGCGGGCCGGCTCGGCGAGGGGTTCGCCGAGGCCATCGGCGCGCTCGGCAGCGGGCGCGACGCGGTCTGGCGTCCGGTGCTCGCGCAGATCGGCCAGTCACCCATCGTCGGCTCCGGACTCGAGCAGTTCACCGGCTGGATCCGCTGGAGCGTCGTGGGGCAGGAGGTGCAGACCGGACGCCTCACGTTCGACCCGCACAACGTCCCCCTCGGCGTGGTGCTCGGTGGAGGCGCGGCGGGCGGCCTCCTGCTCTTCGCCGCCTTCACGGCGCTCGTCTGGGCGTGCTCCGCGCTGCTTCGCCGGGGAGGCGTCGCCGGCGCGCTCCTCGCAGCGACACCGGCCGCGCTCATGGGCGTGGGGCTCGTGGGCTGGATCGCCCCCGCCGCGATGGTCGCGGCCTGCGCGATGACCGGCGCCGCGCTCGGAGCGGCCGCCACGCGACACCCCGGATCCGAGCGGGCCGCGACGCCGGACGCGGAACCCGCACGCGTGGCCGCGCCCGGGCGTGCGGTGGCCGCCGCGACCGCGGCGCTCGCGCTCGCGCTCGGCGTCGCGGCGGTGCCGGCGCTCTCCACCCAGCGCGCGTACGCGGAGATGACCCGGGAGGGCGCCCCCGCCCCGGCCCCCGAGCGCGTCGTCGCGCTCTACGACCGCTGGCCCGACCCCGCCTTCGCCGTGGTGGCGCTCGACCGTCTCTGGCCCGCCGTGGCCTCCGGCGACCAGCGCGCCCGCCTCGCCGCCGAGCGGCTCATGGACGAGACCACGGACGTCGTCGCGTGGCGTGCCGATCTCGCGCTCCTCCACCTCGACACCGCCCGGGCCCTCCAGACCGGCCGCCCCGAGCGCTTCCCGGCATTCGCCGAGCTCGTCGAGGCGTCGCGCGCCTCCGATCCCTCCTCGGGCATCTGGGACGCCATCGCCGCGCTCGAGGCCGAGCGGCTCGGACTCGCCGAAGAGGCGACCCGCGCCGCGGCCCGGGCGCTCGAGTTCGACCTCGACGAGGCCGCACGGGCGGAGCTGGAGCGCCTCGCACGGTAGACGCGGTGTGAACCGGACATCGATCGCCCGCCAGGTCAGCTCGCAGAGAATCGCGGTTCCGCCACCCGCCCGCCGAGGCGATCCGACGAGCCCGCCGCCACCCGCCCGCCTCCTCACCCGACACCCCGCGCACAGAAAGAGCCGGCCCCCTCACGGGGACCGGCTCCTCTGTCTCGCTTGGAAGGTCAGGGACCTTCAAGCGGCATCAACACGCTCTAGTGGGTGAGACCGATACCAGAGTTGTTGACGTTGTCGCGGTGGCACTTGAGGCAGGCACCGTCGAAGGCCTTGTCGGAGATGTTGGCCATACCGACCGGGGCCGTGTTGACGTCGCCGGCATAACCCATCCACAGCCAGGCGCGGCCAGCACCGAAGTTGCTGGTGCCGTACGGGGTCTGGGCGTGCGGGAAGGTGTAGCCGCTGTTGACGCCGTCGTCGGTCTGATCGTGGCAGCTCGTGCAGGTGGTGACCGGCGCGAACGCACGCTCAAGGTCCGGATCGATGTCACGAGTGACGTGACCGGTCTTCATGACGTAGCCACCGTTGGCCAGCGAACGACCGCCGACGCTGTCCCAGTACGCGTTGTTGTAGTCGACGTACTTCTGCTCGGAGTAGCCCGGGTTGAGGACCGTGAGCAGGGTCTGGACGTGGCAGCCGGCCTGGTTGCAGTTGTAGCCGGTGCGGACGGAGGAGCGGATGTCCTCGTCCCAGGTCGAGCTCGGCTCGGCGTTGAGGTCGTCAACGGTGATGCCGGAGGCGACCGGGTCGGCCAGCGCGTAGGCGAGGCGAGCATCGGTGTTCGGCGAGAGCAGCTTGGCAGCGACGATCTTGTACTGCGAGCCGTTGGCGCCGTGCGGGTTGTTCATGTGGCACGAGCGGCCGAGGCAGCCACCAGGGGTGCTCGAGCCGTGCGGGCCGGCGCCGGTACCCCAGGCGACGACCACGTCGGTGACGGTACCACCGGCAGCGTGGCAACCCTCGCAGGTGGCGACGCTGGTGTTGAGCAGCTTGACGCCGCCCGCGGTGGCGCGGTGGACCGAGTGGCAGATGCCGCACTTGGCGGTGTTGGCGAGGTAGTTGCCGTGGACACCCGGGTTGGTCGGGTTGGCGCCGAGCTCAAAGAGCTTGGGCGAGTTGGTCGCTACGCCAGAGCCGATCGGGGAACCCCAGGTGTAGTAGTCCGTACCCCAGTTCCAGGTCTTAGCAGCGGTTGCGAACGCGGGCGCCGCAAAGGCAAGGGCGAAGACGACCGCGAGGGCAACGACGAGCATACCCTTCTTCATGGAAACTCCTTCAGTTGATCGAATTGTGAACGCTTGTTTCATATGCGCACCTCCTTTCCCAAGCTGAAGATTACAGACGCATCCGTGGCCCGGAGGTGTCTCCGTCCGCGTCTACGTGACTGCCGCTCAGTCGCTGTGCGCCGCTTGTGAACGGACACACATGTAGACCTTGTGAGTATCGTACCGCGCGGGTGCTGATTCCTCAACCCCTAACTTGCTTTAATGAAGTGTTAAGAATTGTTATTTCGGTCTCCCGGGGGTCAGAGCGCCGGATCGACGGAGAGGTCCTGCGCTGAGGCCGCCAGCTCGCGCTGTTCCCTGCGCTTGCGGGCCGCCCGCGCGCTCAGCCAGACCACGAGGGCGATGAGCAGGAGCAACAGCGGCAGGAAACAGGCGCGCAGCGGACCGGCCAGAGCGCGCCGGACGGCGGCTGCGAGGTCTCCCCCGCCGGCGGAGTCCGGGATGCGGACGATCTGGACCCGGTTGTTAAGACTGTCGGCCACGAGGAACCAGTCGCGCCCGGCGTCGTAGCTCACGCTCTGGGGATAGAAGAACTGACCGTCGTTGGCGCCCACGTCGCCGTAGCGGCCGATGAACGAGCCGTCCTCGGTGGAGAAGACCGCGAGCGTGTTCTCGAACATGTCGACCACCACGATGCGGCCCGCGCCGTCGAGCGTGAGCCCGAGCGGCAACTGGAGCGTCTCGCCGGGCTGGAGCGAGACGTCCTCGGCGTCGAGGACCGTCAGGCGGCCGTCGATCATGTCGGCCTGATTGCTCGGGTTACCGGTGCGCACGATCCAGAGGCGGTTGCCCTCGGGGTCGTACCCGCTCAGGCGGTTGTTGAATGAGTCGGCGACATAGATGTTGCCGTTCTCGGCGATCGCGACGCCGTGGACGTAGTCGAACTGCCAGTCCTCCTGGCCACGCGAACCGATGACGTGGAGCGGGTTGCCCTCCTTGTCGAGGATCGCGAACCCGTTGACGGAGCCCACGACGATCCGGTCCTCGCTCACGGCGACCGAGACCGGGCTCGGGATACCGAACGAGCTGACCTCGTTACCGTCCCGGTCGATGACGCGGACCACGTCGCGGTTGGTCTCGCAGACGTAGAACAGCCCGTCCGGTCCGACCGTGGCGCGCCCGACCACCGCGAGCGGGATGTCGTTCTCGCCGGTGATGCTGCCGATGTAGGAGCCGTCGGCCGAGAAGCCCATGAGCGCGCGCCGCTGGACGTCCGTGACCCAGATCGTGCCGTCGGGAGCCGGCGCGGCGGACTGCGTGCGACCGAACTGGTCGTCGATCGCCGAGCTCATGCCGTAGATCGAGCGGACCCACGTCACGCCGGCCGTCTCGGTGTCGTCGCCGGGGCCCCCCGGCGGCACGAGGAGGCGGAGCAGCAGGAACGAGGCGAACGCGAGCAGGATGAAGAGCACCACGAGCACCACCGCGAGGATGCGGCGGCCCCGGCGCGAGCGCACCGTGGACTGCTCGGATACGGTGGCTGGGGTGGGGACGTCGCTCATGGCGTGACTCCGATCGACTCGAGTCCTTCTACTGCCTGGGGCATGTCGGGGATGAAGCGCATGGCCTCACGGTAGTCGGCCTCCGCAGCGGCGGTGTCGCCCGCCTCGCGGTTGGCGTTGCCGCGATCGACCAGCACGTCGGAAGCGCCGCGGTTGCGCTCCAGGAAGATGGTGAACTCGTCGACCGCATCCTCGTGGCGGCCGAGCTCTACCAGCGCGTAGGCCTTGAGCAGCGCCGCGATGTCGTAGTTGGGGTGCAATCCGTCGAGCAGCGCGGCCTCACGGATGCGCCCGCCCGATGCCAGCCGGGTCTCGAGGTCCGCCTCGAGTATCCGCTTGACCTCGTCGACGGACTCGATGGCCCGCTCGTACTGACCCTGCGCCGAGTAGAGGCGCGCCTCTCCCAGCGGGATTTCCGCGGTACCCGAATCGTCGATACTGCGGCGGGCGTCCTCGATCACCGAGCGTGCGCGGCCATACTGGCCGCCGTCCACGAGTGCGGCGATGTAGGTCCCCCAGACCTCGGGATCGGTGCTGCCCGCCCTGACCGCCTCGCCGGCCACCGCGATCTCCTTCTCGGTGAGCGTGCGCGGGCCGGAGGGCAGGAGCAGGCCGGTGACGAGCGCACCCACCACGGTCGCGAGGAAGACGATCACCAGCCCTGCGGCGACGAAGGTCATCCGGCGCACGAGCGGGTCGTCGAACATGCTGGGGCGGGCGGGAGCGGCAGCGGGCTGCTGCTCGTCGCCGTCCGGGCGCCCGGGGTCGAGCGTCGGGGGTCCTGCGTCAGGCATGGAGTCCTCCAGCGGTGAGCGGGTGGTCGGTCCGGCCCGCGGTCGCGAGCCACGCGTCAGTGTACTGTATCCGTGCTCGCCTTCACGAAATCTCCGTTAAGGAAACGGGCTTCGTCCGCGGGTATGTGAACGGGGTCACGTACCCGCGGACGCAGCAACTCCGATGCCGGATACCCTGCGGCTGCCCGGCGTCCGGGAGTCCGACCGCGACCAGGGGCCCTCGGCGGGCCTACTCGAGATCCTCCGGCAGCGCGATGTGGCCCGCCACGGCCGTCGCCGCGGCCACGGCCGGGCTCGCGAGGTAGACCTCGCTCGTGGGGTCGCCCATCCGGCCCACGAAGTTGCGGTTGGTGGTCGCCACCGCGCGCTCCCCCGCCGCCAGGATGCCCATGTGTCCGCCGAGGCACGGCCCGCACGTGGGCGTGGAGACGGCGGCGTTGGCGTCGAGGTAGATGTCGAAGAGCCCCTCGTGCATCGCCTGACGGTAGATCTCCTGGGTCGCCGGGATGATGATGAGGCGCACGTCAGGGTGCACGGTGCGGCCCTTGAGCACCTCGGCGGTGACCCGCAGGTCCTCGAGGCGTCCGTTGGTGCACGAGCCGATGACGACCTGGTCGACCTTGATGTCGCGGGCCTCGGCGGCCGGGCGCGTGTTGCTCGGCAGGTGCGGGAAGGCGACCGTGGGCACGATGTCGGCGGCGTCGATCTCGTAGACGGCGGCGTAGACCGCGTCGGGGTCGCTGTGGTACTCGACGGCCTCGCGCTCGAAGCGGCCGTTCACGTAGGCGCGGGTGGTGTCGTCGACCGCGATGATGCCGGACTTGCCTCCGGCCTCGATCGCCATGTTGCAGACGGTCATGCGGCCGTCCATGTCGAGCGCCTCGATGGTCGAGCCGGTGAACTCCATCGCCTGGTAGAGCGCCCCGTCCACGCCGATCATGCCGATGATGTGCAGGATGATGTCCTTGGCGCTCACCCACGGCGAGAGCTCGCCCTCGACGTTGAACTTGAGCGAGGCCGGCACCTTGAACCACGCCTCGCCGGTCGCCATGCCGGCGGCGGCGTCCGTGCTACCCACGCCCGTGGCGAACGCGCCGAGCGCGCCGTAGGTGCAGGTGTGGCTGTCGGCGCCGATGATCACGTCGCCCGGGCCCACGACACCCTGCTCGGGCAGGAGCGCGTGCTCCACGCCCATGCAACCGATCTCGTAGTAGTGCGTGATGCCCTGCTCGCGCACGAAGTCGCGCATGACCTTGGCCTGCTCGGCGGACTTGATGTCCTTGTTGGGGGTGTAGTGGTCGGGCACGAGCGCGATCTTCTCGGGGTCCCAGACCTTGGAAAGCCCGGTGCGGCGGAACTCGCGGATCGCGATGGGCGCGGTCACGTCGTTGGCGAGCACGATGTCGAGCGCGCAGTTGATGAGCTGCCCGGGCTCGACCTCAGGCAGGCCGGCGTGGGCGGCGAGGATCTTCTCGGTGATCGTCATGGGGCGGGGCATGGGGCCAGACCTCCTCGGCGGGGCGTGTCGGTCAGAGCATTCTACGCGAAAGACGCCGTTCGGGCGATGGGAGCGCCGCGCGCGCTACGGGAGCGGGAGCACCCCGGCGGCGGACTCGATCGCGAAGGCGCTCGTAGCTCCCATCGCGAGCTCGAAGACCTCCTCGTTCTGGCGGTCGAGGGTCGCGGCCCGCTGCGCCGCGCGCTGGCCGGCGGCGACGAGCGCCGGGTCGTCGAGCGCGACGCCGGCGCGCACCTGGAGCGATCCGTACCACGCGAGGCCGGGGTAGTCGGCAGGGTGGCGCGCGAGGTGGCGCTCGTAGGCGGCGAGCGCTCCGGGGAGGAGCGCGCGGACCTCCTCGGCGGGACGCCCCGCGACGAGCGCGGAGGCGGCGGGGGCGGCGGTGACCTCGGCCAGCCCGCGCGAGTACTTGACCGAGGTGGGGTTGAGCGCGACGGCGCGCTCCGTCAGCGCGACGGCGTCGCCGGCGGCAAGCCCGCGAAACGCGTTTCGGGCGGCGAGGTAGGAGGCGTCGGCGGTGACGAGCGCGGCCGAGGCCACGACGGCCGCCACCGTGAGCGCCGACGCGAAGGCCGCTCCGCCGAGGGGTACGGCGGGCGCGCGGAGCTCCACGGCGCGGGCGGCGGGGGCCCCCACGATCCCGAGCAGCACGAAGAAGGGCACGGTGGCGCCGAGCACGGCGACGTTGGCGAGCATCGTCAGCGCGAAGCCGGCCGCGCCCACCCACGCCGCCGCGTAGAGCAGGTCCGCCGAGGGCGTGAGCGGGTCGGGGTCGGGCCCGGCCGCGGCGGGCGGGTCGGCGGCACGCGGGCGGCGAGGGGTGCGCCGGAAGACCGTCCGCGCCGAGAGCCCGAGGGCCGTGGCGAGCGCGGCGAGGTGGAGCAGCGCCCCGGGCACGCCGAGGGTCGCGGCGAGCTGCGGCGGCCAGGCATGCGCGTTGTTCATCGTCGTGCGGGCGCCGAACCCGAGCACGTAGTCGTCGGTGCGGTTCGCGCGGAACGCGGCGAGGAACGCGTCGGGGCCGTAGCCGGTCACCGGGCGCTCCCCCGCCGCGGCGATCGCGATGCCGCCGAGCATCGAGCGCTCGCCGGCGCTGCCGGTGCGCTCGCTCGCCTCGGCGAGGCGCCGCACGACGTCGAGCTCGCCGGTGGCGCCGGCCGAGACCGCCACGAGCACCGCGAACGCGACCGCGCCGATGGCGAGCGGCACCCGCAGCGCGCGCCAGTCGATGGCCGCCCGCGCGCGCCAGAGCACCACGCCGCCGAGGACCGCCTGCACCGCCGCGCCCGCCCACGCCGCGCGCGAGAAGGTGGCGACGAGCGCCGCGGCCACCACGACCGCCGCGAGCGCCCAGCCCATGCGCACGGCCTGCGAACGCGCCCGGATCGAGAGCGCCCCGAGCGGCGGCAGGGCGAGCACGAGCAGCCCCGCGAGGAAGTTCGGGTTGCCGAAGGTCGCGAAGGCGCGCCGCGTCTCGAACGTGTAGCCCTCGAAGGTGTAGTCGAACGGCTCGAACCCGGCGAACTGCACGAGCCCGTAGAGCGCCACGAGGGTCGCCGCCCCGCCGAGCGCGGAGAGCAGCAGCCGCGCGTCGCCGATCCGGCGCACGACCTGCAGCGTGAGCCCGTAGACGAGCGCGTAGAGCACGAAGGTCACGAGTCCCTCGAGGCGCTCGGACTGGCCGAGGACCCCGTGGAGGCGGTGGGGCGAGAACGCGAGCGAGACGGCCGCCCAGAGCGCCAGCCCGCCGAGGAGCGCCCAGACGAGGTCCGCGCGCAGCGGCTCGCCCCGGCGGGCGCGAAGCGCGAACCACGCCGTCCACGCGGCGCAGGTGAGCACGAGCGCCGGCACGAGCCGGGCGAGCGCGATGGTGTCGTAGAGCAGCGGCCCGCTGCCGATGCCGATGCCGGTCAGGTTCGCCGTGCCGAGCACGACGAGCACGAGCATGACCGCGACGGTCCCGACCGGAAGCCGCGATGCCCGCTCCACGCCCGCTCCTTACAGCTCGTCGACGACGGAGGGACGCTCAGCCACGAGCAGCCGGTTGAGCGCGTTCACGTATGCCCGGGCGCTCGCGAGGATGATGTCGCTGTGGGCCCCTCGGCCGGTGAAGACCCGACCGTCGCCGCTGCGCACGCGGATGGTGACCTCGCCGAGCGCGTCGATGCCGCGCGTGACGCTCTGGACGCTGAACTCGATGAGGTCGTTCTCGACGTCGATCATGCGGTTGATCGCGCGGTAGACCGCGTCGACCGGCCCGGCGCCGTGGCTCGAGTCGATGAGGTGCGAGCCGGTGGCGACCTCCACGAGCTCGACGGTCGCGGTGGGGATGCCCGGCTCGCCGCACATGACGTGGAGCGTCTGCAGGTGGTAGACCTCACCCGCCGAGGTCCGCTCGGACTCGCTCACGAGCGTCTCGAGGTCCTCGTCGTAGACCTCCTTCTTCTTGTCGGCGAGCTCGAGGAACTCGGCGTAGACACGCTCGAACTCCTCCTCGGCGAGCTCGTAGCCGAGCTGCTCGACGCGGTGCCTGAGTGCCGCCCGGCCGGAGCGGGCCGTGAGCACGATCGCGCTGCCGCCCACGCCCACGTCGGCCGGGTCGATGATCTCGTAGGTGGAGCGCTCCTTGAGCACGCCGTCCTGATGGATCCCGCTGCTGTGCGCGAAGGCGTTCGCACCCACGATCGACTTGTTGGGCTGCACGAGGATGCCGGTGATGTTGGAGACGAGGCGCGAGGTGCGCATGATCTCGCGCGCGTTGATCGAGGTGTCCGCGCCGAAGAACTCGCGACGGCTGCGCAGCGCCATCACGACCTCCTCCATCGCGGTGTTGCCCGCCCGCTCGCCGATGCCGTTGATGGTGCACTCGACCTGGCGCGCGCCCGCGGCGACCCCGGCGAGCGCGTTGGCGGTCGCCATCCCGAGGTCGTTGTGGCAGTGCACCGAGACGATCGCGTTCTCGATGCCGCTCACGTGCTCGAAGAGGCCGGCGATGAGCGCGCCGAACTCGGCCGGGTAGGTGTAGCCGGTGGTGTCGGGGATGTTGACGACCGTGGCGCCGGCGGCGATGACGGCCTCGACCATCCGGTAGAGGAACGCGGGCTCGGCGCGTCCGGCGTCCTCGGCGTAGAACTCGACGTCATCCACGAAGGTGCGGGCGAGCTTGACCGCGGCGACCCCCCGCTCGACCGCGGTGTCGCGATCGATCCGCAGCTTGTCGCGCAGGTGGGACTCGGAGACGCCGATGCCGGTGTGGATGCGCGGGCGGGCCGCGGTGGCGAGCGCGTCGGCGGCGACCTCGATGTCGGCAGGGACCGCGCGGGTGAGCGCGCAGACGATCGCCGCGTCGCCGACCTCGGCGCCGATGCGCCGCACGCTCTCGAAGTCGCCGGGGCTCGAGACGGGGAACCCGGCCTCTATCACGTCCACGCCGAGGCGGACGAGCTGTCGGGCGATCTCGAGCTTCTCCTCGGTGTTCATGCTCGCGCCGGGCGACTGCTCGCCGTCGCGCAGGGTGGTGTCGAAGATGCGGACCGTTTCGAAGCCGGTGGTGTCGGGGATGCTCACGGGAGTCTCCTTGTTCAGCGTGTCAGAGCGGGCTGCGATGATGCCGGCGGGCCACCACGCTAGTGGGTGACGGCCGGCCCCGTAAGTCGCGCCGTGGCGCCGAGTCCAAGGATGTGAGTGGTCGCATACATGGCGGAAGTATAGCGCATCGGAGCAGCGAGGACGTGATGTCCGGGGGTCAAGTCGGCCATCGGTTCCGCCGATAGTAGAAGATGACGTCACCTGGGGGGGAGACGATCCGACGTGGGGGATCAGACTCGCACGCTGCCCGAGAGGGTCGCACTGGTCGCGCTCGGCGGCCTGGCGCTCTCGGCTCTGTCGTGGCTGCTGCACGCCGGGGTCGACGGCGCGCTCTTCCGCGGTGAGCCGTTCATCGACGCGCTCCTGCGCCCCGATCCGGAGTCGGTGTGGACCCGCCTGCTGCTCGTCCTCCCCATCCTGATCGGCACCGCGGTCGTGCAGGCGGGGCTCACCCGTCGCACCGTGGTCGAGCACGCGCTCGCGCTCGAGCGGGCGCGGACCCGGCTCGCCTACGAGAACAGCCCCGACGCGGTGCTCTGCGTCGACCGCGACCTCACGGTGACCTTCGCCAACGCGCGGGCGGCGGAGCTGGCCGGCATCCCGGGCGCCGAGATGGCCGGCGCGCCCTGCCACGAGGCGCTCCTCGGCACGCCCGAGCCGTGCGAGGGGTGCTGCATCGGCGACACGCTGGAGGCGGCCGAGTCCCGGGAGCGCACGTTCCGCGCTACGCTGCGCTCGGGCGAGGAGCGCTGGCTCAGCTGCACCTCCTACCCGCTGTTCGACGAGGACGGCACGGTCTCCTCGGCGGTGGAGGTCGTGCATGACGTGACCGAGCTCCGGGAGGCCAAGCGCGCCGCGGCGAGCGCGCTTCGGGAGTCGCGCACGCGCCACCGGCTGCTCGTCGAGCAGTCTCCGGACATGATCGTGGTGGCGGAGAACGGGATCGTGTCGTTCGTGAACACCGCGGGCCAGCTGTTGCTGGGCGTCGACTCGCCACACCCGGTCCTCGGGACGCCGATCGACGATCTGTTCGTCGCGAGCGACACCACCGGCGGCGACGGCTTCCGGCCCTCGGCCGCACCCGGGGCGTTCGCGCGCCCGGTCCCGATGAGCCTCTGCCGCCCCGACGGCACGTGCGTGGATGTCGAGCTCACCGGCACCCGGATGACCGGTGGCGAGGGTCGCGAGATCCTCCAGTACGTCGCGCGCGACATCACCGAGCGGATCGAGACGCTGCGCACCATCCGCACGATGGCCTACTACGACCCGCTGACCGAGCTCCCCAACCGCACGCTCTTCCTCGACCGGCTTGAGCGCGCCGTCGAGGAGGCCCGCGACGCGGGTACCGTGCTCGCGGTCGCCTTTCTCGACCTCGACGATTTCAAGCTCGTCAACGACACGCTCACGCATGCGGTGGGCGACTCGCTCCTCAAGCTCGTGGGCGAGCGGATCCGCCGCGCGGTGCGCGAACGGGACACGGTCGCCCGGATCTCGGGCGACGAGTTCACGGTGGTGGCGCACCTTGGCGACACCGACGACGCGCACGTGCTCGCGCGGCGCGTGCTCGACAGCATCTCCGAGCCGTTCGAGATCGAGGGGCAGACGCTCCGCATCACCGCGAGCATGGGGCTCGCGCTCTTCCCCGAGCACGGCGCCGACCCCGACGCGCTCATCATGAGCGCGGACACCGCCATGTATGCCTCGAAAGACCCCCGCTCCTGCTCGTACACGCTCTACGAGCACGCGATGGGCGACGAGGCGCGCGAGCGGCTCGAGATGGAGTCGCAGATGCGGAGGGCCCTGGAGTCGCACGGCTTCGAGCTCGCCTTCCAGCCGCAGGTCGCGCCCGCGCTCGGCCGGCCCGTCGCCGTCGAGGCGCTGCTGAGGTGGCGCCACCCGGCGCGCGGCGTCCTCGCGCCGGGCGAGTTCCTCCCGGTCGCGAAGCAGAGCGGACTGATGGGCGAGCTCGGGGCCTGGGTCCTCGGCGCGGCCTGCGCGCAGGCGAGCGCGTGGGAGCGCGAGGGTGCGGCCTACGGGCGCATCGCGGTCAACATGTGCGCCGAGGAGCTCGCGCAGCCGGGGATCGTCGAACGTGTCGCCTCCTCGCTCCACGCCTCGAGACTCTCGCCCGACCGACTCGAGATCGAGGTCACCGAGGACGCCGCGAGCGTCACGTTCGACCGCTCGATCACCACGCTCGGGGAGCTCTCGGAGCTCGGCGTGCGCATCTCCATCGACGACTTCGGCACCGGGCGCTCGCCGCTCTCGGACCTCAAGCGGTTCCCCGTGCACGCGCTCAAGATCGCCCAGGCGATCGTCGCCGAGGTCGACACGGACACCCGCAGCGCCGGCGTGGCCATCGCGATCATCGAGCTCTGTCGCCTGCACGGCCTCGACGTGGTGGCCGAGGGCGTGGAGCGCCGCTCGCAGCTTGAGTTCCTGCGGGCGCACGGATGCGGCGTGATCCAGGGGAATCTCTGCTGCCCCCCGCGCCCGGCCGAGGAGATCTCCCGCTTCCTCGCCGCCGACGACCTGTCCTGCCACGCGAACGGCTGAGGGCCGCGGCACGCACCGGCGAACGCCGGGAACGCACCGCGGCCCTTCACGGTCGCCGCTCTGACCGCCGCTAGAGCTCCACGCTCCAGGCGGTCGTCATCTCCGCCTCGGTCACGATGCGGTCGAGCAGCTCGCGGGTGAGCGGCGTGTCGACCGTGAGGCACATGAGCGCCTCGCCGCCCTTCTCCTTGCGTGCCACCTGCATCGAGCCGATGTTGATGCCCTCCCCGCCGAGGATCGTGCCCACCTTGCCGATCATCCCGGGACGGTCGGGGTAGAGGAAGAACGCCATGTTGCGCGCCGGCTTGAGGTCCACGTCGTAGTCGAGCACGGTGACGAGCCGCGGCTCGTTCTTCTTGCCCACGAGCGCCGCCCCGATCTCGACCGGGCCCTCCGGCGTCACGGCACGCACCACGACCATCGACACGAAGTCGTGCGTCTCGGCCCGATTGGTCTCGGTGACCCGCAGCCCCCGCTGTTCGGCGTAGTAGTCCGCGTTCACGAAGTTGACGCTCTCCGCGCCCACCACCGTGAGCAGCCCCTTGAGGACCGCCGTGCGCAGGATGCGCGTGTCCATGTCGGCCAGGCCGCCCACGAGCAGCACGTCGATCGACTCCACGCCTCCCCGCGCCATCTGGGCCACCATCTTGCCGAGGTCCTCGGCGGGCTCGATGTAGGGTCCCACCTGGTCGAGCACGTCGGGCGCGATGGGCGCGATGTTGACCGCCGTGGGCACCATCTTGCCGAGGAGCCCCGCGCTCACGTACTCGGCGATCTGCTCGCCGGCGCGGTCCTGCGCCTCGGCGGTCGACGCCCCGAGGTGCGGCGTGAGGATCACGTTCTCGTAGCCGATCAGCGGCGAGTCGGTGCACGGCTCGACCTCGAAGACGTCGATGGCCGCCGAGGCGACCTTGCCGCTCTCGAGCGCCTCGCGGAGCGCGTCCATCTGATAGATGCCGCCGCGCGCGGTGTTCACGAGCCGCACGCCGTCCTTCATGAGGGCGAACTGCTCCGCCCCGAACATGCCGATCGTCTCTTTGGTCTTGGGCAGGTGCACCGTGATGAAGTCCGCCTGCGGCAGGATCTCGTTCACGTCCGCGAACAGCTCCACGCCCATCGACTGCGCCCGCTCCTCGGTGAGGTAGGGGTCGAAGCCGATCAGCCGCATGCCGAGGCCACGGGCGCGCTCGGCCACGAGCGACCCGATCCTGCCGAGGCCGAAGATCGCGAGCGTCTTCTCGTAGACCTCGGTGCCGGTGAACTTGGAGCGCTCCCACTTGCACTCCTTCATGCTCGCGTTCGCCTGCGCGATGCTGCGCGCCTGCGCGAGCATGAGCGCGACGGTGTGCTCGGCTGCCGAGACGATGTTGCTCGTGGGCGCGTTGCACACGATGATGCCGCGCTCGGTCGCGGCCTGGACGTCGACGTTGTCCACGCCCACGCCCGCCCGGCCGATGATCTTGAGCCGCACGCCCGCCTCGATGACCTCGCGCGTCGCGCGCGTGGCCGAGCGCACGATGAGCGCGTCGTAGGCCGGGATGGCCGCCACGAGCTCCTCAGGCGTCAGGCCGAGGCTCACGTCGACGTCGAAGTGCCCCTTGAGCATCTCGACGCCGCTCTCGGCGATCTTCTCGGCGACGAGGACTTTCATGTGCTGTGTCATCTTCCGGTGACCCCCTACTCGCCCATGAAGACGGCTTCGGCGGCGCTGATCCCGGCGCCGCGCTCGAACTGGTAGCCAAGCCCCGCGAGCGTCATCTCGAGCGCCGCGAGCGTGGTGATGATGTCGAACTCGCCGAAGTAGCCGAGGTGGCCCACCCGGAAGATCCGGCCGGCGTAGTCGTCCTGGCCGCCGGCGATCGTCACGCCGTAGGTGTCCTTCATGACCTTGACGATCCGCTTGCCGTCGACGCCCTCCGGCACCCATACCGGCGTGACCGCCGACCCGCGGCCGTCGGCCGGCGCGAAGAGCTCGAGGCCGAGCGCCTCGCAGCCGCGGCGGGTCGCCTCGGCGAGGCGCGCGTGACGGGCCACCGTGTTCTCGATGCCCTCCTCGCGGATCATCCTGAGCGCCTCGGCCAGGCCGATGATGAGCGAGACCGGCGGCGTGAACGGCGTGGTCTCCTTCTCGATGTTCTTCTTGTAGCGCATCCAGTCGAAGTAGAACTTGGGCAGGGTGGAGCGCTCGTAGGCACGCCACGCCTTGGGCGAGACGGTGAGCGCGGCGAGCCCGGGCGGGAGCATGAGCCCCTTCTGGGAGCCGGTCATGACCACGTCGAGGTTCCACTCGTCGGTCTTGCACTCGACCGCGCCGATCCCGGTGATCGAGTCGACGATGAACACGCACTCGGGGTACTCCGCGACGATCGCGCCGATCGCCTCGACGTCGTTCAGGACGCCGCTCGAGGTCTCCGACTGCACCACGACCACGCCCCGCACGCCGGGGTTCGCCTCGAGCGCGGTCGCGATATCGGCCGGGTCGACCGTGGAGGTCCACTCGTAGGCCAGGTCGATCACGTCGAGCCCGTAGGCCTTCGCGAGCTGGCCCATGCGGTCGCCGAACTTGCCGTTGCGGGCCACGACCACCGTGTCACCGGCGCAGAAGCAGTTGGCGAACGCGGACTCCATCACGCCCGTGCCCGAGCACGACATGATGAGGGCGTCGGACGCCTCGGTCTGGAAGACGTACTTGAGCCCCTCGACCGCCTCCATGAAGATGGCCGAGAAGTCCGGCGTGCGGTGGTGGATCATCGGCCGGGCCTGCGCGAGCAGGACCTCGGCGGGGACCGGGGTGGGGCCCGGCGTCATCAGGTACTTCTTCTGCATCGCTCCCCCTACTGCTTCTCTGCGAGCCAGCTGAACATGCCGCGCAGGTCGCCGCCCACGTCCTCGATGAGGTGCTCGGCGTGGATGCGGCGCATCGCCTTGAAGTGCGCGCCGCCCGCCTTGTTCTCGAGGATCCAGTCGCGGGCGAAGGTGCCGTTCTGGATCTCCCAGAGCACCTCGCGCATCGCCTCGCGGGTCTCCTCGGTGATCACGCGCGGACCGGTGACGTAGTCGCCGTACTCGGCGGTGTTGGAGATCGAGTCGCGCATCTTGGCCATGCCGCCCTCGTACATGAGGTCGACGATGAGCTTGAGCTCGTGGAGGCACTCGAAGTATGCGATCTCGGGCTGGTAGCCGGCCTCGACGAGCGTCTCGAAGCCCATCTGCACGAGGTGCGTGGCGCCGCCGCAGAGCACCGCCTGCTCGCCGATGAGGTCGGTCTCGGTCTCCTCGGGGAACGAGGTCTCGATGACCGCGGCGCGCGCGCCGCCCACGCCGGCCGCCCACGCGAGCGCGATCTCCTTGGCGGAACCGCTCGCGTCCTGGTGCACGGCGATGAGGCACGGCACGCCCGAGCCCTCGACGAACACGCGGCGCACCATGTGGCCGGGGCCCTTGGGCGCGATCATGATGACGTCGACGTCGGCCGGCGGCTCGATCTGGCCGTAGTGGATGTTGAAGCCGTGCGCGAAGGCGAGGACCTTGCCCGCCCCCATCGACTCGTGGATCTCGGAGTAGTAGGTGTGCGCCTGGGTCTCGTCGGGCGTGAGCATCATGACGATGTCCGCCTCGGCGGCCGCCTCGCGCGGGGTCGTGACCTTGAGCCCGTCGGCCTTGACCTTGTCCCAGCTCTTCGAGCCGGCGCGCAGACCGACCCGCACGTCGCAGCCGGAGTCGTGCAGGTTCAGCGCGTGGGCGTGGCCCTGCGATCCGTAGCCGATGACCGCGATCTTGCGGTCCTTGATCAGTGAGAGGTCGCAGTCCTTCTCGTAGTACACGTTCGCCATGGTGGTTCTCCTTCGTGTGGCTTAGCTCTCGCGCGACCCGCGCGCCAGAGCGATCCGTCCGGTCCGTGCCATCTCCTTGATGCCGTACGCCCGCAGCAGGTCCTCCATCGCCGCGAGCTTCTCGCTCGTGCCCGTCGCCTCGATCGTGAGACTGTTCTTGCCCACGTCGATGATCTTGGCGCGGAACACGTTCGTGACCTCGATGACCTCGTGCCGGCGGTCGGGCGGCGCGTTGACCTTGAAGAGCACGAGCTCCCGGTCGACCATCTCGGCCGGGTCGAGGTCGTTGATCTTGAGCACGTTCACGAGCTTGTGGAGCTGTTTGGTGATCTGCTCGAGCGGCACGTCAGCCGCGCTCACCACCATCGTGATGCGCGAGAGCGTGGGGTCCTCCGTCACGCCCACCGCCAGCGAGTCGATGTTGAACCCGCGCCGCGAGAAGAGCGCGGTCACGCGCGTGAGCACGCCCGGCTTGTTCTCCACGAGAACCGACAGTGTGTGCTGCATCTACTCCCACACCTCCTCGAGGAGTTCGTCGTCGAGCATCTCCGAGACCGGGCACCCGGGGATCCCGCCGAGCATCTCGTCGATCGAGCCGCCGGGCGCGACCATCGGGAACACGCACTCCTCGGCCTCGACCCGGCAGTCCACCACCGCGGGCCCGTCGTAGGCGAACGCCGCGGCGAGCGCCTGGTCGACGTCCTCGGGCTTCTCGGCCCGCACGCCGAAGCACCCGTACGCCTCGGCGAGCTTCACGAAGTCCGGGCAGTCCTGCGGCAGGACCGACTGGCTGTAGCGCTTGCCGTAGAAGAGCTCCTGCCACTGGCGCACCATGCCGAGGTAGCCGTTGTTGAGGATGACGACCTTGACCGGCAGGTCGTGGACCTTGGCGGTCGCGAGCTCCTGGCTCACCATCTGGAACGAGCCGTCGCCCGCGATGTCGACCACGAGCGCGTCGGGCCGGCCGGCCTGCGCGCCGATGGACGCGGGAAACCCGAAGCCCATCGTGCCGAGTCCTCCCGAGGAGACCCAGGTGCGGGGCGAGCGGCAGGTGTGGAACTGCATCGCCCACATCTGGTTCTGGCCGACCTCGGTGCAGACGATGAGCTCACGGCCCATCTCGTTCGCGATCGCGTCGATGCGCTGCACGACCCGCTGCGGCATGATCGTGCCGGTCTCGCCCGAGTAGTGGAGCGGGAAGCGGTTGCGCCAGTCGTCGATCGCGCGCATCCAGGCGTCCGTGCGCGGCGCGGCGTCCATCTTGCGGAGCTCCTCCACGAGCGCGGCGACGATGTGTCTGGCGTCGCCCACGATCGGCACGTCGACCGGCTTGTTCTTGCCGATCTCGGCCGGGTCGATGTCGACGTGGATGACCTTGGCCTTGCTCGCGAACGCCGAGAGCTTGCCGGTCACCCGGTCGTCGAAGCGCACGCCCACGCCGATGAGCAGGTCGGTCTCGGTGATCGAGTAGTTGGTGTACTTGGCGCCGTGCATCCCGGGCATGCCGATGAAGAGGTGGTGGTCCTCGGGGAACGCGCCCTTGCCCATGAGCGTGCAGGTGACCGGGAGCTGCATGAGCTCGGCGAGCTCCTTGACCTCTCTGGCCGCCCCGCTCGCGATCACGCCGCCGCCCACGTAGAGGAGCGGCTTGCGCGCCTTGGCGATGAGGTTGGAGGCCTGCTTGATCTGCTTGGCGTGCCCCCGGTAGGTCGGCTTGTAGCCGGGCAGGTTCACCGTCTCGGGATAGGCGAAGTCGACCTCGCCCTTGCTCACATCGACCGGCACGTCGATGAGCACGGGACCGGGGCGCCCGGTGGTGGCGATGTGGAACGCCTCCTTGATGACCTCGGGCAGCTCGGCCGCGTCCTTCACCAGGTAGTTGTGCTTGGTGATGGGCATCGTGATGCCCGTGATGTCGGACTCCTGGAACGCGTCGGTGCCGATGACGCTCGTTGCGACCTGCCCGGTGAAGACCACGAGCGGGATCGAGTCCATGTAGGCGTTCGCGATCCCGGTCACCGTGTTGGTCGCGCCCGGACCGCTCGTGACGAGCGCGACGCCGGGACGGCCGGTCGCCCGCGCGTAGCCGTCGGCGGCATGGATCGCGCCCTGCTCGTGGCGCACGAGGACGTGCTTGATGTCCTCGGCGTCGTAGAGCGCGTCGTAGATGGGCAGCACCACGCCGCCCGGGTAGCCGAACATGATGTCGACCCCCTCGGCCTGCAGGGCTTTGACGAGAGCCTCCGCCCCGGTGATACGTTGTGTCATGACACCACCGCCCCTTCGTCGGCGCTCGAGACCATCCGTGCGTAGCGGGCGAGATACCCGGTCGTGACCGCAGGCTCGGGCGCGGTCCATTGGCGGCGACGGTGCGCCATCCGCTCCTCGGTGAGCGCCACCGTGATCGTGCCCGCGTCGAGGTCGAGCGTGATCTCGTCCCCCTCCTCCACGAACGCGATCGGCCCGCCGGCGGCCGCCTCGGGCGAGACGTGCCCCACCGCGGGGCCCTTGGTTGCGCCGGAGAAGCGGCCGTCGGTGACGAGCGCGACGCTCGTGGAGAGACCCATGCCGCTGATCGCCGAGGTGGGCGTGAGCATCTCGCGCATGCCCGGGCCGCCCTGCGGGCCCTCGTACCGGATCACCACGACGTCGCCCTCGACGATCCTCCCGCCGAAGATGGCCTCGACCGCGGTCTCCTCGGAGTCGAAGACGCGCGCGGGGCCGGTGTGCTGCCGCATCCCGGCGGGGACGGCGGACTGCTTGACCACGCACCCCTTAGGCGCGAGGTTGCCGCGCAGCACGCGCAGGCCGCCCTCGGGATAGTAGGGGTCGTCGATCGGGCGGACCACCGCGGTGTCGAGGTTCTCGGACGCGTCGATGACCTCGCCCATCGTCATGCCGGAGACCGTGGGCGTGTCGCGCTCCATGAGCCCGCGCTTGTCGAGCTCGGAGAAGATCGCGCCCACGCCGCCGGCGGCGTAGAGGTCCTCCATGTGGTAGTCGCTCGCGGGCGAGATGCGGCAGATGTTGGGCGTGCGCGCCGAGACCTCGGCCCAGTCGTCGAGCGTGATCGGGGTGCCCGCCTCGTGCGCGATCGCGGTGAGGTGCAGCACGGTGTTCGACGAGCCGCCGAAAGCCATGTCGAGCGTCATCGCGTTGCGGATCGCCGCCGGCGTGATGATCTGCCGGGCCGTGACGCCGGCCTCGAACAGCTCCATGACCTTCATGCCCGCGCGCTTGGCGAGCCGGATGCGCTCCGAGTAGACCGCCGGCACCGTGCCGTTGCCGGGAAGTCCCATCCCGATCGCCTCGGTGAGGCAGTTCATGGAGTTGGCGGTGAAGAGTCCCGCGCACGAGCCGCACGTGGGGCAGGCCGCCTCCTCGAGCTTGCAGAGCTCGGCCTCGGTCATCTCGCCCGCCTTGACCTTGCCCACCGCGGTGAACACGGTGTCGAGGTCGACGGGCGCGCCACGGTACTTCCCGGCGAGCATCGGCCCGCCGGAGACCACCACGGTGGGGATGTCGAGGCGGGCGGCGGCCATGAGCATGCCTGGCGTGACCTTGTCGCAGTTGGGGATCATGACCATCGCGTCGAAGGCGTGGGCCTGGATGGCGAGCTCGACGCTGTCGGCGATGACCTCGCGGCTCGCGAGCGAGTAGCGCATGCCGGCGTGGTTCATCGCGATCCCGTCGCACACGCCGATCGTCGCGAACTCGAGCGGGGTGCCGCCGGCCATGCGGATCCCGGCCTTCACCGCGTCGGCGAGCTGGCCGAGCATGAGGTGGCCGGGGATGACGTCGTTCACGGAGTTGACGACCGCGACGAGCGGCCGGCTGATCTCCTCGTCGGTGAGCCCGTCAGCCTTGAGCAGGCTGCGGTGCGGCGCCTTGGCCATGCCGCCCTTCATCGAGGTGCTCTTCAGCTCCATCGTCCACCTTCCCTTCGCGGGTGGCGGCGTCCGGGCGGCCGCACGAGCCGAGAGCGCCGGCAGGACGCCGACGGTCGCGAGGGCGGATCGCCTGACAGGCGATGCGGTGGCGGTTCGCGACGGTCCTCCTCGGCCGAGGAGACCGGCCCCTGAAGACGCGAAAACCGCGGTCAGGACAGACTCCTCCCGTCGCCGGGACGAGAAGTCATGCCTCCCGCGGTACCACCCCGCTTGGCACACGGTGCGCCCCGGCCCTCCGCGTGAAGGCGGGGAAGCCGGCGGTGCGCGTGTGCGCCCACTCGTGCGGCAGGTAACGGATGCCACCGACCCGGCCTACTGGTCCCGGACTCCGTCGGAGGTCGTCCGCGCGGGAGGGTCCGGTACGTTCTTCCGGGTGGCTCGGGGGACACGTTCGAAGCGTCCTGCGCCGGGCTTCCAGCATGACCCGGCTCTCTGGGAGCGAGGATTGGCCTCTACTACTCCCCGTCAGCGCCACTCACCGTATACGGTTGTAGGTCGGGAGTATAGCCGAGCCCGCCGCAGGTGGGAAGCCGGCCGATGTCACAGCCCCGCCCCCTCGACCACCACCCTGCGGCCGGTGCCGTCCGGCGCGGCGCTCATGAGGCTCGTGGGCTCGCCCTGGAAGGCGTTGCCCTCGACGAAGAAGACCCTGGCGCCGTCTGAGCTCCAGCCGAGCGGGTAGGTGTCGCGGCGCACGGTGAGCGGGCGCGGCGTCCCCCCGGCGACCGGGACGGTGAACGCGCGCGAGTAGCCGTCGTCCCCCACCTCGGCGAAGAGGAGCGTCCGCCCGTCGGGCGAGAGCGAGAGACGGCCGTAGCCGAAGGGGATCGGCGAGGCGGGCGGGCCCACGATGCGGCGCTGTGAGGCGCCGTCGGGTCGCATCGCCCACACGCCCGGCTCGATCGCCGGCGTCGCGGCGCCCGGGGCGACCCCCTGCAGGGCGAACACCACGCTCCCCGCACCCGGGGCGCACTCCGTGGGATGCCCGGAGACCGGCACCGCCGAGGCGGTCCCTCCCCGGGGCACGACCCACACCGATCCGCGCGGTGCGCCGCCCGCGTCCGCCGACGCGGGAGCCGGGGCCGCGAGCGTGCCATCGGGGCCGATCGAGGGTGCGCCCGCGTCGAGGACCCGGGCAGGCGAGCCTCCGCGAAGCGGCACCCGCCAGACCTCCGTGACGTCCGGGGCGCCCGTGGAGGGCCTGACCACGGCCACGGCCGAGGAGTCCGGCCACCAGGCGATCGCCGTCGCCGCGGCGGGGCCGGCCGGGGTGCGCCCCGAGCCGTCGACCGCGACGAACGAGAGCTCGCCCCCCTCGACGAGCGCGAGCGTGCGCCCGTCGGGCGAGAGCGCGAACACCCCCTCCGCCGAGGCGGCCACCCTGACCGGCTGGCTGCCGTCCTCGCGCGCGACGAAGACCTCCCCGCCGAGCCGGTAGGCGACGAGCGGGGCCCTGCGGGCGACGGACGGCGCGGCCCCCGGGGTGGCGCCGTCGTCGTCGGGGTCGGCGACCGCCCCTCCCGTCCCGCCGGGTCCCGCCGAGGAGGTCTCCTCGGCGCCTGGAGCGACCGTCTCCTCGACCGACGGCGGATCGGCCGGCGGCAGCTCGAGGTCGGCGCCACCGCGATCGGCGCCTTCGCCCGAGGTCAGCGCACGCGCGACACCGAACCCGACCAGGCCGAGGAGCACGAGCGCCGCGACCGCCAGCGCCGCGAGGCGCCGACGGTCGGCGAGCATGCG
This sequence comes from Coriobacteriia bacterium, assembly GCA_030603745.1. Lineage (GTDB taxonomy): Bacteria > Actinomycetota > Coriobacteriia > Anaerosomatales > SLCP01 > JAUVXE01. The sequence continues at coordinate 51,741 of JAUVXE010000003.1, read as the reverse complement.
CTCCCACCAGGAGGTGGGGATCGGTACGGGCGCCTCGTCCACGTCGTCCCCTCGGCCGGAATCGGTGCGAACGTGCGGTACGGTCCGGTGCTAGAGGTGCTCGATGAGCGCGTCGGCGTAGGCCTGGGTCCCGACCGAGCCCTCGGTGGTGCCGAAGCGAGAACGCTTGATGTCGTAGGTGACCCGCTCGCCCTCGCCGATGACGGTCCTGACGGCGTCGAGCACGCGGTCGGCCGCATCGGTCTCACCGAGGTGGCGGAGCATGAGCATCGCCGAGAGGATCTCGGCGGTGGGGTTGGCGAGGTCCTTGCCGGCGTACTTGGGCGCCGAGCCGTGGACCGGCTCGAAGAGCGCGCACTCGTCGCCGATGTTGGCGCCCGGCGCGATGCCGAGTCCGCCGATGAGACCGGCCGAGAGGTCGCTCAGGATGTCGCCGTAGAGGTTGGGCATCACGAGGACGTCCCACCACTCGGGGTGGAGCACGAGCTGCATGCAGGTCGCGTCGACGATGTAGTCGTCGAACTCGATGCCGGAGTCGGCGTACTCCTCGGCGACCTCACGGGCGACCTTGAGGAAGAGACCGTCGCTCATCTTGAGGATGTTGGCCTTGTGGACCGCGGTGACCTTCTTGCGGCCGTTGGCGATCGCGTAGTCGAACGCGTGACGGACGATCCGCTGGGTGCCCGAGATGGAGATCGGCTTGAGCGAGAGGCCGGAGTCGGGGCGGATGGTCCCCGCACCGTGGTCGGCGGCGAACTTGATGAGGTCCGCGGCGCCCTCGGAGCCCTGCTCGAACTCGATGCCGGCGTAGAGGTCTTCCGTGTTCTCGCGGACGATCACCAGGTCGATGTCCTCATAACGCGAGCCGTTGCCGGGGATCGAGAAGGCGGGACGCAGGCAGGCGTAGAGGTCGAGTTCCTTGCGGAGCGCGACGTTGACGCTGCGGAACCCGGTGCCGACCGGCGTGGTGATCGGGCCCTTGATGGCGACCTTGTTCTTGCGGACCGACTCGAGCACGTGCTCGGGCAGCGGCGTGCCGTACTTGTCCATCACGTCCGCGCCTGCCTCGGCGACCTCCCACTCGATGTCGACGCCGGTGGCTTCGACGACGCGGGTCATCGCGGTGGTCAGCTCAGGGCCGATGCCGTCGCCGGGGATCAGTGTCACGGTGTGCTTGGCCATGCGGTCGTACCTCCATCGGGATCGCGTACGGTGTCACGAGATTGTACGCGATGCGGCCACGTTCGGCGAAGTCGGAGGTCGTGGGCGTGGCGGCCGCAGAGGTCCCGTCGGCGCGAGGTGGTACCACGATGGTGCGCTCTTGGTACGAGGTCTACTCCTCGGCCTTCTTCTTGGCCTTGGCGCGTCTCTTGGGCGCGCAACCCACGATCTTCTTCGCGCGACGGGCGAGCAGCCCCTTGCCGTGCTCGGAGTCGAAGAGCATCCGCTCGGCGGCGGCGATCTTGACCTCGTCGGAGGCCGAGCCGCTGACCATCCGGATCACGCCGATGAGCATCGCCGGGAACTCCGGGTCGCCGTGGTAGACGCGGATCGCCTCGTCCACGTAGGGCCACACCTTCTCGGAGCGCGTCGCGGTGGTCGCGCCGTACGCGGTCAGCAGCCGGAAGGCAGCCAGGCGCACCACGCCGGACTCGGCGTCGTGCAGCGCCTCGATGGCGGGCTGCAGCGCCTTGTCGACGACCCGCGCGTCGGCGCCCACCACCTTCTCGAGCGCGCCGAGGATCTCCCAGCGCGTCTGGGCCTCGGGCCGGCCGAGCGCGTCGGCGAGCTCGGCGCCGAACGGCTTGAGCGCGGCGGGCTCGCGGATGGCGAGCGCGTGGACCGCGCGCGCGGCCGCGATTCTGCGCGGGCGGTCGTCGCCGGAGAGCGCATGCACGAGCACGCCGAGAACCGCCTCGTCGGCGGCCGCCTGCTCGGCGAGTTCGTCCTTCTCGAAGTCGAGCAGCTCGATCTCGACCGGTGTGGTCGTCTTGGTCTTGGCCGCCATGGGCCCACGCCTCCTAGAGGTTGAAGCCTCCGTGCTTCTTGAAGTGTTCCACCAGACCGCCGTCGGCAAGCAGCTGCGCCATGACCGGGGGCAGCGGCGGGAAGGGGATCTCGCTCCCCTGCGTGACGTTGCGGACCACGCCCGCCTCAAGGTCGACCACGAGCTCGTCGCCGTCGTCGATCAGGTCGGTGTCGCACTCGACGACCGGCAGGCCGGTGTTGATCGCGTTGCGGTAGAAGATGCGCGCGAAGCTCTTGGCGAGCACCGCCTTGGTGTTGCTGTGGATGAGCACGAGCGGCGCCTGCTCCCGCGAGGAGCCCATGCCGAAGTTCTTGCCGGCCACGAGGAACCCGCCGTTCGGCTTGACCTTGTCATGGTAGTCCGGGTCGAGGTCCTCCATCGCGTGGACCGCCATGGCCTCCATGTCCGCCGACTTGAACTTGTACTTGCCGCTGATGATGTAGTCGGTGTTGATGTCGTCGCCGTACTTGAAGGCCTTCGCCTTGAGTCCAGTCATCGCTGTGCTCTCCTCTGTGTCTCCGCCGTCCGTGAGCCGTCGTGTCGCGTGGTGCGCCGGTCGCGCCTGTCCGCTACCCGAAGTACTTCCGCGGGTCGGTGATCCTGCCCTCGATCACCGAGGCCACCACCGTCGCGGGACTGCCGAGGTAGATGAAGGCGTTGCTGTTGCCCATGCGGCCCTTGAAGTTGCGGTTCGCCGTGGAGATCACGTTCTCGCCGTCACTCGGCACGCCGTTGTGCGTGCCCACGCACGGGCCGCACCCGGGGGTCACGACCGCGGCGCCCGCCTCGACGAGCGTCTGGATGTAGCCCGCGGCCATGGCGTCGAGGTAGGTCTGCTTGGAGGCCGGGGCCACGATGAAGCGCACATCCGGGTGGACGCGGCGCCCCTCGAGCATCCGCGCCGCGATCCCGAGGTCCTCGAGGCGTCCGTTGGTGCACGTGCCGAGCACGCCCTGGGCGATCGGCGTGCCCTCGACCTCCTCGATCGGCGAGACGTTGTCGACCGCGTGCGGCTTGGCGACCTGGGGGCCGACCGCCGAGGCGTCGATCACCCGCTCGCTCGCGTAGACCGCGTCGGCATCCGGGTCGACCGGCGCCGGAGTGCGCGTGCCGCGGCCCTCGAACCACGCGAGCGTCTTGTCGTCGGCCTTCATGAGCCCCGCCTTCGCGCCGACCTCGATCGCCATGTTGGAGATGGTCATGCGAGCGTCCACGGACAGCTCGTCGATGACGGGCCCGTGGAACTCGATGGCCTCGTAGGTGGCCCCGTCCACGCCGATCTGGCCGGCGAGGTAGAGGATCAGGTCCTTGCTGAAGACGCCCGGCTGCAGCGAGCCCTCGTAGGTCACCTTCATGGTGTCGGGCACCTTGAACCACAGCTTGCCCGAGGCCATCGCGGCGGCGCCGTCGGTCGAGCCTACGCCGGTGGAGAAGACGTTGAGCGCGCCGTAGGTGCAGGTGTGGGAGTCACAGCCGACCATCAGGTCGCCCGGCACCACGTGCCCGTGCTCGGGGACCACCTGGTGGCAGACTCCCTCGGCGATGTCGTAGACCTTGGCGCCGGTCCGCTTGCCGAAGTCGCGCATGATCGTGTGGAGCGCGCTCACGCCCTCGATCGGGCTCGGCGAGGAGTGGTCGATGACGAGCGCGACCTTCTGCGGGTCGAAGACCTCGGCCACGCCCATGTTGTCGAGCGCCCGGATGGCGAGCGGCGAGGTGCCGTCCTGCCCCATCACGAAGTCCACGTCGGCGACGACGATGTCGCCCGCCCGCGCGTCGGTCCCTGAGTGGGCCGAGAAGATCTTCTCGGCGATCGTCTTGCCGGAAATGGCGATCAGCCTCCCTGGTCGGTCTGTCTGCTGCAGCACGCCTCACCGCCGGCCCGCCCCGTGGGCGGCCGAACCGGACCGTGGCGCGCACCTCACGCGCGACCGCGACGCGCGCGGAGGTCCGAGGGCAGACGTGTAGTTTACGACACGTGGCCATGCGCTCACAACGTCAGCCCGGGCAGCGGGCGGCGCGGCGGGCGTCAAAGGGTACGTACCCCGTGTCCGCACCCGTGCCCACCGGAGGTGGCGCCCGCATGCACCCTCGCCCCGCCCTCGTCTACGACCCCGCGATGGCCGCCTACGACCTCGGGCCCGCACACCCGCTCAAGCCGGAGCGGTTCACGCTCGCCGTCGAGCTGATGCGCGCCTACGGCCTCGTCGCCGAGGAGGACCCGCGCGCCCCGCTCGAGCTCGTGCGGCCCGCCCGCCCGGCCAGCGACGACGAGCTCGCGCTCGTGCACGACCGCGCCTACCTCGAGACCGTGCGGGCGGCCTCGGCGGACCCGGCGCGCTTCGCGTGGCGCACGGAGCGCGGCATCGGCCCGGGCGACACTCCCGCGGCCCCCGGCCTCCACGACGCCGCGGCGCTCATCGCCGGCGGGACCGTCGAGGCGCTCGCGCGCGTGCTCGACGCCGCCCCCGGCTCGCGGTCGACGCGCGCGTTCGCGCCCGCCGGGGGCCTGCACCACGCGCACCGGGACCGGGCGGCGGGGTTCTGCGTCTACAACGACCCCGCGGTCGCCATCGCCGTGGCGCTGCGCGACCGGCCGGGCACGCGCATCGCCTACCGCGACATCGACGCGCACCACGGCGACGGCGTGCCGGAGGCCGTCTACGACTCCCCCGACGTGCTCACCATCTCGGTACACGAGTCCGGCCGCTTCCTCTTCCCCGGCACGGGCGCGGCGTCCGAGACCGGTGCGGGCGCGGGAGCGGGCTTCTCGGTCAACGTGCCGCTCTCCCCCCCCGCGGGCGCGGGCGAGTACGCCGAGGCGTTCGACCGCGCGGTCGCCCCCGCGCTCGCGTCCTTCCGCCCCCACGCCCTGGTCGCGCAGTGCGGCGCCGACGCCCACGTCGACGACCCGCTCACCCACCTCGGCCTCACGCTGCCCGCGATGCGCGACCTCTACCGCCGCGTCATCGGCCTGGCCGAGGAGCACGCGGGCGGGCGGCTGCTCTGCACGGGAGGCGGCGGCTACGGGACCTACTCGGTGGTGCCCCGCGCCTGGACGCTGCTCGCCGCCGAGCTCGCGGAGATCACGCTCGACGAGCGGTTGCCGGAGTCGTGGCGCGCGCTCTCCTCGGCGCTCTCCGGGACGGCGGCGCCCCTGACGCTCAGCGGGGAGTGAGCGCCCCCTACTCCGGTGAGCGCGCCGCGCGGGCGGCGCGGATCGCCCGGCGACGCGTGGCCCACACGTGCGTGAACTCGGCGCCGAGCAGGAAGACCTGCGTGGAGTAGTAGAGCCACACGAGCACCACGGCGAACGAGCCCGCGGCGCCGTAGACCGAGCCGATGCTGCTGCGGGCGAGGTACGCGCCGAGCGCGACCGAGCCCGCGTTGAAGAGGAGCGCGGTCACGAGCGCCCCCACGAGCGTGTCCTGCCACGCCACCCGCCGGTCGGGCAGGATGGTGAAGACGATGGCGAAGAGCAGGGCGGCGCCCAGCACCGAGATCGACTTCTCCGCGAGCCACGCCATCCCGGTGAAGTCCGGCACGACCGCGACGAGCGCGTCGGAGAAGCCCGCGCCGAAGAGCACGGCCACGAAGAGCAGCAGCACCCCGACCACGAGCACGAGCAGGAAGGTCAGCGAGCGGCGCCTGAGGAACTCGCGGAACCCCTCCGGCCGCGGGCGGATGTCCCACGCGATGTTGATCGCCGCTTGGAGCTGCGAGAACGCCGCAGAGGCGCCGAAGATCGCCACCGCCACGCCGAGGAGCGCCGTCCCGCCGCCGGCGCGCGCGCTCATGACGCCGCGCAGCACCTGGTCGATGGCCACGACCCCCTCGTCGCCGAGGAAACGGTAGGCGCCGAGCAGGATCGCGTCGCGCACCTCGGCGCGCTCGAAGAGCAGGCCCGCCACGCTCACCACCAGGATGAGGAGGGGCGCGAGCGCGATCAGCAGATAGTACGCGAGCGCGGCCGAGAGGCGCGGGCCACCGTCCTCGAGGAAGTCGTCGACGGTGCGCGCGACGATCTCGGCGCCCGCGCGCACGGGACCCGGCAACGGCAGCCGGTCGAGTCTGTCACCGAGGCGCTCAGGCATCGGCCCACACCGGGACGAACGTCTCGCGCGCGGCGCGCAACGAGGCCCGGCACTCCTCGGCGGAGGGGTCGAGGCAGAGACGGTCGACGAGACGCCAGAAGCGCGGGGAGTGGTCGAGGTGGGTGAGGTGCGCGAGCTCGTGCACGAGCACGTAGCGGACGAGGTGCGGCGGGAGGAAGAGCAGGTCGCGGTTGAGGGAGACGGTCCCTGAGTGCGAGCAGCTCCCCCAGCGGGTGCGCTGTCCGCGCACGGTGACGCGGGCGGGGCGTCGGGTGCCGGCCTCCGCCGCGACGCGATCGAGCAGGGGCGGCAGCGCCTCGCGGGCGGCGCGCGCGTGCCAGCGCCTGAGCGCGGCGAGGCACGACTCGGCGTCGTCGCGGCCGCCCGGGGCGCTCACCACGAGCTCGCCGCCGGCCTCGCGAGCCACGCTCCGCGAGCCGCCTGAGCGGTAGGTCACCGGCAGCGTGCGGCCGAGCGCCGCGAGAGCGACCTCGTCGGGAAGCCGCTCGGCGGCCGGGGCGCACGAGAGCGCCCGGCGCGCCGCCACGCGCGAGAGCGCGCCGAGCGCCCACTCCTGCCGCGAGAGCACGGCGCGTCTCGCGTGGTCCTCGGCCAGACCGCGCGGCAACGTGACGACGAGGCCGTCGCGCGCGCTCACCGTGAGCCGCACGCGTCTCGCCCGCGGGCTGCGGCGCACGCGGTAGTCGACGGCGCGCCCGCAGGCGACCGTCACCGTGCGCTCGTCTGAGAGTGCGGAAGCGTTCACGAGCCGCCTCCTCGGCGGGTGATCCTCCACAGGGTGTGCACCCGCGGGTTGCGCTCGAAGTCGGGCGGGATCGACGCCGCCGTGAGGTCCTCGGAGGCGAGGCCGAGCGCCTCGAGCGAGGCGGTGTCGAGGTCGAAGCGCCGACGGTTGTTCGAGAAGAGCAGGGTGCCGTCGGGAGCGAGCAGGGGCTCGATGGCCGCGATGAGCGCGGGATGGTCGCGCTGGACGTCGAAGGTGCCCTCCATGCGCTTCGAGTTCGAGAAGGTGGGCGGATCGCAGAAGACGAGGTCGAACGGGCGCACCCCGCCGCGCGCGGCCGTGGCGAGCCACTCGAGCGCATCGGCGCGGACCCTGGTGTGGTGGCCGCCGGTGATCCCGTTCATGAGCATGTTGCGCTCGGCCCAGTCGAGGTAGGTGGCCGAGAGGTCGACGGTGGTCGTGGCCCGGGCGCCGCCGGCGGCCGCGTAGACGCTCGCGGTGCCGGTGTAGGCGAAGAGGTTCAGGAAGCGCGCGCCGTCCGCCGCGTCCCGGACCATCCCTCGCGTCAGGCGATGGTCGAGGAAGAGCCCGGTGTCGAGGTAGTCGGAGAGGTTGACCTCGAAGAGCAGTCCACCCTCCGCGACGGTCATCACGTCGCGCTCCCGTCCCTGACGCGTGTACTGCGCGCTCCCCTTCTGGCGGCGGCGCACCTTGAGGTGCACGTCGGCGGGAGCGATGCCGAGGACGTCGGCCGTGACCGCGACCGCCTCGCGCAGCCGGCGGCGCGCGAGCGCCGGATCGACGCTCGCCGGCGGCGCGTACTCCGCGACGTGCGCCGCAAGACGGCCCTCGTCGGGGCCCGCGCCCGCGTAGAGGTCGATCGCGACGGCGTACTCTGGCAGGTCGGCGTCGTAGACGCGGTAGCAGGTGACGCCGGTCCGACGCGCCCACTTGCCGAGGTGCCGCGCGTTCTTGCGGAGCCGGTTCGCGAACATCTCGGCGCCCGAGCCGGCCGGCGCGACCCCGGAAGACACGGCGGCGCCTGTGCCGTCGGCGGCCGGTGCGGGGATGTCGGACACGAACACGCGCACCGGGATGCGCCCGTTGAAGGTCTCGTGCTCGGCCGCGGGCACGAGTCCGAGCGCCCCGATGAGGTCCTCGGCGCCCGTGACCACGCACGCGCGCCATCCGCCGAACCGCGCACGCAGCGTCTCGCCGAGCGCGGCATAGAGGTCGCGCAGCTCCGCCCCGCCGAGCCGCTCGCCGTACGGGGGGTTGACCGCGACGAGCCCGCCCGCCCCGCCGCGGGGCGGCGCGACGGCCGCCACGTCGGCGACCTCGAAGCGGACCACGCGCGAGACCCCGGCGCGCCCGGCGCTCGCTTTCGCGAGCCCCACCGCCCGGCGGTCGACGTCACCGCCCACGAACAGCCCGCCGCGCGCGAGTCCTTCGCTCCGCCGCTCGCCCGCCTCGGCGAGCAGTGCGGCCCAGGCGTCCGCGTCGTGCCCACGCCACGCCGAGAAGCCCCATCGCTCGCGCAGGAGCCCCGGCGCGATGTCGCACGCCATGAGCGCGGCCTCGAGCACGAGGGTGCCCGAACCGCACATCGGGTCGACGAACGCCGCGCCCTCGCGCGCCCGGATCGACGGCCATCCGGCGAGCAGCAGGACACCGGCCGCGAGCGTCTCCTTGAGCGGGGCGGCGGCCTGCTCGCCGGGCGCGCGATAGCCGCGCCGGTGCAGCCCCTCCCCGCCGAGGTCGAGCGCGAGCGTGGCGCGCTCGCCGCGCAGCGCCACGTTGAGACGGACGTCCGGCGAGACGGTGTCGATGTCGGGACGCACCCCGAACCGTTCGCGCAGCCGGTCGACCACGGCGTCTTTGACCCGCAGCGTGGCGAAGCCCGTGTGCGTGATCGGCGAGCGGGACGCCGTGACGTCGATCGCGAGGGTGCCATCCGGCGGCACGTGGTCCTCCCACGGCAGGGCGGCGACCCCCTCGTAGAGCGCGTCGGTGTCGGACGCGGGCACCTCGCCGAGGCGGAGCAGCACCCGCGACGCGACCCGCGACCAGAGGCACACCCGATAGGCGGTCTCGAGCGGCCCGGTGAACGACACGCCCGCCCGCACCTGCCGCACGTGCGAGGCGCCGAGGGCGCGGATCTCCTCGGCGAGTACGCGCTCGAGGCCGAGCGGGACGGGCGCGAACAGCTGGTGTGCGGGGCCGCCCACGTCAGCCGGTGAAGCCCTCGACCACGTACGTTCCCGAGCGCTGGTCCTTGCGCAGGGTGATGAACCCGCTCTTCTGGGCGTCCTCGAGGAGCTGGGTGAAGGAGCGGTAGCCGTAGTTCGACTCGGTGAACGAGGGCTGCTTGCGCTTCATGGTGTCCTTGACCATCGAGGCGTGGATGACGTCGACGTTCTCGCGCAGCAGCGCGTCGATGGTGTCGAAGAGCAGTTGGTACGCGGCCTTCTTGGCGGCGGGCACCTTGTCGCCGAGTGCCGGGGCGCCGGTCCCCGCCCGGCCGAGGTCCTCGTAGTAGATGAACTCGTCGCAGTTGGCCGCGAGCAGGTCGCTTGTGGAGTCCTTCATGCCGAGCCCGATCACGGTCTTGCCGTTCTCCTTGAGCTTGCCCACGAGCGGCGTGAAGTCGCTGTCGCCCGACACGATGCAGAAGGTGTCGATGTGCTCCTTGGTGTAGGAGAGCTCCATCGCGTCGACCACGAGCCGGATGTCGGCGGAGTTCTTGCCCGTCATCCCCCGCTCGGGGATCTCCGTGAGTTCGATGCCGAGCTCATGGAGGGGCGTGACGTACTCGGGGAAGCGCGCCCAGTCCGCGTACGCGCGCTTGGCCACGATCTTGCCCTTCTCCACGAGGCGCTCGAGGACGCGCTTCATATCGAAGAGCTCCGCCGAGGCGGTCGCCGGCGTCTTCTTGCGCGCCGCGGCTCCCGCCCGGCGGCCGTTCGAACGGCCCGAGGCGGACTTCTCCGCGCCGACCGCCAGGTTCTCGAAGTCGATGAACACCGCGAGTGCGTGTGCTTCGTCTGGCATGGACGTTCCTCCCTGGGACGTCGTGTGGAGCGGCTCCTCCTGCCCACAGGCGGAAGCGCCGCGGATCCTCCCCTCGATGATGACACAATCGCGGCGGTTCTTGCCCGTCTCTCCGGCTCGCGCCTCGCGTGCCCCGCCAGCGCCGCCGCCGTGGGGTACATACCCGCCGAGGAGTACCCCACGGCCCGAGGAGCCAACCATGCCGGAGCACGCGCACCCCACCACCCCGGACCAGCCCGAGCTGATCATGTACTGCACGCAGTACTGCCCCGACTGCCGTCGGGCGCGCGAGTGGCTCGACGCCCACGGGATCACCTACCGCGAGATCGACGTCTCCCGTGACCCCGACGCCCGGCGCCGTGCCGCCGACCACAACGAGGGCCGCCTCCACACCCCCACCTTCGAACTCGGCAACGGCGTTTGTGTAGACTTCTACCCTGACCGTCTGAGCGAACTGTTGGGAGTGGACCGATGACCCGCACGAACCGTCACCCGCACGCACGGACCCTGTTCGCCCTGCTCGCGGCGTTCGTGCTCCTGTTCGCCTCGCTCGCCCTCGGCGGGTGCGCGAACGAGGAACAGCGACTCCTCGAGGAACTCGACGACGCGATCCACGACGTCGAGAACGCGCTCGCCCGCTACCTCACCGTCGACTCAGCCGGAACCGCCGAGGAGGTCGCGCGCGTGACCTCCCGCGTGGTCACCACCTGGGAGACCGTGCGCGAGAAGGCCGAGGGCATCGACGGCGTCGACCTCTCGGAGGCCGAGGCCGCGCTCGCCGACCTCGTGCGCGCGACCGACGAGCTCGACCCGGGCCTCTCGGCGCCCGCGGCGGTCGCGGCCATCCAGCCGCAGATCGACGCGTTCGACGAGGCGGTCGAGGAGGTCGACGAGTCGCTCGGCCTGCACTAGGCGAGCCGCGGGACACACGACCAGGACGTCCGCGACGGGCGGGGTGGCGCTCAGCCGTCCCGCCCGTCGTCGTCGATGCCCATCAGCCGGTCGTGGACCGCCCACACCCCGGGGTTCCTGCCGTACCCGTACTTGAGTCCCGTGATGCCGCCGCCCATGATGCCGAGCCCGGCGACCGCCGACCACATCTGCCCGAGGAACTGACCGACGATCGCGACCGCGAGTCCCGCGAGCGACACCACCGCGTTGGCGGCCCAGTACCTCCACGCCGGCGCCTCGGCCAGGCGCATCCCCCACCTGAGTCCGAGCCACACGCCTGCGCCGAGTCCGAGCAGCGCGCCGATGACGAGCAGGAGGACCTCGATCACGTCACGCCTCCGGCGCGCCGGTGTAGTGGAACCACAGCGCCTGCGTGCCCGACTCGCCGAACCCTGCCGCCTCGAGCTCGCGGTAGAGGCGTGCGGCGAGGTCGGCCCCGGGCAACTCGATACCGAGGTCGGCGGCGGACGCGAGCGCGATACCGAGGTCCTTCACGAAGTGCTTGATGAAGAAGCCCGGCGCGAAGTCGCCGCCGATGATGCGCGGCGCGAGGTTGCTGAGCGACCAGCTGCCCGCCGAGCCCGCCGAGATCGACTCGAGCACGCGGACGGGGTCGAGCCCGGCCGCCCGGGCGTAGGAGAGCGACTCGCACACGCCGATCATCGAGGCGGCGATCGCGATCTGGTTGGCCGCCTTGGCGTGCTGGCCGCTGCCCGGTCCACCCTGCCGGACGACCCTCGGGCCGAACACGCGCAGCAGCGGCTCGACCGCGGCGAAGTCCTCCTCGGCCCCTCCTGCCATCACGGAGAGCCGCGCCTCGCGGGCGCCCACGTCGCCGCCGGTGACCGGCGCGTCGAGCACCCGGATCCCGCGCGCGGCCCCCGCCTCGGCGATCCTCATGGCGAGCGCGGGGGACGACGTGGTCATGTCGATGAGGTAGGCGCCCGGGAGGGCGGAGGCGACGAGCCCGTCGGCGGCGAGGTAGAGATCCTCGACGTCGGCGGGGTAGCCCACGATCGTCACCACCGCGTCGCAGCCCGCGGCGAGCTCGGCGGGGCTCGCCGCCCACGCGGCCCCGCGCTCGAGCAGCGGCGCGGCCTTCTCCCGGGAACGGGCCCAGATCGCGAGCTCGAAGCCCGCGTCGAGCGCGTGCCCGGCCATGGGCGCGCCCATCACGCCGATGCCGATGAACCCGATCCGCGAACGCCCCGGCGCGAGCATCAGCCGTTCACCTTCCCGAGCAGCCATGCCATGTTCTCGCCGAGGGTGCGCATCGTCGCGAGCCCTTCGGCATCGGCGGCGACGTCACCCTTCGCGCCGCCCACCCCGAGGTTCCAGTAGCTCGATCCCACGACGATCATCTGGCCGATGAGGAAGAAGTGGTTGATCGAGTCGAGCGCGTGGATCGCGCCGGCGCGCCGGTGGGTGACGATGCCCGCGCCGGGCCTGCGCACGAGCATCCCGTCGTTGCCCCGGGCCACGTAGCCCGCGCGGTCGATGACCGCCTTGAGCTCGGGCGTGATGTCGGCGAAGTAGACCGGCGAGGCGAGCAGGATCCCGTCGGCGGCGTCGAGCCGGGCGATGACCTCGTTGCCGAAATCGTCCCGCCCGTGACACCGGCGGTCGGCGACCTTGCGGCACACCCCGCACGCCGTGCACCCGCCGATGGTGGCCCCGGCGAGCGAGATCTGCTCGCACTCGACGCCGGCTTCGCGCAGCGGCCCGAAAGCGGTCTCGACGAGGATCGAGGTGTTGCCGTCGCGCCTCGGCGAGCCGTTGACGGCGACGACGCTCAGTGGACGGTTCTCGCTCATGCGGGCAGCTCCTCACGGGTTCTCACGACGGCGCCGGCGGTCCCGGGCCCGACGTGCAGGCCGATCACGGCGCCGATGGGGGACACGGGCACCTCGCGGCCGAGCCGCTCGGTCAGCAGCGAGGCGAGGATGCGGCCCTCGTCCTCGTCATCGATGTGGTGGACGACGACCTCCTCGACACCCCCGCCCTTCTCGCCGAGGGCGGCGACGGCGTCCGCGATCTCGGTGAGCGCGCGGCGCTTCGTGCGGACCTTGCCCCACACGTCGGTCTTCCCGTCGGTGACGGTGAGCACCGGGCGGATCTGCAACAGCGAGCCGAGGAGCGCGGAGGCCCCGCCGATACGGCCGCCCTTGCGAAGGTAGTCGAGCGTGTGCGGGACGAAGAGGAAGCGCGAGCGGGTGGTGACGGCACGCGCGGCGGCGGCCACCTCCGCGAGCGACGCGCCCGCCTCGGCCGCTCGCGCCGCCTCGAGCGCGGCGAAGCCGAGCTGCATACAGTTCGAGCGGGAGTCGACGAGCTCGATCGCGGCGTCGGGGTACTCCTCGCGCACATGGTCGCGCGCGATCGCGGCGGTGGCGAACGTGCCGCCCATCTCCGAGGAGATGAAGACGCCGCAGACCTCGTCCCCAGCGGCCACGATGGCGCGGAACGCCTCGGCGAGGTCGCTCACGGAGGGCTGCGAGGAGGTGGGGACCTCGGCCTCGGCGGCCATACGCTCGTAGAACCAGCGGCTGTCGAGGCCGTCCTCCGGGTAGGTCTCGGTGCCGAAGTTGACCGAGAGCGTCACCACGGCGATGCCGTGGCGCTCACGGTCGGCGGCGGGAAGGTACGACGTCGAATCGGTGACTATACGAACCGCCACACGGACCCCCTCCTCGGTCTGATGCGGGCGAGAGCGGACACCCCGCGATTGTACCCGAACCGTGCCGGGCTCCCCCGGGCGCGCGGCGGGGCCGGTACGCGACGCGCGTGCGCGAAGATGATGCGTTTCGGGAATCACTACATGCAGAACGACCCCCGCGGGCAAGCGCCCGCCCCGAAGCCCGAGGAGGCAGGATGGACCGCTTGCCCGTCGACCGCACGCGCGTGCTCATCATGGGAGCGGCTGGCCGCGACTTCCACGTCTTCGCCACCTGCTACCGCGACGACCCCACCACCGAGGTCGTCGCCTTCACCGCCACGCAGATCCCCGGCATCGCCGACCGCACCTTCCCGGCCGACCTCGCCGGCCCGTTCTACCCCGAGGGCATCCCCATCCTGGCCGAGGAACGCCTCGAGGAGCTGATCGCCGAGCGTGGGGTCGACCTCGTCGTCTTCGCCTACAGCGATGTCAGCCACGAGACCGTGATGCACCACGCCTCCCGCGTGCTCGCCGCCGGAGCCGACTTCACGCTCGCCGGGCCCGCGCGCACGATGCTCTCCTCGGCCAAGCCGGTGGTGTCGATCTGCGCGGTGCGCACCGGGGCGGGCAAGAGCGGCGTCTCCCGGCGGGTCTGGGAGCTGCTCCGCGACGCGGGAGTGCACGGCGTCGACATCCGCCACCCGATGCCCTACCGCGACCTCTCCCGGATGCGCGTCGAGCGCTACGCCTCGCTCGACGACCTCGACCGGCTCGGCGTGACCATCGAGGAGCGCGAGGAGTACGAGCACCTCATCGAGCTGGGCGCGACCGTGTTCGCGGGCGTGGACTACGAGGCGATCCTGCGCGCCGCCGAGGAGGAGGCCGACGTCATCATCTGGGACGGCGGCAACAACGACATGCCCTTCATCCGCCCCGACCTCGAGATCGTGGTGCTCGACCCCCACCGTGCGGGCCACGAGCGGCTCTACCACCCCGGCGAGGCGAACTTCCTGCGCGCCGACGTGCTCGTCATCAACAAGGTCGACACCGCCGGGGAGAGCGCGGTGCGGGCGCTCACGGATGCCGCGGCACGGCACAACCCGGACGCGACGGTGGTGCACACCGCCTCGACGATCCTCGCCGACGACCCCGCCGCGCTCGAGGGCGCGCGCGTGCTCGTGGTGGAGGACGGGCCCACCGTCACGCACGGCGGCATGGGGTACGGCGCCGGCGCCATCGCGGCGCGTCGTCACGGCGCGGCCGGCCTCGTCGACCCCCGGCCCTACGCCGCCGGGTCGCTCACGGAGGTCTTCGCGCAGAACCCGCACCTCACCGACGTGGTCCCGGCGATGGGGTACTCGCCCGCGCAACTGGCCGACCTCGAGGCGACGATCGCGGCGACCCCGGCGGACGTGGTGGTCGTCGGCACGCCCATCGACCTCTCGCGCCTCGTCCGTATCGAGCAGCCGACCGTGCGCGTCACCTACGGGGTGGCCGATGCCGGAGACCCGACGCTCGCCGGGATCGTCACGCGGTTCATCGCCGAGCAGGGGCTCGCCGGCACGTCCGGCGCCGGGGTGGCGTGAGATGCGCGCCCACCCGCCAGCCATCGGGCACGGAGCCTCCGACCCGCCCATCGTGGTCGCCCTCGGCGGGAACGCGATCGTCAGGCGCGGCGAGAGCGGGACGATCGAGCAGCAGGCGCTCCGCGCGCGAGAGGCGCTGACCCCCGTGGCCGACCTCGTGGCCGCCGGGCGCAGCGTGGTGCTGACCCACGGGAACGGGCCGGTGGTGGGCAACATCATCATGCGCAACGAGGCCGCCCGCGACATCGTCCCGCCCATGCCGCTCTACATCGCGGGCGCCGACTCCGAGGGCGGCATCGGCTTCATGCTCCAGAACACGCTCCACAACCTGCTCGCCGAGCGCGACCTCCCCCGGCCGGTGGTCACGCTCGTGACCCAGGTGGTGGTCGACCCGGCCGACCCCGCGTTCGGCATCGCGGACAAGCCGATCGGCCCGTACCTGGGCCGCCCGGAGGCCGACCTGCTCGGCGCCGAGCGCGGCTGGAGCTTCGCAGAGGCCGGGGACGGGCCGCTGCGCCGGGTTGTGCCGAGCCCCCGGCCCCTTCGCGTGGTCGAGGCGCCGGCGGTCGGGACCCTCGCCGCGGCCGGCCAGGTCGTGATCGCGGCCGGCGGAGGCGGCGTGCCCGTGGTCGAGCGGCCGGACGGCACCCTCGAGCCGGTCGAGGCGGTGGTGGACAAGGACTGGACGAGCGCACTGCTCGCCTGCGAGATCGGCGCGTCGGCCCTCGCAGTGCTCATGGAGGCCGACGGGCTCTACCGCGACTGGGGCACGCCCACGGCCGAGCGGATCGAGCGTCTCACGGTGACCGAGGCCCGCGAGCTCATCGACGGCGGCTCGCTCGCCCGTGGGAGCATCGCGCCCAAGGTTGCCGCGTGCGCCTGGTTCGCCGCCGAGTGCCGCGCGAGCGCCGGGCACGCCCCCGCCGAAGCGGTCATCTGCGCCTCGGACGCGCTCGCCGACGCGCTCGCCGGCCGCGCCGGGACCCGGATATCGAGGGAGTGAGGCCGGTGTCCCTCCGCCTGAAGATCACTGCGATCGTCCTCGGCGCTTCGGCCCTCTTCGTCACCGCGCTCCTGCTCCTCGAAGGGGTCGAGGGCTTCGTCCGGCTGATCCCGTCCATCCTCGCCACCCTCGCGATCGCGCTCCTCGCGCACGTCACGCTGATCCGGGTGGTGGCCAGGAGGCTGCTCCGCCTCACGGACGATGTCGAGCGCGTCGTGCTCGAAGGCGACGACGACACCTGGGTCGTGGCCGAGGGCTCCGACGAGATCGCCGAGCTCGGCGCGCGGATCAACGCGATGCTCGCGGCGCTGCGCGCCTCGGAACAGGAGGTGCGCGAGTCGCACCTGCGCCTCGAGGAGCGTGTCGCGGAGCGTACCGCCGAGCTCGCGACCGCCAACGAGGCGCTGCGGGAGGAGATGAGGGCCCGCCACCGCGCGCGCTCCGACCACTCGGCGACCGAGCAGCGGCTGCAGGCGCTCGTGGACACCATCCCCGACGCGCTCCTCATCCTCGACCACGCCGGGAACTTCACCTTCGCCAACGCCGCAGCGGAGCGGCTCCTGGAGATGCCGGTCGACCGCATCACGCTGCTCTCCTACACCGACATCGTCGAACCGGCCCACCTCGGCCAGGTGAGCGACCATCTCGCCCAGCGCGCGCCCTCGGCGCGGGTGATCTTCGAGACCCAGCTGCTCACCGGCGCGGGGGACGTCGTGCCCGTCGAGCTCAGCCAGGCGGGGGTCTTCGACCTCAAGGGCCGGCCCGAGGGCTACCAGTGGATCGCCCGGGACGTCTCGGAGCGGCGCCGGTACGAGGAGCGGCTCATCCACGTCGCGGACCACGACCACCTCACCGGCCTGTTCAACCGACGACGGTTCGAGGAGGAGCTCGCGCGCGAGATCCGCGAGTGCGAGCGGCACGGCGAGAGCGGGTGCGTGCTCTGGCTCGATATCGACCACTTCAAGGAGACCAACGACTCGTTCGGCCACGCGGCGGGCGACCAGCTGCTCTCGAGCTTCGCGGCCCGCCTCGCCGGGGTCACCCGCGGGTACAGCACGCTCGCCCGCATCGGCGGGGACGAGTTCGCGGTCCTGCTCCCGCACGCAGGCGAGAGCGAGGGACTGGAGGCGGCCGCGCGGATCCTCGCAGCGCTTCGCGCCGAGGACCACCACGTGGGCGAGCACCGCGTGCGCGTGAACGCGAGCATCGGGGTGATCACCTACCCGGATGAGGGCTCGAGCCCCGACGAGCTGCTCGCCAAGGCCGACCTCGCCATGTACCAGGCGAAGGCCGAAGGCGGGGGCCGCGCGCTCCCCTACCGCGCGACCGGCGACCGCCGCGAGCGGATGCGCGACCGCGTGGCCTGGGCCGAGCGCATCACCGCAGCGCTCGAGAGCGACGGCTTCGCGGTGCACGCGCAGCCGATCCGCTCGATCGCGACCGGCGCCGTCGATCGCTACGAGCTGCTCATACGGCTGCGGGGCGACGCCGGCGAGCTGATCCCGCCCGCCACGTTCCTGCCCGCGGCGGAGCGGTTCGGGCTCATCCACGAGATCGACCGCTGGATGATCGGGTGCGCGGCGGGGATGCTCGCGCGCGACGCGCGGCGCGGCGGCTCGCTCCACCTCGACGTGAACCTCTCGGGCCGCGCCTTCGACGACGAGGGGCTCCTCGGCCACGTCGCGAGCACGCTCGAGGAGCACGGGGTCTCACCGGACCGCCTCGGCATGGAGGTCACCGAGACCGCGGCGATCCTCGACATGGCCAAGGCCGAGGAGTTCATCGGCCGGCTCCGAGAGATCGGGTGCCGCTTCTCGCTCGACGACTTCGGCACCGGCTTCTCCTCATTCTTCTACCTGCGCCACCTGCCGGTCGACCGCCTCAAGATCGACGGGACCTACATCCGCGACCTGACGAACGCGCCGGTCGACCAGCACCTGGTCAGAGCCATCGTCGAGATGTGCCGGGGACTCGGCATCACCACGACCGCCGAGTTCGTGGGTGACGCGGAGACGCTCGAGCTCCTCGCCGCCATCGGCGTCGACCACGCGCAGGGGTATCATCTCGGTATGCCGCTCGACGTGACGACGCTCTTCGAGTGAGAACGGTCACAGCGGCAGCGCCACCTGTCGACTACCGTTCACGCTCAGACGACATCGTGCCGATGCACACGATGAGTACTCCGCTCGCGACAGAGGTGCCCGCATGCTGACCGCCGTCAAGGGACTGCCCCGCATACGTCCTCACTACGACGAGGACTCGCGCTACCTGTTCCAGGTCCTCCTCGCCGCGACCTCGGTCGTGGAGGCGAACATCGCACTCGACCTGCTGTCCAAGACGGTCCCCGACAAGGCGCTCGTCGCGTGCGTGAACCTCCGCGAGGCCATCAAGGCCATCCCGCCGACCCCGTTCCGCATGGCGGTCGACGAGGATGTGCTCATCCGCACGGGCGGGCTGACCAAGGACCTCGCCTGCTTCAAGCGCGAGACCCCCGATGGCTACTCGGTCATCGTGACCACCGCGGGCAACCTCGTGCTCGACCTCATCGTCAAGGTGGAGGGCGAGAAGCACTTCTGGACGCCGGTGCCTGCGACCGAGGACCTGGTCGACCCCGCGCTCGTCTGCCACATCATCGAGAGCGACCACCTCTTCGAAGCGGTCATCGAGGTGGTCAAGGCGATGGGCATGGTCTTCAACCCGACCCTCTACCTCTCGGTCGACGACTGGCACCTCGAGTACGCCCGGGAGACCATCGAGGGACTCGACGGCCTCTTCTAGGCCCGCGCCCTCACCCGCCGAGGAGTTCGGCGCTCGTCGTCACCACGCAGCCCGCCCCGGCCATCGCCGCGAGCGCCCGCTCGCCGTCCCCGGCGGCGAGGTCGACCGCGCGGCAGCCATCGGCGACCACCGTGACCCGGAACCCGAGCTCGCGCGCGTCGAGCGCCGTGTAGTTGACACAGTAGTCGGTGGCCAGCCCGCAGATCACGAGCGAGTCCACCCCACGTGCGCGCAGCAGGGCCTCGAGCCCGGTCGCGGAGCGGTGGTCGTTGTCGAAGAAGCCGGAGTACGAGTCGACGAGCGGATCGGCGCCCTTGCGGACCACCTGCGTGACGCGCCCCACGTCGAGCGCCGAGTGGAAGCTCGCCCCCGGCGTCCCCTGCACGCAGTGGGGCGGCCAGAGCACCTGCTCGGTCCCTCCGAGCTCGATCACGTCCCCGGGGGACTTCCCCGCGTGGTTGACCGCGAAGCTCCCGTGGTCAGCGGGGTGCCAGTCCTGGGTCGCGACCACGATCGCGTGGTGCGCCGCCAGCCGGTTCGCGACCGGTACCACGAGGTCTCCCTCGGCGACCGGCAGCGCGCCGAAGGGCATGAAGTCGTTCTGTACGTCCACGAGCACGAGTGCTTCCACGGTCCGTCTCCCTCCGTCGCGGCCGTCGCGGGCGGCGGCACCTCGCTGCTCGCTCCGCCGTCGCGGCGACCCTACCCCTTCATACCCTCCCGAGTGCGCACGATCAGGCGCGTGCGCACCGCATGAGCGCCACGCTCGAGCCCCACCGGATAGGTGTGCGGGTTGAGGAAGCGCCGCTGCGTGGGATCGAGCCGGCCGAGCTGCTCGCGCGTGCGCGCCGCGATCCCCGGCAGCGCCGGGGGCTCGTAGACACGCGTCCCGCCACGCACCACGGGGACGAGCAGCTCCTCGTGGGGAGCCCCCGCCTCGAACCGCTTGCGGCGGGTCGGGTCGGCCGGGTCGATCATCACCACGTCTCGGTCGCCATCGGGCGGGTGACACGTGTCGTAGACCATGTCGGCGAGCGGCCGTCCGTCCTCGGCGAGGAACCGCCGCACGCCGAGGACGCCCGGCGTGGTCACCTTCGCCGTCTGCTCGCTGACCTTCACCCGCGGCTCCCACTCCCCGCCGGGGCGCCGCACCGCGGAGAGCTTGTACACGCCGCCGAGCGCCGGCTGGTCGGCAGCGGTCACGAGCTTGGTGCCCACGCCCCACACGTCGATCGCCGCGCCCTGGTCCTTCAGGCTCTCGATGAGGTGCTCGTCGAGTTCGTTGGAGGCGACCACCTTCGCCGAGGAGAGCCCCGCCGCATCGAGGATCTCCCGGGCCCGCTGGCTGAGCCAGGCGAGGTCCCCCGAGTCGATCCGCACCCCGATCATGGCGTGACCGCGCTCGCGCAGCCGCACCCCCTCCTCGGCGGCCGCGCGCACGCCGGCCAGCGTGTCGTAGGTATCCACCAGGAAGGTCGCGTTGTTGGGCATCGCGCGGGCGTAGGCGGCGAACGCCTCGGGCTCGCTGTCGAAGAGCATCACCCAGCTGTGGGCGTGCGTCCCGGCGACCGGGATGCCGTACACGCGTCCCGCGAGCGTGTTGGAGGTCGCGGCACACCCGCCCACGTAGGCGGCGCGAGCAGCCGAAAGCCCGCCATCAGGACCCTGCGCGCGTCGCAGCCCGAACTCGACCACCGGGTCGCCGTCCGCCGCCTGGCAGACCCGGGCGGCCTTGGTCGCCACGAGCGTCTGGAAGTTGATCGTGTTGAGCAGCGCCGTCTCGACGAGCTGGCACGCGACCACCGGCCCGCTCACCCGCACGAGCGGCTCATGCGGGAAGACCACCGTGCCCTCCGGCACCGCGTCGACGTCGGCGACGAAGCGGAACCCCTCCAGGTGGCCGAGGAATCCCTCGCTGAACAGCCGCTCGCCGTCGTTGCCGCGAAGCGACGCGAGATATTCGAGGTCGGCGCCGCCGAAGGTGAGCGCCTCAAGGTACTCGAGCGCCTGCTCGAGTCCGGCCGCGACCGCGTACCCGCCCGCGAACGGGTTGCCCCGAAACGACAGGTGGAAGCAGGCCTCCGTCTCCGCCACGCCGGCCGCGAGATAGCCCTGAGCCATGGTGAGCTGGTAGAGGTCGGTGAACAGTCCCGGTGACCCGCGCCATGCCTCGGTACTCACATGCAGCCCCCCTCGCCGGAAGGTGCCGCGGGCGCCGGATGCGCCCATCGGTCTCCTGCGAACCTACCCATCACGTGACCCGCCCACCCGCCCCGGACCCGCTTCCCGCGAGGGGCGCGTGCGGGCCGTGCTCGGCGCGGGCGGCCGCGCTCCCGTGCCCAGGCCCTATCCCGTGAGCGGCGCGTGAGGAGACCTGCCGAGGGGTATATGCGATTCGGCACTGTTGCAGTCGAGTGGGGGAACCGATGAGCGACCTGGACCGCGCCACCAGCGACCCGACCATGGCCGCGCGCCGTGCGGACGCCACGGAGCCGCCTGCCGAAGACCTCGCGATGCGCGCCGCCGACCTCGCCGACGACCTCTACGCGCGCGCGGAGCGACAGCGTCGCCGTGAGTCCCTCGAGGACCTCATCGCCCGCGACCGCTAAGCCCGGGATCGCGCGCACTCCGCGCGCGTCCCGCTCCGGCACGAACTCCGCCGCCGGCAGATCCCGCTGCTGTGCTATCGTATCGCGTCGCGCCTAGAACGCATACGCGCGCACCCTTCCGCACGACCCCGAAAGCCATCGCATGCGCCCGATAGACCTGTTCAGAGTAGTCGCCGCGCGCTTCCTCTCCCGCGTGGGCAGCGAGGCTGCCTTCTTCGTGGGTGTATGGGGCAAGGCAGCATACGTCCTCGACGCGACCCCGGGCGACCTCGCCTGGGTCATGCTCGCGCTCTCCGTCCCGCTGCTGCTCGGCAGCGCGGTCTCTGGCGTGCTCATCGACCGTCACGGCCCGCGCGTGGTCCTCGGCGTGGCGGAGGTCATCTTCGTCCCCGCCGCGCTCGCCTTCATCTGGGCCGACTCGCTCGTCGCGCTCATGGCGGTGAGCGCGGTCTGGGCGTTCGTCGGCGCGCCGGTCATGACGGCGGGCGGCTCCTTCGCGCCCTACCTCACCGACGACCCCGTCGAGCTCAAGCGGGTGAACTCGCTCATCGAGGCGGGCGGGTCGGCCGCGTTCGTGCTCGGGCCGGCGCTCGGCGCCGTCATCGTGCGCTACGCCCACGTCGACTGGGTCTTCATCATCGACGCGGTGACCTCGCTCCTCGCCGCGGTGATCGTGTGGCGCGCCCGGCTGAGCTCCCGGCCCGCCGCCGTCCGGGCCGCCGAGGCCGCCGCGCTGGGGTCGGACTCCCCGGCCACGCCCGACACGCGCGCCTCCCGGACGACTCGAAACCCCCTCCGGGAGTTCGCCGAGGGCATGCGGCTCGCCTACGGCCTGCGCCCGCTGCGTTACTACGTGCTCGCCGGTACGGTGGTCTGGCTGAGTTTCGGCGCCTTCGGCGTGCTCGAGCCGCTCTTCTTCCGCGACATCGTGCTCGCAGACATCGAGATGCTCGGATGGGTCAACACGATGTTCGGGTTCGGGATGCTGCTCGGCGCGGTGCTCCTCGGCCGCCTCGGCCCGCGGGTGATCTCTGCGCGCGGGCTCGCGGTCTTCGTCTCGCTGAACGGCCTCGGCGCGGTGCTCTATGTGGGCACCCCGCGCCTGCCGGTGATCTTCCTCGGCGCACTCCTGTGGGGACTCGTGATCGGGGCGCTCGAGCCGCTCCTGCGCACGCTCATCCACCGCGACGCGCCGCACGACGCGGTCGGCCGCGTGGTCAGCACCGCCGAGGTGCACCGGCGCGGCGGCGAGTTGCTGCCCCTCGCC
Organism: Coriobacteriia bacterium; assembly: GCA_030603745.1. Taxonomy (GTDB): domain Bacteria; phylum Actinomycetota; class Coriobacteriia; order Anaerosomatales; family SLCP01; genus JAUVXE01. The sequence continues at coordinate 28,972 of JAUVXE010000003.1, read as the reverse complement.
ATCGCACCGGCGGTCGCCGCGCTCATCGGGCTGCAGGCGACGATGATCGGCGGCGCGCTCATCGCCTCGGTGATCGCGTTGCTCTCGCTGCGCGAGGCGGGCGCGATCGACCGGGCGCTCGGTGTGCGCCCCCTGCCGCCCGACGGCATCGCGCCGCTCACCCCCGCCGAGGAACCCGTCTCGCCGCTCCCCTAGAGACTACCGGGTAGGCTCGGCCGGCGGACAGGCACGGCAGGCGGCGGCCGACGCGTCCCCGTCGGCGATCACCGCGACGAAGTCGGGCAGCACCCGGAAGCGCACCTCATCGCCGCACTCGACCACCTGCTCGGGGTGCGCGTGGACCATGAGGTCGGCGGTCCGGCCCTCGGCGAGCTCGACCTCGACGACCGCGTCGATCGAGCGGCCGGTGTAGGTGGTCTCCTTGATACGCCCGCGCACGGGCCCCTCGGCGTCGAGCTCGAGGCTGTCGGCACGCACGGAGACCACGACCGGGGTGCCCGGCGGGAGGTCGTGCGTGTGGCGGCAGGCGATCGCACCGAGGTCGGTGTCGATGGAGGACGCGTCGGCGCCGATCCGGCCGGTGAGCAGGTTGGTCCGGCCCACGAAGTCCGCGACGAAGCGCGTATGCGGGAACTGGTAGATCTCGCGCGGGCTCCCCTGCTGCTCGATGCGGCCCTCGCGCATCACGACGATGCGGTCGGAGATCGCGAGCGCGTCGGACTGGTCGTGGGAGACGAAGACGGCGGTCGTCCCGGTGCCGGTGAGGATCCGGCGCATCTCGGCGCGCATGTGCACGCGCAGGTCGGCGTCGAGACTCGAGAACGGCTCGTCGAAGAGCACCACCACCGGCTCGTGCGCGAGCGCGCGGGCGAGCGCGACCCGCTGCTGCTGGCCGCCCGAGAGCTCGTGCGGCATCCGGCGCGCGAACCCGGAGAGCCCCACCACGTCGAGCACCTCGGCGACCCGCCGGTCGCGCTCCCGGCCGCGCAGGTTGAAGCCGACGTTGCGGCTCACGTCGAGGTGCGGGAAGAGGGCGTGCTCCTGGAAGACCATGCCGATCCCCCGCCGCTCGGGCGCCACCCATGCGCCGGGACCGGCGACGGTGACCCCGGCGAGCTCGATGCTCCCGGCGTCCGGTCGCTCGAACCCGGCGATCAGGCGAAGGGTGGTGGTCTTGCCGCACCCGCTCGGGCCGAGGAGCGTCGTGATCGTCCCCGGCTCGATGGCGAGCGTGAGGTCGTCGACGGCCGGGGCGGACGTGCCGGGGTAGGTCTTGGACACCCCCGCGAGTTCGATGGCAGGAGCGGACGGGCGCTCACTCGGACGGACAGCCATCTCAGGCCTCCTCGTATCGGTCGAGCATCCACTTCAGGGGCAGGACGGAGAACGCCACGATCACGAGCGCGGCGGGGGCGGCGAGGTGGTAGAGGGACTCGCTCGCCTCGACCCACACGCGGATCGCGAGCGTGTCGAACCCGCTCGGGCGGAGCAGGAGCGTGGCGGGCAGCTCCTTGATCGCGCTCACGAACACGAGCGCGCCGCCGGCGAGCACGCCCGGCGCGGTGAGCGGCGCGATCACGCGCGCGATGACCGCGAGCGGGGCGAGGCCGGCCATCCGGGCCGCCTCGTCGACCCTCGGCGAGACCTGCGCGAGACTCGCGCCGGCCGACTGCATCGCCTGCGGCAGGAAGCGCACCACGTAGGCGATCACGAGCATCCCCGCGCCGCCGTAGACCCACGGCAGGTACCGCACGCCGAAGAAGATGAGCCCGAGCGCCACGATCACGCCGGGAAGCGCGTAGCCCGCGTAGGCGAGCCGCTCGAGCGCCACGCTCGCCGCCGAAGGGTGCCGGGAGCGCAGGTAGACCACGGGCAGCGCCGCCGCCATGCACGCGAGCGCCGCCGCCCCGGCCACCATCCCCGTGTTGAGCGCGAAGCCGAGGAACCGCGCGTCGAGGACCCCCTCGGCCAGGCCCACGCCGGACCAGTAGACGAGCACCGAGACCGGCAGCAGCACCGACAGGCCGAACACCACGCCGAGGAACCCGAGCGCGACCGAACGCCACCGCCCGAGCTCGACGGGCTCGAAGGGGCGCGGCGCGCTCGTGGTGTGGTAGCGGGCCCGGCGGCGGCCCGCGGCCTCGGCGGCGAGGATGATGAGCGTGAGCGCGATCAGCACGGTCGAGAGCACCGTGGCGGACAGCGTGTCGAAGCCGCCCATCTGGTAGTAGATGGCCGAGGTGAACGTGGTGTAGCGCAACAGCGCGACGACGCCGAAGTCGGAGAGCACGTAGAGCGCCACGAGCAACCCGCCGGCGCCCATCGCGGGGCGCAGCAGCGGGAGCGTGACGCGCGCGAGTACCGCGAGCGGGCCGAGGCCGAGGGTGCGGGCGGCCTCCTCGTGGGCACGCCCCGAGCGCGAGAGGGCCGCGCCGGCGACGAGGAAGACGTACGGGTAGGTGAAGGCGGCGAGCACGAAGGCGACCCCGCCGAAGGTGTAGACGTCCACCGGGCTCGCACCGAGCCACTCCCGCACCCAGCCCCTCGGCCCGAAGACCACCACGTAGGTCATCGCCCCCACGTAAGGCGGGACCGCGAGGGGCAGCGCGAGCAGCCAGCGCCACATGCGTCGTCCGGGAAGATCGGTGCGGGCGACCAGCCAGGCCGCCGCCACGCCGATCGCGAGCGCGACGGCCGTCACGACCGTGGCGAGCGAGAGCGTGCTCCACAGCAGGCCGGGGATCCGGTCGTCGAGCAGGCGGGCCCAGCGCTCGGCGCCGGCGAACGCGGAGCGCCACACGACGTAGACGACCGGCGCCGCCATGACCACCGCGACGAGAGAGGCGACGAGGAGCAGCCACCGGTCAGGTGGCTGCCCCCGCCAGGCGCGGGCCCACAGGCCCGCGATCGGTCGCGTGGTGCGCGTCATCCGTTACTTGAGCTCCAGGTCCAGCCCAGCGCGCTCGATGAGCGAGCGGGTGTCCTCCCATACCTCGCCGAGGCGGGAGAGCGGCATGCCATGTACACGATACCCGGAGATGGGGGTGGCCTCCTCGACGGCCTCGATCTCGGGGTTGATCGGCACCTCGAGGGACGCGAAGCTGAACTCCTTCTGGTTCTCGGGGAGCAGGAGCCACTCGAGGAAGACCCGCGCGTTGTCCGCGTTGGGCGCGCCGGCGACAAGGCCCACGCCGGCGGCGTTGACCACCGCGCCCATCTCGCCGGCACCCTGGTCCGGATAGACCACGCCGACGTTGTTGTCGCTCGGCTCACGCAGCTGCTGGTGGTAGTAGTAGTTGTTCACCAGGCCGAAGGCGAACTCGCCCGCGCCCACGGCCTTGCGGATGTCGCCGTGACCCTCCATGATCGCGCCGGCGTTCTCCTTGACGGCGGCGACCCACTCCTCGGTGCGCTCGTCGCCCCACTCGGCGCGCAGCGCGGAGACGTGTCCGATCATGCCGCCGTTACCGCCGCGGGTGATGGCGAACATGCCCTCGTACGCTGGATCGGCCAGGTCCTCGATGCGGGACGGGATCTCATCGGCCGAGACGAGATCGGCGTTGTACATGAGCACCCGCGTCCGGGCGGAGAGCGCGATCCAGGAGTCGTCCTGGGCCCGGTAGGCCGGATCGATCGAGTCGATGCCCTCGAGCGCTCCCGGCTCGGCGAGCAGGCCCTCGAGCCTGAGGTATTCGAGCGCGCCGATGTCGTTGGCGATCACGATGTCGGCCTGAACGTTCGCCGACTCCTCGCGCAGCTTGTTGACCACGGTGTCACCGGCGTGCAGCGCACGCACGGCGATCCCGGTGTCGGCCGTGAACTTCTCGAGGAGCGGGTCGACGAACTTCTCGTTGCGCGACGAGTAGACCACGAGCTCGCCGGAGGCCTCGTCGTCCGAGGTCGCCGGAGGCGCATCGGAGGTGGTGGCGCAACCGGTGAGACCGAGCGCGAGAACGAGTGCCAGGATCCCGGCGAGAGAAGCGAGGTGACGGAGGCGCCGGCCGGTGCCGGGCGCGGTGAGCGTGCGGGTCATGCGGTCCTCCTTGTGCGGGGTGATGGGGCTGGCCGAGAGGGCGATGCTTCGCACACTATCGGCGTATGGCTTAGCCAATACTAAGCGCACGGGGGGCAACCGTCAACCCCCTCCCGCGGGAGACGGGTCCCCGTGACCCGTCGGGGCGGGGCCCGAGACACGAAGACCCCCGCGAGCGGGGGTCTTCTCGAACGCGTTCCTGTGTGCGAGCGGCGTCAGTACCTGCTCGGCTTGACCCCGCGCACGTGACACACGGAGCAGAAGATCTCCTCGTGACAGGCGTAGCAGTCGGTCCGGATATCGGTCGCGCGCGCCGCGTCGTCATGCTGGGCGAGCCACGGCTGGCGCGGATTGCCTGCGGGATGGTGGCACTGGTCACACGAGGTGGCGTTCAGTGCGGGGTCGCCCGTCTTGTTGTGGCACAGCGCGCAACTCTCCGGGTCCGCGTCGCCGAGGGCGGCGTGCTGCTCGGTGAAGTTCGCGGGGTGGGGCATCTCGAGCGTGTGACACCCGTCGCAGAACGTGTCGCGCACGTGGCACGTGCCGCACTCGTCCACCGCGGCGACCGGCGGCAGGTCGAGGAACTCGCCGTGCGGGATGCGGAGCAGGCGCGAGATCGGCTTGGGTTTCTTGTCGCGCAACTTGGGCCCGACCTCGGCCCAGTACTCCTCGGCGGCGGCCACCTTCTCGAGCTCGGCGTTCGCGAGTTCGGCGTGTCCGCGCGAGTCGCCGTACTGCGTGTAGAAGCCCGGCTCGAAGTGGCTGGGGGGCTTGAGTTCGAAACCAGGCGTGTGGCAGGCAGCGCACTCACCGGTCGCGACGAACTCGCTCGGGGAGTCGCCGGTGAGAGTGTGGCACCGGTAGCAGGCGGTCATCGACATGAACTCTTCGTAGTAGGCGTTGCCCGGAAGCGTGAGTTCCTCGACCTGCGCGTGGGCCACGCGGTTGTGACACACGGCGCAGGCGATGCCGGCCTCCGAGTGGACCGCGTGATCGATCACGATGCCCTCGCTCGGCGTCGCCGGCCGGTTCGCCATGCTGTGGCACTGGGTGCACTGGACCTCGGGCATGGAGAGTGCGAGGTAGGACGCCTCGTTGAGCGGCAGGTGGAACGTGTTCGTGAGCACCTCCCAGACGTCGGGCAGCTTCTCCGCCTTCTCGGCCGTGAAGCGGATGCCGTCGAGGTTGGCCGGGATGTGACAGGCCAGACACGAGACGTTGGAGTGCGTGGACGCCTCGTACTGGCGGGCGTTGTCGTAGTGCACGACATGGCACACCTCGTTGCAGAACCAGCGGGTGGAGGTCCCCGCGAGCGAACCGATCAGGACCGTCACGAGCAGGATGACCCCGACAGCCGTCCATACGATGAAGCGCGGCCTTCGCACAGGGTCGGCATAGCCGGCAAGCGGGTTGCGCATCGTTCCTCCTCGGCGGGCTCCTGGATACAGGATACCCGAACGGACCACCGGCTCGTGACCAGCGTCACCTGCACTCCGCGAGAAGTCTAGGTGAAGCGGGACCGGCCGGATTTGACCGAGGTCAAGTCCGGGGCGCTATTCGGGCGGCTTGGGCCTCCCCTGCGCGTGCCACATCATCGCCTCCGCGTAACTTGTGGCGCTGCGGGTGTACTCGTTGACGAACCGGGAGTGCGTCAGGACCGGATACGGCTGTCCGCCCTGCGGGTCTTCCAGCTTGCGGGCGGCCTGCTCCCGCGCGAGCTCCTCGTCGTACTCGTCGGTCCAGACGAGGGTGGTCCAGGCGAGATAGCCACCCTCCGACCACAGCTCGAAGTAGTGCTCCCAGCGCCACTTGAGCTTGGGGTCGAGGCCGTCCCGGTCGTCTGCGGCGAGTTGCTCGGGCAGCAGGGTGGCCGCCGCGTCCTCTGCCGGCGTGTCGAGCGTGCAGCGGACGCACAGCGCCGTGTCGCGCACCGACTCGTCCGGGTCATGCGAGGCGCACTCGAGCCAGGCGGCCCGCCGGTCGAACTCGACGTGCTCGAGCAGCGCGACCGCCCGTGCCCGCACGATCGCCTCCTCGTGCACGAGCATGCGCTCGAGCCAGCCGATCACACGATCGAGCTGCGTAGGTCGTGGCATAGCATCCCCCTCCATGCTCCCGGCACCGGCCCCCCGCCGATGCCATGAGATGTCCGTTCGGTCCCACCCTACCCGAGGGGTCTGACACGAACGTCGACCCTCATGCTACCCAGGCCCCTCCCCTCGCTCGATCCACGCCTTGAGCCGGGCGAGGTCGCGACGGGCCTCACCCTCGAGGACTCCCTGGATCCGTTCCTCGACGAGATCGGCACCCCGCTCGAGCGCGACGGTGGCGAACACCGTGAGCTGGGTCTTCGCTCCCCCGCTCTCGGGCCTGAGCAGGAACCCGCCCCGGACCCTCGGCGGGCCGTCGTAGCGGAACGAGATCTTCTCGGGGGGCTCCCACTCCGAGACCCGGGCCTCGATGAGCGAGTGCCGCCCCTGGAGCTTGATGCGCTGGAAGACCCGCATCCCCACGCCCGGGTCGCCCATGACCTTGGAGGAGAGGACCTCGCTCCTCCACTTCGGGTGCGAGGCGAAGTCGGCGACGAAGTCGAAGACCTCCGCAGGCGGACGGTCGACGATGATCGAGGCCCGGGCCCGCATCGCTCAGCGCACCGCGATCTCGATGCGGGCAGGGCCGCCCTCGGCGGGCTCGAAGACGAGGACGAGCGGGTCGGCGGCGAGCTCCGCGGGCACGCGGAACACCGCTTTGACGTCCTCGAGGTCGCCGGGGGAGTACTCGCGCGCCGGCATGCGGCCCGGGTCGCCCACGTCGAGCGGGAAGAGCGACGCGTCACCGGCTGCCAGCGTGAAGTCGCTCGGCGAGACCCGGAGGACCCCGGCTGTCGTGTTGGCGAGGTCGACCTCGATCTCAAGCAGCAGGTCCGCGCCGGCGGCCGTGTCGCCCACCCGGTCGCGCTCCTCGACCTCCCGCACGGTCAGGCGCCAGGAACCGGCTGCCACCGTCTCGCCCACCGTGCCGGTCACCGCGACCGGAGGCTCGGCCACGGGCGGCTCGGTGGGGATCTCGTCCGGCGGGAGGGTCGGAGCGGGCACCTGGTCCTCCCCGACCGGGACCTCGGGCTCGCCGAGGGTGCACGCGGGCACGCCGAGGAGCACGATGGTGAGCCCGAGTGCGACCAGGACCGCGCGTGTGCGCGTGCGGTACCGAGTAGCGTCCACGGTGGCGCCCCCCTCCAGGCGACTGACCGGTGCATCTCCAGGATACACAAGTGTCCCGAGAAATCTCCCCTGCGAGATCCGCTACTCCCACAGCTTCCCGTTTCACACCTTTGGGACCACCGGACGGGCAGACCTTCGCTCGCGCTGAGCCGCTCCGTCAGTGCCCCGCCGGCAGCTACTGGTACGCTGGCTTGGGCGGTTCGCCCGGTTCAACCTCTCGGGACAAGACCGACTCTATCCCAGCCGTGGACGGCGCGCAAGCGATTCTGGGAAAGTCGCCGCACGTGCTGACGAACGGTCGCCCTACACCGCCCTACGGTCGCTATAGGTTCGTGAACGGCACTTCCACCCCCCTTCCCCCCGCAGCCGAGGAGATCCGGCGCCGGACCTCCTCGGCGGGGGTGAGGCTAGGCGAGCACCCGGCCGTCGTGCACCTCGACGATGCGTTCGGCGCGCGCGGCGATCTCGAGGCTGTGCGTGACCATCACGATGGTGCGGCCCTCGGCGTGCAGCCCGTCGAGGATGCCCAGCACCTCGGACTCGGAGGCCGAGTCGAGGTTGCCGGTGGGCTCGTCGAGCAGGAGCACCTCCGGGTCGTTCGCGAGCGCCCGCGCGATCGCGACCCGCTGCATCTGGCCGCCGGAGAGCTCGTTGGCGCGGGCGTCCCGCTTCGCCGAGAGGCCGACCGACGCGAGCAACTCGTCGGTGCGGCTCCGCTGCTCGCGGGCGGACGCACCGGCGAACGACATGGCGAGCTGGACGTTCTCGGCCACGGTGAGGCCCTTGAGCAGGTTGAAGAACTGGAACACGAACCCGATCCGGTGCGCGCGGAACCGCGCGAGCTGGGCGTCGCTCATCCGCTCGATGTGCTCGCCGAGCACGGTCACGCTCCCGCTGCTCGGCCGGTCCAGCCCGCCGAGGAGATGCAGCAGCGTGCTCTTGCCGTGGCCGGACGGCCCGATGAGGCAGGTGAACGAGCCGGTGTCGATGTCGAGGTCCACGCCGCGTAGCGCATGGACCGGCACGCCTCTCCCCTCGTAGGTCTTGTGGGCGTCGCGCACGGTCATGACGTGCTCTCGCGCGGCGGTGGTCCCGCCGGTGATCGCGGCTCCCATCGGTGCGCTACTCATAGCTGATCGCCTCCACCGGGGTCAGGCGCGCTGCGCGCCACGCGGGATAGACGCCGGCGAGCGTGGCCACGACGACCGCCCCGCCGAGGATGAGCGCCATGTCGGCGAGCGGCGGCACGGCGTCGACCCGCGCACCGCCCACGAACGCGGTGAACTCGTTCTGCGCGATGAGCGGGGTGAGCAGACGGGACACCCCCGTGCCTACCGCAAGGCCGATGAGACCGCCCACCACCCCGTAGGTCGCGGCCTCGGCCATGAAGGTACGGAAGATCCGGGCGTTCGAACTCCCGATCGACTTCATGATGCCGATCTCACGGCGCCGCTCGAAGGTGGCCATGAGCATCGTGTTCACGATGCCGAAGGCGGCGGTGAGCACGGCGACGGCCGCGATGATGCGCAGCGTGGTGCTCACGGTGTTGACGACGCTGAGCACCGAGGCGAGCAGCTGGCGGTCGGAGACGACCGCGACGTTGGCGGCGTCGGTGATGCGCTGCGCGGCGAGGTCCACCGCGTCGAGGTCGTCGACCTGCACGGCCGCGAACGAGATCCGGCCGTCGGTCTCGTAGACCTTCTGCGCCGCCGCGAGCGGGATGAAGAGCACCCCGTCGTCACCGGTCCCAGCCGCCTCGAGTACGCCGGCGACCGTGAAGGTCGCCCCCCGCAGCGTGAGCGCGTCGCCCACCGCGAGCCCGAACGAGTCGGCGACGGCGGCGCCGGCGAGCACCTCGAGCGCCTCCTCGGCCTGCGGGACCTCTCCCTCGGCGAGGCTCCACCGCTTGGAGGCGACCGTCTCGTCCATGCGGATCCCGGTCACGGGGACCGGCTCGTTGTCGATCGCCGAGCCGACCGTGAGGTACGGCAGCACGCGGATGCCCTCGAGTTGTTCGATGGCGGCGAGGTCCTCGGCGGGGATCGCGTCGGGTAGCTGGGTGCCCGAGAGTACCTTGACCTGCTCGTAAGCGCACCAGCCCTTGGGCGTGACGATGAGGTTCGCGCCGAGGTCGGCCGCCTGCTTGTCGATCTGGGCGCGCAGGCCCGCGCCGAGGCTCATCATCACCACGAGCGAGGTGATGCCGAGCGTGATCCCCACGAGCGTGAGCGCGAAGCGGCTCCTGCTCCCGAGGAGGTTGCGGACGACGAGCTTGAAGTCGTTCATCGGCCCGCCCTACCGCTGCTTGGTCATGAGCGTGGCCGACCCGCGGTCGACGCGCTCGACATCGAAGTAAAGGCCGCTCTCGGCGGAGCGGATCGTGCCGGTGACGACCACCTGGTCCTCGAGCGCGGGCAGGGAGCCCTCGTAGAGCGCGCCGGAGGGCGCCGGGGTGCCGGACGTGGGAAGGAAGAGCGGCAGGATCCCCGCGCCGCCGCACGGGGTGAGGCCGCAGGTCTCGTACTCGGTCAGGTCGATGAGCGTGATGGCCGAGGAGTCGGCCGAGACGTCCTGCACCACGCCCACGACGGCGATCTCGCCGCTGAACGCCTGCGGGTCGGCGGTCAGGGCGTTCACGCCGATCGCGTCGTCGGCCGAGGCGCCGCCGGCGCAGCCGGCGAGGACGGACAGGGAGAGGGCGAGCGCGGACAGGGCGATGAAGGGTGCGAACCGGCGGCCGCGTGCGGCCGGGAGGGTGACACGCATGGGTGACTCCGATCGGTCTGAGTGGCTGGCTCCAGGGCGTGGCGGCGGGCCGCCTGCGCGCGGGGCGCGGCCTCCTCAGACCCTCAGTCGCGCGACCGCGTGATCGGGTGGGACGACCGGCGCCGCCACGGGCGGCACGCACGGCCCGTCCCCGCATCCGAGGGACGCGGCGGACGGCGCGGGCGCGACCAGCTCGGTCGGCGGGGCCGCCGGGCACGGCTGCGTGGTCGCGGCGAGCGGTTGCGCGGGCGCGAGCTCCTCGCAGCACGTGCTCGAACAGGCCGCCTCCTCACAGGGGGCGACGACCGTGACGAGCAGCGTGGCGATGACCAGCAACGACAGCAGAGTGGTGACGCGCACCAGGGGAACCTCCGCGACAGCGCTCTCGGATGCCGGCGGTCGACAGCGGACGCACGCGACCGGCCGGCACCAGCAGTCTAGCAAGAGTGAGGCCGGGATGCGCGACTACGGCTCCTCGGCAGGTGCCGGGGGCTGACGGTGACAACGCGCGCAGGCGGTCGGCTCGTGGCACTCCATGCACGACGCGGTCCCCTCACCCCGCGCCACCACGGCGTGCTGCTCGAGCCAGGGGCCCTCGGCGGCGTCGTAGCCCACGTGGTGGCAGGCGCTGCAGGGATCGGGCCGCTCGGTATGGCAGCGGATGCAGACCTCCGGTCGCGCGGTCCCGACGGGCCCGTGTCCCGCGGGGCCGGGGCCGCCCCACGCCTCCGGGTGCGGCATCTCCACGCCGTGGCACGAGTCGCAGTACGCCTGCTGGTGGCACATCGCGCACAGCTCTCGGTTCGCCTCGGCGGGAAGGCCGTGATCGCGCATCCAGGGGTCCGCGAGGTGCGAGGGCGGACGCAGGTCGAAGTCGGCGGGATGACAGGTCGCGCACGCGGCCGACGCGGCAGGCTCGGCGGCGGTCCCGTGGCAGTCGAAGCACCGGGTCATGAGCGAGAGTGGCCGCCCGAGCTCGGCGTCGGGGTGGGCGGTGTAGACGTGGCACGCCACGCACGAGCCGGTCCGCTCGGCGTGCTCCACGTGGTCGATGAGGATCCGGAAGCCCGACGTCGCGCGACGGTCGGCGGTGTGGCACTGGAGGCAGACCTCGTCGGGCATGGGCGAGGTGCGCCCGACCGCGCTCGGGTCGGCGGGCTCGCCGTAGCGGCCCTGGAGGTGGCGGGTGACGTCACGCGCGAGCAGGCGGCCCCGCTCCGCGAGGCGCATCGGACGGGCGTACCAGGCCCTCGGCGTCTCGTGACACGACACGCACCCCACGTTCACGTGCGCCGACTCGGCCCAGGCCGCCGCCGCGGGCTCCATCTCGTGACACGAGCCGCAGAGCGCCGGGGAGCCGGTGACCGCGTCGGCCACCGCCACGAGCGCGAGCACGCCCACCACGACGATCAGGGCGATCCGGCCCCTGGTGGCGAACGGTCCTCGGCGCTCGGCGACAGGCTCGGTCACCTCGGCCACCTCACTGCGCCCGCCGAAGCGTCGGATCGAGGTTGAGCAGCGGCACCACGCCGTGGCACCGCACGCAGAACGGTCCCTCGTGGCAGGCTTCGCAGTTGCGGCGGTCGGACGCGGCCACCACCGCGCGGTGCTGGGCCCGCCACTGCTCTCCGTGGGAGGCGGGACGGACGTCGTGGCAGTCGGCGCACCAGTGCTCCGTCCACTCATGGCAGGTGGTGCACTCGGGGTCGTCGGGGGCCGAGGAGGCGTGCGCGACGAGCCAGCCGGGCTCCTCGTGGCTCGCGGGCTGGTCCTTGTCGGTGTGGCACGCCGAGCACTCCTTCTTGGCGGTCACCCCGTCGTGGCAGGTCAGGCAGCCGCTCATCGGCGGGGTGTGGACGCCGTCGGCGGTCACCTCGTGCACGAGGTAGTCGTGGCACTCGACGCACTCCATGCCGAGCATCTCGACGTGCGCGCGGTGCGGGATCAACAGGTCGCCGGTGGGAGACACCACGCGCAGCTCGGCGTGACAGCGCGAACACGCCTCGTTGGTGGGCCGGGCCATGACGTCGGGCTCGCGGGCCGGGCGCACGATCGAGAGGTAGAACTCCCCGAACATCCGCGCGGAGTAGCCGGCCTGCGCCACCAGCCCCGGCTCGACGTGGCAGGACCGGCACGAGACGCGCGCGTGGAGGGACTCGGTCCACGTGTCGTAGGCGTGCTCGTAGCCGGCGTAGCGGGAGAGGAACGAGGGCTGCGACGCCAGGTACGCCGGCGCGATCACGAGCACGACCACCGCGAGCGTGGCCAGGCCGAGGCGCGCGAAGAACCAGCGGCGCTCGGCCGGTGTCCTCCCTTCGAGACGACGTGCCCACGGTGCGCGCATCAGTGACACTCCTCGCAGAAGGCCGCGCCGCCGTGACAGACGAGGCACCCTGAACCGTGGGTGCGGGCCCGCTCGGCGTGGCCCGACTTCCAGTTGCCCACGTGGGAGGCGGGCCGCTGGCTGTGGCAGTCCTCGCAGTAGTCGGGCGTCCACTCATGACACGAGCCGCACTCCTCGGTGTCCGCCCGCTCGGCGTGTATCTGGAGCCAATCGTCGCGGAGGTGGTCGTCGGGGACGTGCTTGCGCGTGTGGCACTTCACGCACTCGTTCCCGGCGATCTCGCCGTTGTGGCACTCCTCCAGGCACATGCGCATCTGCGGACGGTTGAAGCCCTCGGGGCTTTCCGCGTGCACGAGGTCGCGGTGGCAGACCACGCAGTCGACCTCGAGGATCTCGACGTGGGCCCGGTGCGGGATGAGCAGGTCGCCGTCGGCGGACACCTGCCGGTAGGCGGTGTGGCAGGTCTGGCACATGTCGCGGTCCGGCGCCTCGAGGAGGTTGTCCTCGCTCGGCCCGAAGACGAGCCGCGAGTAGAACGCGGGGATCGAGCGGACGGCGAAGGCGGCGAAACCTCGCGCGCCCGGGTGGACATGGCAGCTCACGCAGCTCATGCGGCTGTGGGTCGAGACCGCCCAGTTGTCCATCCGCTCGCCGAGGCCGGGGTAGCGCGCATAGTAGGCGGGCTGCAGCGTCGAGACGAGCGGCACGACGAGGAGCGCGAGCAGCACCACGACGAGCGCGACCGCCACCACGGCGCGCCGCCGGCGCCCGGGCGCCGGCGCGGCCGGACCCGCGGGAGTCCCCGCGGGGTCAGGCGCTCCGCCCTCGCCGGGAGGGTGCGGCGTCTCGTGCGCGGTCACCTAGCGCATCTCCTTGAACTGGTCGTGACACTCCTGGCACCAGGACTCCTCGTGGCAGGTCAGGCAGCGGCGCTCGTCCTCCACGACGTCCTTGTGGCGGCTGATCCACGTCTCGACGGGGTCGTGGGAGGCCGGCCGGTGCGCGTGGCACGAGCGGCACTCGTTGTCGGTGACGTGGCAGCGCATGCACGCGGCCTGGTCCTCGAAGGCGATCGGCCCATGCGAGTCGGTCCAGTCCGGCCGTACGTGCAGGCGCTCGATCGCCTCGAGCCCCGTCTCGGTCCGCAGGCCGTCGAAGACGGGCCGCTCGCCGGTCGTGTGACAGAGGCGGCACTGGTCGGCGTCGTGGCACGCCTCGAGGCACGCGTTGATGCCGATGGTGCGAGCGACGACCGGGTGTTCCTCGGCCCAGGTGAGCGGCCCCTCGCGCAGCGCGTGGTGGCAGCTCGTGCACTCGTCGGCGGCGCGGAAGCCCACGTGGCACCCGTAGGCGACGCACACGCCCGAGAACGGCATCTCCTTGTGCGGCTCGATCTGGACCTCGTCGTGCGCCGTCCACTTGTGGCACTCGACGCACTCACGGGTCTCGTCGGCCAGGCGCAGGTGCACCGGGTGCGGGATGCGCATGGTGCGCTCGTTGTCGTGGCTCCAGGCGGTCTCGTGACACGCGAGGCACGCCTGTCTCCTCGGCGGGTCGAACGTCAGGAAGCGCGGCTCGCGCGGAGGACGGACGAGTCCGGCGTAGAACTCGCCGGCGAGCGCGAGGGTGGCGACGACGGGGGGGCGGGTGTCGGCGTGACAGCTCGCGCACGGGATGCCCGCGTGCATCGAGGCCTGCAACGCGTCGACGTCCTGCGTCAGATCGTGATACCTGCCGAAGAACGCCGGCGAGACGGAGGTCGCCACGAGCGGGACCGCGAGCAGCACCACGAGCGCGAGCACGCCGAAGGCGATCGGGACCCGGTGGCGCGCGAGCGCGGCGCCTGCGCGGCGGAGCAGGTCGGTGAGCGGGGTCATCGGGCCGTCACCCCGCCTCGGGCGCCGCGGGTGCGGGCGCCGGCTCGAGGGGGACCGGTGCGGAGGCGTGCCCGTGCAGGTGGCCCGGCGCCGTCGCGTGCGCGAGGATCTCCTCCTCTGGCACCTGGAGCGGCAGGACCTTCGCCGCCGCAGTCATGATCAGCAGGCCGATCGAGAGGATCATCACCGCGATGAGCACCTCCACGAGGCTCGGCGTGTAGGGCGGGGCGAACTGGCCGAGGGGATCGATCGCGAACCCCATGGCCATGAGCGCGTAGCGCTTCAGGAAGATCGCCAGCACGTACATCGTGGCCGCTGTGAGCTGTATCGCCGGCAGGTGCCGGGTGCGCCGCGGAGCGAGCAGCGCGAACGCGCCGGCGCCGAGCAGCAGCACCGGGATGAACGTCCACCCGTAGGGCGACTCGAAGAAGAGCGCGAGCCGGGCCGCGTGGCCGGGGTGCGACGAGGTGGGCCAGAAGACCGAGAGGATCTCCACCGCGATGAGGAACAGGTCGATGATGATGACCGTCGCGAGCAGCGTCGAGAGCGAGCGGAACATGCTCGGCTTGAAGCGCATCACGCCGAGCCGCTGCATCAGGTAGGCGACGATCATGAGGAGCGCGATGCCCGACGCCGTGGCCGAGGTCAGGAAGATCGGCACCATGACCGCGGTGTTCCACAGCTCGCGGGACTTGTTGAGCGCGAGCACGAACGCCGTGGTCGTGTGGAGGTAGATGGCGAAGGGCAGCGCGATGAGCGTCATGCGATGCGCGAGCTTCTCCCCGCCCTTGCCCGTGAGCAGCACCCACAGGTCCGCGAAGCAGATGAGCATGTAGATGTTGGCCGCGCTACCGGTGTAGACGAACGGCGAGTTGGGGTTGGGCGTGAGCAGCATCCACGCCGCGCGCCACGGCCGCTCCATGTCGGTGATGATGCCGAGGAGCGCCATGAGCACGAGCACGCCCGCCATCAGCACCGCGAGCCGCGAGAGCGGACGGAACTGCTCGGCGCCGAAGAGGTGCACGCTCGCGTAGACGATCAGGCCGCCCGCCGAGAGGCCCACGTAGTACATGTAGTTCGTGAACCACAGGCCCCAAGGGTAGTCGTCGCGCATCGCGAAGACCTCGCCGCCCCGTGTCATGAAGGTCGCGTAGGCCATCAGGCCGAGGAGGAAGAGGCTCGCGAGGAGCGAGACGAACGCCCAGTAGCGCGGGCTCGCGCTCTTGAGCGCCCCGAAGTCCCAGTCGATGCCGATGAAGCGCACCACGCCCGGACGGGGCGGGGCGGCCACGGTAGCGTGCTCAGCCATCCGCATCACCCCACATACCAGATCATCGGCTCGTTCCCGAGCTCCTCTTTCAGGCGGAACGCCCGGCGCGTGCGCAGGAGGCGGGCCACCGCGCTGTCGGGGTCGTTCAGGTCACCGAAGGTCCGCGCACCCACCGGGCACGCCTCGGTACACGCCGTGGTGGCGTTGCCGTTGCGGGTGCGGTGGAGGCAGAAGTGGCACTTCTCGACCGTCCCCTCCTTCTCCTCGTAGGGAAGGTCGGGGTTGACCTCGGCCTCGGGCACGTACGGGTGGACCCAGTTGAAGTGCCGGGCGCCGTACGGGCAGGTGATGAGGCAGTTGCGGCACGCGATGCACTTGTCGTGGTCCATCACCACGATGCCGTCGGGCTCCTTCCACGTCGCGATGACGGGGCATCCGTAGACGCAGGTGGGCTTGGCGCACTGCATGCACTGCACGGGCAGGTACCACTTGCCCGGCTGCCCGCCCTTCTTGTAGTCGAGCTTGGCGTGCTCGATGTCGATCGATCCCGCATCCATCTCGAGGATCTTGATGTAGGTGAAGCCGGAGTCACGGCCGATGTTGTTCTCACGCACGCACGCGTACACGCAGCGACGACAGCCGATGCACGCGGTCGCGTCGATGACCATCGCCCACTTCTCGTCGCCCGCGGGCTTGGCGTAGGAGACCGGGCGCCCGGGGTAGTTCACCGGGGCGTTACGCTCGGCGATCCGAGCGATCGGGTCGTCCGCGACCCCCTCGGCGGAAGCAGGCTCGGCCGCCTGCGCGCGCTTGGGGAGCGCCGAGGCGAGCGCCGGGAGCACGCCTGCGGCGAGCAGGCCCGCGGTGGCGCCGATGCCCTCGAGGAAACGGCGTCGCGAGACCGTGAGCCCCTCGGGGACGGTCGCGCCGGGGGGCGGTGCGGCACCGGGCCGCACCGGCGTGTCCGCCTCGGCGGACCCGAGCGGACGCGGAGGCACGGGAGCGGTGGGTTCACTCATCGCGCAGACCTTCCTCGGACGAGATAGCCGACGATTCCGGTGGCCAGGAACGCGACGAGCAGCGTCGCGAGCACGAGCCACGAAGGGGTGACGACGGGCGCCTTGACCGGCGGGCCGGCGAGCGGGGTGAAGGCCTGGCGGTCCGAGACGGACCTCACCTGGAAGCCGGTCCCCACGAAGGGCAGGAGCGGGTCGCCGTAGACCCACGCCGGGGTGTGCGGGTCGTGGCAGCCCGAGGAGGTGCAGGAGGGCTGGTTGCGGCCGTGGGTGCCGGCGGCCCACTCGCGGTAGCGTTCCGAGTGGCAGGTGAAACAGAGCGCCGGGACGTCGCCGGTGATGTCGACGAGCGAGCCGTCGAGGAGCACGAGCTTGCCCGGGTCGCGTGCGGGGTCGTCGTGACAGACGAGGCAGGCGGCCGATCCCTCGCCGAGCGCGTCGTGGCCGATGAGGACGACCTGGTGTCCGGGGAAGTCGTTGGGCAGCCCGGTCGCCGTCCCCTGCGGGCCGACCGGATGACAGCTCGTGCACGGATAGAAGAGCGTCTCGCCCGAGGCGGCCTGGCCGACCGCGCCGGCGGGCGGGGGCGCGAGGAGCAGGAGGGCGGCCCCGAGCACGGCCGCGATCGCGCAGAGCACTGCCGATCGCGCGTGCGCTACGGCCGGTGTGGCAGGTCGCGTCGCTTCTATGGCACTCACACCACCTCGATATCCGGACGGTCAGCTGGCTCGATATGACAGTAGCAACCGTCTCCCCCAGGTCCGTTCGCGGCGCATTACCGTAGTGTTAGGGTTGTGTTAGCGGTATACCCCAACAGATGGGCTATCCTCCTGTTGTTTCGTGACTCCGGCCGAGGAGGCATGCGGTGACACGTGTTCTGGTGGTCGATGACGAGGAGTCGATCCTCAAGGTCGTCTCCTACGCGCTCACGCAGGCCGGCTACGAGGTCCACACCGCGACCGACGCCGCCGGGGCAGAGTTCATGTTCTCGGAGGTCGACCCCGACCTCGTGGTGCTCGACATCATGCTGCCGGGCAAGTCCGGGCTCGACGTAGCGCGCGAGCTGCGCACCCACTCCGACACGCCGATCATCATGCTCTCGGCGCGCGGCGACGAGGTCGACCGGGTCTTGGGCCTCGAGTTCGGGGCGGACGACTACGTGACCAAGCCCTTTTCCCCCCGCGAGCTCGTGAGCCGGGTGAAGGCGATCCTCAGGCGGACCGAGGGCTCGACCGCCGGCAAGGCCGTGATCCGGGTGGGCGAGCTTGAGATCGACACGCGGGCGCGGCAGGTCAAGCTCGCCGGCCAGCCGATCCACCTCACCACGTCGGAGTATGGCATCCTCCTCCATCTCGCCAAGCAGCCCGGCACCGCCTACTCGCGCCAGGCGATCCTCGCGGCGCTGTGGGACGAGTCACCGGTGGGCGACGAGCGCGCCGTGGACGTGCACATCCACAACATCCGCGAGAAGCTCGAGAGCGACCCCAAGGACCCGCACTACGTCCTCACGGTGCGCGGGTACGGCTACCGGCTCAGGGAGCCGTAGGCGATGGCCCCCCGTCGGCGCGCGTCGATCCGCTTCTGGCAGACGGGGCTGTTCGTCGTCGTCATCGTCGTGGCGATCCTCATCCTCTCCGGTTCGCTCTCAGCGGGGCTGCAGGCCACGCTCTCCGAGATGAGCCGCAGCGCCGAGGCCCGCAACGCCTCCGCGCTCGCCCGTCGCCTCGGCCCGGAGTTCCCCCTCGACGCTGAGAGCAGCGACCGGGTGGACGAGGTCCTGCTCGAGTACCGCAGCGTCTACGGGGCGGGCATCTGGGTCTACGACCGCGGCGAGCTGCTCGTGCACTCCTCCTACGACACCGGACCGAGCGAGCCGGTGCTCGCGGCGGCGCGCCGGGGAGCGCTCGAGGGCACCGCCGCCTACGCGGAGGTCGACCTGCGGCCGGGCGGCTGGTCGGTCGCGGCCCGCACCATCTTCGGTGCCGACGGCGCCCGCGAGGGCGTGGTGGTGACGGCGAGCCCCGTCGACGACTCGCTGCGCATCCTCGACGCGGTGCGCCACCGTCTCTGGATCACCTTCTGGATCTCGCTCGGCATCGCGGGCCTCATCGGCTTCGCCTTCTCCGAGATCATCCGCCGGCGCGTCGACAGCATGCTCGGCGCGGCCGCGGCCATCGCCGCCGGCGACTTCGAGCAGCGCGTACCCGTCGGCATGGTGCCCGACGAGATCGGTGACCTCGCGGTCTCCTACAACCAGATGGCGGTCCGGCTCGGGGCGGCGTTCGGCGCGATCGAGGAGAGCCGGCGCCAGATCGCCGCGGTGGTCCAGTCGATGGCCGAGGGCGTGGTCGCCTTCGATGCGACGGGTACGGTGCGGGTGATGAACCCGGAGGCCGAGCGGCTGCTCGGGCTGACCGGCGACGGGTCGGTCGGGCAGCCCGCCGAGGAGGTCGCGGCCGCCTACCCGGACGTGCGGACCGTGGTCGATGCCGCGCTCGAGGGCCAGAGCACCGCACGGATCGCCCGCCTCGGCACGTTCACGTGCCTGCTCAACTGCACGACCCTCTTCGACGCCGAGGGCCGCGTCGACGGCGCCGTCCTCCTGCTCACCGACGTCACCGAACAGCGAAGGATCGAGGAGGCGCAGCGGCGTTTCGTCGCCGACGCGAGCCACGAGATGCGGACCCCGATCGCCGCGCTCAAGGGCATCCTCGAGCTCCTCGGCGACGGGGCTGCCGAGGATCCGGAGGTGCGCGACGACTTCATCGCGACGATGCAGATCGAGACCGACCGGCTCGGGCGGCTCGTCGCCGACCTGCTCACGCTCGCGCAGATCGACGCGGGGAGCATGCGGCTCACAGTGGAGCCCCACGACGCGGGCGGCCTGCTCGACGACGTCGCGCGGATCATGCGGACCCTCGCCGCGCAGGCCGACGTGCGTCTCGAGGTGGAGCGACCGGGTCGTGACGCGCGCGTGCTCTGCGACCGGGACCGCGTGGTACAGGTGCTCCTCGGCCTCACCGACAACGCGATCAAGCACTCCTCGGCGGGAGGGGGCGCGGCCGGCACAGGGGCGACCGGGGACGGGGACAGGGCGGATGGCGACCCCGGCGAGCGGGTGGTGCGGCTCGGCGCGCGCGTGGAGGACGGGGGCCGCGTGCGGTTCGTCGTGAGCGACCAGGGCCCGGGCATCGCCGCCGAGCACGTGGAGCGCGTGTTCGAGCGGTTCTACCAGGCCGACTCGGCGCGGCCGGGTCGGGGCGGGGCCGGGCTCGGCCTTGCGATCGCGAGGGAGATCGTGGAGGCGCACGGTTCGTCGATCGAGGTCGACTCGGCGCGCGGCAAGGGCACCGCGTTCGCGTTCACGCTCCCGCTCGAGAGCGCCCCGGACGGTGCGGGCGAGGGGTAGTGACCGGCCGCGCGGCCCTCTTCACGAAACCCTAACAGAGCCCGAACCGGCTCCGAACCCGCCTCGCCCCTGCCGGGGCCATACTCTCTGTAGGGTTCATGAGCCACGGCGGCTCGAGGGCCGCGCGCGGCTCGGACCGATGGAGGGAGAGAGACATGTCAGCCATATTCGCAGGCATAGCGCTTCTGGTGGCGCTCGTCGGAGCGGTCCTCGTGGCGGTCGCGGTGCCGGCACTCTTCGGACTGATGGCGTGGGACCTGACCCGGTCGCGTGAGATCTCCCCGGCCGAGGTGGCTGACACCCGGCTGCGAATCTCGATGGAGCGCAACGTCGCCCGCGGGTTCGTGATCGCGGGAGGCGTGTTCTGGTCGGTCGCCAGCTTCGCCGGGCTCTACGTGTTCAGCGACAGCGGTCTGCCCAACGCGCTGTTCGCCGCCGGTATCCCGCTCGTGGCCATCGCCGCGACGCTGATCATCGGCTGGTACTACGAGCGCGTGGCCGCGGCGCTGCTCGCGCTCGCCTCGGTGGGCGTCGTCGCATGGGGCATCATCTACCAGTTCGAACTCGGCGTATGGGGCATCATGGCGGTGTTCCTGATCGGGCCGATGCTGACCGCGAGCGTGCTGTTCTGGATGGCCCGCCGCGACCAGGAGGCGCTCGAGCTCGCGCTCTCGCTGCAGCCTGAACTGGCGTTCGCGGAGGCGCGCACCCAGTAGCGCTCGTGCACGGTGTTCTACCGAAGGCCGGCAGGGTCACGCCCGCCGGCCTTCGTGCGTGCGGGGATGGCGTCACCGAGGGCACTGATGTCGGCCTCGCTCGTCGCGATCCTCGCCTACGTGATGAAGCGCGAGGCATCAGCGGCCTGAGCAGGCGTTCCCCCCGAGGAGTATGGGCTTGGGCGTTCGTGTCAGACCGTGCGGGTACGCTTTCCACATGAAGACGCGACTCTCGAAATCACGGTTCCAGAGGGGCCTGCAGTGCGAGCGGGCGCTGTGGCTCTCCGTCCACGAGCCGGCGCTCGCCGCCCCGGTCACCGAGTCCACGCAGTGGGTCTTCGACCAGGGACACGAGGTCGGGGTGCTCGCGCAGCGGCTCTTCCCGTGCGGGATCGAGGTGGCCGAGGGACCCCGTGAGACCGAGCAGGCCCTCGCCACCACCGCGCGGCTCATCGCCGACGGCGCCACGGTGCTCTACGAGCCGGCGTTCACGCACGATGACGTCCTCGTGCGCGTCGACATCCTCGTGTGGGTCGGGGACGGCATGTGGGACCTCTACGAGGTCAAGTCCGGGGGCCGGGTCAAGCCCGAGAACATCACGGACGCGGCGGTGCAGCGGTACGTGCTCATCGGCGCCGGGATCCCGGTCCGCCGGACGCACATCGTACACCTCGACACCTCCTACGTGTGGGAGGGAGGCGACTACGACGTCGAGCGCCTCTTCACGATCGAGGACGTCACGGGGGCCGTCATGCGGATCGCTCCCGGGATCCCAGCCGAGGTCGCGAGGTTGCGGGCCGTGCTGGCGGGAGCCGAGCCCGAGGTCCGCCCGGGCGATCGGTGCCGGAAGCCCTACGGGTGCGACTTCGCCGAGCACTGCCACGGCTTCCTGCCCCAACGCCACCCGGTGACCGCGCTCCCCCGGCTGTCCGAGCGCGCGTTCCACGCGCTCCTCGACCTCGGGGTGACCTCCATCCGCGACATCCCCGAGGAGTTCGAGCTGCTGACCCCGGCGCAGGCCGGCGTGGTCCGCGCGGTGAAGAGCGGCGAGCCGTGGGTGGACGCCGACGGGCTCGCACGGGCGCTCTCGCGCCTCGAGTGGCCGGTGAGGCACCTCGACTTCGAGACCGTCAACCCCGCGCTCCCCCTCTGGCCCGGCACGAGGCCCTACCAGGCGATCCCCTTCCAGTACTCGGTGCACACGCACCATGAGGACGGCTCGCTGGAGCACCGGGAGTACCTCCACCCCGGCACCGGCGACCCCCGCCGCACGCTCGTCGCCCACCTCGTGGAGGACCTCGGGTCGGCGGGGTCGATCATGCACTACAGCTCCTTCGAGCGGACCCGGATCGCCGAACTCGCACGGGACCTGCCGGGGCTCGCCGGCCCGCTCGAGGCGATCACCGACCGCCTCGTCGACCTCGAGCCGATCGTGCGGCGGCATACCCTGCACCCGCACACGAACGGGCGCACGAGCATCAAGCACGTGCTGCCCGCGTGGTGCCCGGACCTGTCCTACGAGGGTCTCGAGATCGGGGACGGCACAACGGCGAGCGTGCGCTACCTGCGCGGCGTTCGCGGCGAGCTGACCCCGGGCGAGCGCGCGGAGCTCCACGCCCACCTGCGGGAGTACTGCAAGCTCGACACGCTGGCGATGGCCCGCCTGCTCGACATGCTCTTGCAGCAGGCGGGCGAGTAAGGGCGCCAAGCCTGTGCGGGCTGCCGAGACGCCGGCGCGGACGGTCGCGGCCCGCGGACGCCGCTACGCGTCGAGCTTCTCGCGGAGCAGTTCGTTCACGACCGTGGGGTTGGCCTGCCCGCCCATCTCCCGCATGACCTGCCCCACGAAGTAGCCCAGGACGCCCTGCTTGCCGCCCCGGTACTGTTCGACCTGCGCGGGATTGGCCGCGATCACGCGGTCGACCACTGCCTCGATCGCACCGGTGTCGCTCACCTGCTGCATGCCGCGGAGCTCGACGATCGCGCCGGGCGCGTCGCCGGTCTCGGCCATCTCGGCGAAGACCTCCTTGGCCTGCTTGCTGGAGATGACCCCGTCCTCGACGAGCACCACGAGCTCGGCGACCATCGACGGCACGATCCTGGTCTCGGCGACCGAGATTCCCTCGGCGTTGAGGAGCATGGACAGGTCGTTGAGGATCACGTTGCTGATCGGCTTGGCCCGCTCGACGCCGGCGATCGTGACCGCCGCCTCGAAGAACGCCGCCAGGGTCAGGTCGCCGGTGAGCACCGTGGCGTCGTGGGCCGGCAAGCGGTAGTCGGCCATGAACCGCGCCTTGCGGGCGTCCGGGAGTTCGGGCAGCTTGGCCCGCACGCCCTCGACCCACTCGGCCGAGAACTCGAACGGCACCATGTCCGGCTCGGGGAAGTAGCGGTAGTCGTGCGCCTCCTCCTTGCCCCGAAGCGAGCTCGTCCGCTTGGCCCCCGCGTCCCAGTGGCGGGTCTCCTGCACCACGCTGCCGCCCTGCTCGAGCAGCTCGACCTGGCGGACGATCTCGTGGGCGAGCGCGTCGTGCAGCGACTTGAAGGAGTTCATGTTCTTGATCTCGGCCTTGGTGCCGAACGCGGTCTCGCCCCTGCGGCGCACGCTCACGTTGGCATCGACGCGCATGGAGCCCTCCTCCATGTTGCAGTCCGACACGCCGAGGGAGAGCCAGATCAGCCGCAGCTTCTGCGCGAACCGGCGCGCCTCCTCGGGCGTGCGGATGTCGGGCTCGGTCACGAGCTCCATGAGCCCGGTCCCCGCACGGTTGAAGTCCACGTGCGAGTGCGTGGCGCCCGCGATCCGGCCCTCGCTCCCGCCCACGTGCACCATCTTGCCGGTGTCCTCCTCGAGGTGGATGCGCGTGATGCCGATGGGCGTGACGTAGTCACCGTCACGGTCCGGGCGCTGCGGGCCGCCGCGGTCGGCCTCGATGTCGACCTCGACCATCCCGTCCGAACAGAACGGCAGGTCGTACTGGGAGATCTGGTAGTTCTTGGGCATGTCGGGATAGAAGTAGTTCTTGCGGTGGAACTGGCTCCACGGCGCGATCTCACACCCCGTGGCGAGCCCGGCGAGCACGGTGGCCTCGATCGCCGCCTCGTTGGGTACCGGCAGCGCGCCGGGGAGGCCGAGGCAGACCGGGCAGACCCGGGTGTTGGGCTCGCCGCCGAACTCCACCGGGCACCCGCAGAACATCTTGGTCGCGAGCGTCGTGAGCTCAGTGTGGACCTCGAGGCCGATGACGGCCTCCCACTCCTCGAGCACCTCTCGCAGACGGTCCTTGGCCACCTCGAGCACTCCTTCTCGGTCGAGAGAGCGGCTCCCGCGCGCCGGGCACGCGAGACCGCGGACAGGTCACCCGCCGATTCTATCGCAGCCCGGGCCGGTCGCGGCGCATCAGTCCCGCCGACGCCGCCGGTGATGCGCGAAGATGATCGAGCCGAAGAACCACAGCGTGACGACGAACGCGAGCACGAGCCCGACCTCGCCCACGGTCCGCGCCCACGAGGGCACCCCGGTCTGGCCGAGGAGCGTCGAGAAGCCGATGACGAGCGCCGCCACCACGAGCGCGAACGCAAGGCGATTGACGAGCTCGTGCAGCTCGTCGAGGAGCACCCGGTAACCGGTGGGACGGATGTTGATCGTCGCCTCGCCGTGCGCGAGCCGGCGCAGCACGCGGTCGGCCGTGTCGGGGATCGCGTCGATGAGGCGCACCGCGCGACGCCACGAGTTCGTGGCCCGGCCGAAGACCGCCTCCGGCCGGAGCCGATCGGCGACGACCCGGTCGGCGAAGGGCTTGGCGTTGGTCGCGAAGTCGAAGCCCGGGTCGAGCATCGTGCCGACCCCCTCGAGCACCACGAGCGTGCCGAGCAGGAGCGCGAAGTCGCTCGGGACCCCGAGACGATAGCCGCGGATGAGCCCGAGCGTCTCGGTCATGAGCTCGCCGAACTCGATGCGCCCGAGCTCGACCCCGTGGTACTTGCCGATGAGCCGCGAGACCTCACGGTGGAGCTCACGTTCGTCCACGTCGAGATTGCCGCTCACGGCCACGAGCGTGTCGGTGGCGAGCTGCGGGTCCCGGTTGACGGCCGCCCACACCAGGTCGACGAAGCGGTCGCGCGACGCGTCCGAGATGCGCCCCACCCGACCGAAGTCGGTGAACCCCACCCTGCCGTCGGGGAGCGCGAGGTAGTTGCCGGGGTGCGGGTCGGCGTGGAAGAAGCCGAGCTCGAACATCTGACGCAGGTAGCAACTGATGCCCCGCCGCGCGAGCTCGGACCGGTCGAAACCGCCCTCGTCCAGCAGGTCGACCCGGTTCATGCTCACGCCGTCGAGCCGATCGAGGGTGAGCACCCGGCCGGTGGTCCGCTCCCAGTAGACGCGGGGGAACGCGACGGTGTGGTCGTCGCGGAAGGCGCGCCACAGGCGGTCGGCGTTGCCCGCCTCCTTGAGGTAGTCGAGCTCGTCGCGCACCGCGCACGCGAACTCCTCGGCGATGGCGACGAGGTCGAGGTCCCCGAACAGGTCCGTTCGCTCGGCGACCCAGCGGGCCTGCGTGAGCGCGATGTCGATGTCGACCTCGACCTGCCGGCGCGCCGCGGGGCGCTGGACCTTCACCGCGACGCGAGTGCCGTCGTCGAGCGTGGCCCAGTGGACCTGGCCGAGCGAGGCCGCCGCGGCGGGCTCGGGATCGAACGTCGCGAAGAGCTCCTGGAGAGGCGTCTCGAAATCCGCCTCGATGACCGCCTTGACCGTCTCGAACGGCTCCGCCGGGACCTCGTCCTGCAACTTGCGCAACTCTCGGGCGAGCTCGGGCGGGATGACGTCGATGCGGGTCGCGACCGCCTGTCCCGCCTTGATGAAGGTCGGGCCGAGGCGCTCGAGCGCGCGCCGGACGTGCTGCTCGGTCGTGAGCGGGTCGCCGGGCGAGCCCGGCGTCGCGGTGCCGCGCGACGCGCGACGCGCGCGCGAGGGGGCGAGCTTGCCGAGCCCGGTGACGTCGAGCGTCGCGAACAGGCCCTCCTCGGCCAGGACGGTCGCGATCTGGCGATGACGGTTGAGGTGCTTCCTGATCTGCGGTGGCGAGCTCACCTGGGAGTCCCGCTCACGAGTCGCCGGCGGCGGTTCCCTGCGGCTTGAGCGAGGCGATGAGCGCCTTGAGCTCGGCGATCTCGGCCTCAAGCCGGTCGAAGTCCTTCCTTGAGACGAGGCCGAGGCCCTCGGCGACCTTGGCCGACTCCTCGGAGACGGTCTTGCGGGCGCTCGACGTGGCGTCCTTCGCCTGGGTGGCGACCTTGCCGACGAACGTGCCCGACTCGTCCTTGGTCATCTCGCCGCGCTTCACGAGCTCCTCGGCGAGCTCCTCGGCCTTGTCCTTGGCGAGGAACGCGGCGCCGAGGCCCATGAGGAACGCCTTCTCGATGATGCTCGCCTCGCCGGAGGTCGCGCCTGGTGCCTGCGCGTGGCCGGTGCTCTCGCTGGTCTCATGCTCGGACACGGTGTATCCCCCGCTTCCATCTCGACGTCGGGTCACACAGTCTATTCCCGAACAGGCGCCGTATCTGCGGCGGCATCTCCAGGGGACGCGTACGCCCTACCCCTGCACCTCGCGCACGAGCGGCGGCGTGGGGTCGAACCCGACCGCGGCCTCGAACGCGGCCGCCGCGCGCAGCACGACCGCCTCGGCGAAGTGGGTGCCGATGATCTGCAGGCCGATCGGCAGGCCGGTCTCGGCGCCCAGGCCGCTCGGCACGCTGATCGCGCAGTTCCCCGCGAGGTTGACGGGGATCGTGTAGATGTCGGAGAGGTACATCGAGAGCGGGTCGCTCGACTTCTCGCCGATTCGGAACGCCGTCGTGGGCGCGGTGGGCGTGAGGAGCACGTCGAACCGCGAGAACGCCGTCTCGAAGTCGCGCTTGATGAGCGTGCGCGCCTTCTGCGCCTGACCGTAGTAGGCGTCGTAGTAGCCGGCGGAGAGCGCGTACGTGCCGAGCATCACCCGGCGGATCGTCTCGGGGCCGAACCCCTCGGCGCGGGAGCGCATGTAGAGGTCGAGGACGTCCTCGGCCTCCTCGGCGCGTCGGCCGTAGCGGATGCCGTCGAAACGCGCGAGGTTGGAGGAGGCCTCGGCGGGGCCGATCACGTAGTAGGCCGACAGCCCGTGCGCGGTGCTCGGGAGCTCGACCTCGCCCACCTCGGCGCCGAGCGAAGCGAAGACCTCGGCGGCGGCACTGATCGAGTCGCGGACCTCGGCGGAGCAGCCCTCGGCTTCGAGCAGGTCGGTGACCACGCCCACCCTGAGGCCCCGCACGCCCTCGTGGAGGGCCGCGGTGAAATCCTCGGCGGGACGATCGACGCTCGTGGCGTCCATCGGGTCCTTGCCGCTGATCGCGCCGAGCGCGACCGCACACTCCTCGACCGTCTTGGCGAACGGCCCGATCTGGTCGAGCGAGGAGGCGAACGCGACGCAGCCGTAGCGCGACACGCGGCCGTAGGTCGGCTTGAGCGCCACCGTGCCGGTGAGCGCACCCGGCTGGCGGATCGAGCCGCCGGTGTCGGAGCCGAGCGTCAGGGTCGCCATGCCCGCTGCGACCGCGGCCGCCGAGCCGCCGGAGGAGCCGCCCGGCACGCGGTCGAGGTCCCACGGGTTGCGGGTTGGCCCGAACGCGGAGTTCTCGGTGGAGGAACCGAACGCGAACTCGTCCATGTTGCACTTCCCCACGGGAAGGGCTCCCGCCTCCAGCAGGCGGTGGACCGCGGTGCAGTCGTAGACCGACTCGTGGCCCTCGAGGATGGCGGCGCTGCACGTGGTGCGCGTGCCCACGAGGTTCATGTTGTCCTTGAGCGCGACCGGCACGCCCGCGAGCACCGGCAGCACCACGCCGGAGGCGACCGCGTCGTCGATGCGCTCGGCGGCGGCGTACGCCAGCTCGGCTGTGACCTGGTTGAACGCGTGCACCTGACCGTCGAGGGCCTCGATCCTGCCGAGGGCGGCCTCGGCGACCTCACGGGCGGTGAAGAGCTTGTCGGCGATGCCGTCGCGGATCTGCGTCGCGGTGAGCCGGGAGAGGTCGATCACGCCCCGTCACCTCCACCCACGATGCGCGGGATCACGAACGCGTCCGGGGTCGCCTCGGGAGCGTTCCTGAGGGCGAGCTCGCGTGGCAGGCCGGGACGGACCTCGTCGGCCCGGGTCTCGTTGACCACGTCGAGCGCGTGCGCGGTGGGCTCAACGCCCTCGAGGTCGAGCTGCTGGATCGTGTCGATATGGCCGAGGATCGAGTTCAGGTCCTCGCCGAGCGAGGCGACCTGCTCGTCTGTCAGCTTGAGGCGAGCCAGCAGGGCCACGTGGCGAACCTGCTCCTCGGATATGGCCATGGGGCGATCCCTCCGCGACGGGTGGTCGAAGGCCCGGGGGTGCGGGCCGTTCCTGCGAACGCGAGTAATGATACCCGACCGGCCGCGCCTACCACACGAGGTAGAAGGCGATCACGACCGGCACCACGTTGTAGGCGCCGTGCAGCGAGATCGCCGGGATGAGCGAGCGGCGCGTCTCGGCGAGCCAGCCGCACGCCACGCCGAGCACGAACAGCGGGAGGAACAGCCACGGCGTGAAGTGGTAGAGCGCGAAGAGCCCGGCCGCCACGCCGATCCCGAGCCTGCGGCCCCAGTGCGCCACGAACGCGCCCTGCAGCACGCCCCGGAAGACGACCTCCTCCACGAGCGGCGCGACGACCACCACGAGCCCGACCGAGAGCAGCAGTCCCCACACGGTGGGCCCGAACACCTGCGTCAGGTCGGCGACCTCGCGCACCGGCGGGTCCCACCCGAGCGCCTGCGCGATGAGCCCGTACGCCCACCCGGTCAGCCGTACCGCCACGAGCAGCCCCACCACGAGCGCCGCCGAGGAGAGGCGCGCGCCCCACGAGACCTCGGCGACGCGCAGTCGGAACGCGTCCGGCAGCGCGAGCCCGCGACGCGCGGCGAGCAGCCAGAGCACGCCGGCCTGGATCGCATAGAAGCCGAAGAGGACCGCGACGCGGGCGAAGACGGCGGCCTCCGCGGCCAGTTCGCGAACGGCCGCGCTCGTCATGATCGCGTCCTTCGCGACGAACGCCGCGAACAGGACGGCGAGCAGTGCCCACGCCTCAGGGAGGGTCCACTCGGCCGGCGGGGCCGAGGGCGCGGTGCGCGCCGCGCGGCCGGCCGAGTGGACCCTCCCTGAGGCGTGGGCACTGCTCGCCGTCCTGTTCGCGGCGTTCGTCGCGAAGGACGCGATCATGACGAGCGCGGCCGTTCGCGAACTGGCCGCGGAGG
>JAUVXE010000001.1 GCA_030603745.1 Coriobacteriia bacterium | reverse complement strand
CGGGCTGGGCCGCAGCGGGGTCGGCGGGGCTGGGGCCCGGGGCCACGGCGAAGCCCGCCGACGGGTCCGTGCCCGGCCGGATGTAGATCGCCACGCCCGTGTCGTCCGAGCCGGCGGGGATGAACTCGGGCGCGCCCTCGGGCGAGGACGGCTGGGGGATGCCGGCAGGCAGCGTGGGCCACGTCCCGAACGCGGTGATCGCGGGGGAGCGCAACTCGTAGGGGCGTCCCTGCAGCGTGCGCGTGACGGGCGCGAAGCGCAGGAAGGCGCCGTCGTCATCCGCGACCGTGATGGCGCCCGTCGCCGCGTCACGATAGAAATCGCGCGCCGAGGCGACCCCGGTCGTGCCGAGCGAGGAGGTCAGCGTGCCCGCAGGCTCGCCGACCGGGGCCTCGGCGACCTGGGCATCGAAGCGGTAGACGGCGTCGGCGACGGTCACGTACGCGACGTCCTCGGCGGGCACCGCCCCCGGCTCGGGCGCTCCGAGCGCGTCGGGCCCGTCCTCGGTCGCCGGTGTCTCGGTCAGGCGGGTCTCGGACTCCGTGGCGTCGAGTGCGACTGACGCCAGGTCGGGGGAGGGCGCGAGCAGGAAGCGCACGCCCTGGATGGTGGCGATCCCGGCGAAGAGGAAGAACACGGCGGCCGCGGCCGCCCACGGCGCCCACGTGTGCCAGCGCGGTCGCGGGAGGACCTGCACTCGCTGCGTGGACTCATCGGCCGGCGTCGGCTCGTCGGCGGGCCCGGGTGCGGGAGCCGGCACGGGGGCCTCTGCGGCGGAATCGGCCGCCATCTCGGCCCGGACCGCGGCGAGCGTGCGCTCGAGGACCTCGGCGGGCAACTCGGGGGCGGGGAGGCGGCGCGCCTCGGCGAGGAGCGAGACGAACGCGGCGCACTCGGGGCAGGTGCGGCAGTGCTCCTTGGCCGAGGCGAGGGCCTCGGGGTCGGTGGCCTGGCCATCGTAGGCGGCCGAGACGATCTGCTGGAACTCGGTGCAGATGGCGGAATCCATCATCGTTCGCCTCCCGTCCGGCCGAAGGTGGTCATGAGCGCGCGCCTCGCGCGGAAGACCCGGGATTTCACGGTCCCTTCCGGCACGCCGAGCGCCTCGCCCGCCTCGGCGTAGCTCAGGCCGAAGATGCCGACGGCGCTGATCGCGTCACGGTCCTCGGGCGTGAGCGCCCGCAGCGCGTCTTCGAGCGTCGTCCTCGTCACCGCGGAGCCCGCCGGGTCGTCGGGGGCCGCGAGCGCCACGTCGATGAGGTCGGTGGGCACGGGCCGACGCCGGCCGCTGCGGAGCATGTCCACGCAGACGTTGCGGGTGACGCGGAAGAGCCACGTGCTGAACGCGGCCGTCCCGTCGAAGCCGGCGAGCGAGCGGTACACCTTGATGAACACCTCCTGGACGACGTCCTCGGCGGCGTGCGGGTCGCCGAAGAACCGCATCGCGTGCGCGTACACCGCGCCGGCGTGCGCGCGGACGAGCGCCTCGAACGCCTCGGTGTCGCCCTCTTTGGCGGCGGCGACGAGCGCGACGTCGTCTGATCGGTCGTGTGTGGTCATCTCTCACCCTCGTAAGACGCGCGACGGGCGGGCCTGGTTCGCGGCCCGTCATCGAAGCATAACGCAGCGGACATCCTGCTAGAATCACTCGCATGCGACCATTCGAGTTCTCCGTCACCGCGCGCGACAGCGCCACCTCGGCCCGGCGGGCCACGCTGGCCACCCCGCACGGCCCGGTCGAGACGCCGGTCTTCATGCCGGTCGGCACCCGCGCGACCGTCAAGGGCGTCACGCCCGACCAGCTGCGTGCGATCGGCGCCCAGGTGGTGCTCGCCAACACCTACCACCTGTTCCTGCGCCCCGGCCACGAGCTCATCGCCGAGGCGGGTGGGCTCCACTCCTTCATGAACTGGGACCGCGCGATCCTCACCGACTCCGGCGGGTTCCAGATCTTCTCGCTCGCCGACACGCTCACGCTCTCCGACGACGGCGTGCGCTTTCGTAGCATCGTCGACGGCGAGTGGCACTTCTGGACGCCCGAGGCGAACATGGGGGTCCAGCAGGCGCTCGGCGCCGACATCGCGATGGTGCTCGACGTCTGTCCGCCCTACCCCGCCGAGGAGCCCAGGGTCGCCGAGGCGGTCCGCCGGAGCGCCGAATGGGCGTCGCGGTGCCGCGTCGCCCACACGCGCGAGGACCAGGCGCTCTTCGGCATCGTGCAGGGCGGCCTCTATCCGCACCTGCGCGCGGAGAGCGTCGAGCGGACCGTCGAGATAGGGTTTCCCGGCTACGGCATCGGCGGGTACTCGGTGGGGGAGCCGCACGACGCGATGCTCGAGAGTCTCGCGCCGGTCACCGCCGCGCTCCCGCAGGACCGGCCGCGCTACCTCATGGGGGTGGGCACGCCGACCTCGGTGCTGCAGGCGATCGGCCTGGGCGTCGACATGTTCGACTGCGTGTTGCCGACCCGCACCGCGCGCACGGGGACGGCGCTCTCCTCGGCGGGGCGGATGAACCTGAAGAACGCGAAGTACGCCAGGGACCTCCGGCCGATCGACGAGGGCTGCCCGTGTCCGACGTGCGCCGGTTTCACCCGGGCCTACCTGCGACATCTCGTGGTGATGAAGGAGATGCTCGCTTCGGTGCTGATCTCGATCCACAACCTCGCGTTCCTGCTCGACCTGACCGCTCGGGCGCGCGAGGCGATCGAGGAGGACCGCTACGGCGCGTTCCTCCGGGAGTGGATGGAAGGTCCCGGCGCGGACGACTACTGACGCCCGGTAACCTGATGCTATGATGGTGCATCGCGGCCACCTGCCGCCGCTGTCACCTGTCGTCACACACCACGGAGGTGCCCATGCAGGGTTCCGGAGGATTGATCTATCTCGCCGTGCTCGTCGTCGCGTTCTACCTGCTCATCATCCGTCCGCAGATGCAGCGCACGAAGCAGATGCGTGAGCTGCTCGCCTCGCTCGCGGTGGGCGACAAGGTCGTGACGATCGGGGGGCTGCACGGGACGATCGTCGAGATGGTCGACGCGACCGTCGTGCTGAGGGCCGCCGACGGCGTCGAGCTCGTCTTCGAGAAGACCGCGGTCGCCCGCAAGGACGCGCCGCCCGCGCCGGCGGCCGAGGCTCCGGAGCAGGAGTAGGCGCATCACGGACCCACACCGCGGGCCTTGCGGGCTCGCGGCGCATCACGGTACGTCAGGCACCGGCCCGCGCGTGCGGGCCACCAGGAAGGCGGGAGCATGGACCCCAAGCAACGGAACGCGGCTGCGCTCGTGGTCGTCATCGCGCTTGCTGCGCTCGCATGGTGGCAGTTCTGGCCGCCCGGCGAGAAGATCAACCAGGGACTGGACATCCAGGGCGGCCTGTCGGTCATCCTGACCGCCCAGGAGACGCCTGAGACGCAGGTCACCGACGAGGTGATGGACCGGGCGGAGCTCATCGTGCGAAACCGCGTGGACCGCCTCGGCGCGTCCGAGGTCTCCATCCAGCGGCAGGGGGCCGACTCGATCCTCGTGCAGCTGCCCGGCATCGCGAACGCGCAGGAGGCGCTCGACGCCCTCGGCTCGACCGGCCAGCTCGAGATCCGCGACGTCGTGGGGATCGACGAGACCGGCGAGGTCATCCTCGGCGAGGTGCTGCTCACGGGTGACGTGATCACCAACGCGTCGGTCGGCACGAACCCGACCACCAACGAGATCGAGGTCAACGTCACCTTCAACTCCGAGGGCGCGGCGGCCTGGGCCGAGATCACCGGCGCGCGCATCGGCCGTCAGATCGCGATCGTGCTCGACGGCAACGTCGAGTCGGCGCCGGTCGTGCGCGACCGGATCACCGGTGGCGAGACCTCGATCAGCGGCAGCTTCACCCCCGAGGAGGCCCGTCGTCTGCGGACCGTGCTCGAGACGGGCGCACTGCCGGTCTCGCTCGAGTTCTCGGAGTCGCGGGTCGTGGGTCCCACGCTCGGCCAGGAGTCGCTGCGCCGTGGCGTGTTCGCCGCGCTCGCGGGTCTCGGGCTCGTCGCCGCCTACCTCGCCGTCTTCTACCGGGGCTTCGGGGTCGCGAGCTGGTTCGCGCTCTCGATCTTCGGGTCGCTGTTCCTCGGCGCGCTGGCGCTGCTCTCGAACTTCGGGTGGTTCGCGCTGAGCCTGCCCGGTATCGCCGGTATCGTGCTCACGATCGGACTCGCGGCGGACTCCGAGATCCTGATGATCGAACGGTTCAAGGAAGAGGTCCGGCAGGGCAAGACGTACCGCTCGGCCGCCAAGCACGGCACGCGGCACGCGATAGGGACGAGCCTCGACGCGGACCTCGTGACGTTCGTCTCGGCGCTCATGCTCTACACCTTCGCGATCGGCCCGGTGCGCGGCTTCGCGCTCACGCTGATGATCGGGCTCGTGATCGACATCTTCAACATGGTCTTCTGGTCGCGCTCGGTGATCATCTTCCTCGCCGAGTCGGTGGTGCCCAAGGCGCCGTGGCTCTTCGGCGTGAAGGGGGGTGAGGGCGATGCCCAGGCGTGAGTTCGATTTCCTCGGCCATAAGGGCCTCTTCCTCGTCATCTCCGTCGCGCTCGTGCTCATGGCGGCGGGTTCACTGGCGCTGCGCGGCCTGAGCTTCGGCATCGAGTTCCAGGGCGGGACGGTGGTCAACCTCACCGACGCGGCGGGCGTGACGACCGATGAGGTGCGCGCCGCCTTCATCGACGCCGGTGCTCCCGGCGTGGTGGTCCAGTCCGCCGAGAACGGCGGCTTCATCGTGCGCACCACCGAGTCCGACGCCGACGAGGCGAACCGGGTCTTCCGGACGGTCGTCGGGGAGCTCGGCCTGTCCGAGGACGCCGGTGACATCGCGACGATCGGCCCGGGCTGGGGCCGTAACGTGACGCGCGCCGCACTGCTCGCACTCTTCGTCTCGACCGTGGCGATCCTCTTCTACATCTCGCTGCGCTACGAGTACAAGATGTCACTCACCGCGGTGTTCACGCTCGTGCACGACGTGCTCATCGTCCTCGGCATCTACGCGCTGTTCGGCAGGGAGGTCACGCCCAACACGATCGCGGCGCTTCTCACGATCATGGGGTACTCGCTCTACGACACCATCGTGGTGTTCCACCGGATCAAGGAGAACACGCAGGGCCTCACCCGCTCGACGTTCACGCGGATGGCGAACCACTCGCTCAACCAGGTGTTCGTGCGCTCCATCAATACCTCGATCACCTCGGTGATGCCCCCGCTCATGTTGCTGTTCTTCGGCGGCGAGACGCTCGGTGACTTCGCGTTCGCGCTGGTGATCGGCATCGCGGTGGGCGCGTACTCCTCGATCGGCGTCGCGACCCCGCTCTACACCAAGTGGAAGGAGCGCGAGCCCAAGTTCCAGGCGCTCGCCAAGAAGTACGGGACGGCGTGATCCAGGCTTCGCTCGCCCGGAGAGACGTCAGGGATCGCGGAGGCCGGCACAGGCGTGTCGGCCTCCGGTGCTAGGATGCCAAGATGAACCGAGACCAGCAGGAGCTCACAGGCGGCTGCGCCACCGCCGCGTGGCGCGAGGTCCCCGCCGAGCCGGACGCCGTCGAGCGGCTCTCACGCGAGGCCGGGCTCTCGCGCACCGCGAGCCGGATCCTCGTCTCACGGGGGATCACGGACGCCGAGGGGGCGCGCCGGTTCATGGAGCCGGACCTCGCGCGGGACCGGATCGAGCCCGCCTCGATCCCCGGCATGGCCGCGGCAGCCGAGCGCGTCGCCGCGGCGGTCGGGGCGGGGGAGCGCATCGTCGTCTTCGGCGACTTCGATCTCGACGGGATCTCCTCGGCGGCGCTCGCGATGCGGGGCCTCGCGGCGATGGGCGCCCGGGTGCGCGCCGTGGTGCCCGACCGGTTCCGCGAGGGGTACGGGCTCACGCCGGTCTCCGTCGACCGCCTGAAGGCGATGGGGGCCGATCTCGTGGTCACGGTCGACTGCGGCATCTCCTCGGCGGCCGAGGTCGAGCTGTTGCGGGCCGCGGGGATCGACGTGGTCGTGACCGACCACCACGAGCCGGGCGAGGCGGTGCCCGCAGGGGTGCCGGTCGCCGACCCCAAGCTCGACCCCGGCTGCGCCGCGTGCGACCTCGCCGGGGCGGGAGTGGCACTCAAGCTCGTCGACGCGGTCGGTGCGCTCCTCGGCTCGCCGGAGGTCTGGCGCGACCTGACCGACCTTGCCACCCTCGGCACGGTGGCCGACATCGTCCCGCTCGTCGGAGAGAACCGGGCGCTCGTCGCGCACGGGCTCGCCCGCATGCGCCGCGACCCGCGCGTCGGCGTAGCGGCGCTCGCGGCGGTGGCCTCGGTCTCGGTCGACACGCTCGCGTCGGACTCGATCGCATTCCAGCTCGCGCCGCGCTTGAACGCCGCCGGCCGGATGGCCGACCCGCAGGTCGCGCTCGACCTGCTGCTGACCGACGACCCTGTCGAGGCCGACCGCCTCGCGCGCGAACTCGACCTGTGCAACCGGACCCGCCAGTCCACCGAGGCCGACCTGACCGAGGCCGCCCTCGCGCTCGCGGAGCGCGAGTTCACCGAGGGCGACCGGGCGCTCGTGCTCGCGGGCGAGGGGTGGCACGAGGGCGTCAAGGGCATCGTCGCCTCCCGGCTCGCGCGCCGCTTCGGCGTCCCGGTGCTGCTCTTCGCCGTCGAGGACGGCGAGGCGAGGGGTTCGGGGCGCTCGGCGGGGACGGTCGACCTGTATCAGGCGTTGAGCGCGGCGTCGGGCCCCCTCACGCGGTTCGGCGGGCACGCCGCCGCCGTGGGCCTCACGCTGCCCTCAGACCGCCTCGGCGAGTTCAGGGCGCAGCTGCTCGCCTATCTCGAGGCGCGTCCCGCCGAGGAGTTCGTGACCGAGACGCTGGTCGACGCGCAGGTCGACCTCGGGGCCGTGGGACTCGATCTCGCCGCGGAGCTCGCCCTCTTCGAGCCCTACGGGGCGGGCAACCCGCGTCCGCTGCTGGCGGTCAACGGCGTGTTCATGGCCGGGCGCGAGCGGGTGGGCGCCGCCTCGAACCACCTGCGATTCTCCGCCTACGACGGGGCGGACTCGGTGCAGGCCATCTCGTTCCGCTGCGCCGACATCGAGCGCCTCGCGCTCTGCGACGCCTCGGTCGACCTCGCCTTCGAGGTGCAGGCCGACGAGTGGCGCGGCAGGCGCCGCGTGCAGATGCTCGTCCGCGAGATCGTCCCTCACGAACACGAGGGGTACTCGCCCGCGGGCGAGCTCGTCGAGGACCTCTTCGCACGCGCCGACGAGATCCTCGCGCGCGAGGAGTACAGCGGCATCCATGAGGCGGATTCGTTCCACACCAAGCTCGCCGGGGTGACCTTCGAGGGTCGTCAGGAGGTCTTGCGGCGCCTTGCGCCGGGAACGGTGCTGCGCGTGGTGCGGCAGCCGGACAACCCCCACGACGCGAACGCCATCGCGCTGCACGAGCCCCACGGCGACCAGGTCGGCTTCTTCAACCGTCGGCTCGCCGCCGCGCTCGCGCCCGTGATCGACGCCGGGGTGGAGTACGACGTCGAGGTCGCGGACGTGACCGGTGGCGACGAGGGGCGGTCGCGGGGCGTGAACGTGCTCGTCTCCCGCCGGGGGGACGCCAACGGCATCGCCGAGGAGGAGGACCTCGCCGACCGCCGCGCCGCGCTCGCCGCGCTCGACCCGGCCGCGCTCGACCGGGAGCTGGTCCGTGAGTTCATCGGCGACCGCTCGTTGCACGACGCGCAGCGCGCGGCCCTCGACGAGCTCGCGGCGGGCAGGCGCTGCCTCACGGTCATGGCGACCGGCCGGGGCAAGTCGCTGATCTTCCATCTGCACGCCGCACGCACCGCGCTCGCCGGCGGAGGGGCGTCGGTCTTCGTCTTCCCGTTGCGCGCGCTCGTGGCCGACCAGGCCTTCCACCTCGAGGAGGCGATGGCCCGGATCGGGGTCCGGGTGTGCACGCTCACGGGCGAGTCCTCGCCCGCCGTGCGTGACGAGACCTTCGCCGACCTGCGCGAGGGAGGAGTCGATGTGGTGCTCACCACGCCGGAGTTCCTCACGCACCACGCGGGCCGGTTCGCCGCGATCGGCCGGGTGCGGTTCGCCGTGGTCGACGAGGCGCACCACGTGGGCGTGGCCCGTGCCGGTCATCGGCCCGCCTACCTGCAGCTCGGCGAGGCGTTCGAAGAGATCGGCGTCGACTCGGTGCTCGCCGTGACGGCGACCGCCGGCGACGAGGTGGCGGCGGTGATCACCGGGGTCCTCGGCATCGAATCGACCGTCACCGATCCCACCGTGCGGGAGAACCTCGTCATCGAGGACAAGCGCTCGCTCAAGGACAAAGACGCCTACCTCGCCTCGATCGCGTCGCGCGGGGAGAAGACGATCGTCTACGTGAACTCCCGCGAACAGTCCGTGCGGCTCGCGCGCATGATCCGCAAGAAGACGCCTGCGCTCGCGATGCGCGTGGCGTTCTACAACGGCGGGCTCACCCGCTCCGCCCGGCACGCGGTCGAACGGGCCTTTCGGGCGGGAGAGGTGAGCGTCGTCATCGCCACGAGCGCCTTCGGCGAGGGCGTGAACATCCCCGACGTGCGCCATGTGCTCCTCTACCACCTGCCCTTCAACGACATCGAGTTCAACCAGATGTGCGGACGGGGCGGCCGCGACGGGGCGCTCGCCCGGATACACCTGCTCTTCGGGCCGAGGGACGGCGCGGTGAACGACCTCGTGCTCACGAGCGTGGCGCCCTCGCGCGACGACCTCGCCGCCCTCTACGTCGCCCTGAAGGAGCTCCAGGCCGCCTCCGGGGCCGAGCCGTTCGAGATCACCAACGCCGAGCTCGCGGAGCGCGTATGCGCGCGCAGGCGCTCATCGGCGATGAACGAGCGCGGGGTGTCGACCGGGCTCGGCATCTTCCGCGAGCTCGGGTTCGTCACGAGCGAGGGGC
Source organism: Coriobacteriia bacterium (assembly GCA_030603745.1). Lineage (GTDB taxonomy): Bacteria > Actinomycetota > Coriobacteriia > Anaerosomatales > SLCP01 > JAUVXE01. The sequence continues at coordinate 329,289 of JAUVXE010000001.1, read as the reverse complement.
ACGGCGCCTACCGCAGGCTCACGCTCGTCCCGGCCGACGGCCGCAAGGTCGAGCTCGAGAGCTCGGTCCGCTACGCCGAGGGGCTGCAGGAGATCGCGGAGTTCTCGGGCTTCCGCGAGTGGGTCCTCGGCTCGCCGGCCGCCGAGTTGCTTGCCCGCATCAACCGACCTATCCTGCCAACACGACACTAGCCCACGCCGAGGAGAGGCAGCGCGTGCCCGCCACCATCGAACAGATCGAGGCGCAGGTCCGGGAGTACAACCCCGACGCCGACCTCACGGGCCTCGACGAGGCGTACGCGTTCGCGTTCTCGGCCCATGAGGGGCAGGTGCGCAAATCGGGCGAGCCGTTCGTCAAGCACCCCATCGAGGTCTGTCTCATCCTCGCCGAGCTCCACCTCGACACCGCCACGCTCAAGGCGGCGCTCCTTCACGACGTGGTCGAGGACTCGACCCACGAGCTCGCCGAGGTGCGGGAGCGGTTCGGCGACGAGGTCGCCGAGCTCGTCGACGGGGTGACCAAGCTCGGCAAGATCGAGTTCGAGACGCTCTCCGAGGCCCAGAGCCAGAACCTCCGCAAGATGCTCATCGCGATGGCGAAGGACATCCGCGTCATCCTGATCAAGCTGGCGGACCGCCTCCACAACATGCGCACGCTCTCCGCGCTCCCGGCAGAGCGCCGTCGCGACAAGGCGGTCGAGACGATGGAGATCTACGCGCCGCTCGCGCATCGTCTCGGCATCTCGAGCATCAAGTGGGAGCTCGAGGACCTCGCCTTCTACTACCTTGAGCCTCGCAAGTTCCATCAGGTCCAGAAGATGGTCGCCGAGAGCAGGGCAGCGCGCGAGTCCTACCTCGCCCAGGTCATCGAGCAGTTGCAGGGCGAGCTCGGCGAGGTGGGCGTGCGGGCCGACATCTCCGGCCGGCCCAAGCACCTCTACAGCATCTACCAGAAGATGTCGCACAAGGGTAAGGACTTCAACGAGATCTACGACCTCATCGCCCTGCGCGTGATCGTCGACTCGGTAAAGGACGTCTACGGCGCCCTCGGCACGGTCCACTCGATCTGGAAGCCGGTCCCCGGCCGCTTCAAGGACTACGTGGCGATGCCCAAGTTCAACATGTACCAATCGCTGCACACGACCGTCATCGGCCCCGCCGGCAGGCCGCTCGAGATCCAGATCCGCACCGAGGAGATGCACCGCACCGCCGAGTACGGCATCGCCGCGCACTGGCGCTACAAAGAGGGCGGCCGGGGCGACGAGAGCTTCGACGAGCGGCTCGCGTGGCTGCGCCAGATGCTCGAGTGGCAGACCGAGCTCAAGGACCCCCGCGAGTTCATGGAGGCGCTCAAGATCGACCTGTTCGAGGACGAGGTGTTCGTCTTCACGCCCAAAGGCGACGTCCGCTCGATGCGCCGGGGCTCCACGCCCATCGACTTCGCCTACGCGATCCACACGGAGGTCGGCCACCACTGCGTGGGCGCCAAGGTCAACGGCGCGATCGTCCCGCTCGGCTACGAGCTGCAGATGGGCGACCGGGTCGAGATCATGACCAACAAGAACTCCTGGCCGAGCCGGGACTGGCTCAACATCGTCAAGACCTCCTCGGCGCGGAGCAAGATCCGCAACTACTTCAGCAAGGCGAGCCGCGAGGACGACCTGCAGCGTGGCCGTGACGAGCTCATGAAGGTGATGCGCAAGCACGGGCTCGGCATGAGCTCGCCGGTGGCGAGCCGCGCGCTCGACCAGGTCGCGTCCGACATGAACTTCCAGGCCGACGAGGACCTGCTCGCGCACATCGGGGCGGGGAAGGTCTCGGCGAAGCAGATCGCGGGCAAGCTCCTCAAGCTCATGGCCGCCGAGGAGCCCAAGTCATCCGAGCCCGAGCGCGTGCCGGACTTCGTGACCATGACCCCGCCGCGCGCGAAGCGTCGACCGGGCGGAGGCGTCAAGGTCAAGGGCATCGACGACGTGCTCGTGCGCCTCGCGAGGTGCTGCAACCCCGTGCCGGGAGACGAGATCGTAGGGTTCGTCACGCGCGGCCGGGGGGTCTCGGTCCACCGCCGCGACTGCTCCAACGCCGTGGAGCTGCTCAAGTCGCCCGAGCGTTTCCTCGAGGTCGAGTGGGACCGCGGCACGGAGAGCACCTACCAGGTCGAGATCGTCATCGAGGCGGTCGACCGGATGCGCCTGCTCCAGGAGGTCTCCTCCACGCTCGCCGAGGCGGGCGTGAACGTGCTCTCGGCCCATGTCGCGACCGACCGGGACCGGATCTCGACGATGCGTTTCCTCTTCGAGCTCGGCAACATGGACCAGCTCCAGTCGATCCTGCGCGACGTACGCTCGATCGACGGGGTCTTCGAGGCCGCCCGCGCGCTTCCCGGCGAGGCGGCACAGCGCAGGAAGGGGAGGAAGCAGTGAGGATCCGACGTCTCTCGCTCGGCCCGCTCGAGACCAACTGCTGGCTGGTCGACGACGAGGCAGGTGGCCCGGCGATCGTCATCGACCCGGCCGACAGCGCCCGGAAGGTCCTCGACGCCCTCGACGGGCTTCCTGTCGCCGCTATCGTCCTCACGCACGGCCACTTCGATCACCTCGGCGGAGCGGGGGACCTCGTCGAGGCCACCGGGGCGCCGCTCCTCGTCCACGAGGCGGACGCCGAGGGCATCACCTCGGCCCACGGCACCGGCGGGGCGCTGTTCGGCTTCGACCACACCGCGCCGCCGGCGGACCGCACGCTCGCCCACGGCGAGACCATCGCCGCCGGCGAGATCGAGCTCACCGTGGTGCACACGCCCGGCCACACGCCGGGCTGCATCTGCTTCCTCGGCGGTGGCCACCTGTTCAGTGGCGACACGCTGTTCGCGGGCAGCGTGGGCCGCACCGACTTCCCCGGCGGCGACTCCCGCGCGCTCAAGGACTCGATCGCCCGTCGCCTGGCCCCGCTCGCCGACGAGACCGTCGTCCACCCGGGCCACGGCCCTGACACCACCATCGGCCGGGAGCGCCGCATCAACCCGTTCTTCCCGAGGGCGTGAGTTCGGTGACCGAGCATACGCGTGACCTGCTCCTGGTCGCGGCGGGCGGGGCGGCGGGAGCGGTGCTCCGGCACTCGGTAGGACGCATGGTCGGCCCGGCGCCCGAGGGTGCGATCCCGTGGCACACGCTGGTCGTCAACCTCACCGGGGCGTTCGCGCTCGGGGCCCTGCTCGTGGTCGCGGCCCGCCACGGCTGGCCCGGATGGTGGCGGCCGCTCCTCGGGGTGGGGCTCCTCGGCGGGTACACGACCTTCTCCGCGGTCTCGCTCGAGGCGGCGGACCTGCTGCTTCGCGGCAGCTGGGGGGCCGGACTCGGCTATCTCGCGCTCACCGGCGGGGTGGCCGCGGCCGGAGCGGTCTCGGGCATCGCGGTGGCGCGGCTCCTCGTGTAGCGCGCTCTGCGGGCAGCGCGCCCGGTCGTGGTCATCGGCCCGCGCTTCCTGCATAATCGGAGGCCGCACACCGCCGTCTCACGGCCGAGGAGGTCGAACCCCGCTTCATGGATGTCCGCGCCCCCAAGGGCACCGCCGACATGCTTCCCGACACCGCCCGGGCCTGGGAGCACCTGACCCGGACCGCGCAGGAGCTCTTCGCCCGCTACGGCTATGAGCCGGTCTACACGCCGCTCTTCGAGCACACCGAGGTTTTCGCGCGCGGCATCGGCGAGGCGACCGACATCGTGAGCAAGGAGATGTACACGTTCGCCGATCGCGCCGGCCGCAGCCTCACGCTGCGCCCGGAGGGCACCGCGAGCGTCGTCCGCGCCGCGCTCGAGCACACGCTCGTGCCGCAGGGCTCGCTCGCCAAGCTCTACTACGCGGGGCCGATGTTCCGCTACGAGCGCCCGCAGAAGGGCCGCATGCGGCAGTTCTGGCAGATCGGGCTCGAGGCGCTCGGCGCGGCCGAGCCGGGTGTCGACGCCGAGGTCATCGCGGCGCTCTGGCGCTTCTTCGAGACGGTCGGGATCCCGGCGGACAACATGCGCCTGCTCCTCAACTCGATGGGCGACGACGTCTGCCGCCCCGGGTACCGCGCCACGGTCGCCGCCTACATCGGCGAGCACGCCGAGGCGCTCTGCGCGGAGTGCAACCGGCGCCTCGACACCAACCCGCTGCGCGCCTTCGACTGCAAGAACCCCGCATGCGCGCAGGTGATGGCAGGCGCGCCGCTCCTTCGTGACGAACTCTGTGAGCCCTGCGCCACGCACTACGCCGAGGTGAAGGCCCGTCTCGACGCCCTCGGCATCCCGTACGTCGAGGAGCCCAAGCTGGTCCGCGGGCTCGACTACTACACGCGCACGGTCTTCGAGGTGCAGGCCGACGCCGGCCTCGGCTCGCAGAACGCGATCGGCGGGGGAGGGCGCTACGACGGCCTCATGGAGATGTTCGGCGGCAAGCCCACGCCCGGCCTCGGTTTCGCGCTCGGCTTCGAGCGCACGCTGCTCGCGATGGAGGCGGCGGGCGCGACCGTGCCCTCACCGCCGCGGGCCGACGTCTACGTCGCCAGGGTCGACGAGAGCGTGGCCGCGGTCGTGTTCGACGTGGCGTCGGCGCTGCGCGACGCCGGGATCGCCGCGGAGCTCGACCACCAGGCACGCTCCCTCAAGGCGCAGTTCAAGCAGGCCGACCGGCTCGGCGCGCGCGCCGTGGTCGTCGTGGGCCCCGACGAGGCGGCCGCCGGCGAGGCGACGCTGCGCGACATGTCCACCAAAGAAGAGCGCCGCGTCGCGCTGGCCACCGTGGTCGACGCGCTGCGCGCCCTGCTCGGGTAAGGAAGGCGGCACCCACCATGCTCGACGCACGTCACTCCATCCGTTCGCACACCGGCGGCACGCTCTCTTCGGCCGACATCGGCGCCGAGGTCACGCTCGCCGGGTGGGTGCACCGTCGCCGCGACCACGGCGGACTCATCTTCGTGGACCTGCGCGACCGCTCGGGTCTCGTGCAGTGCACCTTCGCGCCCGAGGCCGCCGAGGCGTTCGCCACAGCCGAGCGCCTGCGGCCCGAGTGGGTCGTCGAGGTCCGCGGCATCGTCGCCCGGCGCCCGGAGGGCACCGAGAACCCCGACATGGCGACCGGGGAGGTCGACGTGGTGGTCTCGGCTGTCACGGTGCTCAACACCGCGCTCACCCCGCCCTTCGAGATCGAGGACGGGATCGAGACCGACGAGACGACCCGCATGCGCTACCGCTACCTCGACATCCGTCGACCCGAGATGCTCGAGTCGCTCGTCCTGCGCGACCGGGTGACCCAGGGCTTCCGCGCCGCGCTCGGCTCGCGTGGCTTCCTCGAGGTCGAGACGCCGATCCTCACGAAGTCCACCCCGGAGGGGGCCCGCGACTTCGTGGTCCCGAGCCGCATGAACGCCGGCAAGTTCTACGCGCTGCCGCAGTCGCCCCAGCTCTTCAAGCAGCTGCTGATGGTCGCCGGCGTCGAGCGCTACTACCAGATGGCCCGCTGCTTCCGCGACGAGGACCTGCGCGCCGACCGCCAGCCCGAGTTCACGCAGGTCGACATCGAGCTCTCCTTCTGCACGCAGGACCACATCCTCGGCCTGATCGAGGAGGTCATGGCCGAGGTCATGGCGGGGGCGGGCGCGGAGTGGCCCGCCGAGGTCACCCGTCTCACCTACGCCGAGGCGATGGACCGTTACGGCTCGGACCGGCCCGACACGCGGTTCGGCATGGAGCTCCGGTCGCTCGCCGATGTCTTCGCCTCTTCCGAGTTCAAGGTGTTCGCGGGCGCGCTCGCCTCGGGCGGCGTGGTCAAGGGGATCAACGCCGCCGGGTGCGGCGACTGGAGCCGCGGCCGGATCGACGCGCTGAACCAGCGGGCGATCGACGCGGGCGCGAAGGGCCTGGCGTGGGTCGCCTTCACCACGGCCGGCGAGGTGCGCTCGCCTGTCGCGAAGTTCTTCACCGACGAGGAGATGGCGGCGCTGCGCGAGACCCTCGGCGTGGAGCCGGGAGACCTGGTGCTCATGGTCGCCGACGCAGCCGAGACCGCCAACGAGGTCCTCGGCACGCTCCGGGTCCACCTCGGCGAGGAGCTCGGTCTGGCCGCCGAGGGCTTCCACCCGCTGTGGGTCATCGACTTCCCGCTGCTCAAGTGGGACGCCGACGAGGAACGGTGGAGCGCCAACCACCACCCGTTCACTCGTCCGTTCGACGAGCATCTCGACACGCTCGAGTCCGATCCCGGAGCGGTCCTGTCGTACTCCTACGACCTCGTGCTCAACGGGCTCGAGATCGGGGGAGGCACGCTCCGTGTCCACGACACCGGGCTCCAGGAGCGGATCCTCGGCGTGATGGGGATCTCGGCCGAGGAGGCCCGCGACAAGTTCGGCTTCCTGCTCGACGCGCTCGCCCACGGCGCCCCGCCGCACGGCGGGATCGCGTTCGGGCTCGACCGCCTCGTGATGCTGCTCGCGGGCGGCACGTCGATCCGTGACGTGATCGCGTTCCCCAAGACGTCGTCGGGCGCCTGCCCGCTGACCGGGGCACCGGACGTCGTCTCGGCGAGGCAGCTCAAAGAGGTGCACCTCAAGACCGACTGACGGCCGGCGCGAGATGCCCGGTCGTTGTGGCGCCGCTGGACACGCGGTACACTTGTCCTGCGCTTCGCCTTGCTCGTGGCTTCGACATATTCTCGGTCGAGCCAACACCTTTACGACGGGAGCCTCATCATTCCTCGGCGGAAAGGTATCCCTTCGGGGAAGCTTGAAGTCGACGGTGCGGGCACCCACCTGCCAAGGCAGGTTCACCGGTCGAAGACACGGCAAGGCGGGGTCGCGCTGAGCATCGGAGCGGAGGAGCAGCATGCGCAGATTCGTCGTAGTACTCATCGTCGCACTGATGGCGCTCACGCTGGTCGGCTGTGGAGGCGGAGCCGAGGAGCCCCCGCCCGCACCGGAGCCCGGTGACGCGGCCGCACCCCTGCCCCCCGTGGTCGAGGAGGAGGACCCCGATCTCTCCGCCGTCGAGGAGCAGGTGTTCGTACCGTTCCCGGTCGACCCCGAGGTAGGCGTGCCGAGCGCGATCCAGAGCCGCCTCGACTCGAAGCAGCCCATGATCATCCTCTTCTACGACGACACCCAGGACACCACCGAGTATCAGAACGAGATCATCGGTGGCGTGCTGGACAAGTACCGTGGCCTGATCGACCTCGTGAGCTTCGACGTGAGCCGCTACGTGCGCCAGAACGAGGCGGGTGAGATCACGGTCGACCCCGCGATCAACGAAGACGAGCTGTCCAAGCAGGTCACCCGGATGCTGCACGAGGACAACCTCGACATCCGCTTCACGCCGTTCACGATCATAGTCGACGAGCAGGCCCACGTGACGTGGCGCTATCGCGGCATCGCCGACGACAAGACGCTCGAGCGCGAGGTGCTCCGGGTCACGGAGTGATCCCGTGGACTCGCTGTTCGACGCGCGCGCCGACGAGGAGCGCGAGCGGCAGGCCCCGCTCGCGGTCAGGATGCGCCCGCGGACCCTCGACGAGTTCATCGGCCAGGCCGAGGCCGTGGGGCCGGGCACGATGTTGCGCGCCGCCATCGAGAGCGACCGCCTGACCCCGTTCGTCCTCTACGGCCCGCCGGGCAGCGGCAAGACGAGCCTCGCCCGCATCATCGCCCGGGCGACCGAGGCGCACTTCGCCGAGGTCTCCGCGGTCACGAGCGGTGTCGCCGACATCCGCCGCGCCATCGAGGAGGCGCGGCGGCGGCTCGGCGAGCGGGGGCAGCGCACGATCCTGTTCGTGGACGAGATCCATCGCTTCTCGAAGTCCCAGCAAGACGCGCTCCTGCACGCGGTCGAGGACAACCTCGTCATCCTCGTGGGGGCGACGACCGAGAACCCCTTCTTCGAGGTGAACGCGCCTCTCATCAGCCGCTCGCGGATCGTCGAGCTCACGCCGCTCACCGATGCTGACATCCGCGCGATCCTGCGCGCCGCCCTCGGCGACGAGCGCGGTCTCGGCGGCTCGGTCGAGCTCTCGCCCGAGGCCGAGGACGCGCTCGTGACGATGGCGGGCGGGGACGCCCGCGTGGCGCTCGCGACCCTCGATCTCGCCGCGGTCGCCGCCACCGCGGTGCACCACCGCGACGAGGGCGGAGCGGCCGGTCGGCGTCCGGTGCTCGTCAACATCGACCACGTCCGGACCGCCACGCCCACCCGGGTGCTCTCCTACGACAAGGGCGGGGACGTCCACTACGACGTGGTCTCGGCGTTCATCAAGTCGATGCGCGGCTCGGACCCCGATGCCGCGGTCTACTGGCTCGCCCGCATGGCGCACGGTGGCGAGGACCCGAAGTTCATCGCGCGCCGGATGCTCATCTTCGCCTCCGAGGACGTGGGCAACGCCGACCCGCAGGCGCTCCTCGTGGCGCACGCCGCGGTGAAGGCCGCCGAGTTCATCGGCTGGCCGGAGTGCCGCATCAACCTCGCGCACGCGGCCATCTACCTCGCGCTCGCGCCCAAGTCCAACGCCGCGCTCAGGGCGATCGACGCGGCACTCGCCGAGGTCCGCACCGGGCCGGCGCGCGCCGTGCCGAACCACCTGCGAGACCGCCACTATCCCGGAGCCACGGCCCTTGGCAGGGGGGCGGGCTACATCTACCCGCACGCCGATCCCGTCGCAGGCCGGGCGCAGCGCTACCTGCCCGAGGGTCTCGAGCGGGGCGCCTTCTGGGACCCCGGCGCGGACGAGCCCGTCACGTGACGCGGTCACGTGTCCGAGGCCGCCCTCGCGCCGCGTGGGAACCGCGTTCCTCTGCTACACTTGACGGGTCCGTCCGACGTGTCGGAGAGGTGTTCGCGTGGGTCTGACCGAGGGCCTGGTGCTCGCGCTCGTCATCGCCGCGCTCGTTGCGTGCGGGGTGCTCGTCTACGCCCTGCTCGAGGCGGTCAAGACGTTGCGCGCGGTGCGCTCGCTCAGCGAGGACCTCGGCCGCACGCTGCCGCCGCTCGTCGAGAAGGCGGACGTGGCGGTCGAGGCGTTCAACGCGGAACTGTTGCGCGTGGATACCATCGTGACGGGCCTTGAGGACACCATCGAGCGGGTCGCGCACGCGTCCGAGGTGGTGCAGGAGGCGGTCAACGCCCCCGCCGCGGCGGTCAACGCCGCGGGGGAGCGGATCCGCGAGGCGTGGAACCGCCGCAAGCGCTCGAAGGCCTGACGCGACGCGCCAGGCCCGACCGACCGAGATCTCGACCGGAGGAAGTATGCCAGCTGACCGGATCACCCTGACCGTCCCCTCACGCGCCGAGTTCGCCAAGGCGGTGCGGATGACCGCCTCGGCGCTCGTGAGCAGGACGGGAGCGACCTACGACGACCTCGACGACGTGCGCATCGCCGCCGAGGAGGTCTTCGTCTACGCCTGTGACCATGCCGACGGCGAGGAGGTCACCCTGGAGTTCGATCTCGAGCTCGAGCAGGTCGCGATGCGGGTCCGCCTTGCCGGGGCCGAGCGCTCGACCGACGAGGAGATCGAGCGGCGCTCCGCGTACGCGACGTTCATCCTGCAGTCCGTGACCGACCACATGGAGCTCTCCTCGGACCTCGAGGGCCAGTACCTGCTCGTGACGAAGCGACTGGCGGGGGAGCAGGAAGATGCCGGTCTCTAGGCGAAGCCCGGCGGGGCAGTCCCGCAAGCTTTCCTGGGACAAGGCGCACACGCGTGAGCTGTTCCGCCGGTATCGCGAGAACGGCGACGAGGCCGCGCGCGACGAGCTCATCACGATGTACCTGAACCTCGTGAAGTACCTGGCGAGCCGTTTCCGCAACCGCGGCGAGCCCATCGACGACCTGGTGCAGGTCGGCACGATCGGGCTCATCAAGGCGATCGACCGGTTCGACACCGATCGGCAGGTCGAGTTCACGACCTACGCCACGCCCACGATCGTCGGCGAGCTCAAGCGCCACTTCCGCGACAAGGGGTGGGCGATCAAGGTCCCCCGGCGACTGCAGGAGCTTTCTTTCAAGGTCAACCAGGCGATGGACGCCCTCACGCAGAAGCTGCAGCGGTCCCCCTCGGTCGCCGAGATCGCCGAGTACCTCGGCGTGACCACCGAGGAGGTCCTCGAGGCGATGGAGACGAGCGAGGCCTACAACTTCGTGTCGCTTGAGAGCGACCGCGGAGGGGATGGTTCCGACTCGTTCAGCATCCTCGAGTACATCGGCAAGGACGACCAGCTCATGGCCGTCGTCGACGACCGGGCCACGCTCGCCGCCGCGCTCAAGCATCTGAGCTCCCAGGAGCAGCGCGTGCTCTACCTGCGCTTCTTCGAGGGGCTCACACAGACCGAGATCGCACGGCAGCTCGACATCTCGCAGATGCAGGTCTCGAGGCTTCTGCGCAAGACGCTCAAGGTGCTGCGCGACAACATCGTGAGGGAGTGACGCGGTGAGCCCGAAGTCACCGGTAGACCGCATCGGCGCGTGGCGGAGACTGCTCGTGATCAGCTGGGCGCTGGTCGGCCTCTCGCTGCTCACCGCCGGCGTGTTCTGGGCCCTCGGGCGGGTCGCGGGGGCACTGACGCCGTTCGTGCTCGCGCTCGTCGTGGTCTTCCTGCTCCGTCGCCCGGTCGGGCGGCTCGAGCGCATGGGGATGAGACGTTCGGCCGCGGTTGGTGTCTGCTACCTGGTCTCGGCAGCGCTGCTGACGGTCCTCGGCCTGTTCATCGTGCCGCCCATCGGGGCGGAGCTCAGGGACTTCGGGCAGGACTTCCCGCGCTACTACGACGCCGCGTACGACCTGTGGACCGACATCGAGACCGACTACCTCGCCATCGAGCTCCCCGACTGGGTCCGGGAGGCCGCCGAGGCGTCACGCGAGAGCGTGATGTCGTGGGCCACCGAGCTCTCGCGCAACGTCGCGCGCGGGGTCGTGACCGTGGGCGGCCAGGTGTTCGGGTTCTTCGTGAGCGCCTTCCTCGCGCTCGCGCTCGCCTACTTCGTCTTGCGTGACCTGCCCACCCTCAAGGCCGAGCTCGTGTCGCTGCCCGGGCGCGAGCGACAGGAGGAGATGCTCGGACTCCTCGGCGAGATGACGGTTGTGCTCGAGGGGTTCGTGCGCGGCCAGGTGATCATCGCGACGATCGTCGGCGTGCTCACCGGCCTCGGGCTGTGGATCCTCGGCGTGCCCTACGCGCTGCTCATCGGCCTGATCGCCGGCGTGACCAATCTCATCCCGTACCTCGGGCCCATCGTGGGCGGCATCGTGGCCGCTATCTCGGCGGCGTTCGTGAGCCCGCAGCTCGTGCTCTGGACGCTCGTGTGGGTCGTGGTGGTGCAGCAGGCCGAGTCGACGTTCCTTCAGCCGCGCGTGATGTCGGACCAGGTGCACATGCATCCGGCGCTCGTGATACTCTCACTGCTCATCGGTGCCACCCTGTTCGGGCTGGTCGGGATGTTGTTCGCGGTCCCGGTCGCCGCGGTCCTCAAGGTGCTCTTCGTCCACTACTTCGAGAAGTGGACCGACTCGCCGATCTCCTCGGCGGACGGCGCGCTGTTCCGCAGGCCGGGGGCGCGGCGCCGGATCGGCGACGACCTGTGCGCGCCGGAGATCGACGAGTGCCCGGAGGAGTCCGACGGTGAGGACGAGGAGCGCGCCGGCGCGACCGGGTGCGGGAACGACGAAGAAGGAGACGTGCGTGAAGGCAGCTGACATCCGCGAGAGCTATCTCGCGTTCTTCGAGCGCAAGGGCGCCCGCCGCGTGCCGTCGAGCTCGCTCATCCCGGACGATCCGTCGCTGCTCTTCACGAGTGCGGGGATGGTGCAGTTCAAGCCGGTCTTCCTCGGCCTGAAGGACCTCGGGTTCACGCGGGCCACGACCTGCCAGAAGTGCCTGCGTACGACCGACATCGACATCATCGGCACCACGGGGCGCCACCACAGCTTCTTCGAGATGCTCGGCAACTTCAGCTTCGGCGACTACTTCAAGAGCGAGGCGTGCGCGTGGGCCTACGAGTACTCGACCGAGGTGCTCGGGCTCGACCCGGACCGCCTCTGGTACTCGATCTACGAGGACGACGACGAGGCCGAGGCGATCTGGCGTGACGAGGTCGGCGTGCCCGCCGACCGCATCGTGCGGATGGGCGCGAAGGACAACTTCTGGTCGGCCGGGCCGACCGGTCCGTGCGGACCGTGCTCGGAGCTCTACTACGACCAGGGCCCCGAGGTGGGGTGCGGGAGCGACGAGTGCCGCCTCGGGTGTGACTGCGACCGGTTCCTCGAGTACTGGAACCTCGTCTTCATGCAGTTCGACAGGGCCGAGGACGGCACGCTCACGCCGCTGCCCAAGCAGAACATCGACACCGGCATGGGGCTCGAGCGCGTGGCCGCGATCATGCAGGGCGTGCACTCGAACTTCGAGACCGACGACCTGCGCGCGATCGTCGCGGTCGCCGAAGAGCTCACCGGGGCGTCATTCGGCGGGGGAGGCCGGACCGACACGTCGCTGCGGATCCTCGCCGACCACGCCCGCGCGGTCACGTTCATGATCGCCGACGGCGTGCTGCCCTCCAACGAGGGCCGCGGCTACGTGCTGCGCCGGCTGCTCCGCCGGGCGGTGCGCCACGGCCGTCTCCTCGGCCGGACCGAGCCGTTCATGACCGCGCTCATCGACGTGGTCGTCGAGCGGATGGGCCCGGCCTACCCGGGGATCGTCGAGCACCACGACCTCGTGAGCCGGATCGTCGACGCCGAGGAGCAGCGGTTCGGCACCACGCTGCGGCAGGGCCTCGCGTTCCTCGGCGAGGAGATCGAAGGCCTGCGCGAGCGTGGCGAGTCCCGGCTCGACGGCACGACCGCGTTCACGCTGCACGACACGTACGGCTTCCCGGTCGAGCTGACCGCCGAGATCGTCGCCGAGGCCGGCATGGAGGTGGACATGGAGACCTTCGAGGTCGAGATGGCCGCCCAGCGCGAGCGCGCCCGCGCGGCCGTGAAGGACGAGTCGTGGACCTCGTTCGCGAGCGCGTTCACCGAGGTCGCCGCCCTCGCCGGCGAGACCGAGTTCGTCGGGTACGAGCGCGACGAGGAGCCGGCCACGGTGGTGGGCATCGTCGTCGACGGCGAGCGGGTCGAGGACATCGCCGAAGGCACGACGGCCGAGGTGGTCCTCGACCGCACGCCCTTCTACGCGGAGCAGGGCGGACAGGTGGGGGACCGCGGCACCATCTCCACCGCCGATGGGGCGGTCTTCGAGGTCGAGGACACCACGCTGCCGGTGAGCGGCGTGATCTCGCACCGCGGCACGCTGACCGCGGGCGCGCTGGCCGTTGGCCAGCCGGTGAGTGCGGCGATAGACGCCGCCCGGCGCGAGCGCATCCGACGCAACCACACCGCGACCCACCTGCTGCACTGGGCGCTCCGCCTCGTGCTCGGCGAGCACGTCAAGCAGTCCGGCTCCTACGTGGCGCCCGACCGCCTGAGGTTCGACTTCACGCACTTCGAGGCGCCCGGCGCCGACGAACTCGCCAAGGTCGAGCGGATGGTCAACGTGAAGCTCATGGAGAACCACCCCGTGCGTTCGTACGAGACCTCGCTCTCCTCGGCGAGGGAGGCCGGCGTGACGGCCTTGTTCGGCGAGAAGTACGGCGACTTCGTCCGCGTGCTCGAGGTGGGCAACTTCAGCAAGGAGCTCTGCGGCGGCACGCACGTCGCCCGTACCACCGAGATCGGGCTGATCAAGATCGTGTCCGAGGGCTCGGTCGGCGCGAACCTGCGACGGATCGAGGCCGTGACCTCGTTCGACGCGCTCGACTACCTCGAGAAGGAGGAGGCCGAGCTCGCCGAGGCCGCCGCCGTGCTCAAGGTGGGACGGTTCGACCTCTCGGAGCGCGTCGGGACCCTGGTCAAGAAGATGAAGGACCTCGAGAGTGCCGCCCGGCGGACCAAGGACGTCCTCTCGGAGTCGAGCGTGGACGCGCTGCTCGCGGGAGCGGTCGACGCCGGGTACCCCCTCGTGGTCGCGCGTGTCGCGGACATGGACGCCAAGGGACTCCGCTCGCTCGCGGACATCGTGCGGGCGCGGCTCGCCGGGGGGGCGGTCGTGCTCGCCACGGTCGCCCCGGACGGCGGGGCGCCGCTGCTGCTCGCTGCCGGCTCGGACGCCGCGGTCGCGGCCGGGTTCGACGCCGGCTCCGTCATCAGGACGTCGGCGCCGCACATCGCCGGTGGTGGTGGCGGCAAGCCCGCGATGGCGCAGGCGGGCGGCAAGGACGCGTCCGGGATCGACGCGGCGCTCGCGGCGGCGCGAGAGATGCTCGGGGCGGCCGGCTGACGTGCGGGTGCTCGCGCTCGACATCGGTGAGCGGCGGGTCGGGGTGGCGATGTCGGACGCCGGCGCTACGATAGCGTCGCCGCTCGCGGTGCTCGACGCCGCTGCGGTCGAGCGGATCGTGCCCGTCGCGGACCTGGTGACCGAGCACGAGGTCGGCCTCGTCGTGATCGGGCTCCCGCTCTCCCTGGACGGGGAGGAGGGCCCGCAGGCACGGCGGGTCCGGGAGGTCGGCGACCGGTTGGCGCGCGGCTTGCCGGTACCGGTGGTGTACCACGACGAGCGGCTCTCCTCGGCGCAGGCGGGGCGTTCGATGCGGGCGGCCGGACGGACCGGCAGGCAGGCGCGCGGGACCCTCGACAAGGTCGCCGCGGCGCTGTTCCTTCAGGCGTTCCTCGACAGCGGGGGCGCGAACGAGTGGGAGCGTGAGCGTGGAGCGGAGTAGACGCAGAAGCGAGCGACGGCGCGGTTCTCGCGGTCGACGGATCGAGCAGGTGGGCGGCCCCATGACCGCACCACCGCGCACGCGCAACCGGGTCGGCGCGGCGTTCGCGCTCATCGGGATCGTCCTCGCGCTCCTCGCGGCGGGCGCGTGGGGCGCGTGGTGGTATGTCTTCGAGCGACCCGACCACCCGGGTATCGCCGCCGGCCAGCCGGTTCAGATCGAGGTGCCCGAGGGCGCATCGACCGCGCAGATCGCGTCGCGCCTCTCCTCCGCGGGGGTGATCGACAACGCGAACCGGTTCCGGCTCGAGGCGCGTCGCGCGGGCGCGGATGGCCGCTTGCGCGCGGGCGTCTACGACCTCGTCACCGGGCTCACCTACGCCGAGGCGATCGCCGAGCTCCGCGACGGCCCGAGCATCGTCTACACCACCGTCACCATCCCGGAGGGGTGGGTCATCGAGCAGATGGCCGAGCGGTTCGAGCAGCAAGCGGGCATCCCCGCCGAGGAGTTCGACAGGCTCGCCAACGGCGGCCAGGCGGAGTTCCCGCGCGACTACCTCGCCGATGTCTACCAGGGGTCGCTCGAGGGCTACCTCTTCCCCAAGACCTACCGCATCCCTGAGGGGGCGACCGCGCGCGACGTCATCGAGATGATGCTCGACCAGTTCGAACTCGAGCTCGCCCAGGTCGATCTCGACGCCGCGTACGCACGCGGGTTCTCGCTGCACGAGGTGGTCACGATGGCCTCGATCATCGAACGCGAGACGCGGGTGGCCGATGAGCGGGTGCTCGTCTCGTCGGTGATCCACAACCGCCTCGCCCGCGGGCAGCGGCTCGAGATCGACGCGACCATCGAGTACGTGCTGCCGGGCAACCGGTTCCGTCTGCTCAACAAGCACCTCGAGACGGACAGCCCCTTCAACACCTACCGCAACGACGGGCTCCCACCCGGCCCCATCGCGAGCCCCGGCCTGGCCTCGCTGCAGGCCGCGGCGCATCCGGCCGACACGGACTTCTACTACTACGTGCTGACCGACCCTGACGGGTCGCACAGCTTCACCTCGACGTTCGAGGAGTTCCTCCGCGAGAAGGCCCGCTCCAAGGAGGTGTTCGGCCAGTGAGTACGGCAGAGGTCCACGTCCCGGCCGCCGAGGGTGCGCACGCCGCCATCCGCATCCGGGGAGCCGCGAAGCGCTACGGCGGGCCACGAGGGTTCGCGGCGGTGAGCGACGTCAGCCTCGTCGTGGCCCCGGGGACCATCCACGGTCTCCTCGGCCCGAACGGCGCGGGCAAGACCACCACGCTCAAGATGCTCCTCGGCCTCGTGCGGCCCACCGCCGGCGAGTTCGAGATCCTCGGCGAACCCGCCGGTCCTGCGGTGCGCGCCCGGCTCGGGTTCCTGCCCGAGCAGCCGTACTTCTCGCCGTTGCTGACCGCGCTCGAGGTCCTGTTGCTCGCCGGACGCCTCTCCGGCGTCCCGGACGCGGCGGTCCGCGAGCGCTCGCCCGGACTCCTCGCGCACGTGGGGCTCGAGGGCCGCGGCAACACGCGGCTCGCCAAGTACTCGCGCGGGATGCTGCAACGCATCGGGATCGCGCAGGCGCTCGTCGCGGCGCCGGAGGTCGTGGTCCTCGACGAGCCGGCGTCGGGCCTCGACCCGGTGGGCCAGCGCGACATCCGCAACCTCATGCTCTCTCTCGCCGCCGAGGGGACCACGGTGCTACTCTCCTCCCACCAGCTCTCCGAGGTGGAGGCGGTCTGCGACGAGGTGACGATCCTGAACCGGGGTACCGTCGCCGCGGAGGGCAGCATCGACGACCTCCTCAACGTCGCCGGGCGCACCTCCATCCGTGCGCGTGGCGCCGCCACGGCGCTGCCCGCCGACGTTCAGAGCCTCATGGAGGACGTCGCGGTCTCGGGCAACGTGTGGGTGTTCGCCGTGCCCGATTCGGCGGTCCGCGCGGTGGTGGACTCGCTGGACGACGGCGGCTGGGCGATCGAGTCCGTCGTGCCTAAGCGCTCCTCGCTCGAGGAGTACTTCGCGACGCTGCTCGATGACGAGGCCCTCCGGGAGGTGAGCGCGTGATGTACAGGACCTGGGCGATCGCGCGCGCTGTCGTCGCCGATGCGATCCGGAGACGGATCGTGTGGGTGGTCGCTCTCTTCTCGCTCGTGCTCGCCGCGGCGATCCCCTCGCTGCCGAGCTATGGCGTGGGGGTGGAGGGCGCGGTCTACCGCGAGATAGCCCTCGCGCTGATCTACGTGGCGATGATCGTGCTCGCGCTCGTGCTCTCCGTGACCCGCATCCCCGGCGAGGTCGAGCGCCGGACGGTCTACCCGGTGCTCGCTCGCGACGTCTCCCGGTGGCAGTACGTGGTCGGCACCTGGCTCGGCATCGCGCTCACGCTGCTCGCCGCGGCGGTCGCGTTCGGGCTCATCGTGTTCGGCGTGGGCTGGGTGGTCTACGACGCGCCGATGTTCCAGTTGTGGCAGGGCGTGCTCGCCATCTGGATGGAGGCGGCGGTGGTTGCCGCCTTCTGCGTGGCGGTCTCGACAATGACCCTTCCGGCGGTCGTCGCGGTGGCCGCGCTGGCCTTCCTGTTCATCGCCCACGTCCGGGCGGACCTCCTCGGCGGCCCGGGGCATCCGCTGTGGTACGCCTATCCCTCGCTCGACGCCTTCAACATCATCGCGCCGGTGGCCCACGGCTCGGGGGTCGACGCGCTCTATCTCGGGGTCATGACGCTCGTGTTCCTCGGGTGGGCCGGGGCGCTGCTCGTACTCGGCTCCGCCGCCTTCTCGCGCAAGGACCTCTGATATGGGCGCTCGCGGCGACAGCGTGCTCTTTCGTGCGGCCGCGGTCGCGCTGTGCTTCGCCCTCGTACTCGGCGGAACCGCGACGGCGGACTCGCTGACCCCCGCCGAGGAGCGGGGCGGCGCGGGCGAGGAGATCGGCCGGGCCGGGTTCGCCTACCTCACGGGCGTGCGCACCTTTGCCGCGGCCGTGCTCTGGAACCGGATCGAGCCGGTCTTCCACGGGTACTACGAGGACCTTCCGCTCGCCGAGCAGACGTTCATCCTGCCCACGGTCCACACGGTGATCCTGCTCGACCCCGAGCTGGAGTTCCCGTACTACGTGGCGGCGTGGATGCTCGCGCAGCGCGGGGATGTCGCCGAGGGGGTCGAGCTCGCACGCCTCGGCGTGGAGAACAACCCGCGCTCGGGTCTGCTCCACGCGAGCTACGCGCAGATACTCTTCCTCGCAGCGCAGGACCTCGACGCGGCGGTCGAGCAGTCGCGACGGGGGCTCGGTGAGGAGATGGTCTGGCTCGACCTCATCCAGCAGCGCGACGGCTACGTGGTCTTCCGCGACGTGCTGCGCGCCGCCGGACATGAGGCCGAGGCCGACCGGGCCGCGGCCGAGGTCCGCCGTATCGACGAGGAGGTCGACCGGCTCGGCGTCGAGGTCGACACGCCTGAACAGCGTCCCTGACGAAAGGTGACCATGTCCCTGCTGAGACCCGACCTCTACCACACCGACGTCCTCGCGATCGACCTCGAGTCGCTCCGGGCCTCCGGGATCCGGGTGCTGCTGATGGACCTCGACAACACGCTGCTCCCGCGTGACGGCAGCGGTATCACCCCCGAGGTGCGGGCCTGGATCGAGGCGCTTCCGGCTGCGGGCTTCACGGGCTGCCTCGTCTCGAACAACTGGCACGCGCACGTCGAGGACGTCGCGGCCGACCTCGGCCTGCCGATCGTCGCCAAGTCGCTCAAGCCGCTTCCGCAGGCGTTCCGCCGTGGTCTCGCGGTGGCCGGGGCGACCGCCGAGGAGTCGGCCGTCGTCGGCGACCAGATCTTCACCGACGTGCTCGGAGGCAACCTCCTCGGCATGAAGACGATCCTCGTCACGCCGCTCTCCTCCTCCGACCTCCCGCACACGCTCGTCCTGCGCCGGGTCGAGCGACGCCTGCTGGCAGGC
This sequence comes from Coriobacteriia bacterium, assembly GCA_030603745.1. Taxonomy (GTDB): domain Bacteria; phylum Actinomycetota; class Coriobacteriia; order Anaerosomatales; family SLCP01; genus JAUVXE01. The sequence goes on along the minus strand of JAUVXE010000001.1, from coordinate 310,540 downwards.
AGGGAGCCGCTCGCGTAGACTTCTGCCGAGGAGACCGGCCGGATCGCCCGGGCGGGGGAAGCAGGACGGATGAGCGTTTCGATCAGCGGGAGGACGCGGCTGGCCGGCATCATCGGCTGGCCGGTCACGCACAGCCTCTCGCCCGCGATGCACAACGCCGCCTACGAGGCCGCCGGGCTCGACTGGGCGTACGTTCCCCTGCCCGTGCGCGACGAAGAGGACCTGCGCCGGGTGCTCGCCGCGGTCCGTGTGCTGCCGTTCGTCGGTTTCAACGTCACCATGCCGTACAAGCAGGCGATGCTCGAGTACTGCGACGAGGTCGCGATGCTTGCGAGGATCGCCGGGGCCGTGAACACCGTGCACTGCGTCGACGGCCGACTGATCGGCTACAACACCGATGGCCGCGGCCTCGTCGACTCGCTCGCGGCCGATCTCGGGTTCTCCCCGGAGGGCCGCTCGGTCGTGGTCGTGGGGGCCGGTGGCGCCGCCGGTGCGGCCACGGTCGCGTTCGTGCTCGCGAAAGCGGCCCGCGTGACCGTGCTCAACCGCTCTCTCGGACGTGCCGAGGAGCTCGTCGAACGTATCGCACCGCACGCGCGGTCGACCGAGCTCGCGGCGGGCCTGCTCGACGCCGGCGCCGCGCGGACGGTGTCCGAGGCCGCGCTCGTGGTCAACGCCACGCCGCTCGGCATGGCACCCGCCGACCCCTCCCCCGTGCCGGCCGAGTGGATGCACGCAGGCCAGGTGGTGGCCGACATGATCTACCGGGCCGGGCCGACCCCGCTCATGCTCGCGGCGCGATCGGTGGGCGCGACTGCCGTCGACGGCCTCGGCATGCTTCTGTCGCAGGGCGCGATGTCGCTGGAGATCTGGAGCGAGGGCGCGCAGGTCTCCGCACCGCGGGACGTGATGGCCCAGGCGGCTCAGGCGGCGATGGACTCCGTCGCCCGACAGGGGGTCGAGGGGACCGAATGAGCGCGGCGAGCGGAAAACGGCTCGGCCTGCTGCTGGTGCAGGCGGGTGTGATCACGGAGGAGCAGCTCGAGGCCGCCCTCGCCGAGACCACCGACGGGCGCAGCCTCACGGCCGTCCTCGATGAAACAGGGGTCGTCTCGGAGGTCAAGGTCGCCCAGACCATGGCCGAGAAGATGGGTCTCGTCTTCATCGACCTCGGCAACTACGACATCGACGCGAACGCGGCGACGAGCCTCTCCTCGGACCTCGCGCGGCGCTACACGGTGCTGCCGATCAAGATCCAAGACGGCGAGCTCATGGTCGCGATGGCCGACCCGGCGAACCTCTACGCCATCGACGACCTGCGGATCGTCACCGGGTACGACATCCGGCCCGTCGTCGCCGCCGAGAGTGAGCTGCTCCACGCGATCGACAAGTTCGCCGCCTCACAGCAAGACGTCGAGGGGATGATGGACGACCTCGAAGGCGCGGTCGCGACGGGGGCCGATGAGGATGACGACGAGGGCGCCGAGGACGAGGAGTCCGCGGTCGCCAAGCTCATGAACCTGATCGTGACCGAGGCGATCCGGCAGGGGGCCGGCGACATCTACATCGAGCCGCACGAGCACGAGTTGCGGGTGCGCTACCGGATCGACGGCGTGTGCCAGGAGATCTTCCGGAGCCCCAAGAAGATGCATCGCCAGCTCATCAGTCGTCTCAAGATCTCGGCCGGCATGGACATCGCCGAGAAGCGGATCCCCCAAGACGGGCGCTTCGGCGTGGTGCTCGACGGCAAGTCCGTGGACTTCCGGGTGGCCGTCCTGCCGCTCGTCCATGGCGAGCTCGCCGTCCTGCGCCTGCTGCGCAAGGACGCCATCATGATGTCGCTCAAGGACCTCGGCTTCCTCGAGCAGCCGATCGAGCGCCTGCTCGAGGCGCTCAAGCTGCCCTACGGCGCGATCCTCGTCACCGGCCCCACCGGTTCCGGTAAGTCGACCACCCTCTACGCGGCGATCAACGAGACCAACGACGTCCGCACGAACCTCATCACCGTCGAGGACCCGGTGGAGTACCGCCTCGCCGGCCTCTCGCAGGTCCAGGTCCACGAGAAGGCGGGGATGACCTTCGCTGCCGCCCTCCGCTCCATCCTGCGCCAGGACCCCGACACGGTCATGATCGGTGAGATCCGTGACGCCGAGACGGGCACGATCGCCATCGAGGCCGCGCTCACCGGGCACCTCGTCCTCTCCACGCTCCACACCAACGACGCCCCCTCGGCGGTGACCCGCCTCACCGAGATGGGGATCGAGCCGTTCCTGACGGCCTCGGCCATCACGTGCGTGCTCGCCCAGCGACTCGCCCGGCGGCTGTGCGCGGACTGCAAGGAGGAGTACACGCCCGAGCCCGAGGCGCTCGATCGGGTCGGGTTCCCCTACGAGCCGGACAAGCTGCCTCGCATCTACCGCGCGCGGGGGTGCACCAAGTGCAACAACATCGGGTATCGGGGCCGCATGGGCGTGCACGAGGTGCTCACGATGTCTGAGACGCTCGAGCGGATGACGGTCGAGAACGCGTCGGCGGACGACATCAAGCGGCAGGCGATCGCCGAGGGGATGAAGACCCTGCGCGACGACGGCTTCGAGAAGGTCCTCCTCGGCGTGACCTCCATCGAGGAGATCATGCGCGTCGTGGTGTGACGGCCGGCACACGCACGCGCGCACTGCGCTCGTAGTGCGGGAACGCCCCGATGTCGTGTTGTAACCCCCACTCCTTCGTGAGAGACTAGACCGTGCGTGAACGGCCGGTGTCCGACCCCGGTCGCGCGCGCTCTCTCCGCAGGTCGAGCGCGTCATGGAGGTGTCGTGGGGGATGGCTGAGAACGGGATCGGCGACTACTTCATCAGTGATGTCGACGACGAGATCCTCGACGAGGACGACGAGCTGATCCCTGCCCCGGTCGTGGTACCCGCCGTCCGGCCCGGGCAGCAGCCCGCGCCGGTGCCCGCCCAGGCGCCTGTCGCGCCGCCCGCGCCCGCAGCACCGGCGCCGGTGGCCGCACCCGCCGCTTCGCAGCCCGCACCGGTTCCCGCGCCTGCGCAGCCGGTGACCACCGAGGGCCGTCCCCAGGCTACCGCGCGCCCGGCGAGCCGCGAGGACCGTCTGGCCGCGGCACTCGACGGGCTCATGCACGACTCGGCCGAGATCGAGGCCTCGGCGCTCGTCAGCCTCGACGGCTTCATCATGGCCTCGGCGCTCCCGCAGGGGATGCAGGAGGACCGCGTCGGAGCGATGTCGGCGGCGATCCTCGGCCTCGGCGAGCGCGCCGCCGCGGAACTTGGCCGAGGAGCGCTCTCGCAGGTCTTCATCGAGGGCGCCGAAGGGTACGTCATACTCATGGCGGCGGGGGACCGGGCGGTCCTCACCGTTCTTGCGCAGCACGGCGCCAAACTCGGGCTGGTGCTCTACGACATGAGGGCCGCCGCAGATCAGATCGCCGACGTGCTCCGCTAGGCGGACGCCACCGCACCGAAGGTCGTGTCTCGAGAAGGGTCTGATCGCAGCCGATGGCGCTGAGAGGTAACCTCAAGGACTTCAGTCTCCCCGACGTCTTCCAGCTGGTGACATTCAGCAAGAAGACGGGGGTTCTGCGTATCACGCGCGCCGACGGGGCGTCCGGCAGCGTGTGGTTCCGCGAGGGCGAGGTCTTCTTCGCGCAGTCGAACTGGCACCATGAGCTGTTGGGCGAGCGTCTCGTCGCCGCGCAGAAGGTCACGCCGAGCGCGCTCGCCAAGGTCCTCGAGATCCGCTCGGCCGAGGGCGAGGGCGGGCGTCGCCTCGGCCAGATCCTCGTCGACGAGGGCTTCATCACCGAGAAGATGCTCGAGGCGTTCGTCCAGGAGCAGATCCAGGACACCATCTTCGACCTCATGCGATGGGACGAGGGCGACTTCGATTTCGAGCTGCTGCCCGAGGTGGTCGATGAGGACATCGGCCTGTCGGTCTCCATCGAGAACGTCATCATGGAGGGAAGCCGCCGCCTCGAGGAGTGGGCGCGCATCCGCAAGAAGATCCCGTCGACCGAGGTCGTCTTCAAGATGGCGACCGCCCCCGGCGAGGGGACGTTCGAGATCTCGCTCAAGCCCATCGAGTGGAACCTGCTCCTGCTCGTCGACGGCACCCGGTCGGTGGCCGAACTCGCGCAGGACACGAACCGGACCGACTTCGAGGTCGCCCGAATCATCTACGGCCTCTTCTCCGCGGGCCTGCTCGAGTTCGCGACCGACGAGGAGGTCGAGCGGCTGCGTGCGGAGCGCGCCGAGCGGGAGGCGCACCTCGCCGAGGCTCAGGCGGCCGAGGAGCCCGCCGCACCCGTGGCCGAGGAGCCCGTGGTCTTCGAGGCTCCTCCTGTTGCCGAGGAGCTCCCGCCCGCGGTCGAGGCCGCACCAGTGATCGAGGAGCCGCCGGCGGTGGCCGCCGCGCCGGAGATCGAGGAGCCATCCGTCCCGGCGGAGCCCGCTCCCGAGCCCGAGATGCCGGAGTTCCTCGCCGGCGCATCGGCCGCAGAGCCGAGCGCCGATGACATGGCGGTCTTCGAGCAGATGATGGGCGCCGTTCTTGAGGCACCCGTCGCCGCCCCCGAGTCGGAACCGCTGCCCGAGCCCGAACCCCTGCCGGAGCCGGAGGCGCTGCCCGAGCCCGAGCCCGAGCCCGAGCCCGAGTCGATGGAGACCGCTCACGAGGAGGCCCCGGCCGCCCCGGCGCTCACCGGCGACCTCGAGCGCGACCTCATGTCACTCGGGCTGGGCGAGCCGCTCGGCGAGGACCTGCTCTCCCCGCTCGTGCCCGACCACGCTGACGAGGGGCCGTCTGAGATCGAGGAGGCCGAGCCGCCGACGTTGGACGAGGAGACCGAGTCGCTGCTCGCCGGCCTCTTGGAACCGGAGGCCAGCGAACCCGAGGCACCCGGGACTTCCGAGGCAGCGCCGCACGACGCTCACGAGCCGGCCGTCGAGCCCGTGGCCACCGCCGACCTCAGCGATCTGCTCGACTCGCTCGAGGAGCCCGAGGTGTCAGAAGCGGCGGGGGTCATCCGGAGCGGCACGTTCGACGACGAGCCGGAGGCGTCGTCGGGCGTCATCTCGACCGACGCGTTCGTCGACTTCGACGACGCCGGCTTCGGGGGCGGACTCTCCGGCGGACTGAACGACGAGCTGAGCGCGCTCACCGGCGCTGGCCGTTCGCGGCCACAGGCGAGCGTGAACCGCATCCCCGATCCCGAGCATCATGTTGCGCTGCGGCGTGATCAGGCGGTCGACAAGGACCTGCTTCTCAAGGTCATCGACGGCATCAAGAGACTCTGACGGAGGATAGGACGAGCATATGCAGTCGGTGAAGGTCGTGGTGACCGGTCCGTTCAACGCCGGCAAGACCACGTTCATCAAGTCGGTGAGCGAGATCACGGTGCTCTCGACCGAACGCCAGATCAGCGACGTCTCCAACGAGGGGACGGGCGAGACCACGGTCGCGATGGACTTCGGTCGCATCACGATCTCCGATGACGTCGTCCTCTACCTCTTCGGCACCCCCGGCCAGGAGCGCTTCTCCTTCATGTGGGAGACGCTCTCCGAGGGCATGCTCGGTTTCGTGCTCCTGGTCGACACGACGAGCGAGGAGTCGATCGCCGACGCGGCCTCGATGATCCGCTTCTTCAAGGAGATGTCCGACGTGCCGTTCGTGGTCGCCGCCAACAAGGTGGCGGCCGACGACCTCGAGGCGCTTCGAGCACTGCGCGGCTCGCTCGAGATCGAGGAGTCCGTGCCCCTCCTGCCCGTCGATGCACGCGAGAAGGACTCGGTGAAGGCGGTTCTCCTCGGCCTCCTCTATCGGATCCTGGAGAGCATGGGCTAGCCGGTGGATGCTCGGCTGTACATCCTGGCCGGCGCCTTCGGACTCCTGGTTCTCGCGCTGCTCTATCTCCTGGTCTCGCTCGCCGGCGCCGCTCGGCGGCGCGCCCGGCTGCGGGCCACGACGCCACCGGTCGCGCCGGTCGTCCCCCGGGCGCACGATCACGCCGAGCCGGTGCCGGTCGATCCCGTGCCTGCCGAGGAGGGTGTGCCGGTCGCCGCAGACCCGCTCGCGGACACGTTCGCCTCACCGCTCGAGGAGCCCCTGCGGGTCGGCGACTGGCGCCCCGCCGAGGACGCGAGCGCTCCCGGCCCGTCTTTCAGCGAGCCTCTTGCGGGTGAACCGCAGCGGCCCGAGTCCCGCTTGGAGGAGGCTCCGCCCGTCGCCGGAGCCGGGTCCGCGCAGCAGGAGGCGCTCCCGTCGATCGACACCGTCTGGGCGACACTCATCGCCGAGGACGACATCGCCGAGGCACCCGCGAAGGACGAGCCGGACCAGCCTTCTGTTGCCGCGGACCCGATGTTCGAGTGGCAGGCGGCCCCTGCGAGCGAATCCGGGCCGCGGCGCGAGCTGGATCCCGAGCCGCTGCCCGAGCCGCAGCCCGAGCCCGAGCCGCTACCCGAGCCGCAGCCCGAGCCGCAGCCCGAGCCAGAGCCAGAGCCGGGGCCCGAACCCGAACCCGAACCCGAACCCGAACCCGAACTGGAGCCGCTGCCTGAGCCCGAGCCGGAATCTGAGCCCGCTCTGCCTGCGCCCGCGTGGGAGTTCCCGGCGACCGAGGAGGTCGCGGACGCTCAGCCTGCGGCGGCGGGGGAGGAAGACCACCTGGAGGCTGCATGGCGAGCGGCTCTCGAGGCCGATCAGTCAGCGCCGGTGCTCTCACCGGTCGCCGACGAGGCCACCTCGCAGCCGGTGCCCGAGCCGACCCCGGTGACCGTCGGCGACATCGACGACGAGTGGCTCGCCGCACTCGGTGCCGCACCGGCACCCGAACCCGCTCCCGCCCCAGCATCCGCGCCGGCATCCGGCCCCGCATCCGCACCGGCGCCCGCATCCGCACCGGCACCCGAACCGGCGCCCGCGCCCGCCCCGGCACCCGCACCCGAACCGGCGCCCGCGCCCGAGGTTCCCGAGTACGTGATGGCGGCGCCCGTCGAGATGTGGTTCGGTGAGTTCCGCATCGGCGTGCGGGCGGGGACCCGCACGTACGACCAGTTCCAGCGCTTCGCGACGGTGCTCTTCGACGAGCTCCGGCGCGCGAAGCACACGTCGTGACGCTGTTCCCAGGCTGAGGTTCGCCGGCCGGTCCGATCCCGCGCTGCCGAATGTCGGCGCGATGTCGTACCATATCCACGTATGAGGGTTGAGGGTGCCGGCCATCCGGCCGGCATGGGGGGATCGCTCGGCAACCACCTGAGAGGCCGTGTCAGTGGCGGAGGCAGGACAGCGGCTCGGTGCGCTGCTCATGCGAGCAGGGATCATCACCGACCGGCAACTCACAGACGCACTCGAAGTGCACAAGGCGACGGGCAGCCCGCTCGGCCGCGTCCTCGTCGACCTCGGGTACGCGACCCAGGGCGCGATCCTGTCGGTCATGGCCGCCCAGATCGGCATCCAGTACATCGACTTCTCGGTCACCACCCCGGAGCCGACCGCGATCGCCGCCGTCCCCAAGGACCTCGCGCAGCGCTACACGCTCATGCCCGTCTCGATGGGCGACGGCGAGCTCGTGGTCGCGATGGCCGACCCTCAGAACGTGCTCGCCCTCGACGACCTCCGCATCCTCACCGGCCACGAGATCAAGCCCGCGATCTCGACCAAAGACGACATCCTCGCCACCATCGAGGAGTACTACAAGGTCGCCGAGCACGCCGAGGAAGACGACTTCATCGGCAGTGACGAGGTCGAGGAGATCGACCTCGAGCAGCTCACGGACGTCACGTCGGACGCCCCTATCGTCAAGCTCGTCAACTACATCATCAACAAGGCCGTGACCGACGGGGCCTCCGACATCCATATCGAGCCGCAGGAGAAGGACCTCCGAGTGCGGTTCCGTGTCGACGGCGTGCTCCACGAGGTGATGCGCAGCCCGCGTACCGTGCAGGCGTCGATCATCAGCCGCTTCAAGATCATGGCCGAGATGGACATCGCCGAGACCCGCAAGCCCCAAGACGGCCACTGCGCGGTCACGGTGAGCGGCCACAAGGTCGACTTCCGCGTCTCGTCGCTCCCCACCGTCTACGGCGAGCGCATCGTCCTGCGTATCCTGCGCAAAGACGCCATCATGCTCCAGCTCTCCGATCTCGGCTTCCTCCCGTCCTCACTCGACCGCTTCGAGGCCTCGTTCCGCAAGCCCTACGGCGCCATCCTGGTGACCGGCCCCACGGGCTCCGGCAAGTCGACCTCGCTCTACGCGGCGATCAACGTGCTCAACTCGCCCGAGAAGCACATCATCACCGCCGAGGACCCCGTCGAGTATCGCGTGCCGGGCATCAATCAGTGCCAGACCAACGCGCGGGCCGGCCTCACCTTCGCCCGTGCGCTCCGCTCGTTCCTCCGCTGCTCGCCCGATGTCATCCTCGTGGGCGAGATCCGTGATCGCGAGACCGCCGGCATCGCGATCGAGTCCGCGCTCACCGGCCACCTCGTACTCTCCACCCTGCACACCAACGACGCCCCGGGCGCCATCACTCGCCTGGTGGAGATGGGGGTCGAGCCGTTCCTCGTCTCCTCGGCGGTGGACTGCGTGCTCGCCCAGCGGCTCGCCCGGCGGCTGTGCAAGGAGTGCAAGGAGGAGTACAGCCCCAAACCGCAGGCGCTCATCGACGCGGGCTTTCCGGCCGATAATCTTCCGGACAGGATCTTCAAGGCCGTCGGATGCAAGAAGTGCGGCGGGACCGGCTACAAGGGCCGGATGGGCGTGCACGAGGTGCTCATCGTGTCCGAGGAGATCAGCCGCCTCGCCGTCGCCGAGGCAACGGCCGAGGAGATCAAGAAGCAGGCGATAGCCGAGGGGATGCTCACGCTGCGTCAGGACGGCCTCGAGAAGGTCCGCATGGGCCAGACGTCCATCGAGGAGATTCTGCGCGTGATCGTCTGATCGTCCGAGACAGAGGGGGAGTCGTGCTCGACCTGAACACGATGCTCGCGCAGTGCCTGGAGCGGGGGGCTTCGGACCTGCACATCACCGTAGGGGTTCCGCCGACGATCCGTCGGCACGGCCTGCTCACGCCGCTCGGCGGCGAGGAGCTCACGCCCGCCCAGACCCGCGAACTCGTCTACTCCATCATGTCCGAGGAGCAGCGCGCCGCGCTTGAGCGTGAGTGGGAGTACGACTTCGCGTACTCGCTGCCTGGGTACGCGCGGTTCCGCGTGAACGCCTACTATCAGCGCAACAGCGTCGGCGCCGCGTTTCGCGCGATCCCGATGGAGATCCGCTCCTTCGAGGAGCTCGGCCTGCCGCCGATCCTGGCGGAGCTCGCGCGCAAACCGCGGGGTTTCGTGCTGGTGACCGGGCCCACCGGCTCGGGCAAGTCGACCACGCTCGCGACGATGGTCGACCATATCAACCGCACCCGCGCCGAGCACATCATCACGATCGAGGACCCCATCGAGTACCTGCACCAGCATGAGGAGTCGGTGGTCAACCAGCGTGAGGTCGGGGCCGACACCAAGTCGTTCGCGGCGGCGCTCAAGTTCATCCTCAGGCAGGATCCGGACGTGATCCTCATCGGCGAGATGCGCGACCTCGAGACCGTCTCCGCAGCGCTCACCGCGGCCGAGACCGGGCATCTCGTGTTCGCCACGCTGCACACGCAAGACGCCGCACAGACGATCGACCGGATCATCGACGTCTTCCCGCCGCACCAGCAGCAGCAGGTGCGCGTCCAGCTCGCCGGCGTCCTGCAGGGCATCGTGAGCCAGCAACTGCTCCCGGTGAAGGACGGGTCGGGGCGTGCGGTCGCGGTCGAGGTGCTCGTCCCGACGCCCGCGATCAGGAACCTGATCCGGGAGGGCAAGACGCACCAGATCCCCACAGCCATCCAGACCGGGCACCAGCACGGGATGGTCTCGATGGACGCGTCGCTGGCGGACCTGTACAGGCGCGGTATGATATCGCTCGAGACCGCGTCCCAGCGCGCGCTCGACGTGAACATACTCAAAGAGCTCGTCGGACGGGCTGGATAGCGAGAGCAAGGAGACGGCTCGATGGCCACATTCAACTACTCGGTACGCGACAAGGCCGGCAAGATCGTCAAGGGCTCTCTCGAGGGTGACAACCGCGAGGCGGTCAGCGCGAAGCTGCGCCAGATGGGCTATATCATCCTCGAGCTCGACCAGCAGTCCCAGCTTGCGGCGATGGGCCAGATCAAGATAGGCGGCGGGGTCAAAGCGAAGGACGTCGCGATCTTCGCGCGGCAGTTCGCGACCATGATCAACGCCGGCCTCTCGCTCACGAAGTGTCTGAGCATCCTCGCCGGGCAGACCGAGTCCGAGGGCCTCAAGGTCATCATCGGGCAGGTCGCCAAGGACGTCGAGGCGGGCCAGTCGCTCTCCGACTCGCTTGCGAAGCACCCCAAGTCCTTCCCGCCCATCTTCGTCAACATGGTCCGCGCAGGCGAGACCGGCGGCGTGCTCGACGAGGTGCTCGTCAGGGTCGCTGACCACTTCGAATCAGAGCTCGCCCTCAAGGGCAAGATCAAGTCGGCCATGACCTACCCGGTCGCGATGGGCGGCCTCGTGCTCGTCATCCTCGTCGCGATGATGGTCTTCGTGGTGCCGGTCTTCCAGGGGATGTTCGAGTCGATGGGCGGGGAGCTGCCGTTCCTGACGCAGCTGCTGGTCGATGCCTCCGACTTCGTCGCGGGTATCGGTGGCGTGATTACGCTCGTGGCGTCGGTCGCCGGCTTCTTCGCGTTCCGGTTCTGGACCAACACCGAGTCGGGACGGTTCATCTGGGACGGCGCCAAGCTCAGGATGCCGGTCTTTGGCGGGATGATCCGCAAGATCGCGCTCGCCAAGTTCACCCGGACGTTCGGCACGCTCGTCTCGGCCGGCGTGCCCATCCTCTCCGCCCTCGACATCGTCGCCGACACGGCGGGCAACGAGGTGGTCTCTCGCGCGGTCAAGAAGACGCGGGCGGCGATCAAGGAGGGCGAGACGATCGCCAAGCCGCTCTCCGAGTCCAAGGTCTTCCCATCGATGCTGGTGCAGATGATCGCGGTGGGCGAGGAGACCGGTGCGCTCGACGCGATGCTCAACAAGATCGCCGACTTCTACGACGAGGAGGTCTCGACCGCGGTCGACGGCCTTACCTCGCTGATCGAGCCGCTGATGATGGCCTCGCTCGGCGGCATCGTGGGCGGCATGGTCGTGGCGCTCTACATGCCGATGTTCCAGATCATCACGCTGATCGAGTAGCGCCCCGTTCGTTTGTCGATTTCACTAAAGTCCCGCCCTCAGCAGGCCGATAGCACCCCTGTAGCAGTATGGCCGCACCAGCGGCCCGGCAGTTCCCGAGAGGGAAGAAGGAGGTAGGGACATGTACAGGATGTTCCAGAAGGACGATGAGGGCTTCACCCTCGTCGAGCTCATGGTCGTCGTTCTCATTATCGGTATCCTTGTCGCCATCGCCATCCCCGTCTTCAACACCGCCCGCGCCAACGCCCAGCGTCGTTCGTGCCAGTCGAACATGCGCACCGTCGAGGGTGCGTACCAGACCTGGTACGCCAACAGCCCCGGAAATGCTACGGTCGCAGCGGGTCTCACCAACTGGGCCGGCCTCATGGCAGTCGCGGACGCGGACGATGCTACCCAGACCTTCGTTCCGCAGTATGTGAAGGCCATCCCGGAGTGCCCGGGTGAGGGGACCTACAGCGCAACGTTCCCGAACAACGGGCTGAACGTGGCAGTGACGTGCTCCGTTGCCGCCCACAATCCGTAGGATTTGGCCCAGCGATAGTCTTCGTCGTGACTTGGCGAGCGTGAGAAGGCCGGTGGATTCGTCCACCGGCCTTCTTCTTTCCCGCCGTGGTATCGTTGCTCCGGGTACGGGCGAGGAGGGGAGTCCTGAGTGCTGAGCGTCGCCGATCCAGTCGTGTTCGCCGCGGTCATGACCGTGTTCGGGCTCTTGGTGGGCAGCTTCGCGAACGTGGTGATCTGGCGCCTGCCGCGCGGCGAGTCACTCGTTCATCCGCCGTCCCGATGCCCCCGGTGCGAGGCCCCCGTCCGGTGGTTCGACAACATCCCGGTGCTGTCATGGATGGCGCTTCGGGGCCGATGTCGTGACTGCGGGTCCCCCATCGCCTCGCGCTACCCGGTGGTAGAGGCCGCGTCCGGCACGCTCTGGCTCACGGCCGCGATCGTCTGGGGCCCGGGTCCGCAGGCCGTGGTCGCCGCGACCTTCTTCTGGTCCCTCCTGGTGCTCTCGTGTATCGACCTCGACACGATGCGGCTGCCAAACCCGCTCGTGGGGGCCCTTGCGCTCCTGGGGCTCGTCGCGGCGCTCGTATCGCAGCTGACCCCCCTCCCGCTCGCGCCTCTGGTTGACACGCGCGCGGTCGGCCCGCTCGCGTCCGCCTTTCTCGGCGTCGCGCTCGGGGCCGGACTGCCGTGGGCGGTGGCGGCTCTCTACCGGGTCATCCGCGGCCGCACGGGGTTCGGGATGGGCGACGTGAAGCTGCTCGGCGCGATGGGCCTGTTCCTCGGCCCGTACGTGCTGCTCGCGCTCGCCGTCGCCAGCGTCGTGGGCGCCGTCGTCGGCATACTGCTCGCGGCACGGTCCGGCTCCTCCATTGCCACCAAGCGCATCCCGTTCGGCCCGTTCCTTGCTCTTGGTGGCGTGGTGACGGCGATCGGGGGAGAGTGGGCGATCGCGGCGTATCTGCGGGCGGTGGGGCTCTGAGCCCTGCTCAAGTGGGGCGCGTGGTGTGCCGATAGTGGCAGAAGGGCCGTATAATCGGTTCTGACCGTCCGTGCGACGATGGAACGTGATGAGAATGACCAGGGGCAAGCGCGTCTTGGGCTGCGGCCGCGATGACGGAATGACCGTCCTCGAGGTGGTCATCGCCATCTCGATCTTCTTCTTCGTCCTGACCGCGCTCTTCGGGCTCCTCGGCACGACCACGGCGATGAGCCTGAAGTCCAACGAGCGCGCGATCGTCACGAACGCGGTCAACTCCTACATCGAGGAGATCCGGGCGATGCCCTACGCCGGGGTGGGCCTCGACGTCTCAGGCGCCCCGGTGCCGGGCGACCTCTCGGCGGAGACCACCCGCACCGTGGGCGGGCTCGTCCTCACCTTCACGCCCGAGGTCAGCTGGGTCAACGACCCGATGATCGAAGGCTCCCAGAACTACAAGGAGGTCACCGTCACGGCGGTCGCCCGCCGGGGTGGCCTCGTCGTCTTCCAGACCAGCATGTCGACGTTCATCCGTCAGGAGGAGCCGCCCGGCGAGTACGAGGCGCCCAAGGTCGCCTTCGTAGCGGGCAGCCCCGAGGACGCCACGCCACCGACCATCATCCGCGGCGAGGTGCTCGTCTCCGCGTGGGCGGAGACCGAGATGCCCGGTGCCACCCTCGTGAGCATGGCGTTCAGGGTCCGTCCGGGCGAGTGGTATCTCCCCGGCGCCGGTGGCGACAACGGCATGAGCGCGCTGTGGACCCTCACCGAGAAGACGGCGACACGCTCCTTCACCTGGGACACGCGGGCGATGACCGAGGCGGGCGATGACGGTATCAGCGTGCCCATGACGCCCGACGGCACCTACACGCTCGTGGTCGAGGTCATGGACAGCAACCAGAAGGTGACCAGGATCGAGCGGCGGGTCTTCATCGACAACAACGACCCGGACGCGCCCGGCGTGCCTGTCGCGGACACGACCGTCTCGGGCCTGAGCGTCCCGCTCAGCTGGACACGTTCGATGGACGGCATCGAAGAGGCCGACCACTACCGGCTCGACCTCGGGGTGCAGGCACTGGACGGCGGTTGGACGAACCAACTGATCACCACCAGTTCCTCACTCGGCGCGCACACCGTCGCCACGCAGCCGTTCAGCCGCTACTCGGTCCGTGTGCAGGCCGAGAGCCGGGACGCTTCGCATCGGTCAGCGTGGAGCCCCGCTCCCGCCCAGGACCCGGTCTTCTTCATCACGCGACCGCTCGTCCAGGGCCGGTACGTGGCCACGTTCGAGGGCAAAGGCAAGAGTCGGGCGTGGGACGTCGACGTGCACATCACCACTGGCGCTCCCACGTTCCCGAGATCCTTTGCCGAGTACCGTCTGATGGAGCGGGTCGGCACGGGGCCGTGGGTCGAGGTCGCCCGCAACAGCACCGGCGTGTTCGTGTACAACTTCGACGTCTCGGCGAACAACAATAACCAGCTGACCATCGAACGTCGCTACCGGGTCGAGGTCGACGTCCGCTATGCGGTCTCCGATCCCACGGTCACGGTTCGCAGTAACGCCCTTGGGCCGGTCGTGACGGGAACCTCGGGCTCCTCGATCAACTTCCCCTCACCCGGAGCGTGGTAGCCATGCGGCATCTGCGCGACGACCGGGGGTTCACCCTCACGGAGCTCGTGGTCGTGGTCGGCCTGATCGCGGTCGTGATCGGCATCGTGTACAGCGCGATGTTCGCGATGCTTCAGGGCGGCCGGGTGACCGACCGCCAGGCTCGCATCACCAACGAGATCGCCTCGCCCCTGCTCGCGATGGACAAGATCCTCGTCCAGAATTCGCTCATCGAGGAGGCCACTCCGTACCGGCTGGTGGTGCTCACCGACTGGGACCTCAACAACAAGATGGAGCGAAACACCATCGAGGCCCGGACCGACGGCACGCTCGTGATCCGCCGGGAGGAGCTCAACTCGACCCGGACGGCGGTGGACCAGGTCCTCCAGAACTGGGTGGTCTCGACGGCGAACGCGAACCGCGCCGAGGGCATCCCGCTCTTCCGCTACTACGGGGCGGAGCCGGACGAGGAGATCACCGACATGGGAGCCGTCCCCGGCGCCGCGCGTTCGGTCGTGGTCGAGGTCGCCGCCCGGCACGACGGTCAGGTCTTCACGGACTCGCGACGTATCCAGTTCCGACTCAGGCAGTGGTAGAAGGTGACGATGATGGCGCGCATGACAGACCGGCTTCGTGACGACGAGGGCATCGCGCTCCCGCTCGTGATGGGCGTGATCGCGGTGCTCACGGTGGTCTCGGTCGCGAGCTTCGTGCTGGCGAGCAACGCGCTCAACGAGACGAACCGGCACCTCGGCGAGACCGAGGCGTTCCAGATCGCGAACGCGGGCGCCGATGCGGTCCTCGAGCAGGTCTACCGCCTCGGGTTCGGACCGGTCAAAGACGCGATGGAAGCGGCTGGGGGCGAGCTCACGGGGAGCGTCTCGAGCGGAGACTACGTGGTCACCGTGGAGCAGATGAACAACTCGGAGTACCGGCTCGTTTCGGTGGGCACCGACGCGACCGGGTTCAGCGAGACGATCGTGATGCGCTTCTTCTACATCAACCTGTGGGAGATGATCTTCGCGGCCGGCAACCAGGAGTCGCTCACCGCCGGTGGGGGCGGTATCAACGGCAACAGCAACGTCACCGGGCCGTTCTTCGTCCGGGGGACCGTGCAGATGGGCGGCGGGTCCTACGTCCACAAGGGTCCGTTCTTCGTGGACGGCGCGATCACCCGGCAGGGCAACGCCTCCCTCGGCACCTCGGCCGAGCCGATCCAGCTCTACGTGTCCGGGGCGTATCCCAACGATGCGGGCCGCACCTTCTACTCCTCGGTCTCGCAGTCGGTGCCGCGCATCGAGCTCCCCCGGATGGCCGAGACCGAGCTGCAGGAGGCGGCCCTGAAGGCGCAGAACGAGTCGAAGGACAACGTGATGGGCTCGCTGTTCTCTCCCGGGCCGAACCAGGAGACCGCCGCCGCCAGTCCGTCGTGGAGCGACTACCGCACCATCCAGCCTCCCAACAGCGGTACCTTCACCCGCAACTACGCGCGCAACGACTCACCCGGGCTCCACGCGTGGGGCTACAAGTATATCGGGAACAGCGCGCTTCCCTCCGCGCCTGGCGAGGGCACGACCGGCCTCACCATCGGGCCTTCGACACCGAGCTTCGGGGCGAGGTACGGTGCCGGGTACACCACGCTCGGCATGCACGACGACTTCGCCTATGACGCGACGAACCGCGTGCTCTACGTCTACGGGACCGTCTTCATCGACGGCCCGCTCACCATCACCGCTCCGAGCAGCGACCCCAAGATCCGCTACGTCGGCAACGGCACCATCATCGCGAACGGGCCGATCACCATCGACGCCGACATCTACCCGTACCGGACGTCGGGTACGGAGGTCGAGCGCCGCCGGATGGGAGAGGGCCACGTGCTCGGGCTAGCCACTCCCTCGAACATGACGATCACCTCGGGAACCGGAAACAACACGCCCACGCCGACCATCGACAGCGATCCGCCCCAGCACGCGCTCGCGCTCTACGCCGGGGGCAAGATCAGCTTCACCAAGAACCAGTACTACGTCGGCTCCATCGTCGCGGGGCAGATCGACATGGGTAACAACAACGTCCACCTGGTGACCGACCCCGACCTGCCCTCGTTCCTGCCGGACAGCCTCCCGGGCCGGGACTCTCCGATCCTCACCAAAGGCGCGTGGGCACGGCAGTAGCGATCGCTTGCACAAACAGGGAAGATGCGCTTTCATTATGTCGGATGGACGCATGTTCGCCTGGGGTGGTTGGGTCGGCGGACGTGGGTCTTCGACGGAGCCGACGTAGCAGCAGAGTAGCAGCCTGGACGCAGCAGTAAGGTAGGGAGGACTCCGTGGGCCTGTTCTCAGTGGGCTCGGGCGCACCACCCGTCGGTCTCGACATCGGGACCGACCACGTGCGTGCCGCCGTACTCAAGCCGACATCCTCCGGACCGGTGGTGGTGGGCTACGCGTCCGCCGAGATGCCGATGGGCGCCGTGGTCGACGGCGAGATCGTCGACCCGCAGGCGGTCTCCTCGGCGATCCGGGAGCTGTGGCGCAAGCCAGGCATCAAGGGTCGAGACGTCGTCATCGGCGTGTCGAACCAGAAGGTCGTCGTACGCCTCATCGACCTGCCGTTCATGGAGCGAGACGAGCTCCAGGGCGCGATCCAGTACCAGGCCCAGGACTACATACCGATCCCGGTCGAGGACGCGATCCTCGATTTCCAGATCATCGGCGACTATATGACGCCGGCCGACGAGCACATGATGGAGGTGCTCCTCGTCGCCGCGCAACGCGACATGATCGAGTCGGCGGTGCAGGCGGTCGAGGGCGCGGGCCTGCGGCTCGCGAGCGTCGACGTGACCTCCTTCGCCATCGTGCGGGCGACCCTCGGCACGTCGGAGAGCGTGCTGCCCGACGAGGACGAGAGCCCCGGGGCCGCCGCGGCGGTCATCCACATCGGCTCAGGCCTCACGAACATCGCCGTGGTCGAGAAGGGCGTGCCGCGCTTCACGCGTGTCTCCTCTCTCTCCGGCAACCAGTTCACCCAGGCGGTCGCCAACGTGCTCAACCTCACGTTCGATGAGGCGGAGCACCTCAAGATCCGCGCCGGACTGCCCGACATCGCCGCAGACGCGCATGTCGCCCCGCAGCCGGGCGACGAGGACGGCCAGCGCCTCCAGGCCGCCCAGGACGCCCTCGAGCGCGAGGTCAACAAGTTCATCGCCGAGGTCCGGCGGTCGCTCGACTACTACCTCACGCAGACCTCGCAGGTCAGGACGATACGCCGCATCCACATGACCGGAAGCGGCGCGCAACTCTCTCATATGACGACCTATCTTGAGAAGGGTCTCCAGGCCGAGGTGGTTCTGAGCGACCCCCTCCGCCACGTCCAGGTCGCGTCCTCGGCAGAGGCCGCCGTCACCGCCGACCGCATGGGCTCAGCGCCTGCGATCGGGCTGGCGATGGGGGGTGTGGGCTAGATGGTCCGCATCAACCTGCTGCCCCGGGAGGTTGTGGAGAAGCGCCTCTTCGAGCGCCGCGTCAAGTATGTCGTCGCGGGAGGCATGACCGTCCTGCTGCTCCTCGGCGCCGTCTACGGCGTGCTCGCGTTCCAGGTCTCCCAGCGTAACGCCGACCTGCAGGACCGCCAGCAGACCGAGGCGAACCTGCGTGCGCAGGCCGAGTCGTTCGCCATCTTCGAGCAGAAGGAGGCCGAGCTCGAGTCGAGGCTCGAGGTCGCCCGCCAGGCGCTCGCCGGCCGCGTCAGCTGGGGCCGGTTCGCCAACGAGTTCTCGCTGGTCCTGCCCTCCGACGTCTGGCTGGTCTCGCTGACCGGCGACGAGGAGACCGGGGTCACCGCGGTCTCGCGCGCGGTCGACAGCCCGACCGACAGCCCCGACCTCGGGCACAAGGCCGTCGCGCGCACCCTCGTGCGCATGGCCGACCTCGAGCAGCTCTACAACGTCTGGCTGGCCTCCTCGGTCAAGACCGAGTACGAGGAGCAGCCGGTGATCGACTTCAGCGTGAGCGCCTCGGTCCATCCGGATGACGCCGATGACGGCACGGCCGATGTGCCGGCCGATGGGCAGTAGGGGACGGCCACATGAAGCTCTCCTATAACAACCAACTGATCCTCATAGGTGTGCTGATCGTGGTGCTCGCCGCCGCCATCATCGCGCTCCTGATCCTGCCGCAGGTGCGTGCTCTCAGCTCGGTCGAGGACCGTATCGCCGAGGCCGACATGCAGATCTCGCAGGCGCAGGCCCTGCTCGCGCAGCGACAGTCGATCAAGGCGCGCTCGACGGAGACCGAGGCCAAGCGCATGCGGCTCCTCAACCAGATGCCCGAGCACCCCGAACTTCCCTCGCTCATCGTCGAGCTGCAGGACACGGTGAACGCCGCAGGCCTCGAGTTCGCCTCCATCACCCCCTCGCCGCCGGCAGAGCAGGAGGAGGGCTACTCGGAGGTCCTGATCACGATGCAGCTCCGGGGCACGTGGTCCGACACCGTAGACCTGTTGCAGCGCCTGCCGCGTCTCACGAGGCAGGTCCGCATCTCCGGCTTCACCACCACGATCCTCGAGCAGGAGACCGAGGAGGGCGAGCCGCCCCCCACGGAGAACCTCGTGCAGACCACCGTCACCATCAAGGTCTACACGATGCCGGTGACCATCGCGCCGCCGGCTGCACCTCCGGCGCCCGAAGACGCAGTCGAGACGCAGTAGCAGGGAGCCCGACGTGGTTGATGAGACGACACCCACAGCAGTCCCCGACGCCGACGATCCGCTGGCGCCCCCGCTCGACCCCGAGACGGGCGGTCGCAAGACCAACGTCGCGGTGGTGGTCGCCGCGGTTCTCGGCTTTCTCGTGATCGCGGGGCTCGCCGCGGCTGCCGTGTTCGTGTTCGTCCTCCGCGATACGGTGCCCGATCTCGTGGTCGACCAGGTGCCGCCTCCCGCCGAGGCCACCTCGACGGTCGACCCGGTCCTCGGCGACCCGGTCGAGCCCGCGCCGGTGCCGCTCACGGCCGTCTTCACGTTCCGGGACATCTTCGACCCGCTCCTGAAGCCGCTTCCGGAGCCCACGGAGCCCGGCACCACGCCCGACGGCTCCGGCGTCCCCACGTCGACCGCGGGGATTCCGCAGGACACGCTCGTGCTGATGGATGTCGTCGAGCAGAACGACGGCTACGCGGGCGTCTTCGCCTGGAACGGCGAGCTCTACACCCTCGGCCCGGGCGGCCGCATCCCAGACAGCCCTTGGGAGGTCGTGAGCGTCTCGCCCTCCGAGGTCGTCATGCTCTACGGCGACATCCGGGTCACGCTCACCATCGGCTCCCGGGTCGTCAAGTAGCGCCACCTCGTGCGACCCGTGCCCGGGACGGTGGTAGAATCTTCCCACCTGCCCGCGACCCGGAGGAGCGCATGCGCTACACGACCTCAGGCGAGTCCCACGGACGAGCCCTCACGGCCATCGTGACCGGCGTTCCCGCCGGCATCGCCCTCGACCAGGCGCGCATCGACGCCGACCTCGCGCGGCGCCAGTCGGGCTACGGGCGCGGCGGCCGCATGGCGATCGAGACCGATCGTGCCCTCATCCTCTCCGGGGTGCGCTTCGGATCGACCATCGGGAGCCCCGTCACGCTCACGGTGGCCAACCGCGACTGGGACAACTGGACCGACGTCATGGCCGTGTCCGGAGAGCCCACCGCCACCGCGCGCGTGACCGCGCCGAGGCCGGGACACGCCGACCTCGCCGGCATCCAGAAGACGGACTCGGCCGACTGCCGTGACATCCTCGAGCGGGCGAGCGCCCGCGAGACCGCCGCGCGGGTCGCCGCGGGAGGCGTGGCGCGCGCGTTCCTCGCCGAGGTCGGCGTCACCGTCGCCTCGTTCGTCGCCTCGGTGGGCGATGTCGCGATGGAGGCCCCCGCCGATCCCTCGGCGGTCGATCCCGAACTCGTGGAGGCGAGCGAGATGCGCTGTCCCGACGCCGTGGCGACCGAGCGCATGAAGCGCGCGATCGACGCGGCGCGCGCCGACGGCGAGAGCCTCGGCGGGACGTTCTACGTCACCGCGCGCGGGCTCGTTCCCGGCCTCGGCACGTACGCCGAGGCCAGCCGCCGGCTCGACGCGCGGATCGCTGCCGCGATGCTCTCGATCCCCGCGATCAAGGGCGTGGAGATCGGCTCGGCGTTCGAGTCGGCCACCCTGCCGGGCTCCCGCGTCCACGACGAGATCGCCTGGGGCGGCCCGCGCGGCTACTATCGCACGACCAACCGCGCGGGAGGGCTCGAAGGCGGCATGACCACGGGCGAGCCGGTGGTGGTCCGCGCCGCGATGAAGCCGATCCCCACCCTGATGCGTCCGCTCGCGAGCGTGGACATCGACTCGCACGAGACCATCGACGCGTCCAAGGAGCGCTCCGACGTCTGCGCGGTGCCGGCGGCGGCCGTGGTCGCCGAGGCCGAGCTCGCCTTCGCGCTGGCAGGAGCGTACCTCGAGAAGTTCGGCGGGGACTGCGTGTCCGACATCGTCGCCGCCGTGGCCGCCTACGAGGCGAGGATCGCGCCGTGAGCCACCTGCTCCTCATCGGCTTCATGGGCGCCGGCAAGTCGACGGTCGGCCGGCTTCTGGCGTCGCATCTCGAAGTCCCCTTCGTCGACCTCGATGCCGAGATCGAGCGCGCGGCCGGCGGCCGGCCGGTCAGCGAGATCTTCTCCGCCGAGGGGGAGGCGGTGTTCCGCGCGATGGAGAGCGCGGCGCTCGCAGCGCTCGAGGGCGCTCCCGCCTCGGTGGTCGCCTGCGGTGGGGGAGTGGTGCTCGACGACGAGAACCGGCGCGTGCTGAAGTCCCTCGGCACGGTCGTCTACCTGAAGGTCAGCGCCGCCGAGGCGCTCGCGCGCATCGGCGACGTGGCCGGCCGTCCGCTGCTCGAGCGCGGGGACGCCACGGCGATGGCCGCGACGCTGCTCACCGCGCGCGAGACGCTCTACCGCTCGACCGCGGACCTCACGATCGACACGGCGGGCCTCTCCGCCGAGGCGGTCGCCGAGCGGGTGCTCGCGGCCGTGGGCGACGGCGAGGCGGCGCAGGACGGCGCCTCGTGACGGCCGGGGGGATCACACGGGTGCCGGTGGCGCTGCCCGACGTGCCCTACGAGGTGCTCGTGGGTCCGGGGCTCCTCGCCCGCGCCGGTGAGTTCCTCCGAGCCCACACCGCGGCCCGCAAGGTCGCGGTGGTGAGCGACAGCGCGGTCGCCCCGCTCTACGCAGAGGGCGTCTCGGCCTCCCTCGCGCGCGCGGGGTTCGAGCCCACGGCCGTCACCGTCCCGGCGGGAGAGGCGAGCAAGTCGTGGGCGATGGCGGGCGGGGTACTCGAGCAGCTCGCCGCCGCGCGGCTCGGCAGGGGCGACGTGGTCCTCGCGCTGGGCGGAGGCGTGGTGGGCGACCTGGCCGGCTTCTGCGCGGCGACCTACCTGCGCGGGATCGACTACGCGCAGGCGCCCACGACCCTGCTCGCCCAGGTCGACTCCTCGGTGGGCGGCAAGACCGGGGTCGACCTCTCGGCGGGCAAGAACCTCGCGGGCGCGTTCAAGCAGCCGCTCGTGGTGCTCGCCGACACCTCGGCGCTCTCGACGCTTCCCGACACCGAGTGGCAGAGCGGACTGGCCGAGGTCGCCAAGGTCGCGATGCTCGCCGGCCCGGAGCGTGTCGCCGCGCTGACCGCCGCCGCTGCCGAGCTGCGCTCCCGTGCGGCGGAAGCGGTCCGCGACGCGGTGCTCTTCGCTGTAGGCCACAAGGCCTCGGTGGTGATCGCGGATGAGCGTGAGGCAGGCCTGCGCGAGTCCCTGAACTACGGACACACCCTCGCCCACGCGATCGAGCAGGTCGCGGGCTACGGCGCGGTCCCGCACGGGATCGCCGTGGCCGAGGGGATGCGCTTCGCCGCCCGCATCGCCGAGCGCGTGCTCTCCGCGCCGCCGAGCACCGCGGCCGCGCAGGCCGGGCTGCTCGACCTCCTCGGCATCGAGCGCGTGCGCGTGCCCGGTGACTCCGATGCGCTGCTCGGCGCGATGCACGCCGACAAGAAGGCCCGCGACGGGGTGGTGCGCTTCGCGCTCGTCCCCGAGCCGGGGGTCTTCCTCGCCACGCCCGTAGGGGACGAGGTCATCGCCGAGGAGCTCGGCGCATGGCTCGCCTCGCAGACCGAGAGGGGATGAGCCGCGGTGGCCGCCATACTCGTGCTCAACGGACCCAACCTGAACCTGCTCGGCACGCGTGAGCCGGAGGTCTACGGCTCGCTCACGCTCGACGAGGTCGAGACGATGGTGCGCGAGCGGGCCGGCGCGCTCGGCGTGTCGGTCGCGTTCGTGCAGACCAACCACGAGGGTGAGCTCGTCGACGCGGTGCAGGCCTCGGTCGGCACCTACGACGCGATCGTCTTCAACCCCGGCGCGTTCACGCACTACTCCTATGCGCTGCGTGACGCGGTCGCCTCGGTGCCGGTCCCGGTGATCGAGGTCCACCTGAGCAATATCGCCGCACGCGAGGAGTTCCGCGCCACGAGCGTGATCGCGCCCGCATGCGCCGGGCAGGTCTCCGGCTTCGGGCCCGACTCCTACCTGCTCGGACTCGAGGCCGCCGCGCGTCTCGCGGGCGGGTCCGCCCGATGAACGCCGACGCGCGCCTCTCGCGGCTGCGCCGTCGCCTCGCCGAGGAGGGCCACGACGCCGCGCTCGTGTGCGACGTCTCCAACGTGCGCTACGTGACCGGTTTCGAGGCCGTGTGGGACGACGACGCCAACGTCGCCTGCCTGGTGACGGCCGACCTCGCCCGCATCTACACCGACTCACGCTACGCCGAGGCCGCTGCGGCGGCGGCGGTCGCCACGCCCTGGGCGCTCAGCACCCCCTCTGCGTCGATCTACGTCACGCTCTGTGACGACCTCGGCGCGGACGGGATCGGTTCGCTCGTGCTCGAGTCGTCGGTGCCGTTCGGCCGCTTCCGCTTCATCTCCGAGCGCTTCTCGGGCCGGGTCGCGGCTGTCGACGACTGGGTCGAGGAGCTGCGCGAGGTCAAGGAGGCGGCCGAGGTCGAGCGGATCGCCCGGGCGGCGGCGCTCACCGATCGGGCGTTCGACCACGTCCTCGGCGTGTTGCGACCCGGGCTCACCGAGACCGAGGTGGTGCTCGAGCTGGAGTTCTTCATGCGCCGCCACGGCTCCGAGGGCGTGGCCTTCCCGAGCATCGTGGCGTGTGGCCCCAACTCCTCGAGGCCGCACGCGGTCCCCGGGCAGCGGCGGATCGAGGCGGGCGACCCGGTCATCCTCGACCTCGGCGCGCGCGTCGAAGGCTACTGCTCGGACATGACCCGCACCGTGGTGGTCGGCGCGCCCGCTTCGAGCGAGTTCCGCGCGGTCTATGAGGCGGTGCTGGCCGCCAACGAGGCCGGCAAGGGCGCCGCGCGCGGCGGCGTGACAGGCGCCGAGATCGACGGCGTGGCCCGGGAGGTCCTCACGGGGGCGGGGTACGGAGAACACTTCGGGCACGGCCTCGGCCACGGGGTCGGTCTCGACGTGCACGAGTTGCCCACGGTCTCGCCGAGGGGGCGCCGTTCCGTGCTCTCTGGTTCGGTCATCACCATCGAGCCGGGTGTCTACCTCGAGGGCCGCTTCGGTGTTAGAATCGAGGACTTAGTAGCCGTACACGATGGCGGTTGCCGCGCGCTCTCAGCGTCGCCGACCGGGCTCATCGAGATCGTGTAGCGTCTCCCCGAGGATCACGGAAGGGCATCCATGGCTGTCTCAACGAACAACCTCAAGAACGGCATGTGCATCATGCACGACGGCAAGATGTGGATCGTCGTCGAGTTCCAGCACGTCAAGCCGGGCAAGGGCGGGGCGTTCGTGCGGACCAAGCTCAAGGAGCTCAAGTCCGGCCGCGTGGTGGACGTGACGTTTCGCGCGGGCGAGAAGCTCGACGACGTGCGCATCGAGACCAAGCGGATGCAGTACCTCTACAACGACGGCACCGCGTTCCACTTCATGGACACCGACTCCTACGAGCAGTTCGAGCTCGAGTCGGACTTCGTCGGCGACGCCGCGCAGTGGCTCAAGGAGAACGACGAGGTCCAGATCATGTACGCCGGCGGCGACATGATGGGCGTCGAGCCGCCGATGTTCGTCGAGCTCGAGGTCACCGAGACCGAGCCCGGGTTCAAGGGCGACACCGTGCAGGGCGGCACCAAGCCCGCCACGCTCGAGACCGGCGCCGTGGTGCAGGTGCCGATGTTCGTCGAGATCGGCGACAAGCTCAAGGTCGACACGCGCGACGGACGGTATATCACCCGCGTGTGACCCTCGGATATACTGTTCTGACCGATTTCCAGCGGTGCCGGTAACGGCCGCGCCGGAGCCACCCGACTCTTCAGAGGGGACGACGGTATGCGACCAGTCCACATAACCGACACGACGCTTCGAGACGCGCACCAGTCGCTGTGGGCGACGCGGATGCAGATCGCCGACATGCTCCCGATCCTCTCCAAGATGGATTCGGTGGGCTACTGGTCGCTCGAGGTGTGGGGCGGCGCGACGTTCGACGCCTCCCTGCGTTTTCTCGATGAGAACCCGTGGGAGCGGCTGCGCCTCATCAAGCGGTACTGCCCCAAGACGCCGCTGCAGATGCTGCTCCGCGGCCAGAACCTCGTGGGCTACCGTCACTACTCCGACGAGATCGTCACCCGCTTCTGCCACGCCAGCAAGCGCAACGGCGTGGACGTCTTCCGCATCTTCGACGCGCTGAACGACATCCGCAACGTCGAGGTGGCGGCCCGTGCGGTCAAGGAGTGCGGCGGCCACTTCGAGGGCGCCATCAGCTACACGGTGAGCCCGGTCCATACGCTCGACGCCTACATCGAGTACGCGCACGAGCTCAAGGAGCTCGGGGCCGACACCATCGCCATCAAGGACATGGCGGGCATGCTGACCCCGTTCCGCACCGAGAAGATGGTGCGCGCGCTCAAAGACGAGGTCGGCCTCCCGGTCCACGTGCACTGCCACTACATCGGCGGCATGGCCCCCATGAACTATCTCAAGGCCGCCGAGGCGGGCGCCGACATCATCGACACCGCCGTGGTGGCGCTCGCGTTCGGCAACAGCCAGCCAGCGGTCGAGATGATCGTCGCCGCGCTCAAGGAGAGCCCGTACGACACCGGGCTCGACCTCGACCTGCTCTTCGAGATCGCCGAGTACTGGGAGGACATCCGCCAGCGCAAGAAGCTCAAGCGCGGCGTGACCTCGCTCATGCACATGGAGGTCTTCAGCCACCAGGTGCCCGGCGGCATGCTCTCGAACCTCATCAGCCAGCTCGAGCTGCAGAAGGCCGCCGACCGGCTGCCCGACGTGCTGAAGGAGATCCCCAAGGTGCGCGCCGAGGTCGGCTATCCGCCGCTCGTCACGCCGCTCTCCCAGATCGTCGGCACGCAGGCGGTCATCAACGTGCTCACCGGCAAGCGGTGGGCGGTCGTGCCGCAGGAGATGAAGGACTACCTCAAGGGCCTCTACGGCAAGGCGCCCGGCTCCATGGACGCCGAGATCGTCGCCAAGGTCCTCGGCAAGGACGAGCCGCTCGCGCCCGACGTGCGCCCCGGCTCCCTCGTGACCACGACCTATGACGAGGTGGCCGCCGAGATCGGCGACCTCGCGCACAGCGAGGAGGACGTGCTCATGTACGCCCTCTTCCCGAACGAGGCGCGCAACTACCTCACGCTGCATCAGGAGGGGGCCGAGAGTGCGGTCTTCATGATGAGCGAGGAGATCGATACCGTCAGGGAGGAAGAGTCCGTGGATGTGAACCAGATCAGAGAGCTCATCAAGATCGTGGAGATGAGCGATGTGAACGAGGTCGTGGTCGAGGAGGGCGGCGCGAAGGTGGTCGTGCGCCGCGGCGCCACCGGCGCGGTCCTCGAGGCGCCCGCCGCCGCCCCGGCCGCACCGGCACAGGCACAGACGCCGTCCGTCGAGGCCGCCCCGACCGATCCCGCCGTGCGTGACGAGGGCGCCCGTCCGGCGACCTGGAAGACGGTCGTCGCTCCCATGGTCGGCACGTTCTACCGTGCTCCGTCGCCCGGCGCGCCCGACTTCGTGAACGTGGGCGACTCGGTCGAGGCCGGCCAGACGCTGTGCATCCTCGAGGCGATGAAGCTCATGAACGAGATCACCGCCGAGGAACCCGGCGTGATCCGCGAGATCGTCGTGGGCAACGCCGAGGCGGTCGAGTACGGCACCGTCCTCTTCTACTACGAGCCTGTCGGGTAAGCCATGTTCTCCAAGATACTGATCGCGAACCGTGGCGAGGTCGCGCTGCGCGTGATCCGCGCGTGCAAGGAGATGGGCATCGAGACGGTGGCCGTCTACTCCGAGGCCGACCGTGACTGCCTCCACGCCCGCATGGCCGACGAGGCCGTCTGCATCGGCCCGGCGCCGAGCGCCCAGAGCTACCTGAGCATGCCCAACATCATCTCGGCCGCGCTGACCACGGGCGCGGAGGCGATCCACCCGGGCTACGGCTTTCTCGCAGAGAACGCGCGGTTCGCCCGCGCGGTCGCCGACTCGGGTCTCGTGTTCATCGGCCCGTCGCCGGAGGCCATCGAGCGGATGGGCGACAAGTCGGTCGCCCGCGAGACGATGATGGAGGCGGGCGTGCCCTGCGTCCCGGGCTCCAAGGGCGCCGTCGACACCGTCGAGGACGCCATGTCCTTCGCCGAGGAGACCGGCTTCCCGGTCCTCATCAAGGCGTCCGCCGGCGGGGGCGGCAAGGGCATGCGCGTGGTGCCTGAGGCCGGGCAGCTCGCTGCCCAGTTCGCGGCCGCGAAGAACGAGGCGGCCGCCGCCTTCGGCGACGACACCGTCTACCTCGAGCGCTATCTGCTGCGGCCGCGGCACATCGAGATCCAGGTCCTCGCGGACACGCACGGCAACGCGGTGCACCTCTTCGAGCGCGACTGCTCGATCCAGCGTCGCCACCAGAAGCTCGTCGAGGAGGCACCGAGTCCGGCGCTCACGCCCGAGCTGCGTGAGGCGATGGGCGAGGCCGCGCTGCGGGCCGTCCGCGCCGTGGACTACGTCAACGCCGGCACCGTCGAGTTCCTGCTCGACACCGACGGGTCGTTCTACTTCATGGAGATGAACACCCGCGTGCAGGTCGAGCACCCCGTGACCGAGCAGATCACCGGTGTCGACATCATCAAGGAGCAGATCCGCATCGCCGCCGGCGAGCGGATGAAGCACGCCACCCAGGAGTCGGTCGAGCTCCGCGGGCACGCCATCGAGTTTCGCATCAACGCCGAGGACCCGGCTCACGACTTCCGTCCGAACCCCGGCGAGGTCAAGGTCTTCAACCCGCCGGGCGGTTTCGGCGTGCGGGTGGACAGTCACCTCTACTCGGGCTACCGCGTGCCCCCGCACTACGACTCGCTCCTCGCGAAGCTGATCGTGTGGGGAGAGACGCGCGACGAGGCCGTCGCTCGCGCCCGCCGCGCGCTCGACGAGTTCATCGTCGTGGGCATCCCGACCACCGTCTCCTTCCATCAGGCGGTGGTCGAGACCGAGGCGTTCGGCTCCGGGGACGTATATACTGACTTCGTGGAGCGGCACATGACGGAGTCGCCCGGAGATGACGGAGGTGAGTCGTAGGATGTCCGAGGAGATCCGCGTCGCGGGACTCGGGGTCGCCCCCGGGGTGCTCGACACCATCGTCACGCTCGCCATCGAGGGCATCGACGGGGTCGCGTTCGCATCGTCGGGCCAGGGCTTCGGCGGGATCGTGAACCGTGCCTCGGGCAAGGCCGTCGACTTCTCCGTCGATGAGAGCGGCGCGGTCGACGTGCGCCTGCACATCACGGCCGTCTACGGCACGCCGCTGCGAGAGGTGGCCGCCCGCGTGCAGACCCAGGTGGCCGACGCGATCTTGAGCCAGGTCGGCGCCGAGGTCGGAGCGGTCGACGTCTTCATCGACGGGATCGAGTTCCCCGCGTGAGCGTGCCTGGCGGATCGGCTGGACCGATGGACCGTATGCAGGAGCGGAGCCGCGCCCGGCTCCAGGCGCTCCAGATCCTCTACCAGAACGAGATCACCGGCGAGAGCGTGGCCTCGATCCTCGAGTCGGGCTCCTACAGCACCGAGGACGGGGAGCCGTCCGAGTTCTGCAGGGCGCTGCTCGCCGGGGTCGGGGAGCACCATGAGGAGATCGACGAGGCGATCGCCGCCACGTCCAAGCACTGGTCGATCACCCGGATGCCGCTCGTGGACCGCAACATCCTGCGTCTCGCGACCTATGAGATCCGCTACGCCGACGAGATCCCGGTGTCGGTGTCGATCAACGAGGCCGTCGAGATGGCCAAGGTCTACGGAGGCGAGGACTCGTCGCGCTTCGTGAACGGGGTCCTCGGCAGGATCGCCGAGACCGCCGGGTCGCCGCCGGACGACGGATCGGAAGACGAGGGCACCGATGGCTGATGAGCAGTACACCTTCGCGCAGGCGCGCGCGCGGCTCGAGGAGATCGTCGCTCAGGTGCGCAAGAAGGACACGTCGCTGGAGAAGAGCCTCGATCTGCTCGAGGAGGGCGTGCGGCTCGCGAACACGTGCACGGAGCTCTCTGACCACACCGAGTGGCGCACGGTGATCGAGGAACGGTCGGCCGCCGACGAGTCCGGCGCCGGGGGCGCCGCCGACGAGGCGCCGCTCGTCGAGACTCCCGTCGCCGAGACGGGCGGGGAGGCCCCGCTCGACGCAGGGCCGGCCGAGCCCGTCGGGGAGGGCGCCGACGACGTCGGGGTCGACGGGGGGTCCGACGGGGCGCCTGCCGCCGATGACGAGAGCGCGCCGCGCGAGTGACGTCCCGGTGACCGCGGCCCGCGGGCACTTTGCCGAAGCGTGACGACGGGACTATCCTGGAGATCGTAGCCGCACCAGACCTGCAGCCGGACCGTTGGAGATGACCACTTCTTGGGCGACGAGCGAATCCTAGACTCCATCGACTCGCCACAGGACCTTCGCGGGCTCGATGACGCGTCGCTCGAGCGGCTCGCTACCGAGATCCGGGAGACGCTGGTCGCAACGGTCTCGGCCACCGGAGGACACCTCGCGCCGAACCTCGGCGTGGTCGAACTGACCCTCGGCCTGCATCTCGCGCTCGACTGCCCCGATGACCGGATCGTGTGGGACGTGGGCCACCAGTCCTACGTCCACAAGCTGCTCACCGGCCGCCGGGACGGGTTCGCGACGTTGCGCCAGTACGGCGGGGTCTGCGGGTTCCCTAAGCGCAGCGAGAGCCCCTACGACGTCTTCGACACCGGCCACGCCTCGAACTCGCTCTCCGTCGCGCTCGGCCTCGCCGAGGCACGCGACGCGGCGGGCGAGGAGCGCACCGTGTGCGCGTTCATCGGCGACGGGTCGATGACCGGCGGCATGGCGTTCGAGGCGCTGAACCACATCGGCCATCTCGGGACCCGGATGATCATCATCCTGAACGACAACGAGATGTCGATCGCCGAGAACGTGGGCGCGCTCGCGAGCTACCTGGCCCGCGTGCGGCTCGACCCACGCTACAACCGCCTGCGGGACGATGTCGAGAGCGCGCTCGCACGGACCAAGATCGGCGCGGCGATGGTCGCCGCCGGCGAGGCCGCCAAGGAGTCGGTCAAGCAACTGCTCGTGCCGGGGATGCTCTTCGAGGAGCTCGGGCACAAGTACGTCGGCCCCATCGACGGCCACGACATCCGGGCGGTCGAGTCGGCCGTCAAGCGCGCCAAGGCGGTCGACGGCCCGGTGATCATCCACGCCGTCACCCGCAAGGGAGCCGGCTACACGCACGCCGAGGACAAGCCCGACACCTTCCACGGGATCAGCCCGTTCGAGATCGCGACCGGCCAGGTCAACGGTTCGACCGGGGGTCCGATCTCCTACACCGAGGCGTTCAGCCGGGCGCTCCTGAACGAGGCCGCGCGCGACGAGCGTGTCTGCGCCATCACCGCCGCGATGCCCTCCGGCACCGGGCTCGACGCGTTCGCCGCGACCTACCCGGACCGCTTCTTCGACGTCGGCATCGCCGAGCAGCACGCGGTGGGGCTCGCCGCCGGGCTTGCCGCCGGCGGGCGCGTGCCGGTCGTGGCGATCTACTCGACGTTCCTGCAGCGCGCCTACGACCAGCTCATCATGGATGTGGCGCTCCAGAACCTCCACGTGGTGTTCTGTCTCGACCGTGCCGGGCTCGTGGGAGAGGACGGTCCAACGCACCACGGCGTGTTCGACCTGACCTACCTGCGGAGCATCCCGAACCTGATGGTGCTCGCCCCCGCCGACGAGGCTGAGCTCGCCGACATGCTTCACACCGCGGTCACGGCCGACGGGCCGGT
This sequence comes from Coriobacteriia bacterium, assembly GCA_030603745.1. Classification (GTDB taxonomy): domain Bacteria; phylum Actinomycetota; class Coriobacteriia; order Anaerosomatales; family SLCP01; genus JAUVXE01. The sequence goes on along the minus strand of JAUVXE010000001.1, from coordinate 279,779 downwards.
CGCCATCCGCTATCCCCGGGGCAAGGGTGTCGGCGCCCCCCTCCCGGCGGAGCCGCAGGTCTACGAGGCCGGTCGCGCGCAGGTGCGACGGGAGGGGACCGATGTCGCGCTGCTCGCGGCGGGCCGGATGGTCTCCGTCGCCGAGGAGGCCGCCGACCTGCTCGCCGCCGACGGCGTCTCCGCGAGCGTGGTCAACATGCGCTGGATCAAGCCGTTCGACCTCGAGGTGATCTCGTGGGCCGCCTCGGCGCACGACCTCGTGGTGAGCGTCGAGGAGAACACCGGAGTGGGCGGGATGGGCGCGGGCGTGCTCGAGGCGCTGTCGGACCTCGCTGTCGAGGTCCCGTTCCTGCGGCTCTCCACCCCGGACTGCTTCGTGACGCACGGGGCGATGGATCGCCTGCTCGCCGAGGTGGGCCTGACCGCCGAGGGGGTGCGGGGCGCTGTCCTCGGCAGGTACACGGACCTGCGCTCGCCCCGACCGCATCCGGAGGACGCCGTCGATGGCCAGACGACGAGCCGACGTCGCGCTCGCTGAGGAGGGATACTTCCCTTCACGCGAGAAGGCCCGCGCGGCGATCATGGCGGGCGAGGTGCGCGTCGGCGGGGAGCCGGTGCGCAAGCCCGGCGAGTGCGTTGCCGACGACGCCGTCTTCGAGGTGATGTCCCGTCCCCGCTACGTCTCGCGCGGCGGCGACAAGCTCGCAGGCGCGCTCGACACGTTCGAGCTCGACGTCGCCGGGCTTCGGGCGGTCGACGTCGGCGCGTCGACCGGCGGGTTCACGGACTGCCTGCTGCAGCGAGGAGCCGCGGCGGTCTCGGCGGTCGACGTCGGCTACGGACAGCTCGCGTGGAGCCTCAGGCAGGACGCGCGGGTCAGCGTGTTCGAACGGACGAACATCCGGGAGGCCGACGGAGAGGCGCTCGGCGCCCCGTTCGACCTCGCCGTGATCGACGTCTCGTTCATCGGGCTGCGGGTGGTCCTCCCGCACGTCGAGCCGCTCCTCGGCGAGTCGGGCCAGCTCGTGGCCTTGGTCAAACCTCAGTTCGAGGCTGGTAAGGCGCGTGTGGGAAAACGGGGTGTGGTGCGCGACCCGCAGACCCACGCCGACGTGCTCGTGGCCGCGTTGGAGACCGTGCGGGGAGCGGGCCTCGTGGTGCGGGGCGTGACGTGGTCGCAACTGAAGGGCCCGGAGGGTAACATCGAGTTCTGGGTGTGGGCATCGCGTGCCGGGACGCCCGCCGAGGTGGACCCCGCGCTGATCGTCGCGGCGGTCCACGCCGAGTTAGGGGAGTGAGAACGTGCGCGTCCTGCTGGTACCCAACACAGGCAACCCGGCCGCCCGGGCGGCGGCCGTCGACCTGGCCGCGTGGCTCTCGACCGCGGGGTTCGAGCCCGTCCTCACCGCCGATGACGCCGAGGAGTGCGAGCTCACCGAGTGCGCCGTCTTCCCGACCGACATCGGGGAGCCGGTGCTCGTGGTCTCGCTCGGCGGGGACGGCACGATCCTCAAGGCGGTGCACCTGCTCGGCGCGGCCGAGGTACCGATCCTCGGCGTGAACTTCGGCAGACTCGGATTCCTCACGGGCGCCTACGCCGAACGGATGCGGGAGTCGGTCGAGTCCGCGCTCGCGGGGGAGGGCCGGATCGAGCGGCGGTCGACGCTTGCCGCGACGGTGACCATGGCGGGCCGCGAGGTCGGCAGGTACCGGGCGCTCAACGAGGTCTACGTGGGCCGCGGAACGGCCATGCGGCTGATCGAGGCCGAGCTTCACGTGAACGGGACGCTGCTCACCACGATGCGCTGTGACGGCATCGTGACCGCGACCGCGACGGGCTCGACCGCCTACTCGCTCTCTGCGGGCGGGCCGATCGTCTCCCCGGATGTCGCGTGCACGGTCGTGACGCCGGTCGCTCCGCACACGCTCGAGACCCGGCCGCTCGTGGCCGGCCCCTCGGACACCGTGGAGATCCGCCTGCCGGACCCCGGTCGCCGCGACGCCTGCGTCGCCGTGGACGGCACGCTCACGCCGTGCCGCCGGGACATCGAGGCGATCTCGATCGCCCGGGGCGCCGACGACGTGCTCCTCGTCAAGCTCGACGGCCGCGAGTTCTACGAGGCCGTCCGATCAGAGTTCCTTCGGGGGTAGCGGTGCTCGAGGAGTTGCACGTACAGGATGTCGCGCTGATCGAGGACGCGTGGATCGAGTTCGGACCGGGGATGACGGTGCTGACCGGAGAGACCGGTGCGGGCAAGACGGCGCTCGTCGGCGCGTTGAAGCTGCTGGTGGGGGAGCGCGCCGACTCCACGGTGGTGCGCTCCGGCGCCTCCGAGGCGCTCGTCGAGGGACGCTTCCGCCTCGCCGAAGGGTCGGAGGTCGTCGCGAGACGCCGGCTGACTGCCGACGGTCGTTCGAAGTGCACGCTCGACGGGTCGATGGCCACCGTCGGTACGCTCGCCGAGACGCTCGGCCCACTCGTCGACCTGCACGGTCAGCACGAGCACCAGTCCCTCCTCGCGCCCGGCAGGCACGTCGCCTACCTCGACCGGTTCGCCGGCACCGAGGGCGCCCGGGCGCTCACGGCGTACCGCGAGGCGCGGGCGGCCCATGTGGCGGCCCGCGACGAACTCGCCCGCCTCGAGCGCATGCTCGCCGAGGCCGAGCAGAAGGCGGACTACCTGAGGTTCGTGCTCTCCGAGGTCGAGCGGGTCGATCCGGCCCCCGGCGAGGACGAGGAGATCGAGCGCCGGCTGCCCGCGCTCACGCATGCGGAGCGGCTCTCCGAGGCCGCGCGGGCGCTCCAGGCCGCGCTGCGGGCGGAGGGCGGGGCGATCGACGCGGCGGCCGGGGGCCTCGTGGCGCTCGAGCGGGTCGCGGGGCTCGACCCGGAGCTCGACGCGCTCGCCGGGCGGGTCCGCTCGCTGCTCGCCGAGGGCGAGGACATCTCCGCGGAGGCCCGCGCGTACGCCGAATCGGTCGAGTTCGATCCGGTCGTGCTCGAGGAGCAGCAGACGCGGCTCGCGGCTATATCGGGGCTCAAGAAGAAGTACGGCCCCTCGCTCGAGGCGGTCTTCGCCGCGCGGGACGAGGCACGGGCCACGCTCGCGGCGGTCGAGTCGGGGGACGCCGGCGTCGAGCGGGCCCGGACGCTGGTGGAGACCGCCGGGGAACGGCTGCGCGAACGCGCGGGAGCCCTCGCCAGCGCACGGCGCGTGGCCGCCGACGGGTTCATGACCGCGCTCGCCGAGGCCGTCGAGGGTCTGCACCTGGCAGGGAGCCGCTTCGAGGTCGCCTTCGATGAGCTGCCCTTCGAGTCCTGGACGGCGGATGGGTCGGAGCGGGTGGAGTTCCTCTTCGCGCCGGCTCCCGGCGAGCCCGCGCGCCCGCTCGCGCGGATCGCCTCGGGCGGCGAGCTCTCCCGGGTGATGCTCGCGATCAAGGGGGTCCTCGGCCGGGCGGACGACGTCCCGGTACTCGTCTTCGACGAGGTCGACGCCGGGATCGGCGGTGCGACGGGCCTCGCGGTCGGTGCGCGCCTGGCGAGCCTGGCGCCGGAGCACCAGGTGCTCGTGATCACCCACCTGCCGCAGGTCGCCGCGTTCGCCGACCAGCACCTCGTCGTCCGGAAACGGGACGACGGAGAGCGCACCGTGACCACGGTCGAACCGGTGACAGGGGAGGAGCGGGTGGCCGAGGTCGCCCGGATGCTCTCCGGGAGCGTGAGCGACGCCTCGCTCACGCACGCGCGCGAGCTGCTCGACGAGGCCGGCGCGCTGGCGGAGCGGACCGGCCGATGAGATACGAGGGGATCGCCCGGCTCGACAAGCGCACCAAGGACCTCGTGAAGCGCCTCGGGCACGACGACATCGCGATCATCGACCACGTCGACATGGACCGCGTGAGCGCCGAGGGCCTGCTGGCCACCGGGGTCGAGGTCGTGGTGAACGCCTCCGCGTCGATCTCGGGCACCTACCCCAACGTCGGGCCGCTCCTGCTCGCCCGCGGTGGCGTTCAGATCCTCGACGCGGTGGGCCCCGAGGTCTTCGAGCGGATCGCCGAGGGGACGGTCGTGACGATCGAGGGTGCCGACCTGCTCGTCGACGGCGAGGTCGTCGCGCGCGGCACCCGGCTGTCGGTCGCGGCGATCGAGGAGGCCATGGAGGCGGCGCAGGCAGGCCTGGGAGACCAGCTCGACCGGTTCGCGCGCAATACGCTCGAGTTCCTCGAGAAGGAGAAGGCGCTCCTCGCGCGGGGCGTCGGCGTGCCCGAGGTCAAGACGCCCATCGCGGGGAGGCATGTGCTCGTGGTCGTGCGTGGGTACGACTTCCGCGAGGACCTCGACGCGCTCAAGCCCTACATCCGCGAGGTGCGCCCGGTCCTCATCGGCGTGGACGGCGGCGCGGACGCGATCCGGGAGGCCGGCTTCTCGCCGGACATCATCGTGGGCGACATGGACTCGGTCAGCGACGAGACTCTCAGTAGCGGTGCGGAGCTCATCGCCCACGCATATCCGGACGGGCGGTGCCCCGCGATGGAGCGGCTCGACGCCCTCGGGCTTCCCGCCATCCAGTGGGCGATCGGCGCGACGAGCGAGGACCTCGCGCTCCTGCTCGCCTACGAGTCGGGGGCCGACCTCATCGTCGCGGTGGGGACGCACGCGAACCTCGTCGAGTATCTCGACAAGGGGCGCAAGGGGATGGCCTCGACGTTCCTGGTGCGCCTGAAGGTCGGGCCGCGTCTGGTCGATGCGAAAGGCGTGAACAAGCTGTATCGTACCTCGGTGGGCCCCTCGGACCTGTTGCTGCTGGTCGGTGCCGCCCTCGTGGTGGTGACGGTCATCGTGACGATCTCGCCGATGGCCCGCACGATGATCGGACTCGTGCTCCTGCGCCTCCGGGCGTGGATCGGGGTCTGACCGACGGCCCTCGCGGGCGGCGCATCAGAAGGAGTACCGCATGTACAACCTCAGATATCACATCGCGTCGCTGGTCGCGGTCTTCCTCTCGCTCTCGATCGGCCTGCTGCTCGGCACCATCGTGGTCGAGCGCGGTACCCTCGACCGGCAGAAGGAGGCCATCGTCCAGAGCCTGCAGGAGGAGTTCCGCTCGCTCGACGCGGCCAACAGCGAACTCCGTGAGCGGGCAGCCTCGCGCGAGGACCTCGTCGACACGCTGCTCCCCGTGGCGACCGGCGGGCGGCTCGCCGAGCGGCACGTCCTCATCATCGCCGCGACCGGCCGGGCCGACGGCCTCGGTGCCGCGCAGGAGGCGGTGAGAGAGGCCGGCGGGACCCCGGTGACGATGGTGCTCTCCTCGGCGGGGTTCGGGCTCTCGAGCCCTGAGGTCTCCTCGGTCGTGACGCAGACCGTCGAACCCGTCCCAGTCGAGGACCTGCGGGCGGCCGTCGTCGCGGATCTTGTGCGCGAGTGGTCAACGCCGGCAGCGGAGCGGACGCTCACCGCGCTGCTGGCCGAGGCGGGCGTGCTCCGGATCGACGGCGAGCCCGAGGTGGGCGTGGCGGTGGCGGGCGTGGTGACGCTCGCGGCGTTCCCTGACGGGCCGGACGCGGCGGCGCTCGAGCTCGCGCGCGGGCTCGCGGACGCGGGGCTGCCGGCGCTCGGCGGGGAGGCCCGCTCGCAGTCGACCGGCGTGGTCGATGCAGCGGTCGACGTCGGCCTCTCGGCGGTCGACCACCTCGGCAGCCCTGAGGGGACCTACTCGCTCGTGCTCGTCCTCGCGGGCCAGGCCGAAGGGTACTTCGGGTACGGCGACAACGCCGTGTCCCCCTGGCCGCGCTAGCTGGCTAGCGACCCCTTGCGCGCCGGCCCTCGCGTGCCAGGCCGAGCAGGGCGCGCGCGACGTGCGCGAACTGGCGGCCCCGGTGCACGAACCCCGCGAGGTCCCGTCCGGTGGCCGCGTGCGACATCGTGGTGTCGACCTCGGCGACGCGCAGCCCGGCGCGCAGGACGCGCACCGTGAGCGCGACCTCGACGCCGTAGCCGGATGCGAAGGGGACGGCCGCGCGCACCGCCTCGGCCGTGAGCGCGCGCTGGCCCGAGAGCGGCGCGGTCGCGTCGAAGGGGCCGCCGAAGCGGCGGATCCCCCAGCGGGCGAGTCGCATCACGAGGCCGAACCCCGCCTTGCCCGAGGGGCGCGGGAACCGGGCGATGGTCATGTCGGCGGCCCCGGCCAGCACCGGGGCGAGGAGCAACTCCCCTTGAGCGGCGGTCGTCCCGAGGTCGCCGTCGAGCAGGAGCACCACGTCGGGTGTCTGGCCGAGGGCGCTGAGGCCGGCGTCGAGCGCCCCGCCCTTGCCTGCGTTGCGCTCGAGCGTCACCACGCGTGCGCCGGCCGCCCGGGCGAGGTCCGCGGTCCGGTCGCCCGAGGCGTCGTCGACCACGAGTACCTCGGTGACGCCGGGGATCGCGCGCGCGGCGGTCACCGTCGCCGCGATCCGGTCGGCCTCGTCGTGCGCGGGGATGAGCGCCGCGACCCGCATCACGCGCCGACCTTCGGGCCGAACCGCCGCCGGACGAGACGCCGGGCCATCGCGACGCCCTCGCCGACCTCGGCGACACGCATGGCCCCCGCGAGCGCATAGCTGATCGCGAGGCCCACGAGGCCGCCCGCGACGACCTGGGCGAGCGCCCCTCCCGCGACCCCGGTGGAGCGCATGAGGGTCGCGAGCGCCCAGGCGGCCGCGCCACCCGCTGCCGAGGCGAGCGCCACCCGCACCACGAGCGAGGCGATGCCGCGGATGTCGTACCCCCCGATGCGCGTGCGCAGGATGAGCGCGAGCACGCTCATGTTGAGCGCGAAGAAGATGCCGTCGGCGATCGGGATCCCCTTGAGGCCGATCCCCGCCCAGGCGCCGATGCCGGTCGTGAGGGTGGCGTAGAGGCCGATCTGCACCACGGTCAGTCCGAGGTTCGCGAACATCGGCGTGCGGGTGTCCTTGAGCGAGTAGAACGTCTTGAGGACATACATGAACCCGGCGAAGAAGAAGAGCCCCGCCGCCCACCACACGAGGACCTCGGCGACAGCGGGGACGTCCTCGGCGGTGAAGCGGCCGGCCCGGTAGAGGGTGATGAGCGGCGTGCTGAGCGCGATGAGCATCGCCGCCATGGGGACGATGAGGAGCGCGGTCGCCCGGAAACCGCGGGCGAACTGGGCCTTGAAAGCCACCCAGTCCTCGCGGCCGGAGGCGTCAGAGAGCTCGGTGAAGATCGCGGTGGCGAGCGCGACCGCGAAGATGCCGTAGGGGAGCTGGTAGAACATCCACGCGTAGAGCAGGGTGGCCGGACCCTCCGGGGCGGTCTCGAGGGCGTAGGCGTTGCGGAACGAGACCGCGACGACGTTCGTCGCGACGTACCCGAGCGCCGGGAGCGCCATCCGGGCCATCGCGCGGATGCCGGGGTGGCGCAGGTCGATGACCGGCATCCACCGCGCGCCCGAGCGGATGAGGCTCGGGACCTGCACCGCGAACATCACGAGCACGCCGAGCGACGTCCCCACCGCGAGCACGACGAACGCGAGGTCGGGGTCGTGGCCGTAGAGCGGCACGTAGAGGCCGAGGAGCGTGACGATGACCACGATGTTGTTGAAGACCGGTCCGAGCGCGGGCCACAGGAAGCGCCGTTGGGCGTTGAGCAGGCCGCTGATCACGGCGCCCGCGCCATAGAAGACGACCTGGATGGCGAAGAAGCGGAAGAAGTCGGTCGCGAGCCGGGCCTCCTCGGCCGAGATCCGGAAGGTCTGAGTGCGGACGACCTGCTCGGCGAAGACCGTGCCGAGGATCGCCACGATGCCGAGTGCCACCACGGTGAGGTTGAGCAGCGAGCTGGCGTAGCGCCAGGCGTCCGCGTCGCCGCCCTCCTTGCGCCGCTCGAGGAAGATCGGGATGAAGAGCGAGGAGATGACGCCGCCGGCGACGAGCTCGAAGATCATGTTGGGGATGTTGTTCGCGACGCTGTACGACGCCGCCATGGCGGTGACGCCGAGGGCGTACGCGGTCGCCCACGTGCGGACGAAGCCCGTAACGCGCGAGAGCGCGGTGGACATCGACATGATGGCTGTGGAGCGGGCGATCGCCGGCCTGGTGATGGTCGTCTCCTCCCGGTCTCGCCGAGGGCCTGGGGGCGTGGTCGTGTGCCGTCTACCACGCGCTATTGTAGCCCGACGCAGCCCGCGGGTGGCGAGTGCGCTATACTTGCCGTTGGGCGCCGCAGGTGCCCGGTCGGCCGGACGATCCGGCCTCGACCAATCGCCGTGTCACCCCCGAAGCGAACGCCGCCGTCGTCCGGCGCGCCCGAGGCGTGCCCGCAGGGAAGGCCCATGCGCAGACCGCTCACCATACTCGCGACCGTCGCGCTGCTCGCCGGCGCGCTGCTGCCCGCCGCCCCGGCGTCCGCCCGTGCCAGCGAGCCCTCGGCCTCCCGGGTGGTCATCGTGCTCGCGCCCTACCTGCGCTGGGACGACATCGACCCGGTGATCGCCCCGACCCTGCACCGCCTCGCCGAGGAGGGCGCGGTCGGCAACATCAACCTGCGCAGCCGCAGCCGGGTCGCCTCCCCGCCGACCCCCATGCGCGGGGCGCTCACGTTCTCCGCGGGATCGTGGGCGGCCGCGGACTCGGCGGCCCCCCAGCCGCACTCGGTCGACGAGTACTACGAGGGCGGTTCGGCGCTCGACGTCTACACCCGCATGACGGGCCTGGACGCGAGCGATCACGAGGTCGTCTTCCTCGGCCTGCCGAGGACGGTGCGCCTCAACGCGGGGGCCACCACGCTCGCGGTGCGTCCGGGGGCGCTCGGCCAGGCGGTCGTCGACGCCGGGGGCGTGACCGGCGCGATCGGCAACTCCGACGCGGGTTACGAGGTGCGCGGCGTGTGGCGCAACCGCCCGGCGGGCGCCGTCGCGATGGACGAGGCCGGCCGCGTGATGCTCGGCGACGTCTCGAGCAACCTGCTCGTCAACGACCCGGACGTCCCGTTCGGGTTCGCGACCGACCTCGAGACCTTCGCCGGGACGCTCGACCGCGTCTCGGACGAGATGGAGGCGCGCGGCGGACCCGGACTGCTGGTCCTCGACGCGGGTGACCCGCACCGGGCGCACGAGTTCACCCCGGATGTCATGCCCGATGTCGCCGAGGGGCACCGGCTGGCCGCCGTGGGCACCATCGACGCGGTCGTGGCGCTCGCGCTCGAGCGCCTGCCCGCCGACGGTGTGCTGATGGTGCTGCCGCCGGTCATCTCCGAACAGCGGGGCGTGGTCACCGGCCTCGGCCCGGCGCTCGTCCACGGCCCCGGATGGGGCGGGCAGCTCTCCTCCTCCTCGACCCAGCGCGCCGGGCTCGTCACCAACCTCGACGTCGCGGCGACCGCGCTGGCGGCGCTCGGCATCGACCGTCCGGTCGAGGTGCTCGGCAACCCGATGGTCTCCGACGGGGACGCGCGGCCGGCGGCCGCGCGCATCGAGGAGCTCGCCGCGGCCGATGCCACCGCCGTCGCGGTCGACACCGCCAAGCCGGCCGTGATCAACGGGTTCATCGCGACGACCACGATCGTGCTGCTCGTCTGCACGATCGTGCTGCTGCGGGCCAGGCGCTGGCCCGACCGCGTGGTCGGCCTCGTCTCGGCGATCGGGCGCAAGCTCATGCTGCTCGCGCTCGCCGTGCCGCCCGCGACGCTCCTGATGTTCGTCGTCGACCCCCGGCCCGCGACGGTCGCCGACGTGTACTTCGCGTTCTTCGTCGCGCTCGCCGGGGTGTGGGCGTTCGGCCTGCTGCTCGAGCGTCTCGCTCCCATGCGCGCGCCGGTCGCCACGTTGAGCCTGCTCGCGGCGGGCATCCTCGTCATCGACCAGCTCATCGGGGCGCCGCTCTCCTTCACTGGGTTCCTGAGCTACTCTCCGCTCCCCGCGGCCCGCTACTACGGGATCGGGAACGAGGGCGCCGCCCTGCTCTTCGGCAGCGCGGTGATCGGCCTGGCGCTCGTACTCGACGAGCTCGCCGGGACGCGGTGGCAGCGTCCGCTCGGGCTGTGGGGCATCCCCGCGCTCGGGCTCGTGGTCGCCTGGGTCGGCACCGACCCGTCGCTCGGGGCCAACATCGCGGTCGCGGTCTGGGCGGTCGTCGGCTTCGTCGCGATGTGGGTCATCTACAACCGGATCCGCATCGACTGGAGGGTGGTCACAGCCTCCGTCCTCGTCATGGTCGTCATGATCGCCGGCTTCTCCTTCGTCGACATGCGCTCCGATGAAGGCTCGCAGTCCCACCTCGCCCGCGCGTGGGACAGCATGGCCAAAGGGGGCGTCTCGGAGCTGTGGCTGATCGTGGTCCGCAAGGCCGAGACGAACATCCGCGTGCTGACCCGCACGAACTGGTCGTTCCTCCTGATCGCCGTGCTCGCGTTCCTCGGCTTCATGCGATGGCGCCCGCAGGGTGATTTCGCCGCGACGCTGACCGAGAACCCAGGCTACTCCGCCGGTATGGCAGCGTGCCTGATCGGAGGTCTGGCGGCCTACGTCACCGAGGACTCGGGGATCGTCATACCGGCGCTCATCATGATCTACGTGGGTGTGGGCATCCTGCACCTCATGCTTGCGCGACTTCCGCAGTCAGTCGCCGAGGCCGAGCGGGAGGTGGCGTGCTAGGGGAGGGCGAGTCCGGCCGGTGGATCGTGGCGCTCGCGCTCGCGGCGGTCGCCGGCATCGGCGTCCCCTGGCTCGGCATGCGGATGCTGGTGCCAGCGCTCCACGCGTCAGGCCGGACCGTCCGCAACTACCGCGGCCGCGACGTCGCGCTCGGACTCGGGCTCGTCTGGGCGTTCTGGCTCGTGGGCGTCGCGCTCCTCGACACCGGTGCGTCCGTTGCGCAGCGGGTCACCGGATGGCCGGGAGCGGCGAGCGCCGCGGAGCCGCTCCTCTTCGCGGCGCCGCTGGTCGCCGCCGCCTTCGTGTTCGGGCTGATCGACGACGTCTTCGGTTCCTCCGCCGAGAAGGGCTTCCGCGGCCACCTCGGTGCGCTCGCTCGCGGTCGTCTGTCGACCGGGGGACTGAAGCTGCTGGGCATCGGCACGGTGTCGCTCCTCGCGGGCGGCAGGATCGCGCTCGCCGGGGAGGTGACCGCCCCCACGCTCGGGCACGCCGTCGCCGCGGGCGCGCTGCTCGCGCTCTCGGCGAACACGTCGAACCTCTTCGACCTGCGCCCGGGCCGGGCGCTCAAGGTGTTCATGCCGCTCGCGGCCGCCGGCGTCGTCGCCCTCGCCGTCGCGATGCTCGGGCGCGGCGAGGTGCTCGCCGAGGTGCTCGGGACGATCGGTATCGTAGGCGCCTTCTGCCTCGGGCCGCTGCTCGCCGTGTGGCGCTTCGACCTCGGCGAGGTGGGCCTGCTCGGCGACGCGGGCGCCAACGCCTTCGGGATCCTCTCTGGCGCACTGCTCGTCCTGTCGCTCGGGCCGCTCGCCACCACGGGGGTCGCGCTGCTCCTCCTCGCCGTGAATCTCGCGAGCGAGCGGGTCTCGTTCTCGGCGGTCATCGCGGGAAACCGCGCGCTTTCCGCCGTTGATCGATGGGGCACGGCCCAGGGGGCGAAGACGGGGGCGAGAAGGCCTGAATGAATCCCCCGCGAGGGCGGGTGCGCGGGTAGAATGACGTGAGGGACGGGTCGGCGGTTCGGGACGGATGGAGGCAAGGACACACAGATGGCGAAACATATCTTCGTGACCGGCGGTGTGGTGAGCTCGCTCGGCAAGGGCATCACGGCGGCCTCCCTCGGGCGGCTGCTCAAGTCCCGCGGCCTCAAGGTCACCATCCAGAAGCTCGACCCCTACCTCAACGTCGACCCCGGCACGATGAGTCCGTTCCAGCACGGAGAGGTCTTCGTCACCGACGACGGCGGCGAGACCGATCTCGACCTCGGCCACTACGAGCGCTTCATCGACGAGTCGCTTTCGCGTGACTGCAGCGTGACGGCGGGCTCCATCTACCAGACGATCATCAACAAGGAGCGCCGGGGCGACTTCCTCGGCGGGACGGTCCAGGTCATCCCACACGTCACCAACGAGATCAAGGACCGCATCACCCGGCTGGCCGAGCAGACCCAGCCCGACGTGATCATCACCGAGGTCGGCGGCACCGTGGGCGACATCGAGTCGCTGCCGTTCATCGAGGCGATCCGCCAGCTGCGCAAGGACGTCGGCTGGAAGAACGTCTGCTACATCCACGTCACGCTCGTGCCCTACATCGCCGCCTCGGCCGAGCTCAAGACCAAGCCCACGCAGCACTCGGTCAAGGAGCTGCGCTCGATAGGTATCCAGCCCGATTTCATCGTCTGCCGCTCCGACCGTCCGATCGACGCGAGCATCCGGCGCAAGATCGCGCTCTTCTGCGACGTGGACCCCAAAGCTGTGGTGAGCGCGCAGGACTCGCGCTCGATCTACGAGGTGCCGCTGCGACTGCGCGAGCAGGCGCTCGACCAGATGGTCATCGACCGGCTCGAACTCGAGTGCGACGCGCCCGACATGGCCGAGTGGGAGCGGTTCGTCACACACTCCTCCTCGCTCGCGGACACGGTCGACATCGCGCTGGTGGGCAAGTACGTCCAGCTGCCCGACGCCTATCTGTCGGTCACCGAGGCGCTCGACCACGCCGGGATCTTCCACGACCACAAGGTCAACGTGCACTGGGTCGATGCCGAGAGCCTCACGCCCGAGGAGGTCGACCAGGTCCTCTCGGAGATGGACGGCATCCTCGTCCCCGGCGGGTTCGGGATCCGGGGCATCGAGGGCAAGGTCCGCGCCGCGTGCCATGCTCGCGAGAACGGAGTGCCCTATCTCGGCATCTGCCTGGGGATGCAGGTCGCGGTGATCGAGTACGCACGGCACGTCGCGGGGCTGGCGGGAGCGAACTCGCCTGAGTTCGAGCCCGCCACCGAGCACCCCGTGGTCGACCTCATGCGCGACCAGCACGACGTCGCCGACCTCGGCGGGTCGATGCGGCTCGGCGCCTATCCATGCGCGGTGACGCCCGGCACGAAGGGCTTCGAGGCCTATGGTGACGAGGTCATCTACGAGCGGCACCGCCACCGCTACGAGGTCAACAACGCCTACCGGCAGCAGCTCGTGGACGCCGGACTCATCATCAGCGGCGTGTCGCCCGACGGCCGCCTCGTCGAGATGGTCGAGATCCCCGGGCACCCGTGGTACGTGGGCAACCAGGGCCATCCCGAGTTCAAGAGCCGTCCCACCCGGCCCGCGCCGCTCTTCCGCGACTTCATCGGCGCGGCCGTGGAGCGCAAGCGCGACCGCAAGGGCTGAGGACCGTGAGCACCGAGCGGCTGCTGGCGGCCTTCCTCGACCTCGTGCGGATCGACAGTCCGTCGGGTCGAGAGGCCGCGCTGGCGCGTCACTGCATCGGCGAGCTCACCGCCCTCGGGTTCACCGCCCGCACCGACGCGACCGCGGCGCTCACCGGCTCGGACACGGGCAACGTGATCGCGGACCTGCCCGGGGCCGCGCCGGGCGCTCCGACGATCCTCCTCTCGGCGCATCTCGACTGCGTGCAGCCGTGCGAAGGCGTGGTGCCCGAGGTGCGTGACGGTAGCGTCTTCTCGAGGGGAGAGACCGTGCTCGGCGCCGACGACAAGGCCGGGATCGCGGCGATCGTCGAGGGCGTGCGGCGCGTGATCGAGGACGGCGCGCCTCGCGGGAACCTGCGTGTCGTGCTCACCGTGGGCGAGGAGGTCGGCCTCAAGGGGGCGAAGGTGCTCGACCCGGCGGTGGCCGGCGACGTCGACCTGTGCCTCGTGCTCGACGCCGACGGCGACCCGGGCGGCATCGTGGTCGGCGCGCCCACGCACGACACCTTCGTGGCGACCTTCCACGGTCTCGCCGCGCATGCGGGCGTCGCGCCCGAGCAGGGGCGCTCCGCGCTCGTGATGGCCGCCCGCGCGATCGCGGCGATGCCGTCGGGGCGCCTCGACGACCGCACCACCGCCAACGTCGGCTCGATCGAGGGCGGCTCGGCGACCAACGTCGTCCCCGCGCGGGTCACGCTCACCGGCGAGTGCCGCTCCCTCGACCCGGCGCGGGTCGACGAGGTCTCCTCGGCGATGGAGCAGGCGATGCGCGAGGCCGCGCGTGCGGGAGGCGGCACGGTCGACGTCCGCTGGACCCGCGAGTACCACGCGTTCTCGACCGACCCCGAAGGTCCCGAGCTCGCGCTCGTGAGCGCGGCGTGCGCCGACGTCGGGCTCGAGCCGCGGCTCCGCACGAGCGGGGGAGGCAGCGACGGCAACGTCTTCGCGGCCGCCGGCGCGCCCACGCTCGTGCTCTCCTGCGGCATGCGCGCGCTCCACTCCACCGACGAGCACATCTCCGTCGTCGACCTCGAGTCGCTCGCGGCGCTCGTCCGCGCGGTCATCGTCCGGGCAGGGGTGCGGGACCGATGAGGCTCGTGTGGGCCACCGTCGAGTCGGTCCGCTCCTTCGCCGAGGGGATCCAGCGGCTCGAGGTGACCCCCGACACGGCCCCCGGTGAGACCGGCACGGCGCTCGCCTATCCGGCGCTCACCGGAGCGTGCGAGACCGGTGACCGGGTGCTGCTCAACACCACCGCGGTCGACCTCGCCCTCGGCACCGGCGGCCACCACTTCGTGGTCGCGCGCACGCCCGCGGGGGAGGCGCCCGCCGGCGTCGCCCACGACCACCCCTCGGGCGGCCACATCATGAAGCTGCGCTACACGCCGCTCCAGCTCGACGTCGCCGCCGTGGAGGAGCAGTCGAGCCCGAACCACGGGGTCATGTCGCACGCCCGCGACCTTGCCGGACTGCCGGTCGCGTGCTGCGGCCTGCACAGCCACGTGCCGCTCGCCGCCGCCGCCGTGAAACAGGCCGATCCCGCCCTCCGGGTGGCCTACGTGATGACCGACTTCGGCGCCCTGCCGCTCGCGCTCTCCGAGGTGGTGCGCGCCTCGGTCGAGGCGGGCCTCGTCGACACCACCATCACCTGCGGGCACGCGTTCGGCGGCGCCTATGAGGCGGTCAACGTCCACTCGGCCCTGCTCGCCGCCCGCCACGTCGCGCGTGCGGACGTCGCGATCGTCGCGATCGGCCCCGGCGTGGTCGGGACCGCGACGCCCTTCGGCCACGGAGGGGTGGCGCAGGGGGAGGCCGTCAACGCCGTCGCCGCCCTCGGCGGGGTCCCGGTGGCCTCGCTGCGGCTCTCCTTCGCCGACCAGCGGGTGCGACACCACGGCGTCAGCCACCACACGATCGCGGCCCTCACGCGCGTCGCGCTCGCGCGCGCGGTCGTCGCGGTACCGCACCTGCCCGCCGATCTCGCCGAGGAGGTCGAGGCCACGCTCGAGGACGCAGGGGTGTGGGACCGGCACGAGCGCGTCGTCGCCCGTGCGGGGCACGCGGGGCCGCCGGACCTCAAGGGGGTACGCGTCACCACCATGGGGCGCGCCGAGAGCGACGACCCGGCCTTCTTCGCCGCGGCGTACGCCGCCGGCGAGGCGTGCGCTCGCATCGCCCTCGGCGAGATCACGCCCGAACGAGCGAACCGCACATCATGAGTGCGTTCCCGTTTCCAGAGTGCTGCGTTACACTAGTGCGTGCTTTACACACTGGTAAGCGCGCACGCGCTTTCGGTGGATGTCATGACGTCTCACGCAAAGGAGCCGACCGGTGATCATCGGGGTACCTGCAGAGATCAAGAACAACGAGTTCCGTGTGGGACTCACGCCCGCCGGTGTGGCGGAGTTCATCGCGCACAGCCATGAGGTCGTCGTGGAGCGCGGCGCGGGGGAGGGCTCCTCGTTCGCCGATGAGGTCTACGTCGCCGCCGGAGCGCGCATGCTCGACACGCCTGATGAGGTTTTCGCCCAGGCCGACATGATCGTGAAGGTCAAGGAGCCCCAGGCGGTCGAGATCGAGCGCCTGCGTCCCGGCCAGATCCTCTACACCTATCTCCACCTCGCCCCCGACCTTCCGCAGACCGAGGGTCTCGTGAAGTCCGGCGCCGTGTGCTTCGCGTACGAGACCGTGGAGCTCGCCAACCGCCAGCTCCCGCTCCTCGCGCCGATGTCCGAGGTCGCCGGCCGCATGGCCGCGCAGGTCGGCGCGGCCTACCTCCAGAAGCCTAACGGCGGCCGGGGCGTGCTCATGGGCGGGGTCCCCGGCGTCCTCCCGGCGAAGGTCGTGGTGCTCGGCGCCGGCGTCGTCGGCACCAACGCCGCCTACATCGCCATGGGCATGGGCGCCGACGTCACGGTGATGGACGTCAACCTCGAGCGCCTGCGCTACCTCGACGAGATCTGGGGCAACCGGATCCGCACCCTCTACTCCAGCAAGCACAACATCACCCAGATCGTCACCGAGGCGGACCTCGTGATCGGCGCGGTGCTCCTGCCCGGCGCCAAGACGCCCTATCTCGTGACCCGCGACATGCTGCCCACCATGAAGCCCGGCGCGGTCCTCGTCGACGTCTCCGTCGATCAGGGCGGCTGCATCGAGACCACCAAGCCCACCACGCACGCCGACCCGACGTACTTCGTCGACGGGGTGCTGCACTACGGTGTCGCCAACATGCCCGGCGCGGTGCCCAACACCTCGACCCTCGCGCTCACCAACGCCACCCTCCGCTACGGTCTCTCGATCGCGGACAAGGGCTGGAAGCAGGCGGTCCTCGATGACCCCGCTCTCGCGAAGGGCGTCAACGTGCTCGACGGCAAGATCGTCTACAAGCCGGTGGCCGAGGCGCACGGCATGGACTACACTCCCCTGGAGGAGCTCATCGGATACCCCGCGGTGTCCTAGGTTCCACGCCCCGCCTGAGGTACTCGACGGCCGCCCATCGGGCGGCCGTCAGCACGTCCGGAGGTGTATCATCGGCACATGGACGAGCAGCGCCTTCACTCCTCCGCCGAGGAGTTCCTCTCGCACCTCGCTGTCGAGCGGGGTTCTTCGCGCAACACCCTGGCCGCCTACCGCCGCGACCTGCGGGCCTACTCGGTGGCATTGGGCGCGCGAGGCGTCGCTGACCCGGCGAGCGCCTCGGCCGAGGACGTCGCCGCGTTCGTGAGGGCCCTTCAACAGCGGGGACTGGCTCCTGCGAGCGTGGAGCGCGCGGTCGCCGCGGTGAAGAGCTTCCACAGGTTCTGCGTGCGGGAGGGGCTCGCGGCCGACCATCCGGCAGGGCGTGTGCCGCTGCCCAAGAAGCCCCGGCGCCTGCCGGACGTGGTCAGCATCGACGACGTCGACAGGTTGCTCTCCCAGCCGTTCCCCGAGGGACCGGCTGGGCTGCGTGACCGCGCGATCCTCGAGACCCTCTACGGATGCGGCCTGCGGGTGAGCGAGCTGATCGGCCTCGACCACGCCGACCTCTCGCTCGAAGACGGCGTGCTGCGGGTGCGCGGCAAGGGTGACAAGGAGCGCGTGGTCCCCGTGGCCGGCGAGGCGAAGGCCGCGCTCGCGGCGTACCTCGCCCATGGGCGTCCCTTCCTGCGCAGCAGGAAGCGCGTTCGGGGCGCGGACGCCTCGGCGGTCTTCGTGAACGTGCGCGGGGGGCGCATCAGCCGCCAGGCGGTCTTCGAGATGGTGCGGCGCTACGGCGGGCGGGTCGGCATCGACATCCACCCGCACACGCTCCGTCACTCCTTCGCCACCCACCTGCTCGAGGGCGGCGCCGACCTGCGAGCGCTGCAGGAGATGCTGGGACACGCGGATATCGCCACGACGCAGATCTACACCCACGTCGAGCTGTCGCACCTTCGGGAGGAGTACCTCTCCACGCACCCGCGGGCCAGGATGCGGTAGAGGCCTCTCCGGTGGGGGGACCGCGTCTGGCGAGGGCCGGAAGGGGGACAATCTCTCTGTGTCGCTGTCGTTCAGAAGGTATAGAATGGATAGCGGTAGGCATGTTCCGTATAGAGGAGGGAGATCTGCGTGGACTCGAAACTGAGGAAGGTCCTTGCGTTGCTCCTCGTCGCAGCACTCGTGGCCGTGTTCGCGGTCGGGTGCGGGGGCGAGGACGAGCCGGTCGACGATCCTGACACCGGTGAAGCTCCCACGACCGATGTCAGGGCGGCGATGGTCACCGACGTGGGCGGTCTTGGCGACAAGACCTTCAACGACGGTACGTACGAGGGTCTGCTCCGCGCTGAGCGCGAGCTCGGTGTGGAGATCCGGGCGCTCGAGTCCAACGAGATCGCGGACTACGAGCCCAACATCGACCAGCTGGCCAACGCGGGCTTCGATGTCATCTTCACCGTCGGCTTCCTGATGACCGACACCACGATCGTCAAGGGGCCGGAGTATCCCGATGTCGTGTTCGGCGGCATCGACCAGTTCTTCGAGGAGCCGGGCGACAACGTCGTCGGCCTGCTCTTCAAAGAGCATGAGTCCGCCTATCTGGCCGGTGTCGTCGCCGGTCTCGCCACGCTCGACGGCGATCTCGACGACCGCATCAACGACCAGAACAAGATCGCGTTCATCGGCGGCATGGACATCCCGCCGGTCGAGCGGTTCGAGGTCGGGTTCATCGCCGGTGCCCGGTCGGTCAACCCCGATGTCGAGATCATCAACCTGTACGCGGGCAGCTTCGACGACGTGGCCAAGGGCAAAGAGCTCGCCCTCTCCGCGATCGCCGAGGGTGCCGACGTGGTGTTCGCCGCGGCCGGCCTGACCGGTAACGGCGCGATCACCGCGTGCCAGGAGCAGGGTGCGCTGTTCATCGGCGTCGACGTCGACCAGTACTTCTCGGTCGAGGGCTCCGGGGACGTCATGCTCACCTCGGCCATGAAGAGCCTCGAGACCGCGGTCTTCGAGACCATCAAGGCCGTCGTCGAGGGCACCTTCGTGGGTGGCGAGAACCGCACCTTCGGCATCGCCGAAGGCGGCGTCGACATCGCTCCGTTCCACGACTTCGAGGATGCCGTCTCCCAGGAGATCCGCGACGCGGTCGAGGCCGCGCGTCAGGATGTCATCAACGGCACGGTGACCGTCCCCGCGACCCGCGACGAGCTCTAAGCTCCGCACGCGTGACCGAGTCCGGATACGTGGAACCGAAAGAGGGCGGCCGGTCCGAGTACCGGTCGCCCTCTTGATGTGACACGATGGCACCGAGCCCCACACGGCCCGTCCGAGGAATCGTGAGGAGAGTATGGCGACCCCGCTCATCGAGTTACGCGAAGTGACCAAGCGCTTCCCGGGAGTGCTCGCGAACGACCGGGTCTCTCTCTCGCTGCACCCGGGAGAGATCGTCGCGCTCCTCGGCGAGAACGGTGCGGGCAAGAGCACCCTGATGAACGTGGTGTACGGACTGCTCGACGCTGACGGCGGGGAGATCCTCGTCGACGGTTCGCCCATGCATATCCGCTCGCCCCGCCACGCGATCGACCTCGGGATCGGGATGGTCCACCAGCACTTCATGCTGGTGCCACCGCTCACGGTCACCGAGAACATCGTGCTCGGCAACGAGCCCACCAGGGCCGGCGCGATCGACTTCCGCGCCGCGCGCGAGGCGGTCAGGGAGATCTCGCGCCGCTACGGGCTCGCGGTCGACCCCGACGCCGTGGTGCGCGACCTGCCGGTGGGGACCCAGCAGCGCGTCGAGATACTCAAGGCGCTCTACCGGGGGGCGCGGGTGCTCATCCTCGACGAGCCCACGGCGGTGCTCACGCCCCAGGAGGTCCGCGAGCTGTTCGCGGTCGTACGTTCGCTCGTGGCCGAGGGGCTCTCGGTCGTCTTCATCACGCACAAGCTCGAGGAGGTCATGTCCGTCGCGGACCGCGTGGTGGTCATGCGCGACGGTCGCGTGGTGGGGGAGACCCGACCCGCCGACACCGACACGGCCGGGCTCGCCCGGATGATGGTCGGGCGCGAGGTCATCTTCCGCGTCGAGAAGAAGCCCGCCACCTGCGGCGACACCGTCCTCGAGATCGACGATCTGCACGTGCTCGACGAGCGCAAGCTCGAGGCGGTGCGTGGCGTCAGTTTCTCGATCTGTGCCGGGGAGGTCGTCGCGCTCGCGGGCGTGAGCGGCAACGGCCAGACCGAGCTCGTCGAGGCCCTCACCGGCCTCAGGAAGGTCAAGAGTGGGTCGATGCGGCTCAAGGGCACCGACATCACCCACGCGCATGCGCGTGAGACCATCGAAGCGGGCCTGTCCCACGTTCCCGAGGACCGTCACCGCCGCGGCCTGGTCCTCGAGTTCGACCTCATGGAGAACACGATCCTCGGCGACCATCGGCTCAAGCCGTTCGCTAGCCACGGGGTACTCGACTTCCGATCGATCGCCGAGGTGACGAGGCGACGCATCGCTGACTACGACGTGCGCACACCCTCGGAGAAGGTGAAGGCGTCGGCGCTCTCCGGCGGCAACCAGCAGAAGTTGGTCCTCGCGCGCGAACTCGGGCGCGACCCCGACCTGCTCGTCGCCGCGCAGCCGACCCGGGGCCTCGACGTCGGGGCCATCGAGTTCGTGCACAATCAGATCCTCGCCGAACGGGACCGGGGCAAGGCGGTGCTCCTGATCAGTCTCGAGCTCGAGGAGGTCCAGACGCTCGCCGACCGGATCCTCGTGATCTTCGAAGGCCGCATCGTCCGCGAGTTCGCGGCGGGAGAGGCGAGTGACGAGGAACTCGGCTACTACATGACCGGCGCCGGCGGCGACAAGCTCGCTGAGACGATCGAGGAGGTGGGTGCGGACGATGGCCGGACCGACGGTTAAGCCGCCGAGGGTCGCAACGGGAGCGCTGTTGCGCGAGTTCATGGTGCCGGTGGTCTCGGTGGCGATCGCGATCCTTATCAGTTCGGTCATCATCCTGCTCGCCGGCTTCGACCCTATCGCCGCGTTCGCCGCGATGCTCAAGGGTTCGTTCGGCGGCGGTCGCCAGATCGGCGAGACGATGCTGCGGGCCACCCCGCTCATGTTCACCGGGCTCGCCGTCGCGTACGGGTTCCGCGCAGGGCTCTTCAACATCGGCGCCGAGGGCCAGCTGTTCATGGGCGGCCTGTCGGCGGCGTTCCTCGGTATCGCGCTCGCCGGGATGCCGCGGCCCCTCAACATCGTGCTCATGATCGTGGCGGGCGCGGCCATCGGGGCGGCGTGGGCGTTCATCCCGGCGCTCCTCAAGGCCAAGGTGGGGGCGCACGAGGTCATCACGACGATGATGTTCACGTTCATCGGCCGGTACCTGGTCTCATGGCTCGTCACGGGGCCCCTGCGGGCGGACGGGCAGATCCCTCAGACGGAGCGCCTGCCGGTGGAGTCCACCCTGCCGAGGATGCACGAGGTCCTACCGTTCCTCGCGCAGTCCAGAGCGCACCTCGGCTTCGTGGTCGGAGTGCTGCTCGCGCTCTTCATCTGGTGGGTGTTGAAGTACACCTCGCTCGGCTACGAGTCGCGGGCCGTGGGGTTCAACCCGTGGGCGTCGGAGACCGGGGGCATCTCGGTCCCGGCGACCACGATCAAGGCGCTCTGTATCTCCGGCGCGCTCGCGGGACTCGCCGGGGTGACCGAGGTGATGGGGGTGCACCTACGCCTGTTCGACCAGTTCTCGGCCGGGTTCGGGTTCACGGGGATCGCGGTCGCGCTGCTTGCGAAGAACAACCCCATCGGCGTGATCGCCGCGGCGATCCTGTTCGGCGCGCTGTCGGCGGGAGCGGGCACGATGCAGCTCGAGGCCGAGGTGCCGGCGAAGGTGATCTTCATCATCCAGGCGCTCATCATCTTCCTGGTCGCCGCCGAGCAACTCGCCCGGTGGGTCATACGCAAGGGCGGCCGTCAGGAGGTGGAGCATGCTGGCTGATCTCCTGACGCCCGACCTGTTCGCCTCCGCGGTCCGCATGGCGACCCCGCTCGCGCTCGCCGCGATCGGCGGGACCATCTGTGAGCGTGCGGGCGTCGTCAACATCGCGCTCGAGGGGATGATGCTCTTCGGGGCGTTCATGGGCGTCATCGGCGCGATGTACACGGGCAGTGCGTGGTTCGGCGTGGTCACCGCCGTGGTCGCGGGCATCTCGCTCGCGCTCGTGCACGCGTTCGCCTCGATCACGCTTCGCACCGACCAGGTGGTCTCCGGGACGGCGATCAACATCCTCGCCACGGGGCTCACCGGCTTCCTGATGGAGGTCATCTTCGGCCATCCCGGGACCACCGACCCGGTGCGCCGGCTGCAGCCGGTGTTCTCCTTCTCCGGCCCGGGCGACGGGGCTCTTGCCACGGTCTGGCGCTGGGTCGACACGGTGTTCCTGAGCTATACGCCGATCGTCTACGCCGCCATCTTCATCGCGATCGGTGGGCACTGGGCGCTCTACAACACGCGGTGGGGGCTTCGTCTGCGCTCGCTCGGAGAGCATCCGCGCGCCGCCGACACGGTGGGGATCAGTGTCGTGCGCGGCCGCTACTCGGCGGTGCTCGTGAGTGGTGCGCTCGCGGGGCTCGCCGGCGCGAACCTCACGCTGGAACAGGTGGGCTCGTTCACCGAGGGTATGACGAACGGCCGCGGGTTCATCGCGCTCGCCGCCAACATCTTCGGCCGGTGGACGCCCGGCGGGAGCTACGGCGCCTCGCTGCTCTTCGGTTTCGCCGACGCGCTGCAGATCCGGCTCCAGCTCTTCCGTGACGTGATCCGCATCCCGTCGCAGTTCTTCCTCATGCTGCCCTATGTGCTCACCGTGGTCGTTCTCGCGAGCGTCGTGGGCCGCGCGGTCGCCCCGGCCGCGATCGGCAAGCCGTACGAGAAGGGGTAGGGAGCGATGGCGATCGGACGGGATGTCGGACGGGCGGTCTTCTGGGCCGCGACGTGGGGGGTCGGCGCCGCGATCGGTGTCGCCGTGGGCGGGTGGCTCACCGCCGTGGGCGGTGCCGGCGCGCCGGGCGTCGAGTCCCTCGAGCTGGCCGAGGACCTCCTCGTGCTACCCGGGCTCGCCGGACTCGCGGTCTTCGGGATCCACCTGCTCGGCCAGGGGCTCATCGGACTCGTCGGGTCGCTCCGCTCGCGTCCGCGCGATCCAGACGGCGACCACGACGAGGGCGAGCATGCCGTAGGCGAGCGCGTCTGAGGGCAGGTCGGGCCGGAAGTCGCCACCCCTGATCAGGGAGCGTGCCACGTAGGCGGCGGCGGGAAGCCCCACCGCCGCCCACAGCGGCAATCTGAAGCGCGGCCGGATCACCGGCCGTCGTCCGGCCGGTCACCGGTGGCGCCCGCCGCAGCGGTCCCGTCCCGGCTGCGCCGGCGGCGCACCAGCGCGCGGACGACGAGCCAGGCCAGCGCTGCGACGATCACCAGCG
The DNA here is from genome assembly GCA_030603745.1 of Coriobacteriia bacterium. Taxonomy (GTDB): domain Bacteria; phylum Actinomycetota; class Coriobacteriia; order Anaerosomatales; family SLCP01; genus JAUVXE01. The sequence continues at coordinate 256,480 of JAUVXE010000001.1, read as the reverse complement.
GCAGCGCGCTCATCGTGAGCTCGATCATCCCGTTGATGGTTCGCACGAACCCGCGCACCCCGCGGGTGAGCGCGTCGATGAAGCCCCAGTCCGAGCCACCTGGGCTCACGATCGAGGGCCTGCCGGCAAGTTCGACCGTGACCGTGGCCATCGCGGACTGCCGCTCCAGGAACGCGATCCTCGCGGTGATTGACTCGATCTCGCCGCGCACGCGGCCGAGTTCGCGCTCGATGCCGAGCATGTCCTCGACGTTCTCCGCCCGGTCGAAGAACTCGCGCAGCCGGGTCTCCTGCGCCTCGAGGTTCGCAAGCCGGGCTGACAGGTCGATGTGCTCCTGGGTCACGTCGCTCTCGTCGGCGGACTGGTGCGTGACCGCGCCGAGGCCGGAGACGGCCTCGAGGAACGCGTCGACCTGGTCGACCGGGACACGGGCGGTCACGAAGCCGCGCAGCGGCGCCCCGTCGGCGAGCGAACCCATCGCCTCCCACCGGTAGATCGGCAGCGATTCGTCAGTGCTGACCTGCACGGCGGTGACCACGCCGCCCACGCGCTCGACCTCGCCGCGGACCGACTCCACGGCGGGCTCGACGTCATCGACCTGGACCCTCACGCCCACCGTGCGGATGATGTAGCGCTCGTCGGCGGGGACCTGCGACGCGTCGGGTCCCGCACCCGTGCCGGGCGCGGGGTCGACCTCGGCCATGTCGGGCGCGCCCGCCATCGTCCGGTCCTCGGCGGGCATGTCGAAGACGGCGCTGTCCTTGCCGGGAACGACGGAGAGCGACCCGTCGGAATCGTCGGAGCCGCTCCAGACACCGCAACCGGTGAGCGCAAAGGCCGCGAGCGCGACCAGCGCGATCGCCGCGATCGCCGATCGCGCCCGGTGCGTCCGTATGCCTGTTCGATCGTGCATCGTGTCCTCCATCCATCCTCGGCGCGTGCCTGATACGCACGAACGCCCTCGTCGCCTGATCGGGCGGGAGGGCGTCCGGGATGATACGCGGTGCACGGAGGTTACTTCTGGATCTTCTCCTCCATCTTCTTCATCTGGGTCGCTGCGTACGCGCCGAGCGCGACGCCGATAGCGACGACGACGAAGAAGGCCAGGACCAGGGTGTTGAAGATCGCGCCTGCCACATTGGCTGTCATCGGGGAGTGTCACCTCCGTATCGCCCGAACGTCTCTGCGTTGATTCTACCTGTACGGTCGTGCGGGCGGCAACACGTGCGTGCCCCTGGTCATGGATTCCGCTTTCAATCCCGGATTCCTTCCCGGTCCACTTGTATAGACGGGTGCCGGGCGCCCGCGGTTCATGCGGATCGCGAGGCGGCGCTCGAGGGAGCCGGATGGGGATGTGTGTGGCACAGGGGGATTGAGTGGGATGAATTCCCACAAAGGTGTTGAAATGTGGGATGAAGTGGCATACAGTGTGACACGGAACGAACGAACGCCACCGTCGGCAGCATGGTCCGGCGGGACGCCCTGAGGAAGAGTGGGGGAGGGCAGAGGGATGTTTCTCGGCGACTACCAGCACACGCTGGACGCCAAGGGGCGTGTCTCCCTGCCTGCGAAGTTCCGCAACGAGATGACGGGGAAGCTGGTCATCGCGAAGGGGCTCGACGACTGTCTCTACGTCTACCCCGCCGAGGAGTACCACGCGTTCGTCGAGGAGCTCACGTCCCGTGAGGACTTCGATCCCCGGGTCCGCAAGGTGCGCCGCTTCTTCACCACCGGCGCCGTCGAGACCGAGTTCGATTCGGCGGGGCGCATCAGTCTGCCCGCCAACCTGCGCGAGTACGCGGGACTCAGCAAGGACGTCGCGGTCACCGGCAACGGCACCCGGATCGAGATCTGGGACGCCGCCGCCTGGACTGCCTATCAGGAGGGCGAGGATCAAGGCTCGATCGAGGACCTCGCCAGGGAGCTGGCCGACTCCGGCCTGCTCTAGGGATTGACAATGGAATACCGGCACACCCCAGTTTTGCCGGCCGAGGTCACGCAGCACCTATCGTTGCACCCCGGTTCGATCATCGTCGACTGTACCTTAGGCGGGGCAGGACACGCGAAGCGGATAGCAGAATCGATCCAGCCCGACGGGATCCTCGTCGGGATCGATCAAGACGACGCAGCACTCACCGCAGCAGCAGACACACTCCGCCTCGGCCGGCAAGCCATTCTTGTGAAGGGGAACTTCGGCGACCTCGATCGCCTGCTCACCGAGGCGGGCATCGCCTACGCCGACGGGTTCCTCTTCGACCTGGGGGTCTCGTCTCCGCAGCTCGACGTCCCCGAGCGGGGCTTCTCGTACCACGAGGACGCGCCGCTCGACATGCGGATGGACCCCGCAGGTGGCGGACCCTCCGCCGCCGACGTCGTCGCCACCTACTCAGAGGCCGAACTCTCGCGGGTCATCCGCGAATACGGTGAGGAACGGTGGGCCTCGCGCATCGCAGCATTCATCGTAGCCGCGCGAGGCCGCCGTCCGATCCTCACCACCACCGACCTCGTGGAGGTGATCAAGGCGGCGATCCCCGCGGCGGCCCGCCGATCGGGCCCTCATCCCGCCCGCCGCACCTTCCAGGCGCTCAGGATGGAGGTCAACCAGGAGCTCGAGGTGCTCGAACGTGGCCTCAGGGCCGCGGTCGGATGGCTCGCTCCCGGAGGCAGGATCGTGGTGATCAGCTACCACTCGCTCGAGGACCGCACGGTCAAGCGGGTCTTCAGCGAGCTGGCGACGGGGTGCACGTGTCCGCCCGAGCTCCCGGTGTGCTCGTGCGGGTCCGAGCCGGTGGTCCGCATCGTGACGAGACGCCCCGTCGTTCCGACGGAGCGTGAGATAGAAGAGAACCCGCGTGCGCGCAGCGCCAAGCTGCGGGTGGCGGAGAGACGGTGAGCGCCGACGCCGGGAGCGTGGACGCATCAGGAGAGGAGGAGTGACATGGGTCTGCCCGCACGCGTGCGCGAGCACGGCGCGACCTCGTTCGCGCCTGCTCTTCGGCTCCTCCGCGGCGGTGCCGGCCGCACCTCCACGTCCCGTCCCGCGCCCCACGCGTCCGCACGTGAGATCGCGCGGTGCCGGGGACTCTTCCAGACCACGCTCGTGCTCCTCGTGGTCGTCATGGGCCTCGGGATGGCGCGCGTCCAGCTGACCGTGCAGGCGACCGAGGCGGCGCTGGCCGCCAACGCCCTGAAACAGGACATCGAGAACGAGCGCATCCGCTCCGAGATGCTCGAGGCCGACCGGATCGCGCTCGCGACCCCCTCGCGGATCGAGAGCATCGCCGGCGTCTCCATGGGCATGGGCGCCGCCGAGGAGGTCTCCTACCTCGAGCTCCCCGCCGGGGAGGCGGGCGAGGACACCGAACTCATGGCGCAGCCCGCCGCGACGGTCGAACCGTCGCGCTCCTCCGAGCGGGTCGCGGAGCTGCTGGCCGAGGTCATGCGGATGACCGCCGGCGAGGCGCAGGTGCTTCTCGTCGGTGACGCGGGACTCGCGTCGCTACGATGAGCGGCCAGCGCCGATCACGCACCGTGCCGGCGAAGCGCAGGAACCCCGCGTCGAAGGGCCCCGGCGAACGGCATGGTCTCATGCTCATCCTCCTCGTGGTCCCGCTCGTCGTCCTGGCGGGCCGGATGGTCCACCTGCAGGTCTTCGCCGCGCCGGCGTATGCCGAGCGGGCGGCCGACCAGCGCACGCGCGATATCGAGCTGAGCCCGCGACGGGGCACCATCTTCGACCGTGATGGCGAGCCGCTCGCCGTCTCGCGCGAGGCCCGGACCATCTACGCCTCCCCCCGGCTCGTCGAGGACGCCACCGCGACAGCGGAGGCGCTCACCGGCGTCCTCGGCGGAGAGGTCTCGGACCACACCGCCCGCCTCCAGCGCGACTCCGGGTTCGTCTACATCGCGCGCAAGGTCGACATGGAGCGTGCACAGGCGGTCGAGGCCCTCGGCCTCGCCGGGATCGGGCAGCTCAAGGACTCTCGGCGGACGTACCCATCCGGGGAGCTCGCGGCCCAGGTCCTCGGCTTCGTGGGCGTGGACGACGAGGGCCTCGGCGGACTCGAGGCGCACTACGACGAGCTGCTCGCGGGGATCCCGGGCTCGGTGCTCGCCGAGCGCGACCCGTTCGGGCGCCCCATCCCCGGCGGTGTCATGCACGCCGAGGAGCCCGTGCACGGCAGCGACATCGTGATCAGCATCGACCGGGACATCCAGTACGTTGCCCAGCTCGAGCTGCAGGGCGCGGTCGAGACGTGGGGCGCGAAGTCCGGGTCGGTCGTGGTGATGGACCCGAACACCGGCGCGGTGCTCGCGATGGCGTCCGTGCCGGGATTCAACCCGAACCGCTTCGCCGAGGTCGATTCCTCGGCGTATCGCAATCGCGCCATCACCGACGTCTATGAGCCCGGCTCGACGCTGAAGGCCATCACGGCCGCTGCGGTCATCGACGCGGGACTCTTCGACGCGGACTCCTCGTTCGTGCTGCCGCCTACGCTCCAGGTGGGCAACCGGACGATCAAGGAGGCCCACCCGCGCCCACAGGTCGAGTGGACACTCACCGACATCGTCGCGAACTCCTCCAACGTCGGGACCGTCAAGATGGGCCAGGCGCTCGGCGAGGGGCCCCTCCACGAGTACCTCACGCGGTTCGGATTCACCGCGAGGACCGGGATCGACTTCCCGGGCGAGGCCGCGGGCTACCTGCCCGCCGTCGAGCAGTGGTCGGCCACGTCGATCGCGAACATCCCGTTCGGGCAGGGCATCTCGATGACGCCGCTCCAACTCGCGCGGGCGCTCGCCGCCATCGCGAACGGCGGGGAACTCGTCACGCCGCACCTGCTCGTGGACGTCCCCGGCCGACCCGACCTCGTGGTCCGTCACTCCAAGGAGCGCGTGATCTCCGAGGAGGCCGCCGCCGAGACGCGCGAGGTCCTCAAGGCCTCGGTCACCGAGGGTACCGGCGGCAACGCCGCGGTCGAGGGGTATGAGGTGGCCGGGAAGACCGGCACGGCGCAGAAGGCGCGGACCGACGGCCGCGGGTACGCGCCGGGCAAGTACATCGCCTCGTTCGCGGGATTCCTGCCCGCCGACGACCCGAGCGTGCTCGTGGTCGTGGTGATCGACGAGCCGAGCGGGGCGATCTACGGGGGTTCGGTGGCGGCTCCCGTCTTCGCCGAGGTCGCCCGTTTCGCGGTCTCGCACCTCAAGATCCCACCGACCTCGAGCGCACCGCTCGACCGGTCTGATGTCGAGACGATGACAGGGGAGAGCCAGCCATAGGGAAGCGGGTCCGACCGTGCTAGAATCGACCGTCCTGACGTGGTGAAGAAGCCGTGACGATACTCATCAGAGACCTCCTCCAGGGCCTGGGTGCCTCCATCGACGCCGACCTCGCCGAGCTGCGGGTCGGCGGCATCGCGTACCGCTCGGACCGCGTGCGCCCGGGCGACGCGTTCTTCTGCATCCCCGGGTTCGCGCACGACGGCCACGACTTCGCCGCCGACGCCGCGAGCCGGGGCGCGGCGGCCCTCGTGTGTCAGCGCCCCGTCGCGACGTGCTCGGGCGTGCCGCAGGTCATCGTCGGGGACACCCGGGTCGCGCTCGCTCGCGCCGCCGCCGCCTTCCACGGTCACCCGAGCCATGAGCTCTCCCTCGTGGGGATCACGGGCACCAACGGCAAGACCACCACGACCTACCTCGTGGACGCGATCCTGCGACGGGCGGGGCATCGCACCGGGCTCATCGGCACGGTGGAGACCCGGATCGCCGAGGAACGCCAGGACGCGGGCCGGACCACGCCGGAGTCCGCGGACCTGCAGGGCCTGCTGCGCGCCATGCGCGACGCCGGGGTCGACGCGGCGGCGATGGAGGTCTCCTCGCACGCGATCGACCTGCGTCGCGTCGACGGGGTGCGGTTCGCGGTCGCGGCGTTCACCAACCTGACACAGGACCATCTCGACTACCATCACACGATCGAGGAGTACTTCGCGGTCAAGCGCCGCCTCTTCACCGACTTCGAGGTCGACGCCCGCGTGGTGAACGTCGACGACCTCCTCGGCGCGGCGATGGCCGTCGAGATCGACGGCGTGATCACCGTCGGGCGGGCCGAGGACGCGATGGTGCGCGCGCTCGACGAGGAGCTGCGTCCCGACCGGGCGCACTTCACGCTCGTGACGCCCGACGGGTGCGCCCGCGTCGACCTGCCGCTCGCCGCCGAGTACAACGTGAGCAACGCGCTCGTCGCCGCGGGATGCGGGTACGCGCTCGGCATCCCGGTCGAGACCATCGCCGAGGGGCTCTCCGCGGCCCCGCAGGTGCCCGGCCGGCTCGAGCGGGTCGACGCCGGGCAGCCGTTCGGCGTGTTCGTCGACTACGCGCACACGCCCGACAGCCTCGAGAAGGCCATCGGGGCGGTCCGTGACATCACGCCGGGCCGGGTGATCGCGGTGTTCGGCTGCGGCGGGGACCGCGACCCGGAGAAGCGTCCGCTCATGGGCGCAGCGGCCGGGAGCGCGGCCGACCACGCCATCGTCACGAGCGACAACCCGCGCTCGGAGGACCCGGTCGGCATCATCTTGCAGATCGAGGACGGGCTGCGGCAGGTGGGCGCCTCCTACGAGGTCGTGGTCGATCGCCGCGCGGCCATCGCCGCCGCGCTCGCGCAGGCGGCACCCGGGGACGCGGTACTCATCGCCGGCAAGGGGCACGAGGACTATCAGATCTTCGCCGACCGCACCGTGCGCTTCGACGACCGCGAGGTCGCCGCCGAGGAGGTGCGACGCCTGTGCTGACGCTCAGTGTGGAGACCCTGCTCGAGGTCACCGGAGGCGAACTCCTCGGCGGACCTGCCGAGGTCATGCTGAACGGCGTGTGCACCGACTCGCGCTGCGTGCACTCGGGAAGCGCGTTCGTCGCCTTCACCGGCGCGGTGGTCGACGCGCACGACCTGCTGCCCGACGCGATCGAGGCGGGCGCCCGCGCGCTGCTCGTGACGCGGGGGCCGGAGGAGCTCGCCGCGCCGCTCGAGCTTGCGGCCCGCAGGGGCGTGGCGGTGGTGCGTGTCGCCGACCCGCTCGACGCGGTCCAGGCGCTCGCCGCCTACCATCGGGACCGGCTCTTCTGCCCGGTGGTCGGCGTGACCGGGTCGACCGGCAAGACCACCACCAAGGAGTTCATCACTTCGGTCCTCGGCACGGAGCTCTCGGTGGTCGCGACCCGCGGCAACCGCAACAACGAGCTCGGCGTCCCGCTCACGCTCCTCGACGCCCGTGCGGATACCGACGTCCTCGTGGTCGAGATGGCGATGCGCGGCGCCGGCCAGATCGCCGAGCTCTGCCGTCTCGCTCGGCCCACCGTGGGCCTCGTGACCAACATCGGGACGAGCCATATCGAGGTCCTCGGCAGCCAGGAGGCGATCGCCTCGGCCAAGGCGGAGCTCGTCGAGGCCGTCCCCGAGGACGGTACCGTCTTCCTCAACGGTGACGACGCCTACTCCGGCACGCTCGCGATGTCCTCCCGGGCCCGGATCGTGCGCTACGGTCTCGCCGAGGAGTGCGACGTGCGCGCGACCGGCATCGAGCTCGACGAGGAGAGCCGCGCGTCGTTCACGCTCGAGACGGCCGAGGGGCAGTGGCCGGTCACGCTCACGCTCCCCGGTCGCCACAACGTCTACAACGCGCTGGCCGCCGCCGCGGTGGGCCTGCACCTCGGCATCGCCCCGGAGCGCGTGGCCGAGGGGCTCGCGTCGGCCGAGGCCGGCGAGATGCGGATGCAGTCGTTCACCTCGGCGAGCGGCGTGCACGTCATCAACGACGCCTACAACGCGAACCCGACCTCGATGCGCGCGGCGGTCGAGACGCTCGCCGCCTATACGGCCGCGGGCAGGCGGATCGCGGTCCTCGGCGACATGGCGGAACTCGGCTCCCTCACCGAGATCGCGCACTTCGAGATCGGCGAGCTCGTGGCCCGCAGCGCGATCGACGTCCTGGTGACGGCGGGCCCGCGTGCGGCGCGCATCGCCGACGGAGCGAGGGCGGCCGGCATGGATGCGGACATGGTGCGTCCGTGCGCGACTCCCGAGGAGGCGTCGGAGGTGCTCGACGACCTGCTCGAGACGGGTGATATCGTCTTGGTGAAGGCGTCGAGGGTGATGGGCCTCGAGCGCGTGGTCGAAGGGATCGTCGAACCTCGTGTTTAGACTCGCCGAGTATCCGTCATATCAGGTCTTCATGGCGGTCGTGCTCTCGATCGTCGCCGTGGGCGTGCTCATGCCCTTCTGGATCCGTCTGCTGCGCTTCCGCAACATCGGGCAGCAGATCCGCGCCGACGGCCCGCAGGGGCACCTCGCGAAGCAGGGGACGCCCACGATGGGCGGGGTGCTGATCCTGCTCGTGGTCGCCGGGACGTACGTCTTCCTCGGCCAGTTCGGCCGCTTGAGCCTGCTCGCCATCGCGGCGACCGGAGCATGCGGACTGCTCGGCTTCGTGGACGACTGGGCCAAGGTGGTCCACGAGCGCTCGCTCGGCCTCACGCCGAGGGCGAAGATCATCGGACAGGCGGTGGTCGCGCTCGCGTTCGGCCTGCTCGTGGTGAACTGGGCCGGCGTGACGAGCACCGTCGAGGTCCCGCTCACCGGCGCCACGCTCGATCTCGGGGCGTTCACGAGCGTCTTCGACATCGGCGGAGTGGCCCTCACGGTCCCGTGGCTCTACCTCGGGCTCGTCTGGTTCCTCATCGTGGGGACGTCGAACGCCGTCAACCTGACCGACGGGCTCGACGGGCTTGCCGCGGGCACCGTCACCATCGTGATGCTCGCCTACTCGGGCATCGCGTTTCGGATGAACATGCTGGAGGTGGCGCTGCTCGCGGCCGCCATCGCCGGCGCGTGCATCGGCTTCCTGTGGTACAACGCCTACCCCGCGAACATCTTCATGGGGGACACGGGCTCGCTCGGTCTCGGGGCCGCGATCGCGACGTTCGCGATCATCACCAAGACGGAGATACTCCTCGCGCTCATCGGCGGGATCTACGTGATCGAGACGCTCTCGGTCATCCTGCAGGTCGCCTCGTTCAAGCTGACGGGCAAGCGGATCTTCCGCATGGCGCCCCTCCACCACCACTTCGAGATGAAGGGCTGGTCGGAGACGAAGATCATGGTCCGCTTCTGGATCCTCACCGGGATCACCGCAGGCGGAGGTTTCGCACTCTTCTTCGTGGAATCCGTGAGGCGCTGACGTGGAGCCGCTCGCCGGGCATATCCTGGTGGTCGGGCTCGGTGCCTCGGGAGAGGCGGCCGCGCACTACGCCCTCGCGGGCGCCGGTGCGGGCTGCGGGGCCGCGGTGGACGTGGTCGACGCGGCCGACACGCCGGCGCTGCGGGAGCGCGCATCGCGTCTGCGCGCCCAGGGCGCCCGCGTGACGCTGGGGACCTCCGAGGCCGAGGGGTCTTATGATCTCGCGATCGTGAGCCCCGGCGTCCCGCCCGCGTCGGAGCTGTTCCGATCGGCCGCGCGGGCGAGCGGGGAGGTCGTCTCCGAGGTGGAGTTCGCGTTCCGCCGCTCGGTCTCGCCCTGGCTCGCGGTCACGGGCACCAACGGCAAGACCACCACCACGAGTCTGCTCGCGCACCTGCTCGTCTCGGCGGGCGTCTCCGCCTATACCGTGGGCAACATCGGGACCCCCGCCATCGGGATCGTCGCCGAGGCCGGACCGGCGAGCGCGCTCGTCGCCGAGGTCTCCTCGTTCCAGCTCGCCCTCACGAGCGCCTTCCACCCCCGGGTGTCGGTGCTCCTCAACATCACGCCTGACCATCTCGACTGGCACGGGGGCCTCGAGGCCTACGCCGAGGACAAGGCGCGCATCTTCGCGAACCAGCGCGAGGGCGACGTCGCGGTGATCGACGTCGACGACCCCGGGTCGGCCGCGCATGTCGAGCCGGTCCGTGCGCGGGGGGTGCGCGTGGCGTGCGTGAGCCGAACGCGCCGCGAGGCCGGCGGGGCGTGGGTCGCCGCGGACGGGACGCTCACGGTCGATCGCCCCTCGGGACCGCTCGCACTCGTGCACCGCGACGAGCTGCTGATCGGCGGCGACCACAACGTGAGCAACGCGCTCGCCGCGGCCGCCGCGGCCCTCGCCTTCGGGGCCGACCCCGCGGCGGTCCGCCATGGGCTTCGCACGTTTCAGCCGATCGAGCATCGCCTCGAGCCGGTGGCGACGGTCGCCGGCGTGGAGTACTTCAACGACTCCAAGGCGACGAACCCCGATGCGACCGTCAAGGCACTGACCGCCTTCGACGGACGTCCCGTGGTAGTGCTCCTCGGCGGGCGGAACAAGGACAACTCCTTCGCCGGGCTCGCCCGCGCCGTCCGGGCCGCCGACGCCCGACCGGTGGTCTTCGGGGAGGCCGCCGAGGAGATCGCCCGCTATCTGGCCGCCGAGGGCGTGGCGTTCACCATGGCCGCGACCATGACCGCGGCGGTCCCGGTGGCTACGCGGATCGCGGGAGAGCTGCCGGGCTCGGCGGTCGTGCTCTCGCCTGCGTGCGCGTCCTTCGACGAGTTCGGAGGGTACGCCGAACGCGGGCGTGTGTTCAAGGAACACGTGGCCGCACTCGCGCGGGGGGAGGACTCCGATGGCGCAGCGTGAGGTCTTCGCCGGAGGGCCCTGGCCCCGCTACATCCTGCTCCTCTCCACCCTCTTCCTGCTTCTGGGCGGGTTGATGATGGTCTACTCGGCGTCCTCCGTCGCCGATTTCGTGCACCAGCAGGACAGCATGCACCATCTCAAGCGCCAGGCACTCGGAGCGCTGGCCGGACTCCTCTTGCTGGTGGTCGCCATGTTCGTCGACTACCGCCGGGTGGGCTGGGCGCGAACGGCGATCTACGGCGCCTCCCTGATCGGACTGGTCCTCGTGCCGTTCATCGGCGTGGGCAAGTGGGGGGCCACCCGCTGGATCGACCTCGGCGTGTTCACGGTCCAGCCGTCCGAGTACGCCAAGCTCGGGTGTGTCATGGTCGCCGCCTACCTGCTGCAGCAGCTCCGCCGAGGCAGGATCACCACGTCGCAGTTCTGGAAGCAGCTCTTCATCGCGGTCGGCGTGGTCGCGGCCCTGGTGATGCTGCAGCCCGACATGGGGACGACCGTTCAGATACTCCTCGCCGTCTTCCTCGTGCTCCTGATCGGCGGCATCAGCGGCAAGCTCCTGTTCGGTGCGGTGGGCGCGGGTGCGGCGCTGGTGGCGGTCGCCATCGCTGCCGAGCCCTACCGGCTGAGGCGGGTGTTCGCGTTCCTCGATCCGTGGGCCGACCCGCTCGACTCGGGGTACCAGTCGATCCAGGCGCTCTACGCGTTCGGTTCCGGCGGCATCGACGGGGTCGGCCTCGGCATGTCGCGGCAGAAGTTCTTCTATCTCCCTGCGGCCCACACGGACTTCATCTTCGCTATCATCGGGGAGGAGCTCGGGCTCGTCGGGTCCCTGTCGGTCCTTGTCGCGTTCGGGGCGATCGCGTATGCGGGTACCCGGATCGCGCTCGGAACGAGGGACGTATACGGGCGGCTGCTCGCCGGCGGCCTCACGGCGATGCTCGTCACGCAGGCGGTCATCAACATGGCCGCGGTGACGGGTCTGGTCCCGGTCACCGGGATCCCTTTGCCGCTCGTGAGCTTCGGTGGCTCCTCGATGACCTTCACGATGCTGTGCATCGGAGTCATACTGTCGGTTTCCACCTACGGGGCCCGCACGGAACGGCGCGGGCGGACACAGGGCAAGGAGAGTGCGCGTGAGGATACTGCTGAGCGGCGGGGGGACCGCCGGTCACATCTATCCTGCGTTGACGGTGGCAGACCACCTTCGCGCCGGCGGGCATGACGTCGAGTTCATCGGCACACCGTCAGGTCCGGAGGCCCGTCTCGCGCGTGAGGCGGGTCTGGTCTTCCACGGGTTGGCAGCGCGCGGTTTCGACCGCTCGCGTCCGCTGTCCCTGATCGGCGCGCTCGGTCTCATCGCGGTCTCGACCGTGCGGGCGCTCAGGCTCCTCGGCCGGCCGCGGGCCGACGTGGTGGTAGGGTTCGGGGGCTACGTCTCCCTGCCGGTCGGGTTCGCGGCGCTGCTCCGGCGGATCCCCCTCGTGCTGCACGAGCAGAACTCCGTGCCGGGACTGGCCAACCGGGCGCTCGCGCGCCGGGCGACGGCGGTCGGGGTGACCTACGAGGCGTCGGCGGCCCGGATGGGCGCCGCACGGGCCATCCGCACAGGCAACCCGGTCCGAGCAGACATCTTGCAGGCCGACCGCGACGCGGGACGCGCCCGGCTCGACCTGCCGGCCGACGCGCTGGTGCTGCTCGTCTTCGGCGGCAGCCGAGGGGCACGCCACGTGAACGAGGCCCTGGTCTCGCTCGCGCCGGCGCTGCTCGAACGCGAGGGGCTGCACGTGATCCACGTCGCCGGCCGCACCGAGGCGGACTCGGTGCGCGCGGCGCTCGGCCGCGTCGTCGGCGACCGTGACACCACCCGCTACCGCGTGCTCGACTACCTCGAAGACATGGGCGGCGCGCTCGCCGCTTCCGACGTGGTGGTCGCGCGGGCCGGAGCGACCTCGATCGCCGAGATCACGGCGATCGGCCGTGCCGCGATCCTGGTGCCCTACCCCTTCGCGACCGACGACCACCAGACCCTGAACGCGAGCGATGTCCGCGACGGCGGCGGCGCGGTGGTCGTGGCCGACGCGGACCTCGATGGCGAGCGTTTCGCTACTGAGCTCGGGTCGCTTCTCGACGATGCGTCTCGTCGCGAACGGATGGCCGCCGCCTCGGCGGCGCTCGGGGTGCGCGACGCGACCGAGCGGCTCGCGCGACTGATCACACACACCGCCGAGGGCGGACAGAGGAACGAGGTATCGGCGTGAGCCAGCGCGCGTACGCACACTTCATCGGGGTCGGGGGCGCGGGGATGAGCGGCATCGCGCTCGTCCTGCACGAGCAGGGCGTCGCCGTCACGGGATCGGACCTGAAGGACTCGCGCTACGTCAGGGCGCTGCGTGAGGCGGGCGTCGAGGTGCACGTGGGCCACGACTCCGCGAACCTCGGCGACCCTGAGGTCGTCGTGGTCTCCTCGGCGATCCCGGAGACGAATCCGGAGCTCGCCGAGGCGCGCCGTCGCGGCATCCCCGTGTGGCAGCGCGCCCGCATGCTCGCCCATCTCGCCGGCGGTCGGCGCACGATCGCGGTCGCCGGAACGCACGGCAAGACGACCACGAGTTCGATGATCGCGACCATGTTGCACGGCATGGGGGCCGAGCCGACCTTCCTCATCGGCGGGGAGGTGTGCGGGTTCGGCACCAACGCCGGGTGCGGCGATGGTCCCGACTACGTGGTCGAGGCAGACGAGTCGGACGGGTCGTTCCTGCACCTCGAGCCTTTCGTCTCGCTCGTGACCAACGTCGAGGCGGACCATCTCGACCACTACGGCACCTTCGAGGCGGTGGAGGAGACGTTCCAGCGCTTCTTCGAGCGCACCGTGGAGGGCGGCACGGCGGTGGTCTGCGCCGATGACGCGTGTGCCATGGAGATCGCGCGCAGGGCCGGCGCCCCGATCGTGTCCTACGGCTTCGATGCGACCGCCGAGGTGCGGGCGAGCGGGCTTCGGCGTGAAGGGGCCGGCCACGCGTTCGAGGTCACCCTGCCGGACGGCGCGACCATCGCGGCCCGCGTCGCGATCCCCGGCGAGCACAACGTTTCGAACGCGACGGCGGCGCTCGCTGTCGCGTGGGCGCTCGGACGGGACGTCGGACAGGCGGCCCGGGCTCTTGAGGGGTTCGTCGGCGTGAAGCGCAGGTTCGACCCGGTCGGCTGCGTGGACGAGGTCCGCGTGGTCGACGACTACGCCCACCATCCGACCGAGGTTCGCGCGACGCTCGCCGCCGCGCGCGGCTCGGTGGGGGAGGGGGCGCGCATCTGGGCGATCTTCCAGCCCCACCGCTACTCGCGTACGCAGGCTCTCGTCGACGACTTCGCCGAGGCCTTCGCCGAGGCCGACCGGCTCGTGCTCATGGACGTCTACAGCGCCGGGGAGACCCCGATCCCGGGCGTGTCCGGCAAGTCCCTCGTCGACGCCGTCCTCGCGCGGCACCCGCGCACGCGCGTGGCGTGGCTGCCGCGCCGCGCCGAGGTCCCCGCCTTCATCGCGCGGTCGGTCCGCCCCGGCGATCTCGTGCTCACCATGGGGGCCGGTGACGTCACCATGGTCGGACCCGAGATCGTGCGCGCGCTCGAGGAGTCTTCGTGAGCGATGCTGCCCGCGTATACGACCGGCTCCGTTCGGTCATCGCCGGCCACGTCCGCCGCGACGAGCCGCTGAGCCGGCACACGACCTACCGCATCGGCGGCCCGGCAGCGGTCTTCGCGATCTGCGAGTCGCTCTCCGACCTCTCGCACGCGCTCGACATCCTCGCCGAGGAGGGCGTCCGGTGGACGGTCCTCGGCAAGGGGAGCAACGTGCTCGCCGCCGACGAGGGCTACGACGGGGCGGTGCTCGTGCTCGGCAAGGACTTCAAGCGGCACCGGGCCGACGGCGACCGGCTCCAGGCAGGCGCGGGCGTGATCCTCGCAGCGATCGTCCAGGACGCCTACTCCCGGGGGCTCTCGGGACTCGAGTTCGCTGTGGGCGTGCCCGGCACGGTGGGGGGCGCGCTCGCCATGAACGCCGGTTCCGCCGAGGAGTGGATCGGCTCGGTGGTGGAGAGCGTGACGCTCTACACCCCCGGCAGCGGGCTGCGGGTGCTGCGCGGCACGGAGATCGCGTGGGGATACCGTGAGAGCGGCCTGCCGGGCCTCGGCGTGATCGTCGAGTGCACGCTCCGGCTCTCGCCGGGGGAGCAGGACCGGATCAGGCGGGTGATGGACCAGCGTTTCCACTGGCGCAAGTCGGCGCAGCCGCTCGGCGTGCCCAACGCGGGGAGCGTGTTCATCAACCCGCCGGGCGCCTCGGCGGGTAGGCTCATCGAGGCCGCTGGCCTCAAGGGCGCGCGGGTGGGCGGGGCAGTGGTCTCCGACGTGCACGCGAACTTCATCGTGAACACCGGCGGCGCGACGGCGGCCGACGTACTCGCTCTCATCGACGAGGTCAGAGGGGTGGTGAAGCAGACGCATGGCGTCGAACTCAAGACCGAGGTCAGGGTCCTCGGCTGACCGGCCGAAGCGCCGTCACGTGACGATCACCCCCGAACGCTCGCGTGACGGGCTTCGCTGGGATCCGCTCCAGCACGGTGAGGCACACCCTGACCCTAAAGTAAAGGTAGAGTCGCAGGGTCCGGGCGCACGATCGAGGGGCGGGACACGGTCGGGTTCCGGTGGCAGCGCAAGCCCGCGCCAGCGTCGCGGGGCGGCCGATGCGAAGCGTGCGGCCCGAGAGGAGCGCTTGCGCCGCCAGCGCCGGGTGGCGATCGTCCGCATCTCAGCGCTGCTCCTCCTCGGCGCCGCCGTGGTCGCCGGCGTGGTGGGACTCTACCGGTCTTCGGCGTTCACGGTGACTCGTGTCGAGGTCACGGGGATCACCTACCTCACCGAGGAGCGGGTGCGCGAGCGAGCCGCGCTGCCCCCCGACGCGACGCTCCTGCGCCTTCCGGTCGAGGAGGTGGTCGAGCGCCTCGAAGCCGATCCGTGGATCGCGGCCGTCGCGCTCGAGCGGGACTTCCCTGATGGCGTCCGACTCGTGGTGACCGAGCGGGTCCCGGTGGCGCTCGTCGACGTCGGCGAGGCCTCGTTCTGGCTCGTCGATCGGGCGGGCACCGTACTCGAGCAGCGCACGCCCGAGCCGACCGACACGGTCGTGGTCGTGCGTGACCTGACCGACTTCGAGCCGGTACCCGGCGAGGAGGCGGGGTCCGATGCGCTCATCAACGCGATCGAGGTGGTGGAGGGCATCAGCGACGAGTTGCGCGCACGCGTCCGGGCTGTCTCCGCACCCTCGGTCGACCTCACCACGCTGATGACCACGGACGACATCGAGATCCTCGTGGGCTCCGCCGAAGACATCGCGCGCAAGGACACCGTGGCGCGAGGCATCCTGACCGAACAGCAGGGGAGGGTGGTCTACATCAACGTGCGGACGGCGGACCGCCCGACCTGGAGAGGCCTCGACCTTCCCTGAGGGTTCCTGAGGTGCGTGCGCCTCGGCGATCCAGTAGCGACCTGTTCCGCTTTCCGGGGCGCGGACTCCCTGCTCACGCAAGGAGGGAGTGTACCGCCGCCGGAGGAAATCTCGGACTCCCTCTTGCGTATCCCATAAGGTTTATGCGAAGATTGACCGTTGCACACGTACCATAACCGTAAACTTGAGGTTTAAGTAAGGGTCACCGAACCTTCTGCCACGGGGAGGGAAACCAATGCTCGAGACGGGCGCGAACTATCTCGCGGTCATCAAGGTCGTCGGAATCGGCGGTGGCGGAACCAACGCCGTCAACCGGATGGTCGAGGCCGGTGTGAAGGGCGTCGAGTTCATCGCGGTGAACACCGACGCCCAGGCGCTACTCATGTCGGACGCGGACTACAAGGTCCACGTCGGCGTGAATCTGACCAAGGGGCTCGGCGCGGGAGCCAACCCGGACATCGGTCTGCAGGCCGCCGAGGAGAACCGCAATGAGATCAAGGAGGCGCTGCAAGGCGCCGACATGGTCTTCATCACCGCAGGCGAGGGCGGAGGCACCGGCACAGGCGCCGCGCCGGTCATCGCCGAGATCGCCAAGAACGAGATCGGTGCGCTGACCGTGGGCGTCGTGACCCGTCCCTTCGCGTTCGAGGGCCGCAAGCGCGCGCTGCAGGCCGAGGAAGGGATCAACCGCCTGCGCGACGTCGTCGACACGCTGATCGTGATCCCGAACGACCGCCTGCTGCAGGTCGCCGAGAAGAAGACGTCCATCCTCGACGCGTTCCGGATCGCCGACGACATCTTGCGGCAGGGCACCCAGGGCATCACGGACCTGATCACCGTCCCCGGGCTGATCAACCTCGACTTCGCCGACGTGCGGACGATCATGGCTGATGCCGGGTCCGCGCTGATGGGTATCGGGCTCGCCGCGGGAGACAACCGCGCGCACGACGCCGCGAAGGCCGCGATCTCGAGCCCGCTCCTCGAGTCGAGCATCGAGGGGGCGCAGGGCGTCCTGCTCTCGATCTCAGGCGGCTCGGACCTCGGCCTGTTCGAGGTCAACGAGGCCGCCGAGGTCGTCGCGGCCGCCGCACACCCGGACGCCAACATCATCTTCGGCGCCGTGATCGACGACTCGATGATGGACCAGATCCGCGTGACCGTCATCGCGACCGGCTTCGAGGGTCGCAGGCGCAAGCAGGAGTCGATGGAGTTCGGATCCGCGGTCGACGAGGGCCCCTCGGTGCCCACGTTCGAGCCGATCGCGGAGGACGAGTTGGAGATCCCGCCCTTCCTGAAGCAGCGCTCGTTCTAGTCTGAGCGTGACCCGGTCCTGGGCCCTGATGCCGCGGCGGCGAGACCCCGTGGCATCAGGGCCCGATCGTCTCCGGCGAGAAGAGAGCCCCACCGCGGCCGCGGTGGGGCTCTCGCGCGTTCTCATCGGTGGCGCGAGCCGCCCACCACGCGAAACGTGGCGGGCGGCGCGAGGGTCAGTCCCCGGTCCCCGGACGCTCGGGGGCGGCGGGTGCACCCGGCGCATCCGGCGGTGACGCCGGGGGAGCGGGCGGCGCGGGCGGTGCGGGGGGAGCCGGAGGAGCGGGCGGCGCGGGCGGTGCGGGCGGTGCCGGGGTCACGGGCCCCGTGACGACCGTGCCGGGTGCGATTCCCACGCCGGGCAGCCCGTAGGCGCTCGCGGCGTACTGGCCGAAGAGGTGCGCCGACATGATCGAGCCGAGGAACCCGACGGCGCCGGAGATGAACACGGAGGCGATCCAGCCGAGCACCGGGACGAGCGCGAGCACTCCGCCCACCGTGCCGCCCACCGTGCCGGCAACGATCGCGATGACGAGGTACATCAGCCAGGCGGTGAAGTATCCGGTCCCGGCCGAGAGGCGCGTGCGGATCTCGCTGATCGCGAAGAGCGTCCCGAACTCCTCGTGCATCGCGTAGTGGGTGAGCGCCGCTCCGAGGAAGAGCGACACGCCGATGGCGTAGAGCGCCGCGAGGGCGAACGCGAGGCAGAGCGCGCCCGCGCCGAGCACTCCCGCCGCACCAGGGTCCGCCGCCGGGTCGACCGCGACCGCGACCAGGAACGGGACGGCCGCGAAGGCCAGGAGGATGATCGCCGGCAGCTGGTAGAGGAGGATGGCGATCGAGGCGAGCAGCCCCCGCACCCAGTACCGGCCGAACGCGTTCCACTCGGGCAGCGGGGTCTCCCGGCCGTGGGCGACGTTCCTGACGTAGTCCAGATAGAAGCCGAGGAGGGCGAACCCGGTGAACGGCACCACCGCCCAGACGCCGCCGAGCGCGGCCTTCGCGATCCAGGCATCGTCTTTGAACGGTGCTCCCAGCCCTCTGCCGATATCCATCGTCTCCCCCTTCACTGCGACACGCCTCGGTGGCGTCGTCAGGTCGTCGGTGCGGCGGTGCGCGTACACGGTATCATCGTCCGGTGATGATGCGCCCCGCTGACAGACACGGTCCACACCGGAGTTCGTTCCCTCCCGCGCTCGATCGTGTCGTCACGCCTCCGGGCGTGGTGGTCCACACCGATCTCGGTCTTCGGGACTCGACCGGCGTGGTGGTGGCGTTCTCCGAGCGCACCGGCGGGGTGAGCGCCGCGCCGTATGCCACGCTCGATCTCGCCTCACATGTGGGCGATGACCCCTCGGCGGTCGACCGGAACAGGTCGCTCCTGCTCGCCGCGTTCGGACTGGAGACTCTCCGCCCTCGTCTCGTGACCGCCGAGCAGGTCCACGGCGACCGGGTGGCCCTCGCGGACGAGGGGAGTGCCGGCGCGGGTGCGTGGGTGGATCCGCGACACGCGGACTTCCGGGACCCCGTCGCCGGGACCGATGCGCTCATCACGAGTACGCCCGGCCTGCCGGTCCTGATGCTCTACGCCGACTGCGTGCCCGTGGTGCTCGTCGTTGCGGGCCCCCGTCCCGCTGTCGCGGTGGTGCACGCCGGGTGGAAGGGTGCGCTCGCGTCGCTGCCGGGTGTCGCCGCCGAGCGCCTCGCGCGACACGCGGGCGTTCACGTCGATGAGCTGCTCGCCTACATCGGACCCCATATCGCCTCGTGCTGCTACGAGGTCGATGAAAGATTGCTTTCGCACTTCTGCAACATATTTGATACCATCGGCGCGGTCGACGGGCGCCTCGATCTCGCCGCCGCCGTCCGGGAGAGTCTCGCACGCGCAGGCGTGGGACCCGAACGGATCGCTTCGGTGGGAGCGTGCACCCGCGATCGGACTGACAGGTTCTTCTCGTACCGCGCCGACCCGATCACGGGGAGGCATGGTGCGCTCGCTGTGATCACAGAGGGCGAGTAGATGGCGAACCGGCTTCTTCGGCCGCACACAACCAAGAGCAGCTCGAACACACGCACGAACGCGGCCGCCCGTGTCCTCGTCTGCGCTGTGCTCGCCGCCGCGCTCCTCACATCCGCCGGCTGTGGCCAGCGTTCCGCCTCGGCGACGGAACTCGTGGTCACCGGGTCGACGACCATCCTCCCGATCGCCGAGATCGCCGGCGAGATGTACCACGACCGCAATCCCGACAAGAAGATCCTCGTGTCCGGGCTCGGATCGTCGGCGGGTATCGAGACGGTGGCGCACGGATCCTCCGACATCGGCACCTCTTCGCGCGACCTCAAGCCTGCCGAGGAGGAACTCGGCCTCTTCGACACGCCGATCGCCTACGACGCCATCGCGGTGATCGTGCACCCCGACAACCCCGTCGACGCGCTCACCACCGAACAGGTCCGGGCGATCTTCTCCGGTGAGATCGAGAACTGGAGCGAGGTCGGCGGCCGCGACAAGGACATCGGACTCGTGAACCGCGACGAGGCCTCGGGCACCCGCGAGGCGTTCCACAAGATCGTCATGGGCGACACGCCCTTCGACCGGACCGCCGCGGTGCTCCCCGGGACCGGGCAGGTCCGGTCGGTCGTGGCCAATGCCCGTGGGGCGGTGGGCTACATCTCGCTCGGTTTCGTCAACGACGAGGTCAAGGTCGTCGCCATCGACGGGATCGCACCGACCACCGAGTCGGTCATCGCCGGCGAGTACCCCGTGCAGCGACTGCTGCACTTCTTCACCGTGGGCGAGCCGACTGGACTCGCCCGTGACTACATCGACTTCGTGCTCTCGGAAGCCGTCCAGGGGACCATCGTCAAGGACGCCGGCTTCACGCCGATCTCCGGAAGGATCGAGTAAGATGCCGCCCACCCCGGTGCCTCCCGCTGCTGAGTCGCGTGGCCTCCAGCTCGTGTCCCGCTCCACCTATCTCAAGGAGCTGGCGCTCAAGAACCTCTTCCTCGTCTGCGCGTGTGTCGCGGTCGCGGGAGTGGCCCTGATCTTCGCGTTCGTCGGTCTTCGTGGATGGCCGATCTTCGCCACCGTGGGCCCGTGGTCGTTCCTCACCGGCACGGAGTGGAACCCGACCGGGGCCGAGTACGGGATCCTGCCGCTCATCTACGGGTCGGTGGTCGTCATGCTCGGGGCCCTCGTGATCGGCACGCCGCTCGCGGTGGGCACCGCGATCTTCCTCTCCGAGATCGCGACCCCCCGCGTCCGCTCGATCGTCCGTCCGGCGGTGGAGCTGCTCGCGGGCATCCCGTCGGTCATCTACGGGTTCTTCGGCCTGATCATCTTGCGGCCCATCGTCGCGAACTTCACCGACGGCCTCGGCTTCGGGGCAGTCACCGCTTGGTTCATCCTCGCGATCATGATCGTGCCGACCATCGCCGCCATCTCCGAGGACGCGCTGCGCTCGATCCCGCCCGGCATCCGCGAGGCGAGCTACGCGATGGGCGCCACCACGTGGCAGACGATCTACAAGGTGCTCGTGCCGGCGGCCAAGATCGGCATCATCGACGCGATCATCCTTGGGATGGGGCGCGCGATCGGCGAGACGATGGCGGTTCTCATGGTCGTGGGTAACGCGCCGGTGTTCCCCGAGTCGATCTCGGAGCCGATCGCCACGCTGACCACCCAGATCGTGATGGACATGCCCTACGCTGCCGGCGACCACCGCACGGCGCTCTTCGGCATGGCGATCATCCTCTTCCTCGTCTCGATGGGCCTCGTCGCCCTCGTGCGCCTGATCTCGCGCTTCCAGACCGCGATGGAGTCGGGCCGATGAACAAGAACGTCACCAACGCCATCGCGCTCACGTTGCTGTGGGTCTCGGCGATCACCACGGTCGCGGTGCTCGGCACCGTGATCCTCTACGTGGTCTACAACGGCATCGGCGAACTCTCGCCCGCGTTCATCTTCACATGGCCCGAAGGCGTCGCCGCCGAGGGAGGCATCTGGCCGACGATCGTCTCCACGATGTACGTGACGGCCCTCGCGATGGTCATCGTGACCCCGATCGCGATCCTCGCGGCGGTCTACCTCGCCGAGTACGCGGTCCAAGGCCGGCTCGTGGGCACGATCCGCTTCGCCGCCGACTCCCTCGCGAGCGTGCCCTCGATCGTGATGGGTCTCTTCGGCCTCGCGTTGTTCGTGGAGGCGGCGGGTATCGGCTTCTCGATGCTCTCGGCAGCGCTCGCGCTCTCGTTCCTCATGCTGCCGATCGTCATGCGCACCACCGAGGAGGCGATCCGGGCGGTTCCCAAGTACATCAGGTGGGGGTCGTACGGCCTCGGAGCGACGAAGTGGCAGACGGTGAGCCGGATCGTGCTCCCCGCCGCGATGCCGCGGATCATCACCGGCATCATCCTGGCCACCGGCCGCGCGGTGGGGGAGACCGCCGTCGTGATCTACACGATGGGGCAGGCGATCAACCTGCCGGTGACCCCGCTCGACTCGGGCCGGCCGATGACGGTACACCTCTACCTGCTCGCCATGGAGGGCATCAACCTGCCCGCCGCCTACGGCACCGCGTTGCTCCTCATGATCCTGATCCTCGCGTTCAACCTGGGCGCCCGCTACTTCCTGCGCCGGAACCGGAAGGTGTAGACGATGTCGCTTCGTACGTCACCCGTGCCCGCTGACGCGCCGAACAAGATCGCCGTGAAGGGCCTCGAGTTCTACTACGGCGACTTCCATGCGCTCACGGACATCACCGTCGATATCAAGGAGAAGGCGGTGACCGCCTTCATCGGCCCGTCGGGCTGCGGCAAGTCGACGTTCCTGCGCTGCTTCAACCGGATGAACGACCTCATCCCCGGCACGCGCGCCGAGGGCCTTATCGCGCTCGACGGACAGCACATCTACGAGGCGGGCGTCGACCCTGTCGACCTGCGCCGCCGTATCGGGATGATCTTCCAGCAGCCCAACCCGTTCCCGATGTCGATCTATGACAACGTCGCGTTCGGCCCGCGCCTGCAGGGCGTCAAGAGAAAGGCCGAGCTCGACGAGATCGTCCAGACGTCGCTCGAGCGGGCGAACCTGTGGAAGGAGACCAAGGACATCCTCGGCAGGAACGGGCTTGCGCTCTCCGGAGGCCAGCAGCAGCGCCTCTGTATCGCGCGCGTGCTCGCCGTGGAGCCCGAGGTCATGCTCATGGACGAGCCGTGCTCGGCGATCGACCCCACCTCGGTCCAGAAGATCGAGGACCTGATGGCGGAGCTGAAGGACCGTATCACCATCGTCATCGTCACTCACAACATGCAGCAGGCGGCGCGCGTGAGCGACTTCACCGCGTTCTTCCTCCAGGAGGTCGCGGGCGAACCGGCCGTGCTCGTCGAGTACGACCGTACCTCGAACCTCTTCACGAGTCCGAAGGACCGCCGCACCGAGGACTACATCACCGGCCGCTTCGGTTAAACCTTGGTGAACTGCGGGTTCCGCCCGTACCGAGCGGTATACTAGGGACGACCATATCCGGTTGCGTCTCGAAGGAGCTGACCGCACCGATGCGTGAAGGATTCAGGCAGGAACTCAAGGACCTCAAAGCCGAGGTGCTCTCGATCGGCAAGACCGTCACCCACGTCACCCGCGACGCGGTGACCTCGCTCGTCGACGGCGACGTGGACCTCGCGGAGAAGGTCATCGCCGGCGACGCCGAGATCGACCGGCGCACGCTCGCCGTCGAGGAGCACTCGCTCGAGGTGATCGCCACGCAGTTCCCGGTCGCGCGTGACCTCAGGCTGCTGCACTCGCTCACCTACATCGCGCTCCACCTCGAGCGGATGGCTGACCTCGGCGTGAACATCGCCCGGGCCGCCAAGCGCACGGCCGACCGCCGCGGCCCGCAGACGCTCTACGACCTCATCCAGGCGCAGGGCAACCTCGTCTACCGCGTGCTCGACGCGACGTGCGAGGCGCTCGAGAAGAACGACCTCGACCTCGCGCGCAAGCTCCAGGACCTCGACGAGCCCATCGACCACCTCTACAAGCAGTTCTTCCGCGAGCTCGCGCGGCTGCAGGACGAGGAGGACATCGAGTGGGCCTCCTCGATGGTGCTCGCGAGCCGCTATCTCGAGCGCATCGCCGATAACGCCGTCGACATCGGCGAGCGTATCGCCTACCTTGTGACCGGAGAGTTCGATGCGCTTCACGACTCCGGCGAGGAGGCGCGCTAGCACGTATGTCAGGCATCGCGGTGCGATACGAGGCGGTCCGCCGGCAGGTCGCGGACGCTGCGGACGCCTGCGGTCGCTCCGCCGATGAGATCACGATCGTCGCCGTCACCAAGACCGTGGGCGTCCCGGAGATCCGCTCGGCGCTCTCGGCGGGGATCGTCGACCTCGGCGAGAACCGGGTCCAGGAGTTCCTCGGCAAGTACGGGCTGTTCCCCGAGGCGCGCTGGCACTTCATCGGCACGCTGCAGACGAACAAGGTCAAGGACGTCGTCGGCCGAGCGCACCTCATCCACTCGGTGGACTCTGTGAAGCTGCTCGAGCACATCGAGCGGCGCGCCACCGAGGCCGGTGTGGTGCAGCCGGTGCTGTTGCAGGTCAACGTCGCAGGTGAGGACCGCAAGCACGGGCTCGCGCCCGACGACGTGCGCGACGCGCTGATCGAGGCCTCACGGCTCGACTCTGTCGAGGTGCGGGGACTGATGACCATGGCCCCGCTCGCACGCGCAGAGGAGATCCGGTGGGTCTTCCGTGAGCTGCGAGAGCTCCGCGATTCGCTACGCGCGATGCCACTCAATGGGGTAGAGTTAGACGAGCTGTCGATGGGTATGTCGGGCGACTTCCGTGTGGCTGTCGAGGAAGGCGCCACGATCGTACGCGTCGGACGCGCCCTGTTCGGACGGTAGGCACCGACGAGGAGGCTCCTGTGGGCCTGTGGCACAACATCAAAGTGCGTCTCGGTCTCGCTGACGACTGGGACGACGAGTACGACGACGACTACTACGACGACGACGAGACCGACGAGCCCGAGGAGCCGAGGAGCGCGGACGGCTACTACGGCCGCACCGCCGCGTCGTACGAGTCCCCCTACGGGTCGCAGCGCACGTCGGTGCGGCGACTCGACCGCCAGCCCGACATCGAGCGCGCCCGCGAGGCCGCGCCGCTGCGCTCCGTGCCCGCCGGTGGCCAGGTGGCCGCGATGAGCCCGCAGGTCAAGATGCATATCACCGAGCCCAAGAGCTTCGGCGAGGCGCAGGCCATCGCCGACCGCTTCAAGTCCGGCACGCCCGTGATCATGAACCTCACCATGACCCAGCCCGAGCTCGCCAAGCGGCTCATCGACTTCGCGAGCGGGCTGACCTACGGTCTGGACGGCGGCCTGCAGAAGGTCTCCGACAAGGTGTTCATGCTGACCCCGGCCAATGTCGACGTCTCCGCCGAGGACCGGCGCAGGCTGCTCGACAAAGGCCTGTTCGACCTCGGGTGAGCGCGATGAACCCGGGACACGTTCGCATCGAGGGCACGCTCGCGATCGTCGGCGGCGGCCGCATGGGCGAGGCCATCGCCGCCGGCCTGGCGGCCTCAGGCGTCTTCGAGCCGGCGTCGATCGTCATCGCCGAGCCCATCGCCGAGCGCCGCGAGGCGCTCACCTTCGCGCACGGGGTACGCTGCGTCGAGACCGCGCCGGAGGCCGCCGCCGAGGGCGACATCGTGCTCCTGGCCGTCAAGCCGCAGGTCATGGACGCGGTGCTCGCCGAGGTGCACGACTCGGTCGCCGAGCGGCTCGTGGTCTCGATCGCTGCCGGGATCTCCTCGGCGAGGATCGAGTCCGGCCTGCCCGCGGGGACCGCTGTCGTGCGCGTCATGCCCAACACGCCCGCGCTCGTGCGCGAGGGCATGAGCGTGATCAGCGGGGGGAGCGAGGCCACCGCCGAGCAGGTCGACCTCGTGCGTGAGATCTTCTCGGTGCTCGGGCACGCGATCGTGCTCGACGAGCACCATCAAGACGCCGCGACCGCGATCTCGGGTTCCGGCCCGGCCTACGTGGCGCTCATCATCGACGCGCTCGCCCGTTCGGGCGTGATGCACGGCCTGCCGAGGCACATCGCCGAGGAACTCGCCGTCCAGACCGTCGCCGGCACCGCCGCCCTCGTGGAGCGGACCGGTCAGCACCCCGAGCAGATCATCGACGGGGTCGCCAGTCCCGGCGGCACCACCATCGCAGCCATCGAGGCGCTCGAGGCCGCCGGCGTGCGGGCGGCGTTCAACGCCGCCGTCACCGCCGCGGTCGACCGCGCGAAGGAGTTGGGTTCGTGACGCTCTCTGCCATCGTGATCCGTATCCTGGACTTCTACTCGTTGCTCATCTTCGTCTACGTCATCATGTCGTGGTTCCCGCTGAGCCGCGACGGCGTCGTCGCCGACGTCTACCGGGTGCTCGGCAGCGTGGCCGAGCCCTACATCGGGATCTTCCGGCGGATCGTCCCGCTCGCCGGGGCCGTCGACTTCTCGCCGCTCGTCGCACTGCTCGTGCTACGTTACCTGATCCAGCCCGCCGCCGTGACACTGCTGCGTTCCGCAGGTCTGTAGGGGAGGACCACCGCGATGAAACTCACGCCGATGGACATCCACCACAAGGAGTTCCGCCACTCGCTGCGTGGCTACGACGAGAAGGAAGTGGACAACTTCCTCGATGACGTCGCCGACGAGTTCGAGCGGCTCTTCAAGGAGAACATCGACCTCTCCGAGCGCCTCGAGGGCGCCAAAGAGCAGGTCCGCTCCTATCAGGAGATGGAGCGCACGTTGCATAACACGCTCGTCTCCGCCCAGCGCTCGGCTGAAGACATCGTGAGCAAGGCCGGTGAGGAGGCCGCCACGCTGCTGCGCGACGCCGAGGTGAAGGCCAAGGAGATCATCCACGACGCGCTCACCCAGAAGCAGAAGGTCGCCGGTGAGCTCGTCCGGATCAAGCAGGCCGAGGAGCAGTTCCGCGCCGAGTTCTCCGCCGCGCTCGAGCGCCACCTGAAGAGCGTCAAGGAGGTCACGCTTCCCGACGACGTCAACGTCCTCGTGGGCGCGACCGACGCGGGCATCGTCTCCGAGGTCGAGGTCGCAGCCGAGTCCGCCCGCGCCGCCCTCGAGCAGGCGAGCGAGGAGGCGGCGAGCGCCGCGGTGCCGCTCGCCGACCAGCAGGTCGCAGCGCCTGCCGAGCCGCCGGTGGAGCCGCCTGCGCCGCGCGCATCCCGTCAGGACGCGCGCCCTTCGGGCCGTGCCGCGGACCTCGGGGCCACGCAGGCGATGCCCGCCGTCGAGGTGCCGGAGTCCGGCTTCGTCACGAGCGTCACGCTCGGCGAGGTCGACGGACCGGCGCTCCCCGACGACATCGAACTCGAGGCCCCGCGGGAGTTCGCGATGCCGGGGTTCGACTCCCTCGGCGAGCGTGAGGACGACATCGACATCGAGGAGATCGACTAGCGGCCGCGGCCGCCGGGGGTGACCGGTGAACGTGGCTGCGCGCATCGCGGTACACGTCACGCCGCGCGCCACGCGCGACGAGGTCGGCGGGTGGCGGGGGACTGAGCTCGCCGTGCGCGTGACCGCACCGCCGGACGAGGGCCGCGCCAACGAGGCGGTCTGCAAGGTCGTCGCGCGCGCGCTCGGGATCCCGAAGTCCTCGGTCACCGTCCAGCGCGGGCAGACCTCCCGCCACAAGCTGCTCCGCATCGAGGGCCGCACCGCCGAGGAGGTCCGCGCCGTCCTCGGCGCGCCTGACGCCTGAGCTGGAGCCCACTCCAGGGGAGACGCCCGCCCGCTCGTGTGCCTCCGCGACGTGCGCACTCCCGCGTTGACCGTCGCCCGTGCGCCGCGCTACCATCGCACCCACGCGGCTGACCGAGCCGCCCATACCAGTCGACAGGCGACGACGGGGACGAGTAGCCCGGAGACGGCCCTTCAAGCGAGCGGGGAGCGTGGGAGCCCGCAGGGACCGGCCGGTAGCGAAGATCACCCCTGAGCCTCGGACCGAACGCCGCCGGTGACACGGAGTCCCCGGTGGCCGGTAGGCTCCGACGGAGGCCCCCGTTACCGGGCAGACCGAGTGGCGCGGAGCCGGACGGACGGCCCCGCGCAAGCCGGGTGGTACCGCGGAGCACGTGCGCACGCACGCTTCGTCCCAGGCAGACGTGGACGAGCGTGCTTTTTCGTGCCCGATCCCAGGTGTTCGAGAGGACGAGACGGTGGACTACAAGCAGACGATGAACCTGCCCCAGACCGAGTTCCCGATGCGGGCGAGCCTCGCGAAGCGCGAGCCCGAGTGGCTCGCGTTCTGGGAGGAGATCGATATCGACCGGCTCGTGAACGAGGCGACGTCCGATGGCCCGCCGTTCCTCCTCCACGACGGACCGCCCTACGCCAACGGCCACATCCACATGGGCACCGCCTTCAACAAGGTCTTCAAGGACCTCATCGTGAAGTACAAGTCGATGCGCGGGTTCCACTCCCCGTACGTGCCCGGCTGGGACTGTCACGGTCAGCCCATCGAGCATCAGGTCGAGAAGGACCTCGGCCCCGAGAAGATGAAGACCACGAGCCAGGCGGAGCTTCGCGCGCTCTGCCGTGAGTACGCGCTCAAGTTCGTGGACGTGCAGGCCACCGAGTTCCAGCGCCTCGGCGTGCGGGGGGACTTCGAGCGCCCGTACCTGACGCTCGACCCGGCGTATGAGGCGGGGAACGTTCGCATCTTCCGCGAGATGTACGAGCGCGGGATGATCTACAAGGGCTCCAAGCCGATCCACTGGTGCATCCGGTGCAAGACCGCGCTCGCCGAGGCCGAGATCGAGTACCGCGACGTCACGAGCCACTCCATCTACGTCCCGTTCGCCTTCACCGAGCCGCCCTCAGCCTTCACGGTCGACGCCGGACTGGCGGCCGACACCCCGGTCTCCGTCCTCATCTGGACCACCACCCCCTGGACGCTGCCGGCCAACGTGGCGGTCACGCTCGCCGCCGACGCCGCCTACGTGGGCGTCGTCCGGGACGGGCGCGTCATCGTCTTCGCCGAGGAGCTCGTGGCCCAGGTCGCCGAGGTGGCGGGCTGGGGCGCCGAGGTCGAGCTCGTGCGCGGCGGCGACGGTGAGCCGGTCCGCCTCACCGGCGCCGAGCTCGCCGGCCTCGGGCTCACGTACACCCATCCGATTCACGACGGCGTCACCGGCGTGCTGGTGACCGGCGAGCACGTCGAGCTCTCGACCGGTACCGGCGCGGTGCACACCGCTCCCGGCCACGGCGAGGAGGACTATCTCATGGGCCAGCGCTTCGGCCTGCCCTCCCCGATGCCCGTCGACGACGACGGCGTGTTCGATGCCGGCGGCGGCCCGTTCGCCGGTCTTCGCGTGACCGAGGCCAACCCCAGGATCATCGAGTGGCTCGCGGAGCGCGACGCGCTCGTCGCCGCGACCACGACGTCGCACTCCTATCCGCACTGCTGGCGCTGCAAGCAGCCGGTGATCTTCCGCGCCACCGAGCAGTGGTTCGTGAGCATGGACCTGGCCGCCGAGGGCGTCAGGCCGCTTCGTGAGGGCGCGCTCGAGGCGATCGGGCAGGTGGAGTGGATCCCGGGGTGGTCGGTCAACCGGATCCGCTCGATGGTGACCGACCGGCCCGACTGGTGCATCTCGCGCCAGCGCGCCTGGGGCGTGCCGATCCCGGTGTTCTCGTGCGCCTCGTGTGGCGAGACCGTCGCGACCGACGAGACGTTCGACGCGGTGATCGCCCTGTTCGAGACCGAGGGCGCCGACGCGTGGTTCACCAGGAAGCCGTCGGAGTACCTGCCTGAGACCGTGAGGTGCGGCCGGTGCGGCGGCAGCTCGCTCATCCCGGAGGACGACATCGTCGACGTGTGGTGGGAGAGCGGCGTCTCGCACACGAGCGTCCTCGACGCCCGCGAGGAGCTTCACCGTCCGGCAGAGCTCTACCTTGAGGGTTCCGACCAGCATCGCGGATGGTTCCAGTCGGCCCTGCTCACGAGTGTCGGGGCCTACGACGCGCCGCCGTACGAGCGGGTGCTCACGCACGGGTTCATCGTCGATGGTGACGGCCGCAAGATGAGCAAGTCCCTCGGCAACGTCATCTCGCCGCTCGACGTCATCGAGCGCTCCGGCGCCGACATCATCCGTCTGTGGGCCGCCGCCGCCGACTACAGCCAGGACGTCTCGATCTCCGACGAGATCCTCGACCGCACGAGCGAGGCGTACCGCAGGATGCGCAACACCTTCCGGTTCCTCCTCTCCAATCTGCACGACTACGACCCGTCGATGGCGGTCGCCTGGGACGAGATGCCCGAGCTCGACCGGTACGCGCTCGTGACCCTCTCCGACCTCGTCGACCGCGTCACGCGTGCCTACGACGAGTGGAGGTTTCACCAGGTCTATCGTGCCGTGTTCGACTACTGCGTGGTCGACCTGTCCTCGTTCTATCTCGACGTTCTCAAGGACCGGCTCTACTCGGACGGCACCGACTCGCTCTCGCGTCGCAGCGCCCAGACCGTGCTCGCCTCGGTCCTCACCTCGCTCGTGCGCCTCGTGGCGCCGATCCTCACCTTCACCGCCGAGGAGGTCTGGCAGCACTCGCCCGAGTCCCTGCGCGACGGGCACGTGAGCGTACAGCTCGCAGGGTGGCCGACCGTGGAGGTCCCGGCCGAGGAGGCCGACGAGCTGCGCGCCGCCTACAAGGTGGTGCTCGAGGCCCGTGACGTGGTCACCAAGGCGCTCGAGGACTCGCGGGCGGCCAAGCTGGTCAACAAGAGCCAGGAGGCCTCGGTCGAGCTCACGGCCCCGGCCGAGGCGCTCGAGGTGCTTTCGGCCCGGGGCGCGGAGCGCCTTGCGGAGATGTTCATCGTGGCTGACCTGACGCTCGCCGAGGGGGACGGGCTCGGCGCGGGCGTCGCCGTCGCGTCGGGCGAGAAGTGCCCGCGCTGCTGGAACCACCGCACGCTCGGCGTCGACCCCGCGTTCCCCGAGCTCTGCGGGCGGTGCGCCGGGGTGCTCGCCGGGCGGTAGAGGCGGTCAGGGCGCCCACGGTCGCCGCAACGCTTCACGAGGGGTCCGGGTCACAAGCTCCGGGCCCCTCGTGTATACTCGAACCAGGAGAAACGAGCGCCCGGTGTGCCGGGCGCTTTGCGATACCGCCGAGTCTCGGAGGTGAGACCGCGATGGACCAGGCAACGAAGGACCAGCTGCAGATCTTCCTCGAGGCCGAGCTGGCACGGCTCGAGGACGAGGTCGCCACGATCGAGCGCGAGGGTCACGAGGCGCTCTCGGAGGCGAGCGGCGAGAACAACTACCGCGACCATATGGCCGATCAGGGCACGGCGACCTTCGCGCGCGAGCTCGACATGACGCTCGAGGAGAACAGCCGCGAGGCGCTCGCGGCCGTCCGCCATGCGCTCGGACGCATGGAGGCGGGAGACTACCACATCTGCGAACGCTGCGGCGCCGAGATCGGCGACGAGCGGCTTCGTGCCATGCCCACCGCGACACTGTGTATCACGTGCAAGGCAGCAGAGGAGTCGCGGTAGAGTCGCGCCACCCCGGCGCGCTGCTCCTCGGCGTGCTCGGCGTGACGCTCCTCCTCGACCAGGTCACCAAGATCGCCGTCCGGGCCTCGATGCATCCGTCGCAGTCGATCCCCCTCATCGAGGACGTCTTCCACCTGACGTACGTGAGGAACACCGGCGCTGCGTTCGGTCTCATGCCGGGCAAGCAGAGCCTGTTCATCGTGACGACCTCGCTCGTGCTGCTCGCGATCGCGCTCTACTGGTGGCGGGCGCGGCCCCGCGGGATCCTTCTGTCCGTGTCGCTCGGCCTCGTGGCCGGGGGAGCGATCGGCAACCTCATCGACCGCGTCGTGGCGGGCAGGGTCACGGACTTCTTCGATGTCCGGTTCTGGCCGGTGTTCAACATAGCGGACATCGGCGTGGTCGTGGGCGCCGCAGGGCTCTTCCTGTGGGCGCTCTTCGCGCCCATCGAGGAGCGCGGAGAGGGTTCGGTCGCGCAGGACCCTGCGGGGCCGCGCTGCGGCGATCCGACGGGACCGTCCGCACCCGAGGGGCCGGACCATGGGTGACCAGGGCCGGTACGAGGTCACGGTGAGGGGCGAGGACGCCGGGCAGCGGCTCGACGCGTTCCTCGGCCAGCACGAGGCCCTCGTGTCGCGGAGCGCGGCCTCACGGCTCATCGAGGGCGGGTACGTCCGCGTCAACGGCGCCATCGCGGCCAAGCGGCACACCGTGAGGGCGGGCGAGCAGGTGTCGTTCGAGATCCCGCCGCCCGAGGGATGCGACCTCGAGCCCGAGGATATCCCGCTCGACATCCGCTACGAGGACGAGCACATGATCGTGCTCTCGAAGCAGGCGGACCTCGTGGTGCACCCCGCGCAGGGGAACTGGACAGGCACGCTCGTGCATGCCCTGCTCGCCCACTGTGGCGGCACGCTCGGCTCCCTGCAGGGCGAGGAGCGGCCGGGGATCGTGCACCGGCTCGACAAGGACACCACCGGCCTGATGATGGTCGCCAAGAACGACCGGGCCCAGGCCGCGCTCTCCGAGGCGATCAAGATCCGGGCGATCGACCGCCGCTACCTCGCGCTCGTGCACGGCTACATCGCGCCGGACTCGGGGCTCATCGACGCCCCCCTCGGCCGGGACCAGCGGGACCGCAAGCGCATGGCGGTGGTCGACTCGCCCTCGGCGCGGCAGTCCGTTACCACCTTCAGGGTCCTTGAGCGCTACCTCGCGGGCACGCACGACGACGGGTACACGCTCGTGGAGTGCAAGCTCTACACGGGCAGGACCCATCAGATCAGGGTGCATATGGCCTACATCGAGCATGCGGTGGTGGGGGACCAGCTCTACGGCCAGCGCAAGGTCAAGGCCGACCGCGGGCTCACGCGACAGTTCCTGCACGCCTACCGCCTCGAACTCGACCATCCGATCACCGGGGAGCGGCTCGAGTTCACCGACGCGCCCTCGGCCGACCTCTCGCGGGTGCTCCGGGAGCTCGAGCCAGACTCGATGGGCAGGACCGAGGCCGGCGACGAGGTGTTCGGCCGGATCGCCGGGGTCGAGCGCGAACGGGGTGAGCGCTGAGCGCGCGTCGGGGGAACAAACTCGGTACAGGTAGGGAGGTCCCGTGCACGGCGAAGGTGATCCGCATCGGCGAGCGGAGGGGAGGATCGCGCTCCGCGTCGCCCTGACGTATGCCGCGGTCGCCGCCGCGTGGATCGTGCTCTCCGACGCGGCCCTGTCCGCCATGGGGATCGACGGCTCGGCCCCCTGGCAGACCGTGAAAGGGATCGGGTTCGTGCTCGTCACCGGCGGTGCGCTCTTCATGATCGTGAAGCGCGCCACCGCCGCTGCGTTCCGGGCGAGCCGCGACGCCGAGGAGGCGCACCGCGGCCTCGCGGCGAGCGAGCGGCGCTATCGCCAGCTGTTCGAGGCCAACCCCCGCCCCATGTGGGTCTACGACCTCGACACGCTCGCGTTCATCGACGTCAACGATGCGGCGGTGGGGCACTATGGCTATACGCGCGAGGAGTTCCTCGGCATGACGATCGCCGATATCCGTCCCGCCGAGGACGTGCCCGACCTGCTCAGGAACGTCGCCGAGGTGACCGAGGGCGTCGACTTCGCCGGGACGTGGCGACACCGTACCAAAGACGGACGGATCATCGTGGTCGAGATCACGTCGCACGTGCTCGAGCACGAGGGTCGGCGAGCGGAGCTGGTGCTCGCCGACGACGTGACGGCGCTCGTCGAGGCGACCGCCGAGCTCAGCCGCACCGCACGGCGTCTCTCGGCGCTCGTCGAGACCTCCCCGGTCGCCATCGTGATCGTGGACAAGGAGGGCCGGGTGACGCTCTGGAACGCAGCGGCGGAGCGTATCTTCGGCTGGACGCAGGAGCAGGTCCTCGGCGTGCCCGTCCCGATCGTCCCGGACGACGAGCGCGAGACCTTCCGGCAGGGTCTCGCCTACACGCTGGACGGCGGCGGGGCGCAGCGGATCGAGTCGAAGTCGGTCACGAGGGACGGCCGTCTCATCGACACGGTGGTGTACACGGGACCGCTCTGCGGGGACTCCGGGGAGGTCGAGGAGGTCATCGGCATGCTGGTGGACGTCTCGGAGCGCACGCGCGCCGAGGCCGAGCTCGCGCTCCACCGCGAGCACCTCGAGCAACTGGTGGAGGCGCGCACGCGGGAGCTTGCCAACGTCAACGAGCAGCTGCGCCGGGCGACCAGGATCAAGAGCGAGTTCCTCGCGAACATGAGCCACGAGTTGCGCACCCCGCTCAACTCGATCATCGGCTTCTCGGGAATCCTGTTGCAGGGGATGGCGGGGGAGTTGAGCGAGGAGCAGCTGAAGCAGGTCGGGATGGTGAACCGCTCGGGTCGGCACCTGCTCGACCTGATCAACGATATCCTCGACCTGTCGCGGATCGAGGCGGGCCGGGTCGAGGTGGACCTCGCGAACTTCGACCTCGCCGCGATGATCCGAGCGGTCTGCGAGGACATGCGGCCGCTCGCCGACGCGAAGGGTCTTTCGATGGAGGTCGACGCGCCGGCGGCCTTCGGGCTCAGGAGCGACCGCACCAAGGTGCGGCAGATCCTCTACAACCTGGTCGGGAACGCCATCAAGTTCACCGACGAGGGCCGGATCGACATCACGCTCCGCACGACCGGGGAGCGCGTGGCCGTGTCGGTGGCGGACACCGGCCCGGGCGTGGCCGAGGGCGACAGGGAGGCGATCTTCGACGAGTTCCACCAGGCGCGTCGTCGCGCGGACGAGAAGCCCGCGGGCACCGGCCTCGGACTCGCGATCTCCCGCAAGCTCGCCCGGATGCTCGGCGGGGACATCTCGCTCGCGAGCGTGCCGGGCGAGGGGTCGGTGTTCACTCTTGAGCTGCCGATGGCCGTGGCCGCCGCGCCGCTCTCGACCGCTCGTCAGGAACCGGCCGACGTCGAATAGGAAAGCACCGAGGCGTTGCGGTACAGTACGGATAGTCTTGAAGGGCGCCTCCGCGGAGGCCGCCTGCAAGGGGGAGATGGATGGCTGCTCGCATTCTGATCGTCGAGGACGACCCGCAGAATCTCTACCTCGTGAAGTTCCTGCTCGAGAAGAGCGGCCACGAGGTACTCGTGGCGACCGACGGGGAGGCCGCCGTCTCTGTCGCGCGTGCGGAGTCGCCGGACCTCGTGCTGATGGACATGCTCCTGCCCCGGATGGACGGCTACGAGGCCACGCGGCTGCTCAAGAAGGATCCGGGCCCGTCGCTGAAAGTGGTCGCGCTCACCGCCTACTCGATGAAAGGCGATCGCGAGGCGATCCTGCAGGCGGGGTGCGACGGCTACATCTCCAAGCCCATCGACCCCGAGCGGTTCGTCTCGGAAGTCGAGGCCTATCTACCCTGACCTCTCGGGGGGAGCGTCATGCGGGTACTGGTCGTCGACGACGATGAGGCCGGCCGTCACCTGGCAGCCTCCATCCTCGGCAGCGTCGGTCACCGGGTCGAGACGGCGGTCGACGGCGTCGACGCGCTCGAGAAGGCGCGTGCCGAGCCGCCCGACGCGGTGCTCTCCGACATCCTCATGCCGCGGATGGACGGCTATCAGCTCGCGCGGGAGTGGAAGGCCGATCCCGTGCTCTGCCAGGTCCCGATCATCTTCTACACCGCCTCCTACACCGACCCGGCCGACGAGAAGTTCGCTCTCGACCTCGGCGTCGACGGGTTCCTGAGCAAGCCGGTCGACGCGGAGGTGCTGCTCGGCATGGTCGCCGAGGTGGCCCAGCGGGGTGAGCGCCTCGTCCCGCGCCGCCCGTCGACGGCCGACGAGACCGCGGTGCTCCGCGAGTACAACGAGCGCCTCGTCCACAAGCTCGAGGAGAAGGTCGCCGACCTCGAGCGGGCCAACGTGATGCTCGAGTCGACGATGCAGGCTCTCGGCGAGGAGGTCGAGGTCAAGCGGGGGCTCATCGGCGAACTCAACGCCGAGGTCGCCGAGCGTCGCCTGCGCGAGGAAGAGCTGCGCAGCGAACGCGACTTCACGGCTCGCGTCATCGACACCGCACACGTCTTCATCCTCGGTCTCGACCGGGAGTCCCGCATCCGCCTCTTCAGCCCCGGCGCGGAGCGGATCTCGGGTTGGCCCGCCAGCGACGTGCTCGGCACGCCCTACTTCGAGCGCTTCGTCCCGGAGGAGCTCCGGGAGATGCGCCGCGCCGAGGTGTCCCGTCTGCTCGAGACCGGCACCACGACCCGGTACGTGGGCGCCATCGAGACCCGGGAGGGCGAGCAGCGGGTCCTCGAGTGGTCGGGCACGGTCAGCGTGGACGCGGACGGCCGTCCCGACGGAGTGCTCATGTTCGGCATCGACGTCACCGACCGCGTCTCGGCGGCCGCCGTCGAGCGGGCGATGGCGCGCATCGACCTCGCCGTGCTCCTCGACAGGCCCGAGTCCGAGGTGCTCGACGTGGCGTGTGAGCGGCTCGTCGCAGAGTTCGGGTTCCTGCTCGCGTTCGTCGTCAGGCGCGAAGAGGGCGGATCCGGCCTCGCGCTCCACGCGCTCGCGGGCCCGCTCGCTGGCCACTTCGAGGACCTCGCGCACGGCGTGGCGCCCGACACGGTCTGCCCCGTGCATGCGGCGATGGACGCCGACGCGCTCACCGTGGTGACCGCCGACGACGTCCGCGTCGCCGAGGGGGCGGCGGAGCTGTCCCGGTTCGGCGCCGAGAGCGCGGCCGCGGTCCCGCTCAGGGCCCACGGGGTCACGATCGGGGCCATCGGCCTGGTGGGTCGACGTGCCGGCGCGTTCGACGGCTTCCGGGGCGAGATGTTGCGACGGCTGGCCGACCGCGTCGCCATCGGGCTGCTCGTGGCCGAGGGCCGTCGTCAGGTCGCCCTGCAGTCGGCCGCGCTCGAGTCCGCCGGCAACGGAATCGTCATCGCCACGGTCGACGGACGGGTGAGCTGGGTGAATCGCGCGTTCACGGCGCTGACCGGGTTCACTGCTGCCGAGGTGCGTGGCCGCGACCTGTTCGCCGAGCCCGAGGGCGAGGCGTCGCTCTACCGCGAGCCGCTCTACCGCGAGGCGTGGGAGACGGTCAGCTCCGGTTCGACCTGGCGCGGGGAGTTCGCGAACACCCGCAAGGACGGCGCCGTCTACCTCGAGGACGTCACGATAGCGCCGGTCCCCGACGAGCGGGGCCGGATCGGGCACGTGGTCATCGTCAAGCAGGACCTCACCGAACGTCGGGAGCTCGAGCAGCTGAAGGCCGACTTCACCGCGGTGGTCTCCCACGAGCTCCGCACCCCGCTCACGAGCGTGATCGGCTACGCCGACCTCCTCGCCAAGAGCGCCGCCGACACGCTCGTCCCGCCGGCCGACACCGCGCTTTCGAAGCTGCGCGAGAACGCCGCGCGGATGCACGACCTCGTGGAGCGTCTGCTCGAGGTCACTCAGATGGAGGCCGAGGGCGTGCGGCTCGAGCTCGCCGAGTGCGATCTGCCCGGTCTTGTGGCGGAATCGCTCTCCGACCTGCCGACGACGAACCGCCACACCTTCACCGTCGAGAGCGCCGACGCGCCTCCCGCCGTGGTCTGTGACGCGCCCAAGCTCCGCCGCGCGCTCGGCAACCTGCTCGACAACGCGGTCAAGTACTCGCCTGACGGCGGGGAGGTGCGGATCGAGGTGTCCTCGGCCCAGGACGGGGTGGTGATCTCGATCGCGGACCAGGGTGAGGGGATGCCTCCCGAGCGAGTCCCCGCGCTGTTCGAGCGGTTCACGCAGCTCGACATGTCCTCCACGCGCCGGTTCGGGGGGATGGGGATCGGCCTGTTCGTCGCCTACAACATCGTGCGAGCGCACGGCGGCACGATCTACGCCTCGAGCGAGCCGGGGGAGGGGAGCGTGTTCACCGTGCGGCTCCCCGTGGCGGGTCCGGGCTCGGAGGGCTAGGAATCGACCCGGACTCCTGGTATCTTCGGAGTGACCTTTAAGACCGGTCCCGTGAGGCCGGCAAGGGAACAGAGCGACGACCGGGAACGGCCCTGCGGGGCGCCCCGACGCTGCATGTGCCTTCTTGCCGCCTGGCGAGGAGGCGTTTTTCGTCTCGGCCCCGGTGGCCGAGGGAAGGCACGGAAGGAGGCGCATGGCAGCAGTGGAGTACCGCAGGAAGGCCGAGGTCATGGACGGCCAGGCCATCGATCGGGCGCTCACCCGCATCGCGCACGAGATCCTCGAGGCGAACAAGGGCTGCGGCAACATCGCGCTCGTGGGCATCCTGACCCGCGGGGCGGTCGTGGCCGAGCGTCTCGCCGAGCGGATCGAGCGCATCGAGGGCGTCGGCGTGCCGGTGGGCAGCCTCGACATCTCGTTCTACCGCGACGACGTCGCCACCCGCCTCTCGCCCGAGGTCCACCGGACCGACATCCCGTTCGACGTGGAGGGCAGGGACGTGGTGCTCGTCGACGACGTGCTCTACACGGGCCGGACCATCCGCGCGGCGATGGACGCGATCATGGACTACGGCCGTCCGTGCTCGATCCAGCTCGCCGTGCTCGTCGACCGCGGCCACCGCGAGCTGCCGATCAGGGCTGACTTCGTGGGCAAGAACGTGCCCACGTCGCGCCGCGAGCGGGTCCGCGCGCTGTTCGAGGCGACCGACGGGGCCGCCGACACCGTGGAGATACTCGAGGAGGTCGAGGCCCGGTGAGCGGACTGACCTCGCGCCACATCATCTCGATGGACGACCTGACCGCCGCAGACATCACCACGGTGCTCGATACCGCGGAGTCGTTCAAAGAGGTCAACGAGCGGCGCATCAAGAAGCTGCCCACTCTCCGCGGCCGCACCATCATCAACCTCTTCCTCGAGCCCTCCACCCGGACGCGGACCTCGTTCGAGATCGCCGCGAAGCGCCTGTCCGCCGATGCCATCAACATGACCGGTTCGGCCTCGGCGACCGTGAAGGGCGAGAGCCTGCGCGACACCGCAAAGACGCTCTCGGCGATGGCGTGCGACCTCATCGTGGTCCGCCACGCCTACGCGGGCGCCCCGCAGGTGCTCACCGAGTGCATGGACGCTCACGTGATCAACGGCGGCGACGGACGCCACCAGCACCCCACGCAGGCGCTCCTCGACCTGTTCACGATCCGCCAGCACGCGGGGCGCCTCGCGGGGCTGCGCGTGGGGATCGTGGGCGACATCTGTCACAGCCGGGTCGCCGGGTCGCTCGTGCCGGCGCTGCGGACGGTCGGGGCGACCCCCGTGCTCATCGCGCCGCCCACGCTGCTGCCCGCGCGCCCGGACGTGCTCGGCGCCGAGGTCGCTCCCTCACTCGACGAGGCGCTGCCCGAACTCGACGTCGTCTACCTGCTCCGCGTCCAGATGGAGCGCGCCGCGGGCATGCCCTTCCCGAGCCTGCGGGAGTACGCGCGCTTCTGGGGGATGAACGAGGCGCGGCTCTCCTCGGCCAGGCCCGAGCTGCTCGTGATGCATCCCGGACCGATGAACCGGGGCGTGGAGATCTCCTCGGCGGTCGCGGACTCGCCGCGGGCTATCGTGCTCGACCAGGTCAACGCCGGCGTGGCCGTGCGGATGGCCGTGATGTACCTGTTGCTGGGAGGTGAGGGCGGTGGCGCTGCTGCTTAAGGGCGGACGGATCGTCGACCCCGAAGCCGGGATCGACCGGGTCGCCGACATGGTGGTGCGTGACGGCCTGATCGTCGAGATCGGCGAGGACCTCGCCATCCCCAAGGGCCAGACGATCGAGTGTGCCGAGAAGGTCGTGGTCCCGGGACTGGTCGACCTGC
This sequence comes from Coriobacteriia bacterium, assembly GCA_030603745.1. Lineage (GTDB taxonomy): Bacteria > Actinomycetota > Coriobacteriia > Anaerosomatales > SLCP01 > JAUVXE01. Next base: position 217,162 of record JAUVXE010000001.1, on the reverse strand, counting down.
ACACGCACCTGCGAGAGCCCGGCCGTGAGGACAAGGAGACGGTCGCCAGCGGGACGCGGGCGGCGGCGCACGGCGGGTTCACGGCGGTCTGCGCGATGCCCAACACCGCGCCTGTCTGCGACACCGGCTCGGCGGTGCGTTTCCTCGTGGAGCGCGCCGAGGAGACCGGCTCGGTGCGCGTGCATCCCCTCGGGGCGCTCACGGCGGGCCAGAAGGGCGAGGCGCTCGCCGAGATGGGAGACATGCTCGCCGAGGGCGCGGTCGCCTTCAGCGACGACGGCCGCGGGGTCCAGGACGCGGGGATGATGCGCCGCTGCATGGACTACGCGAAGGCGTTCGGGGCGGTCGTGGTGAGCCACTGCGAGGACGAGTCGCTCGCCGGCTCCGGCGTGGTCAACGAGGGCGTCGTCTCGACCCGCCTCGGCCTGGCGGGACAGCCGGCCGCCGCCGAGGAGACGATGGTCGCCCGCGACATCGCGCTCGCCGAGCTCACCGGCTGCCGCCTGCACCTCGCGCATCTGTCGACAGCGGGCTCGGCGGAGCTCGTGCGCGCGGCGAAGGCACGCGGCGTGGCGGTCACCGCCGAGGTGACCCCGCACCACCTCTTCCTCGACGAGGACGCGATCACTCCCGCCTACGAGACCGGGCTCAAGATGAACCCGCCGCTGCGCACGGCGGCCGACCGCGAGGCCCTCGTCGAGGCACTGCTCGACGGCACCATCGACTGCGTCGCGACCGACCACGCACCGCACGCGCCCCACGAGAAGGAACTCGAGTTCGAACTCGCCCCCTTCGGCACCACCGGGCTCGAGACGGCGCTCTCGCTCATGATCACGCACCTCGTCGAACCGGGCCGCATGGACTGGGCCGACCTCGTACGGGTGATGGCCGACGGGCCGAGGAGCGCGTTCGGACTGCCCGAGGTGCGCTTCGAGCCCGGAGCGGTCGCGGACATCACCGTCATCGATCCGGAGGCACGCGTCGAGGTCCGGCGCGAGTGGTTCGTCTCGAAGTCGTCGAACTCGGCGTTCCTCGGCGCTACACTGCTCGGAAAGGCGACCGACGTGCTCGTCGGGGGCCGGTTCGCCCTCAAGAACGGAAAGGTGGTCGACTGAGTGAGCCATCCTGATCACACACCGGCGCTGCTCGCCCTCGAGGACGGGACGGTCTTCCGTGGCCGGGCCTGCGGGGCTGCGGGCGAGGCGAGCGGCGAGGTCGTCTTCAACACCTCGATGGCCGGCTACCAGGAGGTCCTGACCGACCCCTCCTACGCCGGGCAGATCGTCACGATGACCAGCCCGCACATCGGCAACTACGGCGTGAACGGCGCCGACATGGAGTCGCGCGGCGTGTTCGCGACCGGGTTCGTGGTCCGCGAGCTCTCCGAGGTCGCGTCGAACTGGCGCGCCGAGGAGACCCTCGGCGACTTTCTCGCGCGAAGCGGCGTCGTCGCCATCGAGGGTGTCGATACCCGCCGCCTGACCCGTCACATCCGCACTGCGGGCGCGATGCGCGCCGTCATCTCGACGGTCGACCTCGACCCCGACTCGCTCGTGACCAAGGCGGCCGCGAGCGCCGGGCTCCTCGGGCGCGACCTCGTCTCCGAGGTCGCCGTCGAGGCCGCGTACCGGTGGGGGACCGAGGGCCCGGAGGGCCGGATCCCGGTCGACACCGGCGTGCTGCCGGTCTCGCCGCGCTACCGCGTGGTCGCGCTGGACTCGGGCATCAAGTACAACATCCTGCGCCATCTCGCCGAGACCGGGTGCGACGTCCTCATCGTCCCGCCCACGACCCCGGCCTCCGAGATCCTCGCCCACAAGCCCGACGGCGTCTTCCTCGCCAACGGCCCGGGCGATCCGTCGGCGGTCGACTACCTCTACGGCACGCTCACGGAGCTCATCGGCGAGGTGCCGGTCTTCGGCATCTGTCTCGGCCACCAGATGCTCTCGCTCGCGGTGGGCTGCGAGACCTACAAGCTGAAGTACGGCCACCGCGGCGGCAACCAGCCGGTGAAGAACCTGCTCACCGGGCGGGTCGAGATCACGAGCCAGAATCACGGCTTCTGCGTGGACTTCGGCTCGATCGGACCGCTGCTCGCCGAGGAGTCCGGCGGCCTCACCCACGACCCCGGCGACCTGGGCGCGTGGGCGGCGGCCGGAGTGGCACCCGTGGTGCGCTCCGAGCGGTTCGGACGGGTGCAGCTCACCCACGTGAACCTGAACGACATGACCACCGAGGGCATCCGCCTGCTCGACGCGGCGGCGTTCTCGGTCCAGTACCACCCCGAGGCCGCCCCCGGTCCCCGGGACGCCCGGTACCTGTTCGACGCGTTCGCGGCGATGATGGATGGCCGCGACGACTACCTGTCCGTGACCGCGAGCGAGCCGGTCGAGCCCGGCCCGAGGTAAGGAGCGCGCGTGCCCCGTCGCGATGACATCGATAAGATCCTGGTGATCGGCTCCGGTCCGATCATCATCGGCCAGGCGTGCGAGTTCGACTACTCGGGCGCCCAGGCGTGCAAGGTGCTGCGCGAGGACGGCTTCGAGGTCGTGCTCGTCAACTCGAACCCGGCGACCATCATGACCGATCCGGAGCTCGCGCACCGCACCTACGTGGAGCCGGTGACGCCCGAGTTCGTGACCAAGGTCATCGCCAAGGAGCGTCCCGACGCGCTCCTGCCCACCCTCGGCGGCCAGACCGGCCTGAACTGCGCGGTCGCGCTCGCCGAGTCGGGCGTGCTCGACGAGTACGGCGTGGAGCTCATCGGCGCGAAACTCGACGTCATCAAGAAGGGCGAGGACCGCAAGCTCTTCGCCGAGGCGATGGCGCGCATCGGTCTCGACGTCCCGCGCAGTGGCTACGCCTACTCGCTCCGGGACGCCGAGGACCACGCGCGAGACCTCGGCTTTCCCGTGGTGGTGCGGCCGTCGTTCACGCTCGGCGGCGCGGGCGGCGGCATCGCCTACAACATCGAGGAGCTCCGCGACATCGTCTCGCACGGTCTCGCGCTCTCGCCGATCGCCGAGGTGCTGATCGAGGAGAGCGTGATCGGCTGGAAAGAGTACGAGATGGAGGTCATGCGCGACCGCAACGACAACGCGGTCATCGTGTGCTCCATCGAGAACTTCGACGCCATGGGCGTGCACACCGGCGACTCGATCACCGTCGCCCCCGCACAGACGCTCACCGACCGCGAGTACCAGACGATGCGCGACGCCTCACTCGCCATCATGCGGGAGATCGGGGTCGAGACGGGCGGGTCGAACGTCCAGTTCGCGGTCGATCCCGCGACGGGGAGGCTCGTGGTCATCGAGATGAACCCTCGCGTGTCGCGCTCCTCGGCGCTCGCCTCCAAGGCGACCGGGTTCCCCATCGCCAAGTTCGCTGCCAAGCTCGCCGTGGGCTACACGCTCGACGAGATCCCCAACGACATCACCAAGGAGACCCCGGCCTGCTTCGAGCCGAGCATCGACTACACCGTGGTGAAGGTCCCCCGGTGGGCGTTCGAGAAGTTCGCCGGCACCGACACCACGCTCACCACCAAGATGAAGTCCGTGGGCGAGGCCATGGCGATCGGGCGAACCTTCGCCGAGGCGTTCGGCAAGGCGATGCGCTCGCTCGAGAACGGGCGCGGCGGCCTTGGCGCCGACGGTCGCGACTCGTTCGACGAGCACAAGTTCGACGCGATGCTCGCCACCCCCACCGAGCGGCGGCCCTACTACATCGCCGAGGCGTTCCGCCGCGGGCGGAGCGTGGAGGACGTACATCACCTCACGCACGTCGACCCGTGGTTCCTTCGCCAGCTCGAGCGGGTCATCGGCGTCGAGCGCGAGATCGCGGCGGCGGGTTCGCTCAGCGCGGTCGACGCGGTCCTGATGCGCCGGGCGAAGCAGCACGGTCTCGCCGACGCCCAGATCGCGTACCTTCTCGGTGTGACCGAGGCTGAGGTACGCGCCCACAGACTCGACCTCGGGGTGAGGCCTACCTTCAAGTCGGTCGACACGTGCGCGGCGGAGTTCGCCGCCGGCACGCCCTACTACTACAAGACCTACGAGGAGGAGGATGAGGTCGCGCCGAGCGACCGCCGCAAGGCGATGATCCTCGGCGCAGGCCCGAACCGCATCGGCCAGGGCATCGAGTTCGACTACTGCTGCGTCCACGCCGCCTACGCGCTCGCCGAGCTCGACTATGAGACGATCATGCTCAACTGCAACCCCGAGACGGTCTCGACCGACTACGACACCTCCGACCGCCTCTACTTCGAGCCGCTCACCTTCGAGGACGTCATGGACGTGGTCGACGCCGAGCGGCCCGAGGGCGTGGTGGTGACCTTCGGCGGGCAGACCCCGCTCAAGCTCGCGCACGCGCTCGAGGACGCCGGCGTGCCGATCATGGGCACCCCGCCCGAGGCGATCGACCTCGCCGAGGACCGCCAGCGCTTCTCGGAGGTCCTCGACCGGCTCGGGATCGCCTATCCCGCCGCCGGCACGGCGTTCACCCACGCCGAGGCGGTGGAGGTCGCGCGCCGCATCGGGTTCCCGCTGCTCGTCAGGCCGAGCTACGTCCTCGGCGGGCGAGGGATGGTCATCGCCTACGACGAGCAGTACCTCGAGAAGTACATGGCCGAGGCCGCGAGCGTCTCACCTGAGCATCCCGTGCTGCTCGACCGGTTCCTCGAGGGTGCGATCGAGGTCGACGTGGACGCCGTCTGCGACGGGGAGACCGTGTACGTGGGCGGCGTGATGGAGCACATCGAGGAGGCGGGCATCCACTCCGGGGACTCCGCCTGCTGCATCCCGCCGTTCTCCCTCGGCTCCGAGACGGTGGACGAGATCGTGGGCCACGCCCGCGCGCTCGCGCTCGAGCTCGGGGTGCGGGGCCTGATCAACATCCAGTTCGCGGTCAAGGACCAGTCGGTCTACGTGCTCGAGGTCAACCCGCGCGCGAGCCGCACGGTGCCGTTCGTGAGCAAGGCGACCGGCGTGCCGCTCGCCAAGGTGGCCGCCCGCGTGATGGCCGGCGAGAAGCTCTCCGGGATGGATCTGCCCGAGGAGGGCCGTGACCTCGGCAGGTACTGCGTGAAGGAGGCCGTCATGCCCTTCGGGCGCTTCCCGGGGGCCGACTCGGTCCTCGGCCCGGAGATGAAGTCGACCGGCGAGGTGATGGGCGTCGCCGCGGACTTCCCGGCCGCCTACGCCAAGTCCCAACTCGCGATCGACTACTCGCTGCCCACGAGCGGCACCGCCTTCATCAGCGTGTGCGATCGTGACAAGCGGGCGATCCTGCCGGTCGCCAAGCACCTGCACACCCTCGGCTTCACCGTGCTTTCCACGAGCGGGACGGCCCGTAGCCTGAAGGCGGCGGGAATCCCGGTGACCGAGGTGCTCAAGGTGCACGAGGGCCGCCCGAACATCGTCGACGCGATGAAGAACGGCGAGGTCGACCTCGTCATCAACACGCCGTTCGGCCAGGAGACGCGCTCGGACGGGTATCACATCCGTGCGGCCGCGATCCGGCACGGCATCACCAACATCACCACGGTGCCGGCCGCCAACGCGGTCGTGCACGCCATCGAGGCCGCGCTCGGCACCGACGGCAGGCTCGACGTGATCGCGCTGCAGGACTTCGAGGAGGAGGGTGGCGCCCGGTGACGACCGGTCACGACTGCGCGTGCGCGCACCGAGCGGTCCCGCCCGCGCTCGAGAACGTCACGGTGGTCGCGAACGAGCGGCTCGCCGAGGGCGTGGGGCTCCTCGTCCTCGACGCGCCGCGGGCCGCCTCGAGCGTCGCGCCCGGGCAGTTCGTGCACCTGCGTGTCGCGCGGGGCGCCGACTTCCTGCTGCGCCGCCCCTTCTCGGTGCACCGCGCGCACGGCGAGCGCATCGAGATCCTCTACCAGGTCCTCGGGACGGGCACGCGGGCGCTCGCGGACAAGGCACCGGGCGACCGGATGGATCTCCTCGGCCCGCTCGGCACCGGCTGGTCGATCCCCGAGGGCATCGCTCACGCGCTTCTCGTGGCCGGAGGCCTCGGGGCCGCCCCGCTCGGCATGCTCGCCGAGGAGCTCGCGGGTCGCGGGGTCGCGGTCACCGTCGCGGCCGGCGCGCCGTGCGAGGAGCGGCTGATCGGCAGGGAGCTCTTCGAGCGTGTCGCCCGCCGGTTCGTGCCCGCCACCGACGACGGGTCGTGCGGCGCCCGCGGGCTCGTGACCGGGGTGTGTGAACCACTCCTTGCCGAGGGGTCGTTCGACATGGTCTACACGTGCGGCCCGGAGGTCATGCAGCGGATCGTCGCGGTGCAGTCGGCATCCGCCGATGTACCGTGTCAGGTCTCGCTCGAGCGCCTCATGGCGTGCGGGATCGGCGCTTGCCTCTCGTGCGTGGTACGCACGACCCGCGGCGTCAGGCGCGCGTGCGTCGACGGGCCGGTCTTCCCCGCCGAGGAGGTCCTCTGGGACCCGGCGGAGAGCCCGGATACACACTGAACCTCGACTCGAACGTAAGGGATGCACACGTCATGAGCAGTGTCGACCTGAGGGTGGAGATCGCCGGACTCGAGCTCGCCAACCCGGTGATGACCGCGTCGGGCACCTTCGCCAGCGGCCGTGAGTTCGCCGACTTCGTCGACCTCTCGCGCCTCGGCGCGATCGTCACGAAGGGGGTCTCCCTCGTGCCGTGGGAGGGGAACCCGAGCCCCCGCATGGCGGAGACCGCGAGCGGGATGCTGAACTCGATCGGCCTGCAGAATCCCGGGGTCGAGGCGTTTCGCGAGCGCGACCTCGCGTGGCTCGCCGGGTCCGTGCCGGGGCTGCCGGTGATCGTCAACGTCTCGGGACACGACTTGGCCGGGTATGTCGGGGTCATCGAGGCGCTCGAGGACGAGCCGGGGGTCTCGGGCTATGAGCTCAACATCTCGTGCCCGAACGTCGACGCCGGCGGCATGGCGTTCGGGACGGACTGCGCGGCGGCCGCCGAGGTGACGGCCGCGTGCCGCGCGGTCACCGCCCGCCCGCTCATCGTCAAGCTCTCGCCCAACGTGACCGACATCGTGTCGGTCGCGCGCTCGGTCGAGGCCGCAGGCGCCGACGCGGTCTCGCTCATCAACACGCTCCTCGGCATGGCGATCGACACGAGCTCCTTCCGCCCGAAGCTCGCCCGGGTGGTGGGCGGGCTGTCCGGTCCGGCGATCAAACCGGTGGCGGTGCGGATGGTCTGGCAGGTCGCGAGTGCGGTCGAGATCCCGGTCATCGGGATGGGCGGCATCATGACGGCCGACGACGCGATCGAGTTCATGCTCGCGGGCGCGACGGCGGTGGCTGTCGGCACGGCGAACTTCGTCGACCCTACGAGCACCGTACGCATCGTCGACGGGCTCGCCGAGTTCTGCCATGCTCACGGTGTCGGGTGCGTGTCCGACCTGGTCGGCGCGGTCGACGTCTCATAGGAACGTGGGGGAGGAGTCTTCGATGGACGAGCGCTCAGGCCCGGCTATGCCTGCGTCGCCGTATCCTCAGCCTCCCGTGACCCCGATCCCCGAGACTCCGGTCCCGACGACGCCCGCCGCCCCGCCGATCCCGGTCGGCACCGAGGAGCCGCGCCGCCGCACCACGGCGATCGTGCTTGCCGCGGTGCTCATCGCGCTTCTGCTCTGCTGTGGCTGCGCGGTGACGAGCGTGTTGGTCGCCCGCTCGGCGTTCGAGGGCGTCGAGGAGATCTACGCGTCCGGCGCCGAGTCGGTCCACTGGACCGGCGACGGCAGGTTCGCGGTGATACAGACCTCCTCGGCGGAGGAGGTCCCGATGGTCGTGGCGATCGAGCTCGAGACGGGCGACACGCGTGTCGAGGAGGGATTCCACCTGGTCGCCGTGGAGCCGGCAGGAGCCGTCGTGTGGCTGGTGCCGGAGGGAGACCCCGCCGCGCGGGTGCTCGACGGCTGGATCGAGGAGTCGGGCGACCGCGTGCCGGACGAGCTGCTCGGCTGGAGGCTCGGCGATCCCGCCTCGCGGCCCACCGACCGCGTCGACGCGCGGTGGGAGCCGCTCCCCGGACCGGGCGAGTGGGTGGCCTACCCCGAGATCGACCCGCTGCGGGGCGTCTACCCGGCACGGCTGCTCCTCAACAACGCCGCCTCCTCCGGTGACGGGCACAAGGCAGAGCTTCCCGACGACTTCAAGACGTTCGACGTGGCGGGCTGGTCGGCCTCAGGAGCCTATCTCGCGCTCGTGGAGCGGCGGGGCGTCGCCGACGAGCCGCTCTCAGCAGCGGGCGGAGACGGGGGAGGCGCCTGGACCTCGGCCGGTGCCGGGACCGCCGTCGACATCGCGCCGCTCGCCTCCGCGATGCGCGTTCTCGTCGTCGAAGGCGCGACCGGGGAGGTCGTCGCAGAGGCCGTCACGACCTCGCTCTCGGGCTGGAGCCCTGCCGGCGGGGTCGCGTGGCACCCCTCGGCGGACCGGCTCTTCATGACCACGGTCGACGTCTCGAGCCTCGACGAGTGGGGCGACGGCGCCACGGTGCTCATGGTGCTCGAGCCCGGGGGCGTGGCCCGCGAGGCGTTCGACGTGATGGGGGCGGACGTACCCCCGTCGGTCGGCTCTGCGTGGGACCTCGCGATCCTCGGCGGCGGCCCCGACGGGGTGGCCATCGTCGCCGAGGGCGAGCTGTGGATGCTCTCCGACGCCGGGGTCCGGCAGGTCGGCGGGGCTCCCTCGGCGTTCAGCTCGGACTGGCACGCCGAGGGCGGGATCCTCGCGCTCGACGAGGAGTGGAGCGACCGGGACGGTACCACCAAGACGATCGTCTCGCGCTACGACCACCGCGGCGGGGGACGCACGACCATCTGGGAGGGCCCCGAGCGCTCCTTCGACATCGAGAGGCTGTGGTTCTAGGCATGACCCGAACGGCTCAGGAGAAGGTGCGTGACGCGCTCATCGTCGCGCTGGACACCGACGCACACACCGCGCTCACGCTCGCGCGCACGCTTCGTGGGCACGTCACCCACCTCAAGGTCGGGATGACGCTCTACTACGCCGAGGGACCCGAGATCGTGGCGAAGCTGCGTGAGCTCGGGTTCAAGGTCTTCGTCGACCTCAAGCTCCACGACATCCCGCACCAGGTGGAGGGGGCGGCGCGCGAGGTCACCCGCCTCGGCGCGAGCATGTTCACGGTGCATGCGGCGGGAGGCGTCGAGATGATGCGCGCGGCGGTCCGGGGCGCGTGCGCCGCGAGCAGCGAGTGTGGTGCGGACACCCCCGACGTCATCGCCGTCACCGTGCTCACGAGTATCGACTCAGGCGTGCTGGCCGCCACCGGGGTCGACCGCACGCCGGCGGCCCAGGTCGAGCTGTTGACGCTGCTCGCGCGCGACGCCGGAGTGCAGGGCGTGGTCTGCTCGCCGAGGGAGGCCGCACGGTCCCGGGAGCTCCTCGGCCCGGAGGCGCTCGTGGTCACGCCCGGCGTGCGGCCGTCGTGGGCCGCGGCGGGCGACCAGGCGCGCATCGCGACGCCCGGAGCGGCGATCGCGGCGGGCGCGTCCCACCTCGTCATCGGGCGACCCGTGACCAGGGCCGACTCGCCCGTCGGCGCGGTCGAGCGGATCATCGAGGAAGGGTAGGGGAACCCATGAACGGACCGGACATCATGACCGAGGCGGAGGTCCTGAACGCGCTCGAGGAGGCAGGCGCGATCCTGAGGGGACACTTCTCGCTGACGAGCGGCCGCCACTCCGACACGTACGTGCAGTGCGCGCGTGTCCTCGAGGATCCCGGCCTCACCACCGCGCTCGCTCGCACCGCGGCGGCCAAGATCTCCGGACGCGGCGTGGACCTCGTCGCCGCGCCGGCCGTGGGCGGCATCATCATCGGTTTCGCGGTCGCCCAGGCCCTCGGGGTCAAGTTCATCTTCAGCGAACGCGAGGGGGGCTCGATGCGCTTCCGCAGGTCGTTCGAGGTGCCGGCCGGCGCGCGCGTGCTCATCGTAGAAGACGTGGTCACGACGGGTGGATCGGTCGCCGAGGTCGCCGCTTTGGTCCGTGAGCGCGGGGGAGAGGTCGCCGGCGTCGTGTCGATCATCGACCGCGGCGGAGAAAAGCGATTCGCCGACGAACTCATCCCTCTCTTGAGACTCGAGGTCGAGTCCTGGGAGCCCGCGGAGTGTGGCCACTGCCTGTCCGGAGTACCCCTCGACTCGCCGGGAAGCCGTCGCCTCTGAGGCAAGGGTTGGCATCCCCGCAGGTCAGGCGTATCATCACTGGAGTGACGTAGGTTGTAAGCGTTCCGCGGTTGTGCGTACAATCGTGGGGCGTCCAGCAAGCTCCGCCCTGAGGACGAGGAGGAACGATGGCACTTCCGAACCTTTCTGACGCGGATCGCCAGGCTGCACTCAAGAAGGCAGCCGAGGCCCGCCAGAAGCGCGCCGAGCTCCGCGCGAAGATCAAGGACGGCAAGATGTCGTTCGCTGACGTCATGGCCAAGACCGACGATCCGATCGTCGCTCGCATGAAGGTCTCCACCCTGCTCGAGAGCCTCCCGGGCTACGGCAAGGCGAAGGCCGCCAAGATCATGGAGGAGCTCGAGATCTCCGAGAGCCGTCGCATCCAGGGCCTGGGCGCCCGCCAGCGCGAGGCCCTCATGGAGAAGCTCGGCTAGCCTCGGCGCTGCCGGGACTCATCGATAGTGGAACCGAACCGCGGGGGTGATAGCCGGGGCGATGTCTTCATCGTCTCGGGTCCCTCTGGGGCAGGCAAGGGGACCCTGGTCAGAGCGTTGCTCGACCGGGTCCCCGGCCTTTGGCTCTCGGTGTCGGCGACGACCCGTGAGCCCCGCCCCGGTGAGGTCGAGGGCGTCCACTACCACTTCCTCGCGCGCGAGGAGTTCGACCGGCTCGTGGCCGGGGACGGCTTCCTCGAGTGGGCCGAGGTCCATGGCAACCGCTACGGCACGCTGCGCTCGAAGGTCGAGGAACGGGTCGCCGCCGGACAGGACGTGATCCTCGAGATCGACCCGCAGGGCGCCGGCCAGGTCAAGCGCGCCCTTCCCTCGGCGGTCCTGGTCTTCATCGAGCCGCCCTCGTTCGAGGAGCTCCGTCGCAGGCTCATCGGCCGCGGGAGCGAGACGCCCGAGCAGATCGAGCGTCGGCTCTGCGCGGCGGTCGAGGAGCTCAAGATTGCGGGTACCTACGACTATGTGGTAATAAATGACGACGTCGAGCGGGCCACGGACGAGCTCGCCCACATCGTCGAATCCCACGCGCGAACGCGCGACAGCGACCCGAAGGACTGATAGCCCACATGGTCATCCAGCCTGAGATCGATACCCTGCTCTCCAAGGTCGACTCGAAGTACACGCTCTGCATCCTCTCGGCGCGCCGTGCGCGACAGATCAACGACATGCTCCGTGGCGTGCGCGACCAGGCCCTGCTGACGATGGCGCCGTCGCAGATCTCGAGCCTGACGAGCACCAAGCCGCTCACCCTCGCCCTTGAGGAGATCGCCTCGGGCGACGTGGGCTACGAGCGGGTCAAGGACAGCTACAAGTAGCGGCCGCGCCATGTTCGAGCGCGGCGCACTCGTCCACTACCATGAGATCGGCCTGAAGGGGCGCAACCGCTCGGTCTTCGAGCGCCGCCTTCGCGACAACCTCGAGGCGGCCCTCGCAGGGATGCCCGTCGAGCGCGTGGAACGTATCTCGAGCCGGTTGCTCGTGCGCGTGACCGACCACTCACGCATCGACGAGGTGTGCCGGACCGTCGCGGCGATCCCCGGCGTCTCGTATGCGGCGCCCGTCTACATCACCTCTCGCGACGAGCACGACATGCACGCCGCGGCCCTCCTCGCCCTCGCGGAGGTCCCCGACGCGAAGACGTTCGCGATCGAGGCGCGCCGCTCGAACACCGACCATCCGGTCAGCTCGATGGAGATGAACCGGCGCATCGGTCAGCACGTCGTGGACGCCACGGGACTCAGCGTCGACCTCGGCGATCCGGACGTCCGCTGTCACGTCGAGGTCGTGCAGGGCGAGGCGTACCTGTTCTCCCGCAAGTTCCCCGGCGTCGGCGGCCTGCCCGTGGGTACGGCCGGCACCGTGGTCTCCCTGCTCTCCGCCGGCATCGACTCGCCGGTCGCGACGTGGCGGATCATGAAGCGGGGCGCGGTCGTCGTGGGCGTGCACTTCTCGGGCCGTCCGCAGACCGACGACCGCTCGGAGCGGCTCGTGACCGAACTCGGCGAGGTGCTCGGGCGCTCCGGCGGCATCGGCCGGATCTACACCGTGCCCTTCGGCGACCTGCAGCGCGAGATCTCGCTCGCCGCCCCTCCCGACCTGCGGGTCCTGCTCTACCGGCGGCTCATGATACGCGTCGCCGAGCGGTTCGCCGCGCTCGAGGGCGCCAAGGCGCTCGTGACCGGTGAGAGCCTCGGCCAGGTGGCCTCCCAGACGCTCGACAACATGGCGGCGGTCGACGATGCCGCGACGCTGCCGGTGCTGCGCCCGCTGAGCGGCAGCGACAAGGTCGAGATCATCGCCGACGCCCGCCGCATCGGGACCTTCGAGCTCTCGACCGTCGACCACACCGACTGCTGCACGCTCTTCATGCCGAGGACCCCCGCCACGCGCGCCACCGTCGCCGAGGTCCGCGCGGCCGAGGAGGGCCTCGACATCGAGCGCATGGTCGCCGAGGCGGTCTCATCGGCGGTCTATCGCGACTTCGGCTCGCCGGCCTACCGGGGACCGAAGCGGCTCCCCGAGGGGGTCACGGCGGCGGCGGAGCCGCGCTGATGGGCGGAGTCGCGTGCCGCCACCCCGACGGGCGCCCGCTGCGGATCCTCGCCCTCGAGCCCTACTACGGCGGTTCGCACCGGGCGGTGCTCGACGGGCTCGTCGCGCACGTCGACGCCGAGTGGACGCTGCTCACCCTGCCGCCCCGCAAGTGGAAGTGGCGGATGCGCGGTGCCGCGATCACCATGGCCGCCGAGGCGCGCGCCCGCGCAGACGTGTGGCGCGCGGGCGGCGGCGCCGGTCCGGCCTTCGACCTCGTGTTCGCGTCGACCTTCGTGAACCTCGCCGAGTTCAAGGGGCTCGCCGGAGCGGAGCTCGCAGCGGTACCGGCCATCGTCTACTTCCACGAGAACCAGCTCGTCTACCCGAACCGCCACGAGGCCGAGTGGGACTACCAGTTCCCGCTCACCAACGTCACGAGCGCGCTCGCGGCCGACCGGTGCCTCTTCAACACGGCGTGGAACCTCGAGCGGTTCGTGAGTGAGACGGGCCCGTTCCTCAGGCGCTTCCCCGACCACCACCCCCGCGGCGTGGGCGAGCTCGTCGCCGCGAGGTCGGCCGTGCTCGCGCCGCCGTTCGACCCCGCGCCGTTCGACCGCGCCGCGCCTCCGATGCGCGGCGCGCGCCCGCGGATCGTCTGGCCCCACCGGTGGGAGCACGACAAGGATCCCGACGCGTTCTTCTCCGCCGTCGCCACGCTCGCCGCCGAGGGACTCGCCTTCGAGGTGGCCGTCGCCGGCCAGGCGTTCCGCGAGACGGCCGACGGGATGCAGCATGCTGCCGGCAGCCTCGGAGACCGCCTCGTGCACGTGGGGGAGCCCGGATCGCGCGGGGAGTACGCGACCCTGCTCTCCTCGGCGGACATCGCGGTCTCGACGGCGGTCAACGAGTTCTTCGGCCTGGCCATGGTCGAGGCGTGCTACTGCGGCGCCTACCCGCTCGTCCCGGACCGGCTGGCCTACCCGGAGCTTTATCCGGCCGGGTTCCGCTACGGACATCACGACGCGCTCGTCGCGAGGCTCCGTTCGCTCGTGCTCGACCCGCCGGCGCCGGGCGCGGCGCGCGAGATCGCGGAGCGGTTCACCTTCGAACGGCTCGCGCCGCGATACGCCGAGGAGTTCGAGCGGGTCGCGGCGGGGGCATCGCCCCGGTAGCCGGGGCCGGAGGGCCGCCTGCGTTCGGCATGGTCAGCGTCCGGTGCCGTACCAGTCCTCGTACCACGTCAGCATCTCGGTGATCTCGCTGCTCTGCGTGTCGATCATCGACTCGGTCAACGCCGCGATCTCGACCCTGCGCGTGGTCGTCCCCGCCATTCGCGCCATCATGATGCCCATCCGGTGGTGCGGGACCATCTGCTCGATGAAGCGACGGTCGAACGCGCCGCCGCGGCCGAGCCCGGAAGGGTCGAACGAGCGGACCATCATGCCGCCCATCATGCCTGGGCCGAAACGGGGAAGGGGGACGTCCTCGCCATACCGCTCGCGGTACCAGGTGCGCATCTGTTCGATCTCGGCGCTCTGGACACGCTTGATGTCGGTGGCCAGCTCTCTGATCTCAGGACGCTGGGCACGCTCGATGGCGAGGTCGGCCATCGCGATCGCTTCCTCATGGTGAGGGATCATCTGCTCGATGAAGAGCGCGTCGACATCACCCGTCATCCCCATGCCAGGGCCCGGTCGGTCAGCCCGGGGCGACCATCCGGTCGACAAGGTCCCGAGTCCAACCAGGCCCACGGCCAGGAAGGCGATGGCGAGCAGGAGGTTCGTCCGTCGACTCATCTGGGATCACCCCGATCGCGGCGCTATCCGCCCAGGACGCGCACGAGCGTCTCGTACTCCTCGGTCGTGATCTCACCGGAGGCGAGGCGTCTGCGGGCGATCGAGACTGCGTCGTCGGCGGGCGGAGCGGGAGGAGATGCGGGACGGCCGCCGTCTGCGTGAGTGCCCGGCCCGGTGGCACGTACGACCCAGACCACCAGCAACACCAGCCCGGCGATGACCAGTAGCCAGAAGAGCAGCATGAGCGCACCGCCGAACCATCCGCCCATCATCGGGAAGCCGGGGCCCGTTCCATATCCGGTCATCATGTCGCTCACCCCTCGCGTCAGCGGGGCCGTCGGCCCTCCGCCGTCACGCGCGTGCGTCCGCCGGCAGTGGCCCGGAGCTGATGGGGCCGACACACCCGTATGCGCGTCTATTCCCAGCGTCCGCGGGGACGAAACCGAACCCCGGACGACACGCGAACGCGCAACAGGGTAGCTCGGCGTGCCTGAACGGCGTGGGGTCGCTCGGCTGCCCGGATCGTCAGTCTAGCGCGGGGCGTCGAAGAAGCGCACCCGCGCCCAGGTCGCGACCGCGCCGGCGGTGAAGGTGAGTACCGCGATCGCCCAGCTGAGCGGCGTGAGCGGCGAGGGGTCGCCGACCGAGATCGCCGCGGCGTGGGTAGAGGGCATGAGCCACACGAGCGAGGCCGCGAGCGGTGAGCCCGCGAGCGCGACGCCGAGGACGGCGGCCACCCCCACGAACACCATCGGCGGCAGATAGCCCCTGCCGAAGGTCGCGAGCAGGCATGGCACGCTCAGGCCGAGGTAGATGAGCACGCCGACCTGCGCGAAGAGGAGCGCCCCGCCGAGGGCCTCGCCGGCGGTCGGGGCGCCAAGGCGCCCCACCACGAGTAGCAGCACCGTCGAGATGGCGTAGAGATAGGCCATGAGCAGGCCGACCCAACCGGCGAGCGTCACGAACTTGGCGATGACGAAGTCCG
The DNA here is from genome assembly GCA_030603745.1 of Coriobacteriia bacterium. Lineage (GTDB taxonomy): Bacteria > Actinomycetota > Coriobacteriia > Anaerosomatales > SLCP01 > JAUVXE01. The sequence continues at coordinate 201,627 of JAUVXE010000001.1, read as the reverse complement.
CGCGCCGCACGGGCAGCGTGAGCATCACCTTGATCGTGCCGCTCGCATACTCACGGACGAAGAGGCTCGCGGCGAGGATGGGGAAGAGGATCGTGCCGAACCCGCCCGCGAGGATCTCGGCCACCGCCTGGTACATCATGGTCCAGCCCGGCTCACCGAGGTCGCGCATGATCTCAGGGGTCAGCCCCAACGCCTCGGCGCGCGCAGGGTCGCTCATGGCCGAGACCACGGTCGCCGCGAGCGCGGGGGCGGCGATCAGGACGAGGGCGGCGATCCAGGTGAGCCGCGAGCGGCGCAGCTTGATGATCTCGGCGACGAGTGCCCTTCCCATCAGTCGCCCACCTTCGGATCGTGCGGCTGCGAGCCGTCAGCCTGCGAGGCCGGCTCGTCGCTCGTGAGTCGCAGGAAGCGGTCTTCGAGCTGGTCTTCCGCGAGCGCCAGTCGGCTGACCGCGACATCGGCGTCCATCAGCGCGCGGTTCACCTCGGCGGGACGGTCGAGGTGGGAGTAGATCCGCAGCACCCCGCCGATCCCCACCTGGTAGTCGTGGATCGAGAGGCGCTCCTCGAGCACCCACGCGGCTTTCGCCGAGTCCGACACCCGGACTTCAAGATGGGTGCGGTTCTGCGCCCGGACCTCGGCCATGTCGATCTCCTCGACGAGGCGGCCGTGGTGCACGATCCCGATGCGACCCGCGAGCTGCTCGACCTCGGCGAGGATGTGGCTCGACATGAACACGGTGACCCCACGCTCCTCGGAGAGGTGGCGCAGCAGCTCGCGCAGTTCGCGGATGCCCGCGGGATCGAGCGCGGTCGCGGGCTCGTCGAGGATGAGTACCTCGGGCCGGTGGAGCAGTGCCCCCGCGAGCGCGAGCCGCTGCATCGCGCCGCTCGAGAGCCGGCCCGCTTGCGTGTCGGCGACGGAGCCGAGGGTGAGCAGCTCGATGGCCGCGTCGACCTCTGCGCGCCCGCGCAGGCCGATCAGGCGCGCCCGTATGCTCAGGTTCTCCCTGACGGTCAGGTTCTCGTACGCCGCCGGCGCCTCGACGAGCGAGCCGATCCGCTCGAAACCCCGTGTCCGCCCTGGACGTACCGGCTGACCGAAGATCTCGACCTCGCCCGCCGAGGGGAAGAGAAGACCGAGGATGAGGCGGATGGTCGTCGTCTTGCCCGCGCCGTTCCTGCCGAGGAAACCGTAGACCTCGCCGCGTCTCACGTTGAGGTCGAGACTGTCGACGGCGAGCGAGGATCCGAACCGTTTCGTGAGCCCGCGGGTCGTGATGATGGTCTCAGGCATCGCGCCCCGCCCCCGGGAGTTCGAGGGTGAACGCGGTCCGCACACCCGGCTCGCTTGCGGCGCGCAGCGTGCCGCCCATGCGTGTCGCGAGACCAGACGCGATCGCGAGCCCGAGGCCGGTCCCGCCGCCCTCGGTCGCGCCGCGTTCGAAGAGCCGCTCCGGTGCCGAGGAGAACCCTGAGCCGTCGTCGGCGATCTCGACGCGACATCCGTCGCCCGGACTCCTCGAGACCGTCACCGCGAACGAGCGCATGCCCGCGGCGTGCCGTAGGCTGTTCGAGATCAGGTTGCCCACCACGCGCCTCGTGGCCAGCGCATCGCCGAGCACGAGACACCGCTCGTCGGGAAGCGATACGGTCACCTCGGCGCCGCTCGCCTCGAGCTCCGCCTCGTAGACGAGCAGCGCGGCCGCGACCTCCTCGGCCAGGTCGATCGGCGCGCGCTCGAGCGAGATGTCCCCGGCGTCCATCCGGGTGAGGTAGAACAGGTCGTCGGTGAGGCGGGAGAGCTCGGCGGTCTTGGCACTGAGCACCGCGAGGTAGCGCTCGGGATCGTCGCCGAGGCCGCGCGCGAGCGCGTCGGCGTAGCCGGCGATCGCGGTGAGCGGCGTGCGCAGGTCGTGCGAGATGTTGGCGAGCAGGCGACGGTGCGCCTCCTCACGCGAGGCGCGGGCGTCGCGCTCGACGCGGAACCGCTCGGCGAGCTCGTTGACGTCGTCGGCGATGCGACCGGCGAGTCCGCCCTCCGGCACCACGATGCGGCGCGCGTCATGCCCGCCGAGAAGGTCGGCGAGTCCCTCGGAGATGCGCCTGAGGGAGCGCTGCTGGCGCCACGCGGCGATGCCGCCGGTCACGCCGCCGATGGCGAGCGCGACCGCCAGGGAGGCGACGAGCCACAGGAGTGCGCCCTGGAGCGTCACGCGGAGCCGCCCTCCGTGCGTTCGACCGCGTCGAAGCGGTACCCGATGCCCCACACCGTCTTGATGAGGCGCGGATCGCCGGGGTCGAGTTCGATCTTGGCGCGCAGGCGTCGCACGTGGACCTGCACGGTCGAGTAGTCACCGCCCCAATGCTCGCCCCAGACCGCGGCGTAGAGCTGCTCTTTGGTGTAGGCACGCCCCGCGTGCGCCGCGAGCAGGCCGAGGAGGTCGAACTCCTTGGCGGTCAGCTCGACCGCTGCTCCCCGGACCGTGGCGGTGCGGGCGGTCAGATCGAGCTCGACTGGTCCGGCGGAGACGATGTCGTGGGCCGGCGAGGCTCCCGCCTCCGCCGGGCCTCCGCCTTCCGTCCGTGCGGAGCGTTCGCGTTCGTAGCGTCTGACATGCGCCTTCACGCGGGCGATCAGCTCGATGGGGGAGAACGGCTTGGTGAGGTAGTCGTCCGCACCCACGCCGAGGCCGACCGCCTTGTCGACATCGGTGTCTTTGGCCGAGAGCATCATGACGGGGACGTCGGACTCCGCGCGGATCCTCCGCGCGATCTCGAACCCGTCGGTGTCCGGGAGCATCACGTCGAGGATGACGAGGACGTGCGTGCCCGGGCTGAACGCCGCGAACGCGCCGGCCCCGTCGGAAGCGGTGTCGACCTCGAAGCCCTCGGCGGCGAGATTGAGTCTCACGACCTCGAGGATCGAAGGATCGTCATCGACTGCGAGCACTCGTCTGGTCAACGGACCTCCCCACGTACGTCCCGCCCGGCGATCGGCCGGACGAGCTCGATTCTAACGCATCGCCCCCGGCGTCCGGGGTGCTTCGCCCACTGTTCAGGAACTGTTCAGGGCTGCTCAAGCCGATCGTTCGATACGTCGGACATGATGGTCAGGGAAGCGATATGCGGCGGCCGGCGACCGGTGGCTGCCTGGAGACACGCATCGGATGAAGAAGGAGGGAACGACCATGATCGAGACGATCGCCACCGAGCTCGGCGTGGGAACGGGTGTGGTCTGGGGGCTGTTCGGACTGCTCGTCGTACAGCTGCTGGTGACGGTGTGGGCGCTCGTGGACCTCGCGCGTAGGCCCCGCGTGCGCTTCGACAAGAAGTGGGTGTGGGCCGTCGTCATCATCTTCCTCGGCAACTCGTTCATCGGCCCGCTGCTCTACCTCGCGATCGGGCGTACCGTGCCCGAGGAGGTGGACGTCACGACCGGCCCGGCGGCCGGGTCGAACGGGGACCGTACCCGCCGTGCCGTCGACACGCTCTACGGCGGGGGCGAGGACCGATGAACCCGGCCATCGAGATCCGGGGGCTCACGAAGGTCTACGGGCAGACGACCGCGCTCGGCGGGGTCGACCTCACCGTCCCGGAGGGCTCCGTGTTCGGGTTCCTCGGCCCGAACGGCGCGGGCAAGACGACCGCGCTTCGGATACTCACCGGTATGGCGCGCCCGACCGCGGGGGGCGCGACCGTGTTCGGGCACGACGTGGTGAGCGCCACCAACGACGTGCGCTCGGTCATCGGGTACCTGCCAGACGTCCCCGGCTACTACCCCTGGATGACGGCCGAGGAGTTCCTGCGTTTCGCGGGCCGGCTCCACGGCGTGACGGGGAGCGTGCTCGACGATCGCGTGGCGTCGCTGCTCGACATGGCCGGGCTCGCCGGCGTGAAGCAGAAGGTGGGCGGGTTCTCGCGGGGGATGAAGCAGCGTCTCGGTGTCGCCCAGGCGCTGATCAACGCCCCGAAGCTGCTCATGCTCGACGAGCCCACGAGCGCGCTCGACCCGATGGGGCGCAAGGACGTGCTCGACATGATCGCGGCGTTGCGCGGCAACACCACCGTCTTCTTCTCGACCCACATCCTCACCGACGTGGAGCGGGTGTGCGACACCGTGGCGATCCTCGACCACGGACGGGTCGTCCGCCAGGCCTCGATGACGGAGCTGAAACGGGAGGGGCATGCGGTCAGGCTGCTCATCGAGGTCGAGTCCGGGGCGGAGCGGCTTCTGAGCGTGGTCGCCGGGCAGCCGTGGGCGATGGAGTGCGACCGGGACGGGCGGGTCGTGCGCTGCATCGCCACCGACATGGGCGCCGCGCGCCGCGCGATCCCCGCGATCGTCGCAGGTGAGGGCCTCGGCCTCGTGCGCATGATCGATGAGGAGCCGACCCTGGAGGACGTGTTCGTGGAACTGGTAGGAGGGAGGGACTGATGCACGGATTCGCGGTATTCCTCGGCAAGGAACTGACCGAGATCGTACGGACGTGGCGGATGTGGGTGGTGCCGGGCATCGTGATCTTCTTCGGCATCACGAGCCCGATCATCGCCGAGATCACGCCGGGCCTGCTCTCGAACATGGCGGGCGCGGAGGGGCAGGGGATCGTGATCGAGATCCCGCCCGCGACCACCGTCGACGCCTACCTGCAGTTCAGCAACAACATCATGCAGATCGCGCTGATCGCGGTGATCATCGGGACCGCCGGTGCGATCGCGGGGGAGCGTCGGAGCGGCACCGCGCAGCTCGTGCTCACCAAGCCGGTCTCGCGGACGGCGATGGTGCTCGCGAAGGCCGTCTCCAACTGGCTGCTCCTGTTCGTGGCGGGAGCGGTGGGCGCCGCGCTCTGCGCGGGGGTGACCGCGGTGATGTTCGACACCTCGCTCCTGGCGGAGTTCGCGGCGATGGTCGCGTTGTGGTTCCTGCTCTCGTCGCTGTTCGTTGCGCTCATGCTGCTCTTCTCGGCGCTGCTCGGCTCACAGGCGGGGGCGGCGGGTGCGGGGATCGGCGCGTACTTCGTGCTGGCGACGCTGTCGCTGTGGTCCGCGGCACGCGAGTACTCGCCGGCGGGGCTCATGGGCCTCGGCGACCGGATCCTCATGGACCAGCCGGACCTCTCGATCGCCTGGCCGGTGGTGACCGGCGTGCTCGCCACCCTGCTCGCTGTCGCGGGCGCGGCGATCGTGTTCAAGCGTCAGGAGCTGTGATCTCCGACCTCGTGGTGAAGGGGCGCCTCCGGGCGCCCCTTCGCTTCGTTGGCCAGGCGCGTCGGTTCCGCAGAGGGCCGGGGTGCCGGCCCCGGCCCGTGGGAACGGTACGGCGTCAGAGGCCGAGCAGGTCGGCGATCGCCTCGCCGAAGGCGCGGGCCGCTTCGGGGCCGTTGGCCGTGACGGTCCGGTCCTGGACGCACACCGGCCCGTCCGACCAGAGCGCGCCGTGCGCCTCGAGGTTCGCCCGCTCGCTCTCGAACGCTGTCGCCGACCATCCCGCGAGCAGGCCTACGTTGGCGAGGATCGACGGCGCGATGCAGATCGCGGCGAGCACGCGATCCTCCTGCCGCGCGCCGCGAGCGAGCGCATGCGCCGCCGGGTCGTCGAAGTACACGCGCGCCCCGGCGCCCCCGACGAAGACGACCGCGTCGTAGTCGCGGGCCTCGGCCTGGGAGACGGCCAGCGTGGCATGGGCCGTCGCGCCCAGCTTGCCGGTGCAGATGCCGGGCCGCACGCTCGCGGTCTCGACCACGGCGCCCCGGCTCTCGAGCACCTCCTTGGGGTGCAGGTACTCCTCGTCGCGGAAGGTCTCGGGTGCGACGACCATGAGTACCTTCTTCATCGAAACTCCTCATCCGGTGCGGCGGTTCCTGTGAGACTATACCCAGCGGCCCGACACCGGAGGGCCAGTGCATCCGGCGCCGGGCCAGCGACCCCGCGCCACCGGCGGATGCGAGACGGTACCTGTGCCAGAGAGGATGCGCCGTGCCGCGGATCGAGCGTGCTCGCGAGCTGTTGACCAGTCGATGGTTCGTCAAGACGGCGTTCCTCCTCTTCTTCGTCTGGGCGTGCTGGCGCCTGCTGCGCTTCGCGGCGTGGGCCCGTGGCGAGGCCCCGTTCGTGCCGAGGCCGGAGTCGGTCGCCGGGATCTTGCCGGTCGGGCACTTCACCAGCTTCTTCGCGTGGCTGAAAGGCGGAGGATGGGACCCGTACCTGCCGGCCGGACTGGTCATCATCATCGCCGCGGTCACCGTGTCGCTCCTCTTCAAGCGAGGGTTCTGCGGGTGGATCTGTCCGGTGGGGACGGTGTGGGAGTTGGCCGCCTCGCTCGGGCGTCGGATGATGGGCGGCAGCAACCTGAGGATCCCGCGCTGGCTCGACCTCGGCGGCATGGGGCTTCGCTACGTGCTCGCCTTCGCGTTCTTCGGCTTCATCGCGCAGGTCTCGGTCCAGGAGGCCCTGTGGTTCAGAGAGCTGCCCTACATGTGGGTCGCCGACATCAAGATCATCGAGGGGTTCTTCGCCCCGATGTTCGTGCTCGTGGCGCTGCTCGCGTTCGTGCTCTCCATGCTGTTCGGCCCCGTGTGGTGCCGATGGCTCTGTCCTCTCGGCGGCCTGTACAGCCTGTTCGGGCTGGCGTCGGCGTGTTCGGTGGTACGCGACGAGCGTACGTGCATCGCCTGCTCGAGGTGCACGGAGTCCTGCCACGCGTTCGTCGACGTGGAGCGCGCGCACGACGTCCGAGCCGTGGAGTGCGACGGGTGCATGGCCTGCGTGAGGGCGTGTCCGGTCGAGGGATGCCTGACCGCGCGACTCTTCCGCACGGTGCGGATCCCGGCGTGGCTCTGGCCGGTCCTCGTCGTTGGCGTATGGCTCGCCATCTACGGCGTCGCGCGGGCGACGGGGAACTGGGATACCTCGGTGCCGCTCGAGGTGTTCCGGCAGGTCATCAACTCGGGACTGCTCGAGGAGACCACCCCGGGCTTCTTCTGAGCCGTCGGGCCGTCCCGGCCCAGGCAGGCCGGGGGCGGCACGCCCCGCCGCGCGGTGGTGCTATAGTGTTGTGTACATTTGTGTACACACGTGCTCGGGGCGGGCATGACGGCTCGGCCCGCCGACAGAGAGGGGACTCCACATGACCGAATCCGTGACCGTGGTCAGGGATGGCATCTCCACGCGCGTCGAGGCGTTCGTCGAGCGGCGCGAGACGATGAAGGCGGCCGACCGCTACTTCTACCTGCAGCCGACCACCGGCCGCACGAACCATCGCGTCACGATGGCCGACGGCCGGGACATGGTCCAGCTCGCCTCGTACAGCTACCTCGGCCTGATCGGGCACCCGCGGATCGAGGCGGCCGCCAAAGAGGCGATCGACACGTACGGCACGGGAGCCGGCGGCGTTCGCCTGCTCACGGGTACCACCGACCTGCATGAGCGGCTCGAGGCACGTATCGCCGAGTACTGCCACCGCGAGGACGCCTGTGTCTACTCGAGCGGATACGTCACCAACGTCGCCATCATCACCGGGCTCCTCGGCCCGGGGGACCTCGTCCTGATGGACAAGCTCGATCACGCGAGCATCGTCGACGGCTGCCTGCTCTCGGGAGCCAAGTGGCGGACCTACCGGCACAACGACATGGGACACCTCGAGAAGCTGCTCTCCCAGGCCGCCGGGGAGTTCAACACGATCCTCGTGGTCGCGGACTCGGTCTTCTCGATGGACGGCGACGTCATGGACCTGCCCAAGACCAAGGAGCTGTGCGAGCGCTACGGCGCCCGGCTCATGGTCGACGAGGCGCACTCGGTCGGCTCGCTCGGAGCCACCGGCCGAGGGATCGAAGAGCACTTCGACATGGTCGGGTCGATCGATCTCAAGATGGGGACGCTCTCCAAGTCCATCCCGAGCGTGGGTGGCTATCTCGCCGCCTCGGCGGACATCGTCGACTTCCAGCGCCACATGTCGCGCCCGTTCATCTTCTCCGCCGCCCTGCCGCCCGCCCAGACCGCCGCGGCCATCGCCGCATTCGACGTCATCGAGGACGAGCCGGAGCGGGTGGAGCGCCTCCACGCCGTGACGAAGCGCTACAGCGAAGGTCTCAAGGCACAGGGCTGGGACACGATGGACTCCACGACCTGCGTCGTGCCGGTACTCGTGGGTGAGGAGGGCAAGACGATGGACCTCACCCGCATGCTCTTCGATCGCGGCATCTTCGTCTGCCCGATCGTCCACCCGGCGGTGCCGCGGGGCATGGACCGCCTGCGGACGTGTCTCATGGCCACCCACACCGAGGAGGACATCGACCAGGCGCTCGACGCGTTCGCCGAGGCGGGAAGCGCGCTCGGCCTGATCTGACGCGAACCTCGGGGATCCCTCGCGATACAACGCCGGACGCGCTCCCTGCGTCCGGCGTTGTCATATACTCTCCCTGGCGACGCGCGTATCCACGGGGGGTGGATCGGATGGCGGGGAAGCGGGTGGAACAGCGCGACGACGGGGTCGCGGCTCTCGGGCCGGAGGCGCTTGCGGGCGCCCCGGTGACCGTGCACGCGCTCCTCTTCTCCGCGGCGCTGCTCGGCGTCTACCTGCTGATACCGCACGACGCCGCTCCGGGGTCGACCGCCATGCGACTCGAGGTCGTGCTCTTCACGATCCCGCAGCTGCTCGCCGTGGCGGGAACCCTCATCGTCGTCCGCCACACCCGCCGGGACGAGCGCACCTTCTGGGGCTTCCTCGCGGCGGTCAACGTGTTCGTGTTCATCTACGAGACTCCCTGGTCGCTGGCGATGTGGCAGGGAAGGATGCCGCCGCCGAACGAGACCCTCGGCTCGACCGCGCTCCTGCTCGTCCCGGCCACGCTCTTCGCGGGACTCCTGCTCTCGATCGAGCGACGGGCGGACCATCCGGGCGTCGCCCGCCTGCGGTCGATGGTCGACGGTCTCGTGATGCTCGTGGTCGCGCTCGTCGTGTACCAGACGTTCCTCACGGCCCCGTACTTCTCGTCGTTCGGGGTCGTCGATCCTCTCGTCCAGATGCGGGCAAGCCTCCACGCGATCGTCGGGGTCGGGGTACTTGCTGGCGTCGCCGGCCACCTTCCCGGCTTGCGGATCTCGAGCGTGCGTTCGTGGGAGCGTCTCCTCGTGGGAGGCATCGCCGTCTACGCGCTCGGACTCGTCGTGATGCCGGTCTACCACGTCGGGATCAGGTACGCACCTCACGCCGGCACGCAGTTGATCGAGGGGCTGCTCATCTCGGGCCACCTGCTTATGTTCAGCGCGGCGCTCGACCGGCTCCGGGCGTCTGGCAGCCAGCCGCTGCTGACCCGGCATGTCCCTGGGGCGGTGGCGGACGCGACGGGTTCCGCGGTCCGGCAGGTGATCGTGCTCGCGGCGATCGCGGTGCTGGTGGTGGCTGCCGTCGCTGCCCGGCCGTCCTCGGCCGAGCGAACGCTCTACCTCGTCGCGGGCCTCGCGCTCTGCGTGCTGCTCGCCGTCCGTGCCGTGGTGACCGCGGTCGACAGCCGGATCGCGCTGACCCGCTCGATCACCGACCCGGTCTCGGGAGCCCGGACCTACCCGTTCTTCGCCGAGCGGCTCAGGGACGAGGTGGAGCTCTGCGCCCGGTGCGCCGAGCCGCTCGCCGTGGCGATGGTCGACCTCGACGGGTTCACCGCCCACGCTGCGCTGCAGGGGGAGGACGGTGCGCAGCGGCTGCTCCGTGACGCGGTAGGCGCGATGACGCCGCTCGTGGGGGCCGCCGACACGCTCGCACGGCTCGACGACGACACCTTCGCGATCATGCTCGTGGGAGCGACGCACGCGTGGGCCGCCGAGGTCTGCGAAGGGGTCCGCAGGAGCGTGAAGGAGTCCACCGGCCTCACGATGTCGGTCGGGCTGGCGCTCTTCCCCGAGCACGGGCTCGCGGCATCGGAGTTGCACGATCGCGCTGCCCGTGCCCTCGAGTGGGCGCGGGCCCACGGCTCCGATCGCATCGCGACGTTCGACCCGGTGGCTATGGCGCAGGCGTCGGCAGACGCACCCCCGGCGCACAGGAGCCGCTCTCTGCACGCCGCCTCCGTTCAGGCGCTCGCCGCCGCGGTGGACGCACGCGACGCGGACACGCGCCACCACTCCCGCAGCGTCGCCGACCTCGCCGCGCTCTTCGCCCGCCATCTCGGCTTCGATGCCGAGCGGGTCCGCCGTATCGAATCGGCCGCGCTCGTCCACGACGTGGGCAAGATCGCGGTCGCCGATCGCGTCCTGCGCAAGCGCGGCCCCCTCAATCGCCACGAGCGCGCCGAGATCGAGGCGCACCCCGTGCTCGGCGAGCGGATCGTCGCCGCTTCCGGGTCGAACGAGGCGGCGACATGGATCCGTTTCCACCACGAGCGCTGGGACGGGACCGGGTACCCGGAGGGTCGGATGTATGACGAGATACCCCTTGAGGCGCGCCTGATCGCGCTGTGTGATGCCTACGACGCGATGACCTCACCCCGCAGCTACCGCTCGAGGCTCTCGCCCGACGCCGCCCTGCAGGAGATCGACCTCGGGATGGGCACGCAGTTCGACCCGGTCCTCGCCGAGGAGTTCATCCCGCTCGTGCGCGATCACATCGACCCCCGCCCGCGACTCTGACCCTGAGGACGAGACGCCACACTCTCTCGCCACGGGACTTCCGCTACAATCCCGCCAGGGAGAGGGGGGCGGAGTGGGGGCAGTGGGGCCTGCAACGAGCATGATCGACACGCTGTCACGACTCACCGCGGCCCTGGAGCGCCGGGGCGGTCGCGCGCTCGGCTCCGCTTCGGCGTGCGTCACCCTCGTCACGGTCGGCTTCGCGACCACGCGCACCCTCGGAGCGGGCGGGGACGGGGCATGGTTCGTTGTGAGCCAGGCACTTTGGGTCCTCGCGGTGTGGGCCAGCTTCGCCGGCTCGCTCCTCGGGTGGGGCGCCTCGGCCGGGCATGAGGACCGGCGCCTGTGGACGCTGTTCTCGGCGGCCACGCTCTCGCTCTCGGTCGCTGGGACGTACTTCAGCGGGTACCAGGTGTTCGTGGACCCCGCCGGACCGTCGACGCTCTCGGTGTTCGACATCCTCGGGGCGGCCGGGGCCCTCTTCCTCGGCTGGGCGCTCTTCGACCGGATCCGGTCGACCTTCCGGCCAGGGCCGGCCGCCTCCACGCGGTTGATCGACGCGGCGGCGATCGCCGTGGTGCTGCTCGTGGCCCTCCACGCGCTCTCGTCGTGGATGCTCGCCGGACTCGACGCCGGGTCGGTGCTCGGGGTGGCCGACCTGGCCTATATCCTCGTCGGGATCCTCGTGATCGTCGGTGTCGCCGGAAACGCGGCCGGGTTCGGCGCGTACGGATGGAGGGCATGGCAGGTGGCCCTCGTCGCCACGCTCGGGGTCTACGGGGTCGGCGTGGCGCTGTGGGCGATCGCCCGTCGGGTGACGCCCCTGACCGGCGATCCGGCAGCGGAGATCGCCGCCGTCACGGTCATCCTCCTGGCCCATGCGCTCATGCTCGTGGCCGGGGTGTGCAGGGTCCTTGCGGGCACTTCGGCAGGGCCGGAGCGGACGGGAAACGCGTCGTCCCACCCCGACCGGCCGCGCGCTGCGTCGCTCCTGCTCTCCTCGGCTCTCCTCGGCGCGACGTTCGTCTTCGGCGTGCTCTCGCTCAGGGCGCCCGAGGGGAGCTTGGACGCGGGCGTGTTCCTCGCGGGCATGGGATCCCTCGGCGCGCTGACCGTGGTGCGCTCGGGGATCGAGGGGTTCCGCGCGGGCGAGTTGCGGGCGAGGGCCGGGAGCGACCAGGTCACCGGGCTTCCCAACCTGCGTTCGATCCAGGCGCGCATCGCCGAGGCCGTCGGCACGTACCGCCGCTACGGCGACCCCTTCTCGGTCCTCGTGTTCGACCTCGACGACTTCGAGCGCATCAACACCTTCTACGGTCGGGCCGAGGGCGACCGGTTGCTCCGTGAGGCGGCGGTCGCCCTCGCGCAGGCGGCAGGGCCTCGAGCGAGCGTCGGCCGCATCGGCGGGGACGAGTTCGCAGCCGTCTTCGACGGACTCGGACCCGATGAGGCGCTGGCGGCGGCGACGGCGATGCGCGAAGCGCTCCACGCCGTCCTCACCAGCGCGGGTCTCCCGCTGACCGCGTCGTGGGGGATCGCCTCATGCCCCCGGCACGCCCTGACCGGCGCGGAGCTGCTCAAGTGTGCGGACGCCGCCCAGTACTGGGCCAAGCGGCACGGCAAGGACCGGGTCGTCGTCTACGATCCGCGGGAGGCCGGCAAGCTGCACGCCGATGAGCACTCGTTCCTCTTCGAGACGCGCGCGGAGCTCGACGTGCTCCTCGCGGTGGTGGTGGGCTCGGAGGCCCGGCACGCGGCGACCCGCTACCACTCGCGCAACGTCGCCGCGCTCGCGGTGCTCGTCGGCGAGGCGTTGGGGCTCGCTCACGACGAGGTCCGCGACCTGGAGATCGCGGCGCTGCTCCACGACCTGGGCAAGGTCGGGGTACCCGACGACGTCCTCTTCGTCACCGGCTCACGGCCCCGTGCGTCAGAGGCGCTCTACCGTGGCCACGTGGAGCTCGGCGAGCGACTCGTGGCCGCCACCTCGCTCGCCCGGATCGCCCCGGTGGTCCGGGCACATCACGAACGATGGGACGGGACCGGGTACCCTGACGGCTCGAGCGGCGCGTCGATCCCGCTCGGCGCCCGCATCATCGCGGCGTGCGACGGGTTCGAGTGCATGACCGCCGGCCGGGGGGACGCGGTGCCGCTCTCGCGTGCGGCCGCGCTGCACGCGCTCGACCAGGGGATGGCGACCGAGTACGACCCGGAGGTGGTCGAAGTGCTCATCTCGGTGGTGGCCGACCTCCCCTCCGAGGGCTGGGAGCCGCAGCGGAGGTCACTCGCATGAGCGACCGTATCCCGACCGGCACCCGGGTCCTCGCGTGGAGCGGACTCGTCGCGCTCGCGGTCACCAGGTACATCACGACCCTGCTCCCGCTCGGGGAACAGGCGGACACCGCGGCCCTCTGGGTGATCTCCCTCATCCCGATCCCGATGAGCGCGGTGGCCTCGTTCGTGGTCTACCGGCGGGTACGGGGCGAGGAGCGCCGTTTCTGGCTGCTGCTGGCGCTCGCCACGACGCTGCTCACGTTCAGCGAGTCGTTCTGGGCCTACTCGGTGGTGTTCGTCGACCCCATGGGGGTCGCGCTGCCGCACCCGTTCGAGCTTCTGCAGGCGGCCGCGGCGTTCCTGTTCTACGCCATGCTCATCACCTTCACGCGGTTCGGGGCCGAGCCGCTCGCGGTCCGTGCTCGCCACTACGCCGACGTCGGCATGGTGCTCGTGATCGGCTTCGTCGCCGCCTATCACTGGCTTGTCACCCCGCTCTTCGCCGGGATACCGCGCCACTCCACCGGGCTGCTCCTCGTCGCCTCGGCCTATCCCGTCCTCGGGGTCTCGCTCGTCGCGGGCACCTTCCTCGTCCTCGTCGGGTTCAAGGTCTATCGGTGGCGTCCGTGGGAGCGGCTGTTCGCCGCGGCGCTCAGCGTCTACGCAGCGGGGATCCTCTTCTGGCCCTGGTGGTACCTGGGATTCCAGACTTCGGCGGTCCCGGCCGAGGCGGGTGCGACGCTCGAGTACATCCTGATGAGCGGCCACTACCTGCTCTTCGTCGCGTGCGTCTATCGGCTCGCGGACCACGAGGGTCCGGGCATCCCGCGCACCGTCAGCGCGCCGCTCGGGCGCTGGCCGTGGCTGGCGTGGGCGTATCCCGGGGTGATGACCCTCTTCGTCCCGGTGCTTGTGTTCGCCTCGATCCGCACCGAGGGCCACGACGACGCGCGCGTCTACCTGGGCGCGGCCGTGGTGCTCGTCTCGCTCATCGCGGTGCGCAGCTGGCTCGCATCCGTGGAGGCCGGCGACCTGTTCTCCCGGGCGATGAGCGATCCGGTCACCGGGCTCGGGAACCGGAGGGCGCTCGAGGCGACGCTCGAGACCGCGCCGCCCGGCTGGCGTGGCGCCGCGGTCGTGCTCGACGTCGACGGCTTCGGGCGGGTCAACGAGATCAGCGGGCACCCGGAAGGCGATCGCGTGCTCCGCCACGTCTCGTTCGTCCTCGGGAGGGCCGTGGGTGGCCGAGGAGACCTCTACCGCATCGGCGGCGACGACTTCGTGGCGATCCTTCCGGGGGTCTCGCCCGATGACGCGACGTCGCTGGCCACCGAGTGCGTGCTCGCGGTGGAGCGGCAGGTGCGCTCCGGCTCCATGCCGATCGCGCTCTCCGCGGGCGTCGCTCACGTGGGGCGCGACGCCGACCGGCGCTCGCTCTCCGAGATCGTATCAGCTGCCGAGGCGGCCCAGCGATGTGCGTACCTGGCCGGCGGCGGACGCGTCCATAGAGCGGTAGACGGCGGCGAGGAGGCCGAGGCGCAGCCGGCGGCCGGGTTGCGCCAGGTGCGGCGCGGGCGGTATCTCGCGGCGATCCGCGCGCTCGCGGCCGCTGTCGACGGTCGTGACCCGCAGGCATCGGACCACTCACGTAACGTCGCCGCCGCCGCACGCGCGCTTGCGACCGAGATCGGCCTCGCGCCGTCCCGCATCGACGCCATCGAGACCGCCGCGCTGCTCCACGACATCGGCAAGCTCGGCATCGACGACGGTGTGCTCCGGCAGAAGCGGGACCTGAGTGCAGCTGAGCGCAGCAGGGTCGAGGAGCACACCGAGCTCGGTGAGCGGATGCTCGCCTCGGCCAGGGTGGATGAGATGCTGCCGTGGGTGCGCCACCACCACGAGCGGTGGGACGGCTCCGGCTACCCGGACCGGCTCGCCGGCGAGGCGATCCCCCTTGAGGCCCGGATCCTCGCGATCGCCGACGCCTACGACACGATGACCACCGCACGGTCGTACCGTGACGCGCTCGACCATCGCGCGGCGCTCCGGCAGATCGAGCTCGAGGCCGGCGCGCAGTTCGATCCCACCCTGGCCGCGGCGTTCGTGCGGGTGATGTGGTCGCCGGCTAGCTGAACGACGCGAGCAGGTCCGAGATGTCGCGCGGCTCGCGGGCGGAGCGCCAGCCCGGCGTCTGCGAGGCTTTCACTCCCGCGTTGTACGAGGGGGTGTCCTCCTCACGGTAGAACACGCCGATGGGGATGCGGCACTCCTCGGGGGTGCAGGTCATGTCGTGGAAGGTCGTGAGCGACAGGTCGAACGCGGCGGTGCGGTCGGTGGTGTCGTGGCCGCTCTCCTCGAGCTTGTAGACGCGCTCCCGGAACCACGAGAACGTGTTGAGCTTGTTCCAGGTCACGCACGGCTGGAAGACGTCGACGAGGGCGAACCCCTCGTGCCGGAGCGCCTCCTTGTAGAGCTCCGTGAGGTGCGGGATGTCCCCGGCGAACCCGCGCGCGACGAAGGTCGCCCCCTCGGCGAGCGCCAGGCCGATCGGGTTCACCGGCTCCTCGAGCACGCCGGAGGGGGTGGAGACCGTGCGCATCCCGTGCTCTGTGGTGGGGGAGGCTTGGCCGGTGGTCAGCCCGTAGATCTGGTTGTTGTGCGCGATGCAGGTGATGTCGACGTTGCGCCGCACCGTGTGCACGAAGTGTCCCATGCCGAGCCCGTACCCGTCGCCGTCGCCCATCTCGACGATCACCTTGAGGTCGGGCCGGGTGAGCGAGAGCGCGGTGGCCACCGGGAGCGCGCGGCCGTGCAGCCCGTGGAAGCCCTGCGTCTTGAGGAAATCCGCGCCGTTGCCGTGGCAGCCGATGCCCCACACGACCGAATAGTCGGCGAACTCCATCTCGAGTTCGGAGAGCGCGCGCTTGAGCGCCTCCCACATGCCGAAGTTCCCGCACCCGGGGCACCAGGTCGGCTTGTTCGTGGTGGTGTACTCCTTGACCGCAGGCATCAGCCGCAGACCTCCTCGATGAACGCGCGGACCTGTTCGGGCGAGAACGGCCGCCCGTCGTAGCGGTGCAGCGTATGGTCGACGTCGACGAGGCACTGCTCGCGGACGAGCCCCTGGAGCTGCCCGGTGTGGTTGCCCTCGATGATCGCCGAGCGCTTCGCCTCGCCGAGGAACGCCGAGACCTCCTCGGCGGGGAAGGGCCAGACGGTCACGAGCTGCATCATCCTGACGCTGACACCGTCGCGCTCGAGCCACTTCATCGCCTCGCGGACCGGCATCTTGGTGGTGCCGAAGAGCAGGATCGAGAGGTCCGCCTCCTCGGGGCCGAAGTAGGCGGGCGGCGGCACGAGCGTGCGCGCGAGATCGAGCTTGCGCATCCGCTTGTCGTTCTGCGCGATGCGGACCTCGGCGATCTCGCCCTGCGCGCCGAAGCCGTACTCGTCGTGTTCGTAGGAGTTCACGATCTGCTCGGCGCCCGTGACACCGGGGAGCGCGCGCGGCGAGACGCCGGAGTCGGTGACGGCGTACCTGCGATACTCGCTCACCTCGCCCTCGGCGATGAGGTCGCCGCGGTCGATCTCGACGCGCGACGTGTCGAACGGCGGGATCGACTGCCGGTTGTCGGAGAGATACGAGTCGCCGAGGAGGATGACCGGCGTCTGGAGCTGGTCGGCGAGGTTGAACGCCTGCCAGGTCAGGTGGAACGCGTCGTCGCGGTCGCCGGGCGCGAGCACCACGCGGGGGAACTCGCCCTGGGAGGCGTGGATGGCGTAGCGCAGGTCGCTCTGCTCGGTCCAGGTGGGCATGCCCGTCGCCGGGCCGGGACGCGTGAAGAGCCCCACCACCACCGCGGACTCGCTCACGCCCGCCATGCCGAGCGCCTCGACCATGAGCGAGAAGCCGCCGCCGGAGGTCGCGCACATCGAACGGGTGCCGCCGAACGCGCCGCCGCAGACCATGTTCATCGCCGCGATCTCGTCCTCGGTGTGCTTGGTCACCACGTCGTAGGTCTCTCCGTGCTTCGCAAAGAAGTGGAGGAGGCTCGAGGCGGGCGTCATCGGGTAGGCGCAGTACAGGCCGATGCCCGCAGCGAGAGCGCCCGCCCCGGCGGCCTCGTTGCCGTCGACGAGGATGCGCTCCTCACCACCCCGCCGCTCGCGCGGCGCCATCTCGTAAGGGAACGCGCATCCGTGCTCGCTCGCGTACTCGTAGCCGGCGGTCGCGCATGCGACGTTCTGCTCGGCTATCTCGGGCTTCTTGTGGGCGAACTGCGCGGTGATCGAGTCGGTGAGGTACTCGAGCGGGAAGCCCATGTGGCCGAGGACCGCGCCGAGCGCGGCGGTGTTGCGCATGATCGGCACGCCGCCCGCGTCGTAGACGATCTGTTTGAGCGGGACGTCGATGAGGCACGCGGAGTCCGGCACCCCCTCGATCTCATCGATGTCCACCGCCTCGGGGTCGAAGATGACCGCCCCGCCCTCGGTGAGCTCGCCGAGGTGGAGCCGGACCGTGTCGGCGTCGAGCGCCACGAGGATGTCGACCGGCTCCACGTGACTGAAGATCTCCTCGGTGGACACGCGCAGCAGGTAGTTGTTGTGTCCGCCCTTGATGAGCGAGGGGTACTCGGTCAGGTCGAACGTCTCGTAGCCGGCGTGCATGAAGAGGCGGGCGAGCGTCTGTCCTGCGGCCTTGATGCCGAACCCGGCCGGCCCCCCGATACGGATGCGTACCTCGACCGGCTCGTTGTCGTGCTGGCTCATGTGCGATGCCTCCCGGGCGTCGTGAGGTGAAGGTCTCAGGCGTACGATAGGGTTCTTTCCCGTTCGGCGGCCGCCCTCATGCGATAATCAGCGAGAACCGCCGCCAAGGAAGGAACCATCGTGAGGAGAGACGACCGGCCGACCGTGCTGCTCGGCGTCACCGGGTGCATCGCCGCCTACAAGGCGTGCGAGCTCGCCCGGGCGCTCGTGCGTGAGGGCGCGCGGGTGAAGGTCGTGATGACCGAGGCCGCCACCCGGTTCGTGGGCCCGGCCACCTTCCGCGCCCTCACCGGCGAGCCGGTGGCCACCACGCTGTGGGCCGATCCCGCCGACGCGAACGTCTTCCACACCTCCCTCGCCGAGGAGGCCGACGTGCTCGTCGTCGCGCCTGCGACGGCCAACACCATCGCGCGCATCGCTCACGGCGAGGCCGGCGACCTGCTCGCCACCACGGCGCTCGCCACCGAGGCGCCGCTCGTGGTCGCGCCGGCCATGAACGTCCACATGTGGCGCGACGAGGCGACCCGCGCCAACGTCGCGACCCTGCGTGCGCGCGGCGCGGTCATCGTCGAGCCGGACTCCGGCGAGCTCGCGTGCGGTGACGTCGGTGAGGGTCGCCTCGCGGACGTGCGCACCATCGCCGACGCGGTGCTCGTGGAGCTCGCCCGCGCCCGCGACCTCGCCGGCGTGCGCCTGCTCGTCACCGCCGGCCCGACCTTCGAGCCGATCGACCCGGTGCGCTTCATCGGCAACCGCTCCTCGGGCAAGACCGGTTATGCCATCGCCGAGGAGGCAGCACGCCGAGGCGCCCGCGTCACGCTCGTCTCAGGGCCCACGGCGCTGCCCGACCCGTTCGGCTGCGCCACGGTCCGCGTGACCACCGCCGCCGAGATGCACGCGGCGGCCCTCGAGGCCTTCGCCGACGCCGACGCCGTGGTCGCGAGCGCGGCCGTCGCCGACCTGCGGCCGGCCGAACCGAGCGAGCACAAGCTCAAGAAGGCAGCGAGCGCGGACACCCCGGTCGAGCCGCTCGCCCTCGAGCGGACCGCGGACATCCTCGCCGGGATGGGCGCCGCGAAGGACGGGCGCGTACTCATCGGCTTCGCCGCCGAGTCGCGCGACGTGATCGCCTCGGCGCGTGAGAAACTCACCGGCAAGCAGCTCGACCTCGTGGTCGCCAACGACATCACCGTGCCCGGCCTCGGGTTCGCCTCCGACGAGAACCGCGTCACGCTGGTGGACGCGACCTCGGCCGAGGAGCTTCCCGTGCTCTCCAAGCGCGCCCTGGCCCGTGTGGTGTGCGACCGGCTCGCGGCGCTCCTGGCCGCACCCTCCGCCAAGACCGGGTGACGATGACGCCCGACGACACGAAAGGGGAGGTCACATGACACTCTCAGGCAACGCGAAACGACTCTCGGCCTACATCGGCGAGGCCGACCGATACGACGACCGGCCGCTCTACGAGGCGCTGCTCGAGTCCGCGCGCATGGCGGGTTGCGCGGGCGCGACGGTCCTGCGCGGCATGGCGGGCTACGGGGCGACGAGCCGAGAACACGCCAAGCACGGCGTGCGCATGTCGGTCGACCTGCCGGTGGTCGTGGAGGTCATCGACGTCCCCGATCGCATCACGGCGCTCGCCGAGGTCTACGCCGCGATGATCGCCGACGGGCTCATCACCGTAGAGGACGTCAACGTCGTCCTCTACCGCGGGGGCATGACGGGCGGCCCCGAGGAGTAGCCTCGGCGGACGCGCGTGCGGCGTCGAGGCCGATCCCGTGGTTCGCACTTGAACCTGCGGGCCGCGAGCCGTAGTATGCTGCAGTGCCGCCTGACGGCGGGCACGGGCTGTGGCGCAGTTTGGTAGCGCACTTGACTGGGGGTCAAGGGGTCGCAGGTTCAAATCCTGTCAGCCCGACCAGCGTACGTCGCGGGGCGCCTTCGGGCGCCCCGCTTCTCGTCTTCGTACACCCGTGGAACCGGAGTGCGCTCCGCAGGTGCGGGCAGGGGTATAGAGCAGAAGAACGCAGCGCACGCTTCCGGCGCGCCGCGACCGCCGCCCGCCCGACCCGCCGAGAGGAGCCCAGGTGGCGACACCCGCGAACGGCACGACGCCCCCGGGGGAGGACCCCGCGCACCTGCACGACATCTGGACCGTCGCCAACGTCATCACCGTGCTCAGGCTCCTCCTGATCCCGTTCTTCTTCTCCGTGCTCCTCTCCGATCGCTCGGACGCGCTGGCCTTCGCGCTCTTCGCGACCGCCGCGTCGACCGACTGGCTCGACGGCATGATCGCCCGCAGGACCGGGACGGTGACCACGATCGGCAAGGTGATCGACCCGCTCGTCGACCGCCTGCTCCTCGCGAGTGGCGTGGTCGGCCTCTACCTCATCGGGCGGATCCCGCTCTGGCTCGTGTTCGTGCTCGTGGCCCGCGACGTCTACCTGCTCTGGGGCGCCTATCGGCTCGAGCGGCACGGCCTTCGGATGCCGGTCACCTACATCGGCAAGACCACGACCGCGGTCCTGCTCGCCGGGTTCTCGCTCCTCGTGCTCGGGTGGCCCACGCTCGAGGTCGCCGGTCGCGACGTCTACTTCGGCACGCCGCTCGTCTACGGCGGACTGGCGCTCTCGCTCACGAGCGCGATCCACTACACCATCGTCGCCCGCAGGATGGTCGATGCCGCCGAGGCGGCCGAACGGACGGAGGCTGCCACGTGAGAGCGGTCATCATGGCGGGAGGGGAGGGCACGCGGCTCCGCCCGCTCACGAGCCTGCGGCCCAAGCCGATGGTCCCGGTGGTCAATCAGCCGGTGATGGAGCACATCCTCGGCCTCGTGAGGCACCATGGCATGACCGAGGCGGTGGCGACGCTCGCGTTCATGCCGCAGATCATCGAGGACTACTTCGGTGACGGCGAGGAGTGGGGGATGCGGCTCGACTACGCGCTCGAGGAGACGCCGCTCGGCACCGCCGGGTCGGTGAAGAACGCCGAGGCCCTCCTCGGCGGAGAATCGTTCCTGGTGATCTCCGGCGACGCGCTCACCGACATCGACCTCACGGCGGTCATCGACTTCCACCGCGAGAAGGGCGCCGCCGTCACCATCGCGCTCAAGCGCGTGCCGGACCCGCTCGAGTTCGGCGTGGTCATCACCGACGAGGAGGGACGGATCGAGCGGTTCCTCGAGAAGCCCTCGTGGGGCCAGGTCTTCTCCGACACCATCAACACCGGGATCTACGTGATCGAGCCCGAGGTCCTCGCGCACATCCCGGAGCGCGCGGCGTTCGACTTCTCCTCGGAGCTCTTCCCGCTGCTCATGGCCGAGGGCTACCCGCTCTACGGGTGCGTCGTCGACGGGTACTGGTGTGACGTCGGCTCGTTCGACTCCTATATGCAGGCGCACCGCGACGTGCTCGACGGCAAGGCGAATCTCTACATCCCCGGAGTGAAGGCCGCGGGCGACGTGTGGATCGGGGAGGGGGCCGAGGTAGACCCTGAGGCCGTGATCGGCGAGAAGGTCGTGATCGGCCCGAACGTGACGGTCCGCGCCGGCGCGCGCCTCGGCGACTACACCGTGCTCGGGGACAACTGCGTGGTGGGGTCCGAGGCGAGCGTGAGCCACTCGGTTCTCTGGAGCGACAGCTTCATCGGGAAGCACGCGACGGTGTCCGGTTCGGTGCTCTGCCGTAGGGTCGACGTGCGGGCGGGCGCTTCGGTCGACATGAACTCGGTGATCGGTGACGAGACGATGATCGAGCACGGCGCACGGATCGGCGCCAACGTGTCCGTGTTCCCGTACAAGCGCATCGAGCCGGCGGCGGTGGTGAACTCCTCGATCATCTGGGAGAGCACCGGACCGCGCAGCCTCTTCGCCGAGGATGGGGTGGAAGGGCTCGTGGGCGTGGACATGACGCCCGAACTCGCGCTCCGCGTCGCCCAGGCGTTCGGCTCGCTGCTGCCCAAAGGGTCGCACGTGGTGGTGAGCCGCGACGCGAGCCGCGCGGGCCGGATGCTCAAGCGGGCGATGGTAGCAGGTCTCAACTCGGCCGGCTGCCACGTGCGGGACCTGCGTGTCGCCTCGCCGGCCCTCACGCGCTTCACCACGCGTGACACGAGAGCGGTCGCCGGGGTCCACGTCTCGGCGTCGGCGGAGGATCCGCAGGTCCTGCGCATCGCATTCTTCGACCGTGACGGGCTCGACGTCGCGCCGTGGGAGGAGAAGAAGATCGAGCGCCTCTACTTCCGCGGCGAGTTCCGGCGCGCCTTCCTTGCCGACGTGGGGGAGATCATCTACCCGCCGAGGGCGCTCGACTACTACGTCGCCGGACTCGCGAAAGTGCCCGGCGACCTCGCGCACGATGGCGGCCGCAGACTCAAGGTCGTCGCGGACCTCGGGTTCGGTGTCGCCTCCCTCGTGGTTCCGCAGGTGGCGGCGGCCTGGGACATCGACCTGGTCGCCCTCAACCCGTTCACCGACGCGGAGCGCACCGTCGCCTCGACCGGTACGGAGCCCGGATGGCTCGCGGGCGTCAGGGGGGTCATGCGGGTGTTCGGCGCCGACGTGGGCGTGCGGTTCGACCCCGCGGCCGAGCGCGTCTCGCTCGTGACGGCGTCGGGCCGGCTGCTCGACGGGCACACCGCGCTCCACGCGATGGTCGAGCTGTGGTGCCGCACCGACCGCACGGGGGCACCGGTCGCGGTGCCGATCGCGGCCTCGATGGTCGTCGACCGGATCGCGGCGCGGACCGGGCACGAGGTGCTGCGCCCCGGCCGCACCCGCCGGTCGCTCGCGGTCGTGGCGCGCGAGGGTGCCGTCGGCTTTGCCGGCTCGATCCGGGGCGGCTACGTCTTCCCGCGCTTCCTTGCCGCCTACGACGGGGCGATGACGCTCGCGATGCTCGCCGGGATGCTCTCAGCGGCCGAGGTCGACCTGGACACCGTCGTCGACGGCCTGCCAGACTTCCACATGCGCGAGACACCGGTGTTCTGCCCGGTGCACCGGAAAGGCGCGGTGATGCGCGCCGTGTCCGAAGCGGCCGCGGGCCGCGAGGTGGACCTGACCGACGGGGTGCGCATCTCGGCGTCGCGCGGGTGGGCGCTGGTCCTGCCGCACGCGAGCGAACCGCTGGTCACGGTATTCGCCGAGGGAGAGGACGCCGCCGCGCTCTCCGAGATCGAGGCGGAGTGGGTGGGCGTGGTGAGCGCGACCATCGGCGGCGGGTGATGCGCCCGGCCCCCGGCGCGCGCCCGGCCGGGCGACTTCCAAAATGCGCATCTACCTGCTATAATCACACATTTGATGGTCCCTGCGATCCCGTGATGTGAGCCGCTCCTATGGTGGGTGCCCCCTTCCGTCCCGCGCTCGTCCTGGTCTTCGGCGTGCTCGGACTCCTCATCGCCGTCTCGTTCAACACCACGTCCCGTCTTGCGGAGGCGCGGCCCTCCCGTGCGAGCGACCTGGTGGAGGTCGTGCGCGAGATGGAGGAGCAGCGGGGCGAGCTCCAGGACCGGCTCGCCGAGTTGCGCACCGAGATCTCCCGTCTCGAGCGCGACGCGGCGGAGGACTCCGGCATCCGGAACTCCTTCACGCACGAGCTCGACCGCGTGCGCCAGGCCGCCGGGCTCTCCGAGATCCGCGGGCCGGGCGTCGAGGTGGTCCTCGGTGACGGTACCGAGGTCGCCGCGGGTGCGGATCCCAACGACTACCTCATCCACGACACCGACATCGCATCGGTGGTCAACGCCCTGTTCGTGGGCGGCGCCGAGGCGATCGACGTCAACGGCGAGCGCATCATCGCCAACACGCCCATCCGGTGCGCGGGCACCACCATCCTCGTCAACTCGACCCGGCTCGGAAGCCCCTACGTGATCCGTGCGATCGGGGACCCGGCCGCGCTCGAGCAGGCGGTGGCGGCCGACGAGAGCGCGTCCCTGCTCTTCGAAGCCTACAAGACACAGTTCGGCCTGCAGGTCTCGCTCTCCAAGAAGGCCGAGGTGACGGTCGCCGCCTACCGCGGCTCCGTGCGGCCGCAGTACGCCAAGCCGTCCGACGGAGGGGTGTGACATGCTCGCACTCGTCCTCGCGCTCGCGCTCGGCGTGACCCTCGGCTTGCTCACCAACGTGAGCGTCCCGGCCGCGTGGCTGACCTACCTCGGCGTGGCCGTGCTCGCGGCGATCGACGCGTGCCTCGGCGGGATCAAGGCGAGCCTTGAGCAGACGTTCGACGACAAGGTCTTCGTGTCGGGGTTCCTCACGAACACCCTCATGGCGGCGTTCATCGTGTTCGTGGGTGACCGGATCGGCGTGCGCGAGCTCTACCTCGCCGCGGTCGTCGCGTTCGGACTGCGCGTCTTCGAGAACCTCGGGACCGTGCGGCGTCTGCTCTTCAGCCGTTGGGGGTGGGAGTAGTGGGCGGCGCTCCGGACCGCGCGGGACGCGGCACCCTCGTGCACCTCAAGGACGAGTCGCTCAGGCGCCTGCACGCGTCTGAGAAGGCGGTCGAGCGCTCGTTCCACGAGGCGCGTCTGACGGCGAGCCTCGCCGTGGGGCTGCTGCTGGTGGGGTTCCTGCTCGTGGCGCAGATGCGCGGCACGGCGACGTTCTCGCAGTCGCTCGAGCGGCAGTCCGACCAGAACCTCGCGATCATCATCCAGCAGACCGCCGCCGAGAACAACGCGCTTCGCAACGAGGTCGTCCGACTGCAGGTGCGCCTGCTCGAGGCGGGACAGGCCACCGAAGACCGGACACAGCTGCTCAACGAGGCGGCCCGGGAGCTCAACTCGGTGAGCGTGGTGGCCGGCCTCGAGGCGGCTGCCGGACCCGGTGTCACGGTGGTGCTCAGCGACCCGGAACGGGTCTTGCTCCCGCAGGACTTCGTGCGCATCGTCCATGAGCTGCGTGCGGGTGGCGCCGAGGCCCTTGCCGTCAACGGGGTCCGGGTGAGCGCCACGAGCGGCTTCTCCGGCGGGGACGGCAGGATCGTGCTCGAGGGCTCCGAGTTCTCGCGCCGGTTCGAGGTGGACGCGCTCGGCGAGCCGGGCAACCTCGCCCAGGCGCTCGAGCTGCCCGGGGGACTGAAGTCGACGCTCGCGACCTTCCCCGGCGTCGAGGTCGAGATCGTGAAGAAGGACCAGCTACGGGTCCCGGCGGCGAAGCGCATCGGCTTCGTACACGGGACACCGGTGGAGGACGGACAGTGAGCGAGAAGATCGAACAGGACGGGACCGTCGCCCTCGACGGACTCGACGGCCAGCGGCTCCTGGAGGACGCGCGCAGCGCGCGCCAGCAGCGGGCTCACCAGCGCTCGTTGCGCGGCCGTGCGGCCGCACTTCGCGAACGGGCCGCCGGCCTCCTCGGGGACCGGCCGGCGTGGCTCAAGGGCGTCATGATCGCTGCGGCGGCGACGGTGGCGCTTCTCGTCGCGCTGGTGCTCGTGGACGTCGCCGCCTCGGCCGGCCGGGTGCACCCCGGCGTCCGGGTCGGCGAGGTGCGGGTCGGCGCGATGACCCCCGAGAAGGCCGCGGCCGCTGTCGAGGAGCATCTCGCGCCCCGGCTCGCCGATCCGCTCACCCTCACGTTCGAGGAACGCTCCTGGGAGCTCGGGGCGGGGGCCGTCGAGGCGACCCTCGATGCCGAGGAGCTCGTGTCCGAGGCCATGACGATCGGCCGGACCGGCGGCGTCCGTGAGCGCGTCGCCACGCGGATGAGACTCTGGTTCGAGCCGAAGACCGTGCCCGTAGCCGTCGAGGCGGACGAGGCATTGCTCGACGGGTTCCTCGCGACCGTGGCCGAAGAAGTCGACCGGGCGCCCACGAGTGCCGCGGTCGTGATCGAGGGGACCGACGCGCGTCTCGAGCCCGCGGTCCTCGGCATCGGTGTTCGGCAGGCCGAGGCGGCCGAGCGCATCCTCACGGCGTTCGTGGCCACCGACCGCCAGGTCGCGGTACCGGTCGACTTCCTGCCGGTCGCCATCACGGACGAAGGCGCGCGCAAGGCGCTCGAGGACGCCCAGGCGATGCTGGCCGGGCCGGTCGCCGTCACGCACGGTGACCGTGCGTGGCGCTTCGAGGCCGTCGACATCGCCTCGTGGATCGCGTTCCGTGAGATCCCCGACCCGACCGGCTCGACGGCGACCACCCCGACCCCGGCCGCCGCGGCGACAGGGGCGGCCGAGCCGGTCGCGCCCGCGGGAGAGCCGACGGCCACGGCCGAGCCCGAGCGCCTCTGGCTCGAGGCCTACATCTCGGCGGAGGAGGCCTCCTCCACCATCATACGCACCGTGGGCGAGGCTGGTTCACCCCCGGTCGACGCCCGTTTCAGCGTCAGCGGCGGCACGGTCACCATCGTCCCGTCGCAGGACGGCGTGGGCCCGGACGTCGAGGCCATGGCGGTCGAGATGACCCGGGTGCTCACGAGCGGCGAGGGCGAACGCGAGGTGCAGCTTCGCACGCAGCGCATCGAGCCCGAGCTCACGACCGAGGGTGCCCAGAAGATGGGCATCAAGGAGCGTATCGCGACCTATACCACCAACTTCTCCTCGGCGAACCGGCCGAGGGTCTCCAACATCCATACGCTGGCCACGGCGCTGGACGGTACGCTCGTGCCCCCGGGCGGGACGTTCTCGTTCAACGAGACGATCGGGCCGAGGACCGCCGCCAAGGGGTACCAGGAGGCTCCCGCGATCATCGGGGGCCGCCTCGTCCCGTCGCTCGGCGGGGGGATCTGCCAGGTGGCGACCACGCTCTTCAACACCGTCTTCGAGTCCGGCCTGCCGGTCGTCGAGCGCCGGAACCACTCCTTCTACATCAGCACCTATCCCAAGGGGCGCGACGCCACGGTCTCGTGGGGCGGCGTCGACTTCAAATTCAGGAACGATACCGACGCTTGGGTGCTCATCGCGACGTCGTTCAGTAACACATCGGTCACCGTGAGCCTCTACGGCACCGATCCCGGCTATCAGGTCACCGGCACCACCGGCGAGTTCACCGACGTCCGGCCTCACGGCGTCAAGGAGATCGAGGACGACACGCTCGCCGCCGGCATGCGAGTCGTCGAGGACAGCGGGTCCGACGGGCGGAGGATCTCGGTCAAGCGCGTCGTCCGCAAAGGAGGGACCGTGATCCGCGAGGACACGTTCAACTCGACGTACCAGCCCAAGGAGGAGACCGTGCGGGTGGGCACGATGCAGCCCGCACCCGTGACGGACCCGCCGGCCGTTCCGGCGGCGCCCTGACAGACCGACCGAGCGACCGGGGGGTAGGGATGTTCCAGCCCGAGTGGGAGTCGATGCCGCGCGAGCGCCTCGAGGAGGTGCAGCTGGAGCGCCTCAGGGCGACGCTTCGCCGCGTGTACGACAACGTCCCGCTCTATCGCGAGCGGTTCGACGAGGCGGGGCTCGCTCCGGAGGTCTCGACGCTCGCGGAACTGGCGGACCTGCCCTTCACCGTCAAGGACGACCTGCGCGCCTGCTACCCGTACGGGCTGTTCGCCGCGCCACGCTCCGAGATCGTGCGCGTGCACGCCTCCTCGGGCACCACGGGTCAGATCACCGTGGTCGGCTACACCGCCAACGACATCTCGATGTGGGCCGACCTCATGGCCCGCACGCTCGCGGCGGCCGGCGCGACCCGCGACGACGTGGTCCAGGTGGCGTACGGCTACGGCCTGTTCACCGGCGGCCTCGGCGTGCACTACGGCTCCGAGCGCCTCGGCGCGCTCACGATCCCCATCTCGGGAGGCAACACCCGCCGGCAGGTCCAGGTGCTCGTCGACTTCGGGGTGACCGTGCTCGCGTGCACGCCGTCCTACTCGCTCCTCCTCGCCGAGACCGCCGAGGAGATGGGTGTCGATCCCCGCTCGTTGCCGCTGCGCGCGGGCGTGTTCGGCGCGGAGCCGTGGAGCGAGAACATGCGCCGGCAGATCGAGTCGACCCTCGGCATCCGTGCCACCGACATCTACGGGCTCTCCGAGGTGCTCGGCCCCGGAGTCGCGACCGAGTGTGCCGAGCAACATGGCCTGCACGTCAACGAGGACCACTTCATCATCGAGATCGTGGACCCGGCGACGTTGCGCCCCGTACCCGACGGTGAGACCGGCGAGGTGGTCTTCACGACCATCACCAAGGAGGGGATTCCCGTGCTCCGCTATCGGACCCGGGACATCTCACGGATCATCCCGGGCGAGTGCGCGTGCGGCCGCACGTCGCGGCGGATGGAGCGGATCACCGGGCGGACCGACGACATGATCATCGTTCGCGGGGTGAACGTATTCCCGAGCCAGATCGAGCAGGTGCTCGCCGGTGTCCCCGGCGTGGCGCCCCACTACCAGGTCATCCTCGGCAAGCGAGGTTCGATGGACACGGTGGAGGTCCACGTCGAGGTCGCCCCCGACCTCGCGTTCGACGAGGTCAGGGAGCTCGAGGAGCTGCAGCGCACCGTACGCGGTGAGATCGCCTCGGCGCTCGCCGTCTCGATCGGGGTCAAGCTCGTGGAACCGCGCTCGATCGAGCGGAGCGAGGGCAAGGCCAAGCGCGTGGTCGACCTGCGCGATGCGACAGGAGGGGAGTAGCGCGATGATCGATCAGATCTCGGTCTTCCTCGAGAACGAGCCCGGACGTCTGGCGCAACTGTGCCGTACGCTCGGCGACGCGGGCGTCAACATGCGGGCCCTCATGGTCGCTGACACCGAGTCCTTCGGCGTGGTCCGGATCATCTGTGATCGCCCGCAGGCCGCGCGCGACGCGCTCGAGGCGGCCTCGTTCGGCGTGTCGGTAGCGCGCGTGATCGCGGTCGAGGTGCCGGACCGTCCGGGTGGACTGGCCGACGTGCTCGAGGCCCTCGGCGAGGAGGGGATCAACGTGGAGTACGCCTACTGCTTCGTCGAGCCCGGGAGCCGCGCGGCGGTCGACGTGCTCAAGGTCGACGACGAGCGGGCCGCGGCGGTGCTCGAGTCGAAGGGCCTCCGCATCGTGCGGGCCGGGGAGATCTACGAGCCCGACCCCTCGTAGGCGATCCGGCTGATCCTCAGGTCCTCCACGAGCCCGGAGAGAGCCTCGCCGTCCTCGGGGGCGGAGAGCGAGGTCACCGAGACCGAGCTCGACTTCGCTCCGAGCGTGTCCGCGACGCCGGCGCTGAGTCGCTCGCGGACGACCGCGGCGCCTGCCGCGCCGGTGTGGGGGAGGATCACGAGGAACCGCCCGTCGTCGAGGCGCGCGACTTCGTCGACGAGGCGCGTGTCGTTGCGGACGTGGTTCGCGACGCCGCGGACGAGCATGCGGTGCCGCGAAGGACGCAGCTCGGCGGTCAGCCCCTCGGACAGTTCGAGGAGAACGACCGAGTAGGCCATGCCGTAGCGGCGGAACTGGCCGTCGACCGACTCGAGCGAGCGGGAGATGTGACGTTCGTTGTAGAGCTGGCTCCACTCGTCGAGGCTGTCGGAGCGCTCGACGCGGGCGATGAAGTACTTGAGGCGTCGGCAGAGCTCCCCGCCGACGATCCCGATCACCCCGTAGGCGAGCACCCGGGTCGAGATCAGGATCGCGACGTCACCCGACAGTCCCTGCTCCTCGACCACGAGAGGTACCCGGAGCAGGATGTAGACGAGCGAGGCGAGCACGGCCGCGACGAACCCGCCGTTGCGGCCCCAGTGGACCGCGGCGACGAGCACAACGAGGAGCAGGAGCTGCGCGACGATCTCCTCGGCGACCGGCTGGGCCTTGAAGGTGAAGAGCAGGCTCGTGAGCACGGCCGCGGCGCCGATTCCGATGATCGAGAGCTCGAGTCGCGAGTAGCGCATCGCTCAGTCTCCTTCCGGGGCCGGGGTGGGGCGTCAGGGATGCAGTGGACAGGTCACCGTGTGGGACACCGGGATCAGGATCAGCCGGACCGTGGGGTCCGACGGGCACCACGTGCCGTCGGGGCCTCCGTCCACGTACGGGACGAGGTCGTCGATGGACGTGGGGTTGGCGGAGCCGTTGTCCACGCGATAGATCTCGATCGAGCGCTCCACCGCACGCTGGTTGTGGCCGCACGCGATGCGGGACGCCCGATCGATCGAGGTGGCGTAGACCGCGATGGCCATCGTGACGAGCACGCCGATGATGAGGACGACGACCATCAACTCGACGAGCGAGAACCCGTGATCGCTGGCGATCGGGCGTGGCATGGGACTCCTGGCGTGTGCGGTGGCTCGTGTGGTTCACTTGACGCGCACAGTATCGCACATGTCAACGACGGGAACACTGCTGGTGACACGCACGGCCGCACGCCATCACGACGCCTCGCTCGCACGCCGGATCGCACAGGTGGCGCTCGTGGCCGCGCTCCTGTTCGCGCACGGGGCTCCGTCGGCCCCGGGCGCCGCCCGACCCACGGATCTCCTCGGCGGCACGCCGGTGGCGTCGCTTCCCGCCGAGGCCGCCGCCCTCGCCCCGGAGATCGCCGCCCCGGCGGGGGTGTTGGTCGATCCAGAGGGCCGCGTGCTCTGGGCGCGGGAGCCGGACGCGACGCGGGCGATGGCGAGCACCACCAAGATCATGACGGCGGTCATCGCGCTGGAGCGGGGAACCCTCGACGACGAGGTCGAGGTGTCGGCGCGTGCGGCGGGCATCGGCGAGTCCGCCGCCAAGTTGCGCCAGGGTGCCCGGTACCCGATGCGGACCCTGCTTGAGGCGACCCTCGTGCGCTCCGGCAACGACGCCTCGATCGCCATCGCGGAGCATGTCGCGGGCAGCGTCGAAGCGTTCGCGACACTCATGAACGAGCGGGCCGAGGAGCTCGGCATGGAGCGGACCCGGTTCGCCAACCCGCACGGGCTGGACGCCGAGGGGCACCACACCTCGGCGGTCGACCTCGCCACCCTGGCCCGGCATGCGATGAGCATCCCGGAGTTCCGGCGCATGGTCGCACTCGAGTCCACCTTCGTCGACAGCGTGGACGGACGGGTCGAACTCGAGAACTCGAACCTGCTGATCGGCACGCTCGAGGGGGCCACCGGGGTCAAGACCGGGTGGACCGGCCGGGCGGGGTACTGCCTGGTCGCCTCGGCCGAGCGGGAGGGCCTCGAACTCTTCGCGGTGATCCTCGGCGCTGATAACGAGATGGAGCGGTTCCGCCAGGCGGGTCTGTTGCTCGAGTGGGGCTTCGTCCACTATACCGAGGAGCGCCTCGCGGACACCGGAGAGCTGGTGGGCTCGGTGCCGGTGACCGACTATCTCGACGAGCGGGTCGACGCGATCGTGGCGCAGCCCGCACGGATCAGGGTCTTCACGCCGGCCGGCCCCGTCGACCGGTCGCTCTCGCTTGAGGACGGGCTGCGGGCGCCGGTGGCCGCCGGTGACCGCATCGGGACCCTCTCCTTCGTCCAAGGGGACCGCCTGCTCGCCCAGGTCCCCGTGGTCGCGGCGAGCGACGTCCGTCGCCCGTCGCTGCCCGAGCGCGCGTGGATCGCGCTCGTGCGGGCCTGGCGCTCCGTGTTCGGGGCGCCCGAGCCCGCCCCTGCCTGACGTCGTCCGTTCCGGGCCGCGGTGACGCGGTCCGCCGAGGAAGGTGGAGTCATGACCGACAGACTTGCCCGCACGCCGCTTCACGAGGAGCACCTCGCCCTCGGGGCGCGGATGGTACCCTTCGCCGGGTTCGAGATGCCCGTGCACTACGCCGGTATCGTCGAGGAGCACAAGGCGGTCCGTTCCTCGGCGGGCGTGTTCGACGTGAGCCACATGGCGCAGTTCCGGGTGTTCGGCTTCGGCGCGTTCGACTTCCTGCAGGGGGTGCTCACGAACGACCTGCGCAAGATCTCCGAGCTGGGGGCGGCGCAGTACACGCTCATGTGCGACGAGGACGGCGGGATCATCGACGACCTCATCGTCTATCACACCGGCGACCTCGAGTACCTCATCATCGCCAACGCGGCGAACCGCGAGGTCGATCTCGACTGGTTGCGCTCGCGTTGCCCCGCCGGCACCACGATCGTCGACGGCGTCGAGTGCGAGCACCGTCCCGACGCCGGGCTCGTCGAGCTCGCCGACGAGTCGGACCGCACCGCGCTCATCGCGCTCCAGGGACCGGCGGCGCTCGAGGTCCTCGGCGAGCTCACGGGACCGGGGTGGGAGCCGCCCGCCCGGTTCCACATCGCCGAGGCGCTCGTGGACACGGTGCCCGCCCTCATCGCGCGCACCGGCTACACCGGGGAGGACGGCGTGGAGATCCTCTGCCACGCCCAGACGGCGTCGAGGATCTGGCGCGCGCTGCTGAGCTTCGCCGAGGTCACCCCGTGCGGCCTGGGCGCCCGTGACACGCTCCGGCTCGAGATGGGGTACCACCTCTACGGCAACGACATGGACCGTGGCGTCGACCCGGTCTCGGCGGGCCTGGGATGGGTCGTCGGCAAGGACAAGGGCCCGTTCGTGGGGTCGGAGGCGATCGCGCGCATCCGCGAGAGCGGACCGTCCCGCAGGCTCGTGGGCCTGCGCGTCGACGAAGGGGTGCCTCGTCCGGGCTATCCCGTATTGCACGAGGGCGAGGAGGTCGGTAAGGTGGCAAGCGGCACCTTCTCGCCGACCCTCGGCGTCGGGATCGCCACGGCGTACCTGCCCGTCGAGCTTGCGGGGGAGGGGACCGGGGTCGTGGTCGCGATGCGCCGCAGGGAGGTCCCCGCGACGGTCGAGAAGCCGCCGTTCGTCAAGAGCACGTCACTGTCGTGAGCACACTGTGAGAGGAGCGCACCGACGATGTACCCCAGCGATCTGAAGTACGACAAGGAGCACGAGTGGGTCCGAGTCGACGGGGACATCGCCGTCATCGGTATCACGCACTTCGCGCAGGACCAGCTCGGCGAGGTCGTCTATGTGGACCTGCCTTCCGAGGGCGACTCCGTGGTGGCGGGCGAGACCTTCGGCGAGATCGAGTCGGTCAAGTCGGTCTCCGAGCTCTACTCGCCCGTCAACGGCGAGATCGTCAAGGTCAACGACGCCCTCGGCGACGCGCCTGAGACGGTCAACGAGGACCCCTACGGCGAGGGCTGGATGATCGAGGTCAAGCTCGCTGACGCCGCGGAGCTCGACGCGATGCTCTCCGCCGAGGAGTACGAGGCGTTCGTCACCGAGGAAGCATAAGGCAGCGATGCGACACATCCCCGTCACCTGCGAGCAGCGCGAGGCGATGCTGCGGGCCATCGGCGTCTCGTCCGTCGAGGACCTGTTCGACGACATCCCCACACCGGCGCGCCTCGGCCGGCCGCTGGAGCTGGGGCCGGGGATGGGGGAGATGGACCTCGTCGCGCACCTGCGCGGCCTGGCCGACGCCAACGAGCCGGCCGCCGGGCTCGTGAGTTTCGCGGGAGCCGGGTGCTACGACCACTACGTGCCCTCGATCGTGGACCACGTCATCCGGCGTCCGGAGTTCTTCACGGCCTACACCCCCTACCAGCCCGAGGTGAGCCAGGGGACGCTGCAGGCCATCTACGAGTTCCAGTCGATGATCTGTGCCCTGACCGGCATGGACGTGGCCAACGCCAGCATGTACGACGGCGCCACCGCCTTCGCCGAGGCGGCGTTCATGGCGGCCCGGGTGACCCGCCGCGACCTCGTGCTCGTCTCCGACCGCGTCCACCCCGAGTGGCTCGACGTGCTGGACACGTACGCGGCCGCGGGCACGGTGCGCGTGCGCGTCGCCGATCTCTCGGACGGCGCGTCGGCAGCGGAGGCGGTCCGTGCGGCCGGCGCGGGAGACGTCGCGGCGGTCATGGTCGCGAACCCGGACTTCTTCGGCGCGCTCTCCGAACTCGGCCCGCTGGCCGAGGCCGCGCACGCCGCCGGCGCCCTGTTCGTGGTCGCCTCCAACCCGTTGCTGCTCTCGGTGCTCGAGCCGCCCGCCTCGGCGGGTGCCGACATCGTGGTGGGCGACGGTCAGCCACTCGGCAACGCCATGTCGTTCGGCGGCCCCGCGTTCGGGTTCTTCAGCTGCATACAGAAGCACGTCCGCCAGCTCCCCGGCCGTCTCGTGGGGCGCACGGTCGACGTCGACGGCAACGACGCGTTCGTCCTCACCCTCTCCACCCGCGAGCAGCACATCCGCCGCGAGAAGGCGACGAGCAACATCTGCAGCAACCAGGCGCTCTGCGCGCTCGCGGCGAGCGTCTACCTCGCCGCGGTGGGGCGCGAGGGACTCGCCGGCACCGCCCGCGCGTCGATCGCCAAGGCGCACTACCTCCGCGACCGGCTCCTCGCGACCGGCCGGTTCACGCCAGCGTCCGACGCGCCGTTCGCGCACGAGTTCGCGCTGCGTTTCCAGGGTGACGTCGCTGCGTTCCAGGCGGCGATGCTCGAACGCGGCATCCTCGCCGGGGTCCGTGCCGCCGCCGTGGGGAGCGGACGCCACCGTCCGGCCGAGCCCGCCCTCGCTGCTGACGACGTCGTGGTCCTCGCCGTCACGGAGCGCAGGACGCGTGCGGAACTCGACCTCTTCGTCGCGGAGGTGGCGTCCCTGTGACCGAGAAGCTCGCCCACACCCCGCCCGCGGCTCCCGCCCGGGGCCCCCGCGGCCTCATCTTCGAGATCGGCGCGCCGGAGTCGCGCTGTGTCGAGCCTCCCGCCCTCGACGTGCCCGAGGTCGACCTCGACGAGGTCCTCGGCGGCGCGGCGAGGGTCGAGCCGCCGGTGCTGCCGCACGTGACCGAGGTCGAGATCGCGCGACACTACTCGCACCTCGCCTCGATGAACTTCGGCGTGGACTCGGGGAGCTACCCGCTCGGGTCGTGCACGATGAAGTACAACCCCCGCGTGAACGAGGACGCGTGCCGTATGGCGGGCTTCTCGGGCCTGCACCCCGCGCAACCGGTCGAGACCGTCCAGGGCGCCCTCGAGCTCATGGTGGGCCTCGCCGAGGCGCTCGCCGAGGTCTCCGGCCTGCCCGGCGTCACCCTCCAGCCCGCGGCCGGCGCCCACGGCGAGCTGACCGCGCTCATGGCGTTTCGCGCCTACCACGCAGACCGGGGGGACGTGCGCAAGCGCGTGCTCATCCCCGACTCCGCGCACGGCACCAATCCGGCCACCGTCACGATGTGCGGGTACGAGACGGTCACGATCCCGAGTGACGCGACCGGCGGCGTCGACATGGCCGCGCTGCACGCCGCGCTCGACACCGACGTCGCCGCGGTCATGCTCACCAACCCCAACACGCTCGGACTGTTCGAGCGCAACATCATCGAGATCACCCGGGCCGTCCACGACGTGGGCGCGCTGGCCTACTGCGACGGCGCGAACCTCAACGCGATCATGGGCGTCACGCGCCCCGGCGACGCGGGCTTCGACGCGCTGCACATCAACCTGCACAAGACCTTCTCCACGCCGCACGGCGGGGGAGGCCCCGGCGCGGGCCCGGTCTGCGTGACCGAGGAGCTCGCGCCCTATCTGCCCGGCCCGCTCCCGGTGCTCCGCCCCGACGGCGTCTACGACTGGCAGGTGCCCGCGCGCTCGATCGGCCGGATCCGTGCCGGATACGGCAACTTCGGCGTGCTCGTCCGCGCCTACGCGTATGTGCGGGCGCTCGGCGCCGAGGGGCTCGCCGAGGCGAGCGAGCAGGCGGTCCTCTCGGCGAACTACCTCAAGGAGCGCCTGCGCGGCGCCTTCGAGCTCGCCTACGACCGCACCTGCATGCACGAGTTCGTGCTCTCGGGCTCCCGGCAGAAGCGGGAGCACGGCGTCCGGACCCTCGACATCGCGAAGCGTCTGCTCGACCACGGGTTCCATCCGCCCACCGTCTACTTCCCGCTCATCGTGGAGGAGGCGCTGATGATCGAGCCGACCGAGACGGAGTCCCTCGCCGAGCTCGACCGCTTCGCCGACGCGCTCATCGCGATCGCCGAGGAGGCAGCCGCCGACCCCGACGCGGTGCGCTCCGCACCCTTCACCACCCCGGTGAGGCGGGTCGACGAGGCGCGCGCCGCGCGCACGCCCGACCTGCGGTACGACCCGGCGCGGTGAGCGGATGTCCGGCGGTGTCTGGCGCCTGATCGTCGAAGACGGCCCGGGCGAAGGCGCGCGCCACATGGCGCTCGATCGCGCGATCCAGATGCACTGTGACCGGGGGGAGTCCCCGCCCACGCTGCGACTCTACACCTGGCTGCGGCCCACGGTCACCCTCGGCAGGTTCCAGGACGCCGGTGGCGTGGACCCTGCCGCGTGCCGTCGACACGGCGTCGACGTGGTGCGGCGCTTCACCGGCGGGCGCGGGGTCCTCCACGACGACGAGGTGACCTACTCGGTGGTGGCGGGCACCGCCCACGGGATCCCGCGTGGCGTGGCGGCCTCCTACCGCCACCTGTGCTCCGCGCTCGTGGGGACCTACATGCGGCTCGGTACCGACGCGGCCCTCACCGCCCGCTCGCGTGGCACGTCGGCCTCGGCGGCCTGCTACCTGCACGCCACGCCCGCGGACCTCTCGCTCGGTGCCCGCAAGCTCTCCGGGAGCGCGCAGGTCTGGCATGGCTCCACCGTGCTCCAGCACGGCTCGTTCACCATCTCGCGCGACGTCGCGCGTGAGGCCGAGGTGTTCGGCCTCGCCGGCTCGGACGTCGTCCGCCTCGCCGAGGAGACCGCGACGCTGGCCGACGCGTGCGCGACGACTCCCGATCGCGACGTGATCACCGACGCCGCGATCGCCGCGTTCTCCTCGGCGTTCGGGCTCGAGTTCGAGCCGGGAGGGCCGACATCGACCGAGGTCGCGACCGCCGAAGCCCTCATCGGCGAGGTGCGTGTCGACATCGGGTGAAGCCTTGGGGTCCGGTGCACCTCGAGGCATCGCGTGTCAGGGTTCTCTGGTACAATCGTGCAGGTGAAGGTCGCTGATCGCAGCCGGGTGTCCAAGGGGGTCGATCGCGTGGGTGACGAGAGGTTCGACGAGGTCCTCCTCGATCTCGAACACAAGAGCAACGAGGAGTTGCGTTCCGTCCTCAACGCGTTGCAGGAGGAGGAGCAGAAGATCTCCTACCGGCGCCGTGTCCTGCACGGCAAGATGGACATCCTCCGGGCCGAGCTCGTGCGTCGGCTCAAGGACCAGCGCGAGGCCGGCGAGGACGTCATCTCGGGCGGCGACATCGACCGGCTCATAGAGATCCTCGCGAGCGACCTGCGCGGCGTGTCGAACGTCGACGTCGCTGCCCCGCTCGAAGACGACGAGGAGTAGCAGGGTCCCCACCCCCCACGAAGGAGGACATGTGTCCACGTTCAAGGACAAGCTGCAGAAGTTCATGGACGAGCTCGCGACGGACGCCGTCGAGGAGCGCGTCATCGAGTACGTCACCAAGGAGCTCGCCAACGGCCGCAAGCTGGCCGAGATCCTCAAGGACCCCTACGTGAAGAACCGTCTGAGCGAGGAGAAGCTCGCCAAGGTGCTCGAGAACCCCGAGGTCATGGACGCCCTCGAGGAGCAGATCGCCGTCTCGTTCCAGAAGCGGGAGTTCGGCTTCTCCGACTAGGTGCTCCGGCTCCGTCAGGAGGCATGCGATGCGCAGATGTCCCACGTGCGGCGATCCGCTCGACGGTGAGCACGGCGAGTCCTGCCCGGAGTGCGGCCCGGGTCCCACGGGCTCGACCGAGGCGTTCGCCGCCGTCCCCGCACGCATCGAAGGCGCTCATCTCGCCGAGGAGGCCCGGGAGCACGCGGCCGGCCCGGTCCTCGTGGTGCGCAAGGGCCCCGAGGTGGGGGAGCGGTTCGTCATCGACCGCGACTCGCTCACCATCGGCCGCGACCCGGCCTCGGACATCTTCCTGAACGACGTGACGGTCTCGCGCGACCATGCCACGCTCACGGCGTCATCTGCCGAGGTCTCCATCGAGGACTCGGGGTCGCTCAACGGCACCTACGTCAACGGCGTGCGGGTCGACTCAGCGATACTCGCGGACGGCGACGTCGTACAGATCGGGACGTTCCAGATGGTCTACATGGGCGGGGCACGCTCGTGAGCGAGTCGAGGACGCGCGACTACATGACGATCGGCGAGGTCGTCGAGACGCTCCAGCCGGCCTTTCCCGACCTCTCGATCTCCAAGGTCCGCTTCCTGGAGGAGGAGGGGCTGATCGCTCCCGAGCGCACGCCGGGCGGCTACCGCAAGTTCGCCCCGGCCGACCTCAAGCGTGTCGAGATGATCCTGCGCCTCCAAAAGGAGCACTTCCTGCCGCTCGCCGTCATCCGCGAGAAGCTCGCCGACTACGACAAGGGCAAGGTCCCCGCCGAGCTTTCCGACACGTCCGCGCCTGACGGTGACGCGATGGCGTTGCCGTTCGAGGACACCGATCCGGTGCTGCTCGCCGACGCGCCCGCCGTCCTCGGCATACCCTCGTCCTTCCTCAAGGAGCTCGCCTCCTTCAGCATCGTCGAGTTCGCCGAGGGCGAGCGGGGCGAGGAGCTGTCGCCTGTGGACGTGCGCATCGCGCACGCCGCGTGGGACCTGCGCCGGTTCGGGATCGAACCGCGACACCTGCGCATGTACGAGACGTTCGCGGAGCGCGAGGCCGCGTTCTTCGGCCAGGCGCTCAACCCGGTGTTCCGCCACCGTACCCCGGAGACCCGGCAGAAGCTCGTCGAGGCGCTCGGCGAGCTGTCCGGATCGACGGGCGACCTGAAGAGCCACCTACTCCGTCGCGCGCTGGGACGGGTGTTCGAAGACATCGTGTAGGAGAGCATGGCACCTCACGACGCAGACGGCTGGACGCACGCGGGCCCCGAAGGCGACACCATCGAGTTCGCGCACCCGAGCGAGCGCGTCGCGGCGGAGATCCTCGATTTCTACCACATCGCGTGGGAGTACGAGCCGACCACCTTTCCCATCGAGTGGGACGGCGAGGGCAACGTGATCGCGTCGTTCACGCCGGACTTCTACCTCACGGACTTCGACCTCTACATCGAGCTCACCACGATGAGCCAGAAGCTGGTCACCAAGAAGAACCGCAAGGTCAGGCGCCTCAAAGAGCTCTACCCCGACGTGAACATCAAGATCTTCTACCAGAAGGACTTCCGTCGGCTGCTCGCACGGTTCGGCGTGGCGGTCGAAGCGCGTCCGCTCTCCGAGGGCGGCGGGCTGGCCGCCGGCACCGCGGACGAGGAGCGGTCGTCGTGACGCGCATCGCGCCTGAGGACCTCGTCGACCGGGTCCTGCTCACCGAAGAGCAGATCTCCGCGCGGGTAGGGGAACTCGGCGCCGCCATCGCCGAGGACCACGCCGGACACGACCTCAGGCTCGTGACGGTCCTCAAGGGGGGCGTGTTCTTCCTCGCCGACCTCTGCCGGGCGATCGACGCGCCGCTCCAGACCGACTACCTCGCCATCTCGGCCTACGCGGGTGGCGGGGGAGGTTCGGTCCAGATCACCAAGGACCTCGACGACTCCATCGAGGGCGCTTCGGTGGTGGTGGTCGAGGACATCATCGACACGGGGCTCACGCTCAACTACATCCTGTCGGTCCTGCGGGCGCGCAGGCCGGCCTCCCTCGAGGTGTGCACGCTGCTCGACAAAGACGTCCGCAGGATCGTCGATCTCCCGATCGCCTATCGCGGATTCGCCGTGCCCGACCGGTTCCTCGTGGGGTACGGGCTCGATCTGGGAGGCCGGTATCGTGAGCTGCCCTACGTGGCGACCGTCGCCGACGACCTCGTGGTGGGCCTGGCGGGGTGAGCACGCGTCCCTGGTGTACGGGTGCCCGAGCGTCTATCCTGTGGACTGACCGTACCGTGGAGCTGGAGGACCGATGAATCTCGAGAGCTACATCCGCGACATCCCCGACTTCCCGAAAGAGGGGATCGTCTTCAAGGACATCACGCCACTGCTCGCAAGCCCCGAGGGCTTCCGGCAGGCGATCGACACCATCGCTGAGCAGTTCGCCGACGCCGGCGTGACCAAGGTCCTCGGCGCCGAGGCGCGCGGGTTCATCTTCGGCGGGGCCCTCGCCTACAAGCTCGGGGCCGGCTTCATCCCGGCGCGCAAGCCCGGCAAGTTGCCATGGCAGACCACCAAGGCCGAGTACGCGCTCGAGTACGGCATCGATACCCTCGAGATGCACCTCGACGCCATCGGTCCGGACGACGTGGTGCTCATCGTCGACGATGTGCTCGCGACCGGGGGGACGGCGGCGGCCAAGACCGAGCTCGCCGAGTGCACGGGCGCAAGGATCGCGGGGCTCGCGTTCCTCATCGAGCTCGATTTCCTCGGCGGACGGGGCAAGCTGACCGACCACAAGGTCGTCTCGCTCATCCACGTGACCTGAGATCGACCGCGCCCCGCGCGACCACGACGGCCGTCCCACCCTCACCGGGGGGCGGCCGTCCGCTACTGCGAGAGGGGTTCGACGAACTCGACGTGGACCGTCGCGAGGCCGGAGAAGCCGAGCGCGCGCGCGGCGGCGCGCGAGAGGTCGAGGTCGCGGCCTGCGATGAAGGGCCCGCGGTCGGTGACCACGACCACGATCCGCCGGTCCCCGCGCGTGAGGGCGAGGCGGGTCCCGAACGGCAGCGTTCGCGAGGCGCAGGTGAAGTCGTTCTGGTTGTAGATCTGGCCCGAGGCCGTCATGCGGCCGTGGAACTCGTTGCCGTACCAGGAGCACAGCGCGGTCGTGGTGCGGCCGAGCGACCGGTAGCGCCGGGGGTGGTAGGACGAGACCAGGTACGTGCGGTCGGTGTAGGGCTCGACCACCCCGGGGACCTTCTCGACCGGGTCGGCGAGCGGGACGGAGCTCTCCTTCCACTGGCCTCGCGTCTTAGCGGTCGCCTGGCGCCGGGCGGTGAGCGCGGCCTGGGCCTCGGCGCGCACGGCCGCGTCGAGACGGGCGACGAGCGCCTGCTGGTCCGCGAGCGCGCGGTCGAGGTCCTCGGCGGTCTGGCGGTGCATCTGGCGCAAGGCGATGTCTTGGGCCTTGAGGTCGTCGAGGTAGGCGGCCTGGAACTCGGCCTCGGCCGCGGCGACCACGGCGTCGTCGTAGGCCCGGCGGTCACGTACCGCGATGCGGCTCAGCATGTTCAGGCGAGCGTAGAACTCCGACATGCTCTCGGCGGTGAGCAGCACGGTCACGGGGTCGGCGAGGCGAGACTTGTAGATGTCGACCATGCGACCGCGGTAGGCGGCCTGGGCCTCGAGGAGGCGGCGGCGTGAGGACTCGAGTACCGCCTGTTGTTCGATGATGCGGAGGTTGGTGACCTCGATACGCTCCTCGATGGCGCCGCGCTCGGCCCGGTGTGCCTCGATGGCCTCCTCGAGCTCGAGCACCCGGTCCGTCGCCTCGGCGAGGGCCGGGGAGGAGGCGGTCGCGGGCGGGGCCGGAGGGTTGGCACGGGCGGTGCCCGCCCGGGGGAGACCCGCTCCGAGCAGGGTTGCCACGACGAGTACTGCTGCGACCGAACGGCTGTGACGCATCTGCGGCCCTTCACTGCGACGGGGCGCCCCGGGGGCGCTACGCTGCGGGGATATGATACCATCATGGCAGTGCCGGTCGCCGCCACCTTCGGTGGTGCGACCTCGAACGCAGTCGAACCGAAGCAGCAGGAGGTCCCGTGCGGATCATCCCCGGCACCCCGGCCAGCAGGCTCGCGGCACTCGTGCTCGCCGCCACGCTCGCGCTTGGAGCGACGACGCCGGCGGGGGCTACCCCCACCACTCCCGAGATCGAGGCGCAGCGCGCGAGCGTCGAGGCCGCCCGCGCGGAGCTGGAGGAACTCGGGGCCCTCGTCGAGTTGCGCCACGAGGAGTACGAGCAGATCGCCGAGGCACTGACCCTCACGCGCGTCGAGGTCGCCGAGACCCGGGAGCGTGTCGCGGTGGCGCGCACCGAGCTCTCCTCGGCGCAGACGACGCTCGAGGAACGCGCGAACGGCATCTACCGGTCGGGCGGCGTGAACGTCGTCGAGGTCGTGCTCGGGACCGCCTCGTTCCAGGAGCTGCTGACCCGGCTCGAGTGGTTCCGGCGCGTCTCCCGCAGCGACGCGACCCTCGTCGCCGAGGTCCGCGCCGCCCGTGACGAGCTCGAGGGCGTCCAGCGCACCCTGGAGCGTCGCGAACAGGAGCAGGTGACGCTCCGGCGCCAGGCCGAGGCCAAGCTCGCCGAGGTCGACGCCGCGCGCTCCCGTCAGGCCCGCTACGTCCGCGAACTCGACGAGCAGCTGACCCTGCTCGTCGCCGAGGAGGAGGAGCGCCTCAGGCGCGAGGCCGAGGAACGCGCCCGTGCCGCCGCCGAGGCCGCGCGGCGGGCAGCGGAGGCGGCCTCCCGGCAAGGAGGCGCGCCCGCGCGTGTCGCACGGCCCAACGGACGGGTCTTCGATCCGGCCGCCCTCGGGCCGGGCAACCCGGCCGCTGTGACGGTCGGCATGCGCTACCTCGGCGTGCCGTACGTGTGGGGAGGGTCGACGCCGGCAGGGTTCGACTGTTCGGGCCTCACGCAGTACGTCTATCGTGAGATCGGCATCTCCATCCCGCGCAACAGCCGCGCGCAGTTCACCGTGGGCGGCTTCATCCCGCCCGACCGCCTCGACCTGCTTCTCCCGGGCGACCTTGTCTTCTTCGGCTACGACGGGGACCCGGGGCGGATCCACCATGTGGGCATCTTCGTGGGAGGCGGCGACTTCCTGCACGCCCCGAGCACCGGGTTCGACGTCCGGATCGAGTCGCTGCTCTCGCGGATCGAGCGTCGTGGGGACTACGTCGGGGCGACCCGCCCGTAACCGGGAGGCGCCACGCGCCGCGTTGCACGGGAGTGCATGCTCCCTGTGGTATCATCCGTCCAATCTTCGAACGCCACCTCCCCGAACCATGGAAGGAGCCGCGTGACTTCCGAGCTGCTCTCCGGTAACGAGTCGGTCGCCCGCGGGGCATGGGAGGCGGGGGCGCGCGTCGGCGTGGGATACCCCGGCACCCCCTCCACTCAGGCGCTCGAGGTCTTCGCCCGCATGGATGACGTCTACGCCGAGTGGGCGCCCAACGAGAAGGTCGCCCTCGAGGTCGCGGCGGGCGTGTCGATGGGCGGGGCGCGTTCCCTCGTGACCATGAAGCACGTGGGGGTCAACGTGGCGGCCGACCCGCTGCTCACCCTTGCCTACACCGGCGTCGGCGGCGGTCTCGTGGTCTTCGTCGCAGACGACCCCGGGATGCACTCCTCCCAAAACGAGCAGGACTCTCGCAACTGGGGACCCTTCGCTCGCATCCCCGTGCTCGAGCCCTCTGACAGCGCAGAGGCCCTCGCCTTCACTCGCGCGGCGTTCGAGCTCTCGGAGCGCTTCGACACGCCCGTCCTCGTCCGTGCCACCACCCGCATCTCGCACTCCAAGGGCGTGGTCGAGCTCGACGGCGAGCGGGTGGTCCCCGAGTCCGGCGACTACGTGAAGGACGCCTGCAAGTGGGTGATGATGCCCGCCATGGCGCGCGCCCGCAGACTCGCGGTCGACGCGCGGGTGGCCGCGCTCTCCTCCTTCGCCGAGGAGTGCGTCTTCAACCGCGCGGAGCTGCGCGACCCCTCCGTGGGCATCGTGACCTCGGGCGTGTGCTATGAGTACGTTCGCGAGGCACTGCCCGACGCCTCGGTCTTCAAGGTCGGACTCTCGTTCCCGCTGCCAGCAGAGGCGCTCGCACGCTTCGCGGACTCCGTCGAGCGGCTCGCCGTGGTCGAGGAGGCCGAGGAGTACCTGCTCGGCGGTCTGCTACGGCTCGGTCTCGCGGTCGACCGTATCGACCTGCCGGGCACCGGCGAGCTCTCGCCGGCGCTCATCGCACGGGCGCTCGGCGCCGAGGCGGCGCCGGTCCGCGATCGCGTGGAAGGGCTCCCGCCCCGTCCGCCGCTCATGTGTCCGGGGTGTCCGCACCGCGGCGCCTATCACGCGCTGCGCAAGGCGAAAGCGATCGTCACGGGCGACATCGGCTGCTACACCCTCGGCGCGCTCGCCCCGCTCGCGTCGATGGACTCGTGTGTCTGCATGGGGGCCGGCGTGGGGATGGCGCACGGGATGCGGCTCGCCGGCGTGGGCGATGACCGGCCGGTCGTCGCGGTCATCGGGGACTCGACGTTCGCGCACTCAGGCTTGCCCGCCCTTGCGAATCTCGCGTACAACGGCAGTGACGCCACCGTCTGCATCCTCGACAACCGGATCACCGCGATGACCGGCCATCAGGAGAACCCGGTGAGCGGGTGCACCCTTCAGGGTCGACCTACCGTCGAGATGGACCTCGAGGGTGTCTGCCGGGCCATGGGCGTCAAACGCGTCCGCACCCTCGACCCGCACGCCATCGACGACGCCATCGCTGCGGTCCGCGAGGAGGTCGCCGCGAAAGAGCTCAGCGTCATCATCTTCCGCGCCCCGTGCGCGCTACTCATCCGGGAGAAGGAGCAGCCCTACGCGGTCGACGAGGACACGTGCACCGCGTGCGGCGTGTGCATCAGCATCGGGTGCCCCGCGATCAGCCGTCTCGAGGACGGGAGGGCGCGGATCGACATCACGCTCTGCGTCGGGTGCGCGGACTGCGTGAAGGTCTGCCGGTTCTCCGCGATCGACCTGACCGGACCGGCGTGCGACATCGGAGGCGTATGATGGCGGATCCCACGACGACCGTGATGCTCGCCGGCGTGGGCGGGCAGGGCACGATCCTCGCGGCCGATGTCCTGGCCAAGACCGCGCGCGCTGCCGGGTTCGACGTCAAGCTCTCCGAGGTCCACGGCATGGCTCAGCGGGGCGGTTCGGTCGACACCGTGGTGCGCTTCGGCGACCGTGTCCACGCTCCGATCACCGATCACGGCCACGCCGACCACCTCG
The DNA here is from genome assembly GCA_030603745.1 of Coriobacteriia bacterium. Classification (GTDB taxonomy): domain Bacteria; phylum Actinomycetota; class Coriobacteriia; order Anaerosomatales; family SLCP01; genus JAUVXE01. Next base: position 157,187 of record JAUVXE010000001.1, on the reverse strand, counting down.
TCGCGTTCGAGGTCACCGAGGCCGCGCGTCAGCTACCCTTCCTGAAGCCCGGCGGGAGGCTGCTCGTGAACTCCCGCGTGATCGACCCCATGCCCGTGCTCATCGGCGACCTCCCGCGGACCGACGGGGTCGAGGAGGCCCTCGTCGAAGAGGGCGTCGTCTTCATCGATGCCGAGGAGCTCGCGTGCGAGGCCGGGAGCCCGCGCTCGGCCAACATCGTGCTCCTCGGCGCGCTCTCGACCGGGCTGCCGTTTCCCCGGGGGGTGTGGGCCGGCGTGATCGAGCGCCGGGTCCCGCCGGCCACCGTCGAGGCGAACCTGCGCGCCTTCGATCTCGGCAGGCGCGCGTGCGGCGAGGAAGGGGAGTGCCTGCTGTGAAGGTCCGCCAGCTGTCGGTGTTCATCGAGAACAAGGCCGGCCGGGTGAGCGAGGTCACCGGGATCCTCGGCGATGCCGGGATCAACGTGCGTGGCTTCTCGGTCTCCGACACCGCGGAGTTCGGCATCCTGCGGCTCGTCGTGGACCGGCCTGAGGACGCGAGCTCCGCGCTGCGCGCGGCGGGCTTCACGGTCAAGGAGAGCGATGTCATCTGTGTCGACCTGCCCGACCACCCCGGGGGTCTCGCCTCGGTGCTGCGCGTCGTGGCGGACGCCGGCGTCAACGTCGAGTACGTCTACTCGCTCATCGCCACCTACGTCGTACTCAACGTAGGCGACGCGGATCTCGCGCTCCGCCTGCTCGAGGGTCAACCCGTGCGGCTCGTGTCCCAAGACGAGATCTCGAGCATCTGACGCACGGTCGGAGAAGGAGGTAGGGAAGATGGCAGCGAAGAAGAGGATCGTCGCGTCGCTCTTGCTGCCGGTCGTGCTCATGTCCGTCGTGTCGCTCGCCGGGTGCGGTACCGGTGCGAGCGATGATCCGGGGAACGACGGCGCATCGACCGCAGAACCCTACCGCATCGGGGCGGTGTTGTCGCTCAGCGGCACGCTTGCGGGTCTGGGAGAGCCGGAGAAGAACACGATCGAGATGGAGGTCGAGCGGATCAACGCGGCCGGGGGAGTCAACGGCCGGCCGATCGAGGTGCTAATCGAAGACGACGCGACCGACGCCGAGACGGCGGTCGCGGTCACGACCCGCCTGATCGAGAACGACGGCGTCATCGCCATCATCGGCGCCACCGGCACGGGCGGGACCATGGCCATCCGCCAGGAGGTCGTCCGCGCGGGCATCCCGAACGTCTCGGTCGCCGGCGGTTCGGTGATCACGGCGGACTTCCATCCGCTCGTGTTCCAGACCCCGTGGTCGAACATGATCGTCGTCCCGTTCACGCTGAACTACCTTGAGGAACGCGGCATCACGCGGGTGGCGGTCATCGCGGACTCCGGTGGTTTCGGTAAGGACGGCGTCGATGTCATCCGTGCCGCCGCCGAGGGCTCGGCCGTCGAGATCGTCGCCGAGGAGTCCTTCAACCCCGGTGACACCGACATGACCGGGCAGCTCACCAAGATCCGGGCTTCGGGCGCCGAGGCGGTGCTGCTGTGGAACGCCGGCCGCGAGGCCGCCACGGTGGCCAAGAACATGGACGCGCTCGGCCTCGAGATCCCGCTCATCGGTAGTCACGGCAACGCGCGCACCGAGTTCATCGAGGGTGCGGGGAGTGCGGCCGAGGACTTCGTCTTCGCAGCGGGCAAGGTCCTCGTGCCCGAGGCCTACGGCGTCGACACCGAGGAGTACCGCGTGGCGACGGACTTCATCGAGCGCTACACGGACCGGTTCGGGGTCGCGCCCGACACGTTCGCGGGTCACGCGTTCGACGCGCTCCACATCATCGTCGAGGCGATGAAGCGCCTGCCCGAGGGGTTCACGCCCGCCGACCTTCGTGACGAGATCGAGAACACGACCGGCTTCGTGGGGATCGGCGGTGTCTTCAACTACAGCGCCGACGACCATAACGGGCTCGGTCAGGACGACCTGGTGATGTACCGGGTGAGCGGTGGCACGTGGGTACTCGAGGAGTAGCGGGCCGCGTGACGCGGCCCTGCCGACACGGGGGTGGAGCGTGAGACGCACAAGGATCGCATCGGCCATCGTGGTCCTTGCGATGATCGCGACGGCGTTCACCGGGTGCGCCGGGAGCAATGGCGCCTCGCAGCCGGATGACGCGATCCGTATCGGAGCGGTGCTCTCGCTCACCGGGCCCTACGCGGGTCTCGGTGAGCCTGAGCGCCGCGCGATAGAGCTCGAGGTCGAGCGGATCAACGCGGAAGGCGGCGTCAACGGCCGAGAGGTCGAGGTCCTCTTCGAGGACGACGGCACCGACGAGGCCCGCGCGGTGGCGGCGGCCAGCCGGCTCATCGAGCAGGAGGGGGTCGTCGCGCTGATCGGCGCGAGCGGCACCGGCCAGTCGATGGCCATGCGGCAGGAGGCCGAGCGGGGCGGGGTGGCCCAGGTCTCGCTCGCGGGCGGCTCCGTCATCACCGACCAGTTCAACCCATGGGTGTTCCAGACCCCCTGGCCCAATCGCGTGGTCGTGCCGTTCATCCTGGGCGAGATGCGCGCGGCGGGCGTGGAGCGCCTCGCGCTGATCGCGGACTCGGGCGGCTACGGGAAGGACGGGCGCGACGCGACCATGGCGGTGATCGACCGGTTCGGGATGGAGGTCGTCGCGGACGAGCAGTTCAACCGTGGCGACACGGACATGACCGGACAGCTCACGAAGATCCGCTCCGCCGAGCCCGACGCGATCCTGATGTGGGCCGCGGGGGCGGAGGCCGCCACCATCCTCAAGAACCACGACTCGCTCACCGGGATGGACGTCCTCCCGGTGTACGGGGGTCCCGGCAACGCGCGTGTCGAGCTGCTGGAGGGGGCGGGCAGCGCCGCAGAGGGGTTCCAGCTCGCGGCCGGCCACATCCTCGTCCCCGAGGCGTACGGACCCGGCACCGAGGCCTACGAGGTCGCGACCGGGTTCATCGGCCGCTTCACCGACCGCTACGGCGTGGCTCCGGACATCTTCGCGGGACACGCGTACGACGCCATCCATCTCCTCGTCGACGCGATGCGCCGCCTGCCCGAGGAGTTCACGTCGTCGGACCTCCGTGACGAGCTCGAGCGGACGGAGGGGTTCGTCGCCGTGGGCGGCACCTTCACGTTCACCCCGACCGACCACAACGGACTGTCCGAGGACGACCTGAGCTTCTACCGCGTCGTGGACGGGACGTGGGCGCTCGCAGGGGAGGCCCGGTAGGGTAGTGGGAACGACCGAGCTGCTCCAGTTCGCCCTCGCCGGGCTCAAGAACGGATCGATCTACGCCCTCGTGGCGCTCGGTTTCACGCTCGTCTACGCCGCGACGGGCGTGATCAACTTCGCCCAGGGCGAGTTCTACATGCTCGGCGGGATGCTCTCGGTCTGGGCGTACGCGGACCTCGGCCTGCCGCTGCCGCTCGCGGCGCTCGTCGGCGTCGCCGCGACAGCCCTCGTGGGGATCGTGTTCGAGCTCACCGCGATCAGGCAGAGAAAGGACGGCGATCCGCTCGCGCTCATCATCATCACGGTGGGCGGGTCGATGCTGCTCTCCTCGCTCGCGCGCCATCTGTTCGGCCCGAACGAGCGCGCGCTCCCGCTCTTCTCCGGTGGCGGCAACGTGTCGGTGGCCGGGGCCGTGCTCGAGGTCCAGACCATCTGGATCGTCGGGATCACGGCGGTCTCGGTCGCGGGGCTGTGGTATCTCTACAACCGCACGGCGCTCGGCCGGGCGATGCGGGCGTGCGCGGTCAACCGCGATGCGGCGCGCATCGTCGGCATCGACACCCGGCTGATGGTCACCGTGAGCTTCGTGCTCGCCGCGACCCTCGGCGCGCTTGCCGGGCTCGCGGTCACCCCGCTCACGCAGACGGCGTTCGACGTCGGTCCCTCGGTGGGCATCAAGGGCTTCGCCGCAGCGATCCTCGGCGGCCTCGGGAACCCGATCGCCGCGGTGGTGGGCGGACTGGTGCTCGGCATGCTCGAGAGTCTCTCGATCGCGTTCATCTCGTCGACGTACAAGGACGCGATCGCGCTGATCGTGCTCCTCGGCGTGCTGTTCGTTCGCCCGCAGGGGCTCCTCGGCAGGTCAGGGCGGGAGAAGGTGTGAGCGGGGTGAGACGAGACGCGCGCACGCTCCTGCCCTATGTCGTGGTGGCGCTGGTCGCCGTGGCCGTGCTCACGGTGCCGCTGCTGACCGCCGACCGCTACCTGTTGCGGGTGCTCACGTTCGTGGGCGTCAACGTGATCATCGTGACCGGGATGGCGCTGCTCTTCGGATACGCGGGGCAGGTCTCCCTCGGGCATGCGGCGTTCTACGGGATCGGTGCGTACGCCTCGGCGTACGTGGTGGTGGAGTTGGGGTGGCCGTGGCTTGCGGGCGTGCTCACCGCGGTGCTCGTGACGGCCGCGGGCGGGCTGCTGCTCGCGCTGCCGAGCCTGCGGCTCAAGGGGCACTACCTCGCGATGGCCACGCTCGGCTTCGGCGAGATCATGCGGGTCGTCTTCACCGAGGCCCGCACGGTCACCGGCGGGCCGGACGGACGCTCCGGCATCCCGTTCCCCTCGGTGGGGGAGTGGACCCTGGACTCAGCGGGGGCCAACTACTGGCTCGTGTGGGGGGCCGCGGTGGTGGTGCTCGTGCTCGCCGCGAACCTCGTGCGCTCCCGGCCGGGCCGGGCGATGCGCGCGCTGCACGGGTCGGAGTCGGGCGCGATGGCGTGCGGGATCGACCTCGTGGGCCTCAAGGTACGCGTGTTCGTGATCTCGGCCGCGCTCGCCGGTTTCGCGGGCGCGCTCTATGCGCACGTGGTGGGATTCATCTCGCCGTCCACGTTCTCGCTGCACGTCTCGGTGCTGCTCGTGGCTATGGCCGTCCTCGGCGGGTCTCGCTCGCTGGCCGGCCCGGTGCTCGCCGCCACGGTGCTGACCATGATCCCCTTCGCCGACGCCGTCATCCCCGGCCTGTCGCGCTCGGCCCTCGAGACCATCCAGTCCTTCCAGGAGGACATCTACGGGCTCACGATCATCGGCGTGATGCTCTTCGTGCCGGGCGGACTGGCCGCGGCACTCCGCAGGGTCGCCTCGCCGAGGGGGCGTGAGCGATGACCCTGCTGCAGGTGAGGGGGGTCACGCGGCGGTTCGGCGGCCTGACCGCGGTCGACGCGGTCTCCTTCGACGTCCATGAGGGCATGATCAAGGCGGTCATCGGCCCGAACGGTGCCGGGAAGTCGACCCTCTTCAACGTCCTGACCGCGTTCGACCGTCCCGACGAGGGCTCGGTGCTCTTCGACGGCGCCGACCTCACGACGATGCGCCCGCACCTGATCGTGCGGGCCGGCGTCGCACGCACCTTCCAGAACACGCAGCTCTTCGAGGAGATGTCCGCCGAGGAGAACGTGCTCGCCGGCGCGCACGCCGTCACCCGCACAGGCTTCCTCGCGGCGGCGCTCCGCATGCCGTGGACGGTGCGCGAGGAGCGCGACGCCGCTGAGGAGGCGCGCAGGCTGCTCCGTCTGGTCGGCCTCGGCGAGTGGGCGTCCACGCCCGCGGCGGACCTCCCGCACGGCCTGAGGCGCCTGCTTGAGATCGCCCGCGCGCTCGCCACGCGGCCCCGCCTGCTGCTCCTCGACGAGCCCGCCGCCGGACTGAACTCGGCGGAGACCTCCGCGCTCGCCGAGGCGCTCTACCGCATCCGTGACCTCGGCGTGACCATCGTTGTCGTCGAGCACGACATGGGCCTCGTGATGGAGGTGTCCGACGAGATCGTGGTGCTCGACCGCGGCCGCAAGATCGCCGAGGGCCCGCCGCGCATCATCCAGAAGGACCCGGGCGTGATCGCCGCCTATCTCGGGGAGGAGGACGTCTCCGATGAGTTCTGATCTCGCCGGCCGCCACAACGCGACGCCCGTTCTCGCCATCGAGGGCCTGCACGCGGGCTACGGACGCGTCGAGGTGCTCCGGGGTATCGACCTCGTCGTGGGAGCGGGCGAGGTCGTGACCCTGATCGGCGCGAACGGCGCGGGCAAGTCGACGCTCCTCAAGGCGATCGTCGGGCTCGTGCATCCGAGTGGCGGCACGGTCCGGCTTCGCGGCGAGGACATCACCCGGATCCGTCCCGAGCAGGCGGTCCGCCGAGGGGTTGCGCTCGTCCCCGAGGGGCGGCTGCTCTTCGGGCCGATGACCGTGCGGGAGAACCTCGACCTCGGCGCCCAGAGCCGGCGTCTGTCCGCCGAGGCGCTGCGGGCGGACGTCGAGCGGGTGTTCGAGCTGTTCCCGGTGCTCTCGGAGCGCGCCGCGCAGAGCGCCGAGACGCTCTCGGGGGGCGAGCAACAGATGCTTGCGGTGGGTCGGGCGCTCATGGCCGACCCGGCGCTGCTGTTGCTCGACGAGCCGTCCCTCGGCCTCGCTCCCAAGGTGATCGCCGAGATCTTCTCGGCGCTCGACACGCTGAGGGCGTCGGGACTGACGATCCTGCTGGTCGAGCAGGACGCCAAGCTCGCGCTGCGCCACGCCGACCGCGGGTACGTCATGCGTACCGGCGCGGTCGCGCTCTCTGGGAGCGCGGCGGACCTGCTCGCCGACGATGACGTGCGTCTCATCTACCTCGGTGCCTGGCACGGGGGAGGGGAGGGCTAGATGATCTGGAACCCTGAGTACGAGTCGATCGAGCGTCCGGCGCTCGAGGAGATCCAGCTCAGGCGGCTGCAGTCGACCGTCGCCTGGGTCTACGAGCGGGTCGGGCACTACCGCGCCGCACTCGACGAGCGCGGGGTGCGCCCACGCGACATCCGATCCCTCGCCGACGTCTCGCGCCTGCCGTTCACCGACAAGGGCGCGCTGCGTGACACCTATCCGTTCGGCCTGTTCGCGGTGCCGATGGACCAGGTGGTGCGGATCCACTCGTCGTCGGGCACCACCGGCAAGCCGATCGTGGTCGGCTACACCAAGGGTGACATCGCGACATGGACCGAGCTCACCGCCCGGGTCGCCAGCGCCGCCGGCGTGGTCTCCACCGACCTCGCGCAGATGGCCTTCGGCTACGGCATGTTCACCGGCGGGTTCGGTATGCACTACGGGCTCGAGCGCGTGGGCGCGACGGTGATCCCGGCGAGCGCGGGCAACACGGAGCGCCACCTCATGATGATGGCCGACTTCGGCACGACGGTCCTCGTCTCGACGCCCTCTTACGCGCTCTACATGGCCGAGGTCGCCGAGGAGCTCGGCATCGACCTGGGGGCGCTCCCGCTCAGGCTCGGTCTCTTCGGCGCTGAGCCCTGCAGCGACGCGGCCCGGCGCGAGATCGAGGAGAAACTCGCGATCCGGGCGACCGACAACTACGGCCTCTCCGAGGTCATGGGCCCCGGCGTCTCGGGCGAGTGCGAGCACGCGTGCGGCCTGCACATCAACGAGGACCACTTCCTCGTCGAGGTGATCGACCCGGTCACCGGGGAGCCGAAAGGGGAGGGCGAGGAGGGGGAGCTCGTGATCACCCCGCTCACCAAGGAGGTGTTCCCGGTGCTGCGCTACCGCACGCACGACCTCACGGTCATCGACCGGACACCGTGCGCATGCGGGCGCACGCTCGCGCGGATGCGTCCGGTCCGCCAGCGCACGGACGACATGCTCATCATCCGAGGGGTGAACGTGTTCCCGAGCCAGGTCGAAGACGTCCTCTTCCACATCGAGGACGTCCGTCCGCACTACCTGCTCGTAGTGGACCGCAAACACGGCCTCGATGACATCGAGGTCCGCATCGAGGTCGCCGAGGAGGTCTTTTCCGATATCATGGCGGATATGGTCGCCTTCACGAAGCACGTCGCCGAGCGGCTCCACGCGGTCCTCGGCCTGCACGTCAAGGTGACGCTCGTCGAACCGGGCACGATCGAGCGCACCGCCGGTAAGGCGCAGCGCGTCCTCGATCTGCGGGAGACGGGCTGCTAGGGTCGTTCGCCGGATCTCAGGGGAGTCTCAGTGGGTCCGCTTGCAGGCGTGTGGATATGGTTAGCGCTCGGGTTCGCGGTGCTCCTGCTCGGGGCCGCGGGGTACTTCGGCGTCCGCGCGCTTTGGGCGCGCGCGCTCCGTCGCTCCGTGGTGTCTCTCATCGGCCAGCGCGAGGCGATCCTCGCGTCACGGCGGACCCTGGAGGCCGTCGTCCGTCACCTCGCTGACGAGGACGACGAGGCGCTCGAGCACTTCGCCACCCACCCGGAGAGCGAGGACCGCAAGGCCCTCGCCGAGGTCACGATGCGAATGGAGATACTCGCGGGGGAACTCGATACCCGTCCCGTTCCGCGTACGCTCGTCCCGGTCGCCGAGGGCCTCGCCGACGCCGCGTTCGTCATATCGCGGGAGGCGGGCAGGATAGGGGAGTCCGCGATCGCCGATGAGGTCTACGAAGAACTCGCCCAGATCGACCTCGCCAGCGTCGCCGACGTCTACCGCGGCGCCGATGCGCGCGTGAAGGAGGCGGCGGAGCGGTATCATCTCGATGAAGCTTCGGTCTACGGCGGAGGTCTGTACATATGAGACGGGATCCCGGAGTGCCACGCCCGATCCGCGCCATCCTCGGCGTGGTGGCGCTCGCGATGATCGCGTTCCTCGTGTTCGGCTGGCTCGGTGACTACCGGGGAGCGGACGAGCGCGTCGACGCGAACGGGGAGACCACGGTGACCCCGGACGGCGATGGCGCGGCCGAGACGCAGACGCCCACCCCCGAGGGCCCCGGGGAGGCCGGCACCGGCGGGACCGTCGTGGTGGTGATCGAGGGGCTGAACTTCCGCCGTGAGCCGCAGTCGGACGCCGAGCGCATACGCGGGCTCGCGCGCAACGAGGAGTTGACACACCTCGAGACCCAGGGGGACTGGTACCACGTGCGCGACGCGTCCGGCGTCGAAGGCTACGTGTCCGCCAATCCGCAGTACACTGAGTTGCGCGACTGAGCGCCGCGAAGACGGAGGGGACCATGGCCCGGACCATCGGCGCGGCAGAGGACTTCTATCGGCTCAGGGTGACCCGTCTCGACGAGACCGACGAGCCCGATCTCGAGTGGCGCGAGGACATCCTGTATCGCACGCCGCCCGCACAGGAGATCGGCGTGTCCGAGGACTGGGTGCTCGAGGCGGTCACGCTCGACGACGACGAGACGGTGACCCGTCTGGGGAGCTACGCCTCGGCCGACGAGGCATACGAGGCGCTCGACGCCGCCGAAGAGGCGCTCCGCTCACTCACCAAGTCACGGTTCGAGGAGCGGTTCTGCGCGGGGGAGTCCAACGGGTGACGCGGGTCGGGCGAGGACGACCCGTCCGATCGTCGTGCGGGGGCCCTCTGAGCGACTTAACATAAGATACATTATCCGATAACCATGCACCACGCACGCGGTGAGGAGCGACTCGACGCGCAGGCCCCGGTGCCGCGCTTGGCGACGCGGCCCGGGGCCTGCTGTGCGAGACACGCTCCGCCGTGAGCGATGTCTGCGGTCGGGTGACAGCGTCAGCTGTTCGAGATGTTGTTCTGTGCGGCCTCCGACTGGACCTCGGCCTGGAAGTCCGGTGAGTCGACCGCCAGCCCCTTGCTCTCCGGCGGCAGGATCAGGTTCAGGACCACGCCCACGATCGCGGCGAGCGCCATACCCGGAACCGTGTAGTCACCCACCGGGATCTTGATCTCGCCGACCTCCATGCCGATGCCGAGCACCAGCACGATGCTCGACAGGATGAGGTTGCGGCTGTGGCTGTAGTCGATCCCGCTGTCGACGAGCATCCTGAGACCCGAGGCGGCGATCAGCCCGAAGAGTAGGACCGACACGCCCCCCATGACCGGCGTGGGGATGCTGCCGATGAGCGCGCCGAGCTTCGGGACGAACCCTCCGATGACGAACGCGAACGCGCCCGCGTACCAGAAGAGCTGAACCGCGTAGATCTTGGTGACCGCCATGACGCCGATGTTCTCGGCATACGTGGTCGAAGGCGTGCCGCCGACCATCGCGGAGAGCGAGGTCGCGAGACCGTCGCCGGCGAGTGACTGCGGGAGCAGCGGGTTGAAGTCCTTGCCGGTGATCTCGTTGATCACGAGCAGGTGCCCGATGTGCTCGATGATCACCACGAGTGCGACCGGGGCGATCAGCATGATCGCCGAGAACTCGAACTTGGCGATCGTGAGCGTGGGCAGTCCGATCCACGCGGCGTCGAGTACCGGCTGGAAATCGACCAGCCCGAACGGGATCGCGGCGATGTAGCCCACGATGATGCCGAGCAGGATCGGGATGGTGGCGATGAAGCCGCGGAAGTAGCTCGAGAAGGCGATGCACGCAGCGAGCGTGATCGACGCCACGGCCACGAGGTCCCAGTCGAGGCCCAGGCTCGGGTCCGCGAACGGGAACAGCGACATCTTGATCGCGATGCCGGCCAGGCCCAGACCGATGATGATCACGACGGCCCCGACGAGCGCGGGCGGGAGCAGCCGGTAGAGCCACTTCGTGCCGAACGCCTTGATGATCGCGGCGACCACGACGTAGACGAGGCCGGCCACGACGAGGCCGCCGAGCGCATACGGGACCTTGCCCGGATCGGCGACGCCCGCGGTCACGCCGGCCACGGCTGCGATGGGCGCGATGAACGCGAACGACGACCCGAGGAAACTCGGGATCTTGCCCTTGGTGAGGATGAGGTAGAGGATCGTGCCCGCGCCCGAGGTCATGATCGCCACCGACGGATCGAGCCCGGTGAGGATCGGCACGAGGACCGTTGCGCCGAACATCGCCATCAGGTGCTGGATCGCGAGCGGTATCGCCTTCAGGGTGGGCAGCTTCTCGTCGGTCTGGATGATCTGAGTGTTCGCCACGTCCGTATCAGCCCCTAACCGAGGAGCGCCATGAGCGCGGGCTCGAGGAACGCGATGACGAACGCGATCGCGACTATCCACATCAGCCAGTGGACCTCACGGGCCTTGCCGTGGAAGATCTTGATGAGCACCCAGCTGATGAAGCCGAACCCGATGCCGTAACTGATGTTGTAGGTCAGCGGGATGCCGACGATGGTCAGGAACGCCGGGAAGGCCTCCTCGAGGTCGGTCCACGGGATCTCGCGTACGGTCTGCATCATCAGAAAGCCGACGATGATGAGCGCGCCGGCCGTGATCGGGTAGACGTAGAAATCACCCGGAGGAGCCTCGAAGCCCGAGCCGCCGTAGAGCGCGTACTGGAGCTCGTTGGGGATGATTGCTCCCCCGCCGACCATCGCCACGACGGGAGCGAAGAACGCGGCCGCGGCGAAGAGGATGCCGGTCACGACCGGGGTGAAGCCGGTGCGGCCGCCCTCGGCCACGCCAGCGGCGGACTCGATGTAGGTCGTGATCGAGCTTGCGCCGAACAGGCCACCGACGCTCGCTGCGGCGGAGTCGACCACGAGGATCTCGCGGATGCCCGGCACCTTGCCGTCAGGCTCGACGAACCCGGCTTGCTCGCCCACCGCGACGACCGTCCCCATAGTGTCGAAGAAGTCGGTGAGCATGATCGCGAAGATCGCGACCAGGAGCACCGGGGTGAAGATCTGCGTGATCGCCATGCCCCCCTCGACCTGCTGGAAGGGTGCCCAGAAGGTGGAGAAGTCGAGCGGTGCGACCACGGTGCCGGGAAGCTGGGTGATGCCGAGGAGCAGCGCGGCGCCGGTGGCGATCAGGATGCCCCAGAGGATGTCGCCCTTGATCTTGAGAGCCATGAAGATGAGGATCGAGGCCAGCCCGATCAGCGTGACCCACACGTAGGGCTGGGTGAAGTCGCCCAGGGACACGAGCGTGATCGGGGCGGGACGGATGACACCGCCCTGGTTCAGGCCGATCGTCGTGATGAAGAGACCGATACCGACGCCGATCGCGCGCTTGAGGTCGAGCGGGATGGCGTTCATGACGGCCTCACGCAGACCGGTGAGAACCAGGATGAGGATGATGATGCCTTCGACGAAGATGACCGCCATGCCGACCTGCCATGCCACGTTGGCCTGCTGGAACCCGATGACAGAGAAGGTCACCACGGCGTTCAGGCCCATGCCTGAGGCCAGCGCGAACGGCCGGTTCGTGATCAGGCCCATGCAGACGCACATGAGCGCGGCGCCGAGGGCTGTGGCCGTCGCCGCGCCCGCGAACGGGACGCCGGCCGCCGAGAGGATCCCGGGGTTCACGAAGATGATGTACGCCATCGTCATGAACGTCGCGATACCGGCGATGATCTCGGTCTTGAGGTCGGTACCGCGAGCCTTGAACTTGAAGAAGCCTTCCATCTCACTCCCTTACGTCGTATCGAATGTCGGTCGGTGCTCTCTGATGCCTGCGGCGCAGGCGACCAGCTCTCCTCGGCTTGCCCTCGCCCCCTTTCGACGTCGTCCCGTGCGCGGTGTTATGTCAAGCAAACCAGACTACTCCCCGGTGAAGACGCTGCCGAGGTAGGTAGTTTCGTAGAGGTCACCCCGGTCGACCGCCTCGATAAGTGCCGCAGCGATCGGTGGCCTGAGGTCGAGGGCGGGCAGAGTGCCCGGGTCGACGAGATCGAGTCCCTCGATGCGGTCGTCGAGCGGCGTGTCGGTGAGGGCGCCACCTGTCACGGTGGCCGCGAACGTGAGGTTGACGAGGTGGCGCGAGCCGGCCGGGTCGATCGTGTCGTTGATCACGAGAGGCCTACCCAGAGTCACGCGGAGACCCGTCTCCTCCGCGACCTCCCGGAGGAGCGCCTCATCGAGGGTCTCCCCGGTCTCGACGCCCCCACCGGGGAGCAAGTGGTAGACGGACGGCCCTTTGCGGTGCCGTACGAGCAACACCTTGCCGTCGAGCAGGATCAGCGCCGCGACGCGGACCCGGGGGGCGCTACACTCCGGTGCTCCCAAACCCGCCCTCCCCTCTCCGCGTCTCGTCGAGTTCCGCGACCTCCGCGAGGGTGACGGTGGCGACCGGCTGGATCACCAGCTGGGCGATCTTCTCCCCGCGGCGGATCTCGATGGGAGTGGCGGGATCGAGGTTGATGGCGATGACCTTGATCTCGCCACGGTAGTGGCTGTCGATCAGTCCAGGAGTGTTCACGAGCGAGAGGCCCTGCCGGATCGCGAGACCGCTCCGTGGCTGGACGAACCCTGCGAACCCCTCCGGTATGGCGACAGCGATGCCTGTCGGGACCAGCGTGCGGGCGAGGGGCTCGAGCGTGTGATCGGACGCGGCGTACAGGTCGAGGCCGGCGTCACCCGGGTGGGCGTAGCGCGGCAGAGGCAGTCCGGTGTCGAGCCGTTTGATCTCCACGCGCACGGTCCGGTCACGCTCCTCGGGTCACGGTCGGCAGGAAGGTCGAGCAGGTGCGGGCGGCGGAGGCGAGGTCGTCCGGCGAGACCGGGTCGACGTCGCCCGCACGGTGGTCGAGTGTGCGGCCGGGCCGGAACCGCTGGATCGCGAGGAGCGGGCCGCCGGCGAGAAGGCGCGCGAGGTCGGGCAACTCCTCGCATGAGATCACGGGTGGATAGACGGTCACGCGGTACTCGTGGGGGATGGCGGCACGACGCAGGAGGGAGACGGACTCGAGTACGAGCTCGCCCGCCCCCGGGGCCCCGAGCGTGCCGTAGCGGTGCGGGAGCGTCTTGACGTCGAGCGCCACGTACTCCACGAGACCACTCGCCAGGAGACGCTCGAGCACATCCGGCCGGGTGCCGTTCGTGTCGAGCTTGACCCGCAACCCCCGGGCGACGAGGGACTCCAGCAGCGCGACGAGGTCCGGGTCGGCCGTGGGCTCGCCGCCAGAGACGACCACGCCGTCGATCCAGCCGCGTCGGACGGTGAGGTGCGCCAGCAGGTCCTCCCATACCCCAGGCGTGCCGTGTGCCTCGATCAACGACGGGTTGTGGCAGTAGGGGCAGCGCAGCGTGCACCCGGTCAGGAACACGGTGGTGGCGACGTTTCCCGGCCAGTCGAGCATGCCGGTGGGCAGGAAGCCCGCCATGCGGGCCGTCGGACACGCATCGACCAGGGGGGACGGCGCGCACGCCCGGTGCGGTCCGCTCAGGTATGTGGTCTCCTGAGCCACCGGGCTACTGCGCGAGGAGCGAGGTCAGCGCGGAGCGGTCGGGTGCCTCGCCGCGCCAGCTCGCGACCTCCGCGCCCGCGGTGTCGACCACGAGGACCGTGGGGGTGGCGAGCACGCCATAGAACGCGGCCTCGGCCAGCCCGTCGACGCTCGCGACATCGAAGACCTCGACCGCATCGAGTCCCTCGCAGGCCCGCTTGGCCAAGGGGCACCTCGGGCAATCGTCCTTCACGAACAGCTTCACGTGCACGTTCAGCCTCCCGGTGTCTCGGAGATGGTCGAAGCGCCGACGGTGACACGTCCACCGTCAAGGTCTGTGCGGATCCGGTCGTACAACTCGCCGACCTTGCTGCGGTTCCACGTCTGCACCTTGCTGAAGTAGCCGACGATGCGGGTCACCCCGTAGACGTCCATGCTTCCGCACAGCGGGCACTGCGTCTTGAGGCCGCGGCTCGTGCGGCGACACACCTCGCAGACCGTGAACTCGGGGCTGAACGCGATCTGGGAGCACTGGGTGTTCGTGAAGGTCTTCTCGACGAACGACCGGATCGAACCGGGGTCGGGCTCGTTCTCGCCGAGCCAGACGTGCACGATCGCGCCGGCCTCGATCAGCGGATGGAACCGGGACTGCTTCTCCACGCGTTCGACGTAGTCGACGTCCGCGTCCACGGCGAGGTGAACCGAGTTGGTGTAGTAGTAGTTCTGGCCGGTGAGGTCGCCCTTGACCACGGCCGCGGCCTGCGCCGGCCAGTACTTCATGTCGAGCTTCGCGAGACGGTAGCCGGCCGACTCTGCGGGGCTCTCCTCGAGGATCATGTTGATGTCGTGGCGCTCCGAGAGCTCCTTGCACTTCAGGTTCATCGCCGAGATGACCTTCAGGCCGAAGCGCAGCGCCTGGTCGGACTCGTGGAGCTGGCTGCCGGTGTGGACCTGGACGAGCTCGTTCAAGCCGATCAGTCCGGCGAGGTAGGTCAGCCGGTCCATCTTCAGATACGGGGCTCCGTCGAGGTCCTGCGTGAGCAGGCCGAGGGGGCCTTCCGGACCGAGGTCGATAAGCTCCTGGATGAACTCCCGCTTCTGGACGTGCGCCTTCGCGACGAGCTCGAGCGCACGGTTGAGCTCCATGAAGAGCGCCTGGTCGCTGCCGGCGGACTTGTACGCGATGCGCGGAAGGTTGATGGTGACGTTCTGAAGAGCCGAGAAGCGCATCACCTCAGGGGTGGACGTCTCGTTGAGCTGCTCCTGGCTCAGCTTCAGCTTGAGCCTGCAGCACTGGGAGACGGTGACCTCGTCGCCACGGTCGAACACGAAGTAGGTGATCCCCTGCTTGCTCGCGACAGAGCAGGCGAGGTCGAGGAACTCCTCATGGCCCTCGGTCTGGAAGAACGCCTCGCTGATGTGGAGGAGCGGCTTTGGGAAGACGAACGTCTTGCCGGTCGCATCGCCCTTCAGATAGACGTGCATCATCGCCCGGAGGAAGCGCTGTGCCTCGTCCTCGTACTCGGCGTAGGTCTTGCCGGTGTACTCGCCGCCCGGGCCGATCGCCATCGTGTCCGCGAAGTGGGCGGGGACGTTGTAGTAGAGGTTGAAGTCGGTGAAGACGACCTGGCTGCCGCGCGCGCCGGCGAGCTGGTTGAACTCGAAGATGAGCATCTCGGCGAGCTGCGCGATCTCGGCGTCGGACTTGCCCACGAGGTAGGGCGCGAAGAAGACGTTGACCGCCTCCCAGCCCACCGCCCCCGCGTAGTGGCCCTGCAGCGCCGAGGCCATCTTGACCATGTGTCCGATCAACACCTCCGCATGGCGGGCGGGCTTCGAGACGCTCGTGATGTTGGGCAGGCTCAGCCCGAACTTCTTGATGTACTCGAGGCTGTGCCCGCCGCAGTAGGGGCGGATGATGAAGCCGAGGTCGTGCAGGTGGACGTCGCCGACGTAGTGGGCCTCGGCGACGTCCTCGGAGAACACCCGCCGGAGCGCGTACTCCTTGAGGATCGTCTCGGCGAGGGTGAGGTTCACCGACTCGGGGTTGTGCGTGGTGTTGCTGTTCTCCTTGTTGGCGTTGGTGATGATCTGCTCGACGTCCCACATGGGCAGGCCGAGGTGGCTGTGCCGTTTGTGGGCGAGCGTCATGCCGCGCTCGAGCAGCTCGAGGTCGACCATCTCACGGATGATCGCAGTGGTGACGGTCATGAGGTTCGTGGCGTCGATGCGGTCCTCGACCGCGAGCGCGATCTCCTCGGCGACCTGCGGCGCGAGCCGGGCCTCCTTCACGAGGGAGTCTGAGATGCGCGAGCGGTCCCAGGAGTCGATCTCCTGCCGCGAGCTGGTCGAGACCAGGAGCGCGATGTCGGTGGAGTCTGCGCCGGCCGCCCCTCCGGACCCGGGCTTGATGACGTTGACGACGCGCTCCATGACCATCTCTGACTCCATCCCCTCGACGCGGCGGTTCAGCCGCGCGCTCTCTCCGCCGTCTCTAGCTCGTCATCGCTTCAATCCGCGCAGTTCGGACGTGAACTCATCCACGTCCTCGAAGGACTTGTAGACCGAGGCGAACCGGACGTAGGCCACCTTGTCGACGTCCCTCAGCCGGTCGAGCACCATATCGCCGAGGACCTTCGAGTCGATCTCGTACTGGAACTCGTTATGGAGCGCGGCCTCGATGTCGTCGATCAGGGACTCGAGACGCTCGGTGGGCACGTTGCGCTTCGCAGTGGCGACGATCAGTCCTCGCAACAGCTTCCCGCGCTCGAACGGCTCGGTGGTCCCGTCACGTTTCACGACCATCAGCGGCATCTCCTCGCGACGCTCGTAGGTCGTGAAACGCTTCTGGCACGCGAGACACTCCCGGCGGCGACGGATCGCGTCCTGTGACTCGGACACGCGCGAATCGACGACCTTGGTCTCACCGTGACCACAGAACGGACATCGCATAGCCTCACCCCTACATGTTGGCTGTAGGTGAGCCTAGCACACAACATATAGGGGCACAACGGCGAATTCAGACCGATTCAGAAGAATCTGGCAGGTCAGACGGGTTCGCGGCGCTCTCAGCGTGCGGCGACGGCGGTGGCGTCCGAGGGGCGGGCGGGGACGACGAGGCGGATCCCGGCGGGCAGGGGTCCCGGTTCGAGCCCGTTCAGCTCACGGATCAGGTCTGCCGTCTGCGCGGTCGGGGCACCTTCGACAGGATTCGACGCGGCCATCGACCAGAGCGTGTCCCCCGCCGAGACGAGCACATCCCGGGTCGCCGGCGGCTGCGGATCCTCGGTATCGGAGAGCAGTGCGGTGTAGCCGAAGACGAGCAGGATGCCCACGGCGACGACCGCGGCCCACTCCGCCGCGGAGCGCAGACGCTCACGCCGGGGGTTCGCGTGCCTGGTCCCACGTGGACGATACCTGTTCCGTGTCAGCGTCTGAGTCGTCATGACCGCCTCTCCCACCCTCTCTGTCCGCCTCCGGTGCCCGACCTGCTCACGACGATACCGATGGGCTCTGACATCAACGGCGAACATGTGTTCGTAGGTAGGATACCAAACACGTGTTCGTATGGGAAGCGTGAATCGAACGGGTGTTTGCACGGGTGCGCCGTCATCCTCTAGACTGAGGGCGAACACTCTTTCGGTCCAAGGGGGACACCATGCCCTACCAGCGGGAGATCACCGAGCGCCAGCGCCAGATCCTCGACTTCATACGCGCCGAGATACATCGTCGCGGGTTCCCGCCGTCCGTGCGCGAGATCGGTGAGGCGGTCGGGCTCTCCTCCTCGTCGACCGTCCATTCGCACCTTGCCGCCCTTGAGCAGAAGGGCTTCATCCGGCGCGACCCGTCCAAACCCCGTGCCCTCGAGGTACTCGACTATCGCGATACCGATCGTGCGATCGACTACGGCCAGGTCCGTGCCGTGCCGCTCGTGGGGCACGTGGCCGCAGGCTCGCCGATCCTCGCGTCCGAGAACATCGAGGCGACGATGTCCCTGCCCGCCGAGATGGCCGACGAGTCGACCTTCATCCTGAGGGTGCGGGGGGACTCGATGATCGAGGCCGGGATCCTCGACGGCGACTTCGTGGTGGTTCGCCAGCAGTCACACGCGAACGACGGGGAGATCGTGGTGGCGCTGCTTGAGGATGACGCGACGGTGAAACGCTACTTCCGCGAGCCTGACCGGATCAGGCTCCAGCCCGAGAACAGCGCGCTCGACCCGATCTACGCCCGCGACGTCACCATCCTCGGCCGGGTGGTCGCGCTCTTCCGCAGGATGTAGCCCGGCGCGCTACGCGGATCCGGACGCGCCCGGGACCCGCCGCGCTCAGTGCGGCGTATCGCCGTCCTCGGCGATCTCGTACGGCTCGAACCGCGGCGCGAGCACGTCGGGCACCTGGAGCACGAGCAGGGTCCCCTCGGCAGTGTGCCGCTCGCTCGCCACGTGCGCGTCCTCATGGGCGGCGGTGACGAGCTCGCCGTGGGTGTACGGGATGAGGACCGTCATCGTCCGGCTCGCCCGTGTCGCCTCCCGCGCGAGCCGTTCCAGGAGCGTGTCGATGCCACTCCCCTGCTGCGCGGAGATCACCACCGCGTCGGGCCAGCGTCGCTGGAGCGCGTCGCGGTCGGCCCGCTCGAGCCGGTCCGCCTTGTTCAGGACCAGCAGGCGGGGGCGCGTGATCGCGCCGATCTCCGCGAGGACCACGTCGACCGCAGCCATCTGGGCCTCGGCCTGAGGGTGCGACGCATCGACCACGTGCATGAGCAGGTCCGCCTCGCCGACCTCGTCGAGTGTCGACTTGAACGCCTCGACCAGCCCGTGCGGGAGTTTGTTGATGAAGCCGACGGTGTCGGTCAGGGTGATGTCGCGTCCATCCGGCAGCGCGAGCCTGCGGGTGGTGGAGTCCAGCGTCGCGAAGAGCATGTCGTACGCGAGGGCCTCGGCCCCGGTGAGGGCGTTCAGCAGCGTCGACTTGCCCGCGTTGGTGTAGCCGACCAGCGCGACACGGAAGACGCCGCTCTCGCTGCGGGCCTTGCGCTGGGTCGCGCGCGCCGAGGCGACATGCCGTAGTTCGCGCTTGAGGTCCGAGATGCGCTTGCGGGCCAGGCGGCGGTCGGTCTCGAGCTGCGACTCGCCCGCCCCGAAACGCGCGCCTCGCCCGCCGCCGAGGCGTTCCCGCTCGAGGTGGCCCCACATGCCCCGCAATCGCGGCAGCAGGTACTCGAGCTGCGCAAGCTCGACCTGAAGCTTACCTTCACGGCTGACGGCGTGCATCGCGAAGATGTCGAGGATGAGGCCGGTGCGGTCTACGATGCGCGTCTCGGGGATGAGCGACTCGATGTTCGCCTGCTGCCGAGGGGTGAGGTCGTCGTCGAACACGACGACCGACGACCCGGTCTCGCGGGTGAGGGCGAGGACCTCCTCGGCCTTGCCCGTGCCGATGAACGTGCGCGGGTTGGCCTTGTCGAGGCGCTGGTTGACCGAGGCGACCACGTCGATGCCCGCGGTGTGCGCCAGCCGCTCGAGTTCGGCGAGGGACTCCTCGACCGGCCACTCCCCTGCGCCGCGGTCGACGCCGACCAGCACGGCCCGGGGGCGGCTGTCGTCACGCTCCCACTCGGGAGGACGGGACCGTCCGCTCATCTGTGGGTCATCTCCCTCAGAGCGTGGCCTCGATGCGCGCGATGGCCTCCTGGAGACGATCGTCCGGCGTGGCGAGGCTGATCCGGATGTAGCCCTCCCCGCTCGGGCCGTAGGAGTTGCCCGGCGCGACGATGACGTTCGCCTCCTCGAGCACCTTCTCGGCGAACTCGGCCGAGGTGTAGCCCTCGGGGACGCGGGCCCACACGTAGATGGTGCCCTTGGGGACCTCGGCGTGCAGGCCGATCTTGGCGAGCGCGTCGATCACGAGGTCGCGACGGCGCTGGTAGAGGGCGGAGAGCTCGGCGACGTCGTCCTGCGGGCCGAGCATCGCCTCGACCGCGGCGTCCTGGATGGCGGTGAACACGCCCGAGTCGATGTTGGACTTCACGGTGCCGAGCGCCTTGATCGCAGCGGCGTTTCCGGCCGCGAACGCGACGCGCCAGCCGGTCATGTTGTACGACTTCGAGCAGCTGAACAGCTCGATCGCGACGTCCTTCGCGCCCGGGCGCTCGAGGAAGCTCGGCGGCTCGTAGCCGTCGAAGCCGATCTCGGAGTAGGCGTTGTCGTGCACGATCAGCAGGTCGTGCTCCTTGGCGAAGGCGATGGCCTTGTCGAAGTACTCGGGGGTCGCGATCGCCGAGGTGGGGTTGTTCGGGTAGGACAGGAACATCATCTTGGCCTTGGCGAGCACGTCTGCCGGGGTCGACTCGAAGTCGGCGAGGAAGCCGTTCTCCTCGGTCATCGGCATGAAATGGGTCTGGCCTCCACACAGGATGCCGCCCGTGTGGTAGACCGGATAACCGGCGCCCGGGACGAGCGTGTAATCGCCGGGGTCGACGAACGCGAGGAAGATGTGCGCGATACCTTCCTTGCTGCCGATGAGGGCGACGACCTCGTCGTCGGCGTCGACCTTCACGCCGAAGCGGCGGTCCATCCACTCGGCGCACGCCTGGCGGTAGTGCTTCGCGCCGTAGTAGCTCGGGTACTGGTGGTTGGCCGGCCTGCGGATCGCCTCGGCCATGACATCGACGATGCGGTCGGGGGTGGGCGTGTCGGGGTCACCGATCCCGAGTGAGATGACGTCGATACCCTGGGCCTGCTTCGCCTCCTTCTTGCGGTCGATCTCGGCGAACAGGTACGGAGGCAGTTCGGCGATGCGCTGGGCGGTCCTCACTTCTACGTCCATCCCCTTAGGTCGTGGCGGTTCGAGCGATGAAGGGCCGGGGTCCCGGCCGGGTCGGCGGTGGCGGTGCGTCCGAACATGGTAGCAAAGTCAGGAGCCGTTCTCCTCCTCGATCTCCACGAATCCCCGGAACACCTCGACGGCGGGGCCGGTCATGAACACGCTGCCGCCGGCGTCCCACCGGATCGACAGCTCTCCGCCGGGCAGCTCCACGATCGCCTCGCGCCCGATGTGACAGGCGAGGGTGGCCGCGACGACGGTGGCGCACGCGCCCGTGCCGCACGCGAGCGTCTCCCCCACCCCTCGCTCCCAGACCCGGAGCCGGATGTGCGTGTCGTCGACGACCTGGGCGAACTCGACGTTGGTGCGGGCGGGGAACAGCTCGTGTGTCTCGATGAGCGGCCCGACCGTGGTGACCGGCGCGGTCTCGACGTCGTCCACCCAGATGACCGCGTGCGGGTTGCCCATCGATACCGCGGTCACGGGATACGTGCCGAGCTCGGTCTCGACCGGGCACTGGTAGACGCTCTCGCCGGTGAACCCCGTCGGGATCGCCGCCGGGTCGAGGATCGGCTCGCCCATGTCCACGGTCGCCTCGGCCATCGTGGAGTCGGGGGCGCGGGTGAACGTGATCGGCTTCACCCCGCCGAGGGTCTGGACCCGGACCGAGGTGGCGTCGGCGGGGAGGAGTTGCCGGTCCACGAGGAACTTCGCGAAGCAGCGCACGCCGTTCCCGCACATCTCGGCGGTCGTGCCGTCGGCGTTGTGGTAGAGCATGAAGTATTCGGCGTCGGGCACGGTCGCGGGACGGACGAGGATGAGGCCGTCCCCGCCGATCCCGAAGTTGCGGTCGCAGAAGTAGGCGACCGCCTCCGGGGCGAGGTCCAGTGATTCGTCGAGGTCCTCGATCATGATGAAGTCGTTGCCAAGGCCGTGCATCTTGGTGAACTCGAGTCGCATCTACGCTCTCCGTCCTTCACGGTCGGTACGGGGACCCAGACGCCAGGTGCCCGGCGCGGGCGCGCCGGTCGCGGGCGGTGTAGGTGATTCTAGCAGTCCGAGGGCGACCTCGGCCTGTGAGGCGGGATCGAGGCAGGTGGCGTCGATCCAGGAGATCCGCGGGTCGCCGCGGAACCAGGTGAGCTGACGTTTCGCGTAGCGTCGGGTCGCCTGGCGGATCGCGTCCGCTGCGAGCGCGAGATCGGCCCCCTGCTCGATGACCGGCACGAGCTCCTTGTATCCGATCGCGGCCGGGGCGGTCAGACCGGAGCGGAAGCCCGCGTCGAGCAGCGAGCGCACCTCCTCGAGGAGACCGCGGGAGAGCATCTCGTCGACCCGCCGGTCGATGCGGGCGTAGAGGGCCTCACGTTCCATGGTGAGGCCGATGAAGCGCACGTCGGGGTAGAAGGAGCGTCGCTCGGCGAATCCGCGCGCCTGCTCGGCGTAGGAGGCGCCCTCCTCGGCCATCTCGAGGGCGCGGATCGTGCGGCGGACGTTGGAGGGGTGGATGAGCCTCGCCGAGGCGGGATCGCGCTGGCTGAGCTCCCGGTGGAGGGCCACGGGACCGATCTCGACGGCACGGGCCTCGAGTCGTGCCCGTCGCGGGCTCTCGGCGCTGCCGCCCGGGAAGACCCACTCGTCGAGTGCGGCGCGCACGTACAGGCCGGTGCCGCCGACCACCACGGGAACGCGCCCTGCCCCGACGATGCGACGGATGGCGGCGCGCGCCTCGGCCTGGTAGAGCGCGGCGCTGTACGCGACGCCGGGGTCGACGAGGTCGATCCCGTGATAGGCGACGCCGCGCTCCGCAGGCGGCGTCTTCGCGGTGCCGATGTCCATGCCGCGGTAGACCTGCATCGAGTCCGCCGAGACGATCTCGCCGTGCGCGACCCGCGCGAGTCGCTCGGCGAGCTCGCTCTTGCCCACACCGGTGGGGCCCACCACCGCGAGCACGCGCCCCGTCGCAGCCACGGACTCAGCAGTGGCGGTCGACACGGAACCGCTCCAACCGAACGGACTCGTCGGGACCGATGCCGGCCTTGCGCCGGGCGATCTCGAGCTGCTGCGCAGCGGAGTCGATGCCTTCAAGGTCGGGAAGCAGCAGCCCGCGGCGCCAACCGCACGAGACGATCACGCCGAAGCGCGCAGGGTCGAGCTCGTGGGCCGTCGTCGACTCCGGTTCGTGCAGGACGTCGACCTTCAGCTCGAGATCGGCGAGCTCAGCTGGCCCGAGCGGCGGGAAGCGTGGGTCCTCGGTGGCGGCCTTGACAGCGTTACGGGCGACCTCCTCGGCGAGTGAGTCCGTGGTGGGGGCGATCGTCCCGATGCATCCGCGGAGCGCCCCGCCACGGGAGAGCGTCACGAACGCCCCGGCCCGGGCCGGAAGGTCCGCGAGGTCGGCGGCGGGCGGTGGCGGTGGTGGCGCCTCGCCGAGGACGTGCGCCTCGATCACGGCGCGGGCGTAGGCGACGATCGGGTGGGAGTCCCCACCGGCGGCGCCCCCCTTGCGGCCGGCGGCCGGCGTGGCACGGGAGCCGGGCGCGGCGTCGGGCCGGACGATCGCCGTGAGGTAGCCGACCCCCCACGGCCCCTCGTAGGCGAGCACCTCCGCCGAGGGTTCAGGGACGGCCCCCGCGAGCGCGATGAAGGAGCGCAGCCCGCACTCGCCCGCCTCGGCGATGAGGGCGGGGTCGATGGCGGCGAGCGCGTCGAGGTCGCCCTCGCCGACGAGGCGCACGACCTCGGCGTCGAAGAGCGGTGCGCGCCGCGCGTGACCGGCGGGCGCGTCGGGGGTGAGGCGGTGGCTGAGGTCGCCGCTCGCGATGAAGGCGATCCGGCGGCGGAGCGCGGTGGCCGCCTCGGCGACGGCGGTCCCCGCACGCCGATGGTCGGCGAGCGAGCGCCCGGAGAGGGAGAGCACCACGACCGGATGCTCGCCCCGGGGGTCGAGGAAGGAGAGCGGGACGAGTACGCCATGGTCGAGCTCTCCCGGCGCGAGGCGGGGATCGGCGCTCCGCGGGATCGTCGGCAGATCGGCCCCGGCGTAGGCAGAGAGGATCCCCTCGGCGAGTTCGAGATCGGTGTGATACGAGAAGGATGCCCCTGGTGCTCCGAACGCCGCCAACGTGCCTGCGACGCGCGGCGAGGTGTCCACCGCGAAGGCGTCGGAGACGGCCGGGGCGTGCGGCGACATGATGACGAGGGTGTCAGGGGCGAACGCGGCGAGGGCCTCCGCGGCGCGCTCCATCGCGTGCGCCGAGGCGGCTGTCACCGCTGCGCGCGGGCCGCCCACCGCTTCGACCATGATGGGCGGGTGCGGCGCGATGATGCCGAGCACCGCCGAGGTCCGGACCATCGCTCCCCTCCCCGTGTCGGTCTACGCCCCTACGCTTCGAGTGTATACCCGCCGAGGAACCACGTCTGGGCCTCGTCGATCCGCACCTCGGCGAAGCGGCCCCGCCACTCCTCGGCGGACGATCCCGCGGGGAGCGGGACGTGGACGACCTTGTTGCCTTCGGTGCGGCCGGAGAGCACGGACGCGTCGCGCTTCGAGACGCCGGTGAAGAGCACGCGCTGCGCGGTACCCACGAGCGCCCGGTTCTTCTCGAGCGCCGAGGCCTGGACGCGGGCCACGAGGCGGTCGAAGCGCTCCTGGACGACCTCCCGCGGGGTGGGATCCTCGAGTTCGGCGGCCGGAGTGCCCACGCGGGGCGAGTAGATGAAGGTGAAGGCCTGGTCGTAGCGGGCGCGCTCGACGAGGGCCATGGTCGCCTCGAAGTCCTCCTCGGTCTCCCCGGGGAACCCGACGATGATGTCGGTCGAGAGCGCGAGGTCGGGCAGAGCGGCGTAGAGGCGGTCGACGAGCGAGACGTAGTCTGCGGCGGTGTAGCGGCGGTTCATCGCCGCGAGGACGCGGTCCGAGCCCGACTGCGCCGGCAGATGGAGCGAGCGCGCCACCGCGGGGAGCTCGGCCATCGCCTCGATGGTCGCGTCGGAGAGGTCCTTGGGATGGCTCGTGGCGAACCGGATCCGTTCGATCCCGGTGGCCGCGACCGCTCGGAGCACCTCGGCGAAGCGGGGCTCCCCGTAGAGGTCACGTCCGTAGGAGTTCACGTTCTGGCCGAGGAGCGTGATCTCGAGGACGCCCTCGGCGACGAGAGCGCTGGTCTCGGAGACGATGGAGTCGAGGGGACGTGAGCGCTCGCGGCCGCGCACGTGCGGGACGATGCAGTAGGAGCAGAAGTTGTCGCAGCCCACGGTGATGGGGACCCAGGCGTGCCAGGGGTGCTCCCGCTCGGCGGGCAGGTCGCTCGTGAACCCCTCGGCGGCCTGATCGAGGACCTCGACCACCGGTCTCCGCGCGGAGCGCGCCGCCTCCAGGAGCGCGGGGAGATGCGCGACGTTGTGGGTGCCGAAGACCACGTCGACATGGGGCAGCTGCTCGAGGAGCCGCTCGCCGTCCCGCTGGCCGATGCAGCCGCCCACGGCGATGAGCTGTCCGCCGCTACGCGCGGTCTTGACGCTCTTGAGGGAGGCGACCTGGCCACGGAGGCGCTCGTCGGCGTTCTCGCGGACGCAGCAGGTGAGAAAGACGACGACGTCGGCGGAGTCGAGGGTGGTACCGGGCGTCATGCCCGAGCTGCGGAGCAGGCCCGTCACGCGCTCGGAGTCGTGCTTGTTCATCTGGCACCCGAAGGTGCGGACGTAGTAGGTCTCACTCATGGCCGAAGCAGTGTACCACGCGACCCCGCCGCGGCAAGGAGGCGTGTCAGCAGCTGTGGCGGCATCTCGATCGAGCCGAGCGGCGGGTTGGGCGCGTCGGGGCCGTGGAAGTCCGTGCCTCCGGTGACGAGCAGGCCGGACTCCTCGGCGCGGCGCAGATAGCGGGCCGTGTGCGCGGCGGAGTGCTCGGAGTGGTACACCTCGATCCCGGCGAGGCCCGCGGCGATCAGCTCGGGGAGGAGGTCGTCGACGCCGGTGACACCCGGGTGGGCCAGCACCGGCAGACCGCCCGCGGCCCGGACGAGTCCGATCACCTCGGCGGGGGTACGGACGTCCTTGGGGACGTAGAAGGGCGCCCCGCGGCCGAGGAGACGACGGAACGCGTCAGAGACGTCGGCGGCGTGGCCGCGATGGACGAGGGCGCGGGCCACGTGCGAGCGTCCGACCGCGCCACCGTCCGAGAGCGAGAGTACCTCGGCGAGCTCGATCGAGTAGCCGGCGGCGTTCAGGGCGGTGACGATCGAGGTCGCGCGTCGCTCACGGGCCTGACGGAGGTCGGCGAGGTCGGCGAGCAGGCGCGGATCGGCGTAGTCGACGAGGTAACCGAGGATGTGGACGTCACGGCCGCCGTGGACGGCGGACAGCTCGACCCCGGGCACCACGGTGATGTCGTGCCCGGCGCGGCGGGACTCCTCGGCGGCGCGAAGGGCCTCGGGGATGCCGGCGACCGAGTCGTGGTCCGTGAGCGCGATCGCCGCAAGCCCGCGCTCCACCGCATGGCGTACGAGCGCGGCGGGTTCGAGGGTGCCGTCAGAGGCCGTGGTATGTGCGTGGAGGTCGAAGCGCACGCGGGCCTCCCGGCGTGGTGCCTGGCGCTAGCGGTGGATGTCCCTCGGCTCGACGAGCAACTTGATGGCGGTGCGCTCCTCGCCGTTGATCATGATGTCGGCGAAGGCCGGGACACAGACGAGGTCGACACCGGAGGGAGCGACGAAGCCACGCGCGATGGCGATGGCCTTGACCGCCTGGTTGAGCGCCCCGGCACCCACGGTCTGGATCTCGACGGCGCCCTGCTCGCGGAGGATGCCCGCGAGCGCTCCCGCGACGGAGTTCGGGTTCGACTTCGTGGAGACCTTGAGTACTTCCACTGGTGCTCCTTCGGCTGCTGCGACCCCGCCATGAGCCGGGGTGGTTACGTCGGTGGTGTGGGTATGCTGCGATCGAGGCTGTAGAAGTGCACGAAAAAGTATACAGGAGCGCGGGCCGTCCGGGTACGGGGTCACTCTTCCTTGTCGATATCGAAACGAACGCGGATCCCGTCGCGGGTCACCGTGACCTTGGGTTCGCCCTGGAGGTGGAGGTAGTAGCGCTCGGCGAGGTCGTCGAACGCGCGGGTGAGCTCCTGGCGGAAGCGTGCGAGATCGGTGTGGTGGATCTTGAGTCCCCGGCGGTCGCGGTAGATGTCCGGGCGCGCCGGGGCGGGCGGCTCCTCGTCGACGAACGCCTGGGCGAGGACCGTGTCGAGGGGCGCGATCTCGGAAGCGAGGACCCGGTGGGCGGTCCGCTCCGAGACCGTGAGCGCGAGCTGCTCCGAGACACGGACGAGCTCGGCGGCATCGCACGCGGCCGCGGGGCGCTGCCAGACGGGCAGGCGGTCATCGGAGTCACAGAACAGCAGCTCTGAGGAGTCGAGCGCGTCACGTGCGGAGGCGTGGAGCGTGGCCAGGACCTCGGCGGGCGAGCCGAGGTAGATGTCGATCTGGGGGTGCTCGCACGCGAACTCGAGGACCCGGCGGACGATGTTGTGGGGTCCCCGCGCGACCCGGGGCATGCCGGCCTCGTCCCGCTCGACGGTCGGCCACGTGGACTGGTCGCTGCGCTCGGCGAGCAGTTCGGTGTCCGACTCGAGCGTCAGGGCCGTGCCCTTGTGGACGTCGGATGCGGCGACCCGGCAGGCCGCGACGTTGGTCCTGATCGAGAACAGGGCCATCCCCCGGCCATGGACGCCCCATCGGTCCATGACCATGGTCTCGAGCTTGGAGGTGACCCGGGGCTCGAAGATCCGCTCATGAAGCGCCGGGGGGACGCCCATGCCGTCGTCGACCATGGTGAGGATTCGGCGGTGGGCGTCGCGGGTCGTCGCGATGAAGATCCGTTGGGCGTGCGCGTCGCGCGCGTTGCGGAGCAGCTCGACCACGATGTCCTCGAAGGAGCGGATGTCATGCTTGGCCTGCCTGCGCTCCGCCTCCGAGGTCCGGAGGCGGACGAAACCGTCGCCGAACGACTCCTCGACCTTGAGGTAGGTCTCGCCGGAGACGCTGCTGACGAAATCGATGAGGTCGCTCTTCTCGCTCATCACTCCAGTGTACTCGCCTTCGGGTCCTCTACGCGAAGAAGGCCGCGTGGTCGCGGCCTTCTTGCGCATGACTGGTAGCCGCTACGAATCGTAGCAGACGACGGGCTACTTCGCGTAGTCGACCGCACGGCTCTCGCGGATGACCATGACCTTGATCTGCCCGGGGTACTCGAGCTCGTCCTCGATCTGCTTGGCGATGTCGCGCGCGAGGACGACGGAGTCGGAGTCGTTGACGCGATCGGGTTTCACCATGACCCTGATCTCACGGCCGGCCTGCATCGCGAAGCACTTCTCGACGCCCTCGTGCGACTGGGCGACCGCCTCGAGCTTCTCGAGTCGCTTGATGTAGCTTTCGAGGGTCTCGCGTCGGGCGCCGGGTCGTGCCGCCGAGATCGCGTCGGCGGCCTGGATCAGGACCGCCTCGACCGTGGTGGGCTCGACGTCGGCGTGGTGGGCCTCGATGCAGTGGAGCACGGCCTTGGGCTCGTTCATGCGGCGCGCCAGGTCGGCGCCGATCACCGCATGGGGGCCCTCGATCTCGTGGTCGATCGCCTTACCGATGTCGTGGAGAAGCCCGGCGCGCTTCGCGAGCTTGACGTCGGTGCCGAGCTCGGCTGCCATCACTCCCGCGAGATGGGAGACCTCGAGCGAGTGCTTGAGGACGTTCTGCCCATACGAGGTGCGGTACTTGAGCCTGCCGAGGGTGCGGACGAGCTCCCCGTGCAGACCGTGGATCCCCGCCTCGAAGACCGCCTGCTCCCCTGCCTCGTGGACCTGCTGGGCCACCAGGGTCTCGGCCTTGTTGAACATCTCCTCGATGCGGGCCGGATGGATGCGGCCATCGGCGATGAGGGACTCAAGCGCGATCCGGCCGACCTCGCGGCGTACCGGGTCGAAGCTCGAGAGGATGACGGCCTCGGGGGTGTCATCGATGATGAGGTTGATTCCGGTGAGCTGCTCGAAGGCGCGGATGTTGCGACCCTCGCGGCCGATGATGCGACCCTTCATGTCGTCCGACGGGATATGGACGACCGACACGGTCGCATCCGCGGTATGGTCCGCGGCGACGCGCTGGATCGCGATACCAACGATGTTGCGGGCCTTCTTGTCCGCTTCCTCCCGCGCCTGCGCCTCGGCCTCTCGGATGTAAGTGGCGGCGTCGCGCTTGACGTCCTCCTGGATCCGGGAGAGCAGATGCTCCTTGGCCTCGTCGGCGGTCATGCCGGCGAGCTGCTCGAGGCGGGCCTTCTCCTCGGCGATGAGCTCATCGAGGTCGGTCTCCCGCTTCGTGATCTGGCCCTGGAGGCTCGAGAGCTGATGCTCGCGCTTGTCGAGGGATTCGACCCGGCGGTCGATGGTCTCTTCTCGCTGCGCGAGGCGGTTCTCGAGCGCGGCGACCTCCTTGCGGCGCTCCTTGGCCTCGGCCTCGGCTTCCTCCTTGAGGCGGAGGATCTCGTCCTTGGCCTCAAGGAGCGCTTCCTTCTTGACGGTCTCGGCGTGACGCTCGGCGTCCTGGACGATGCGGTCCGCGTTCTCGCGCGCGCGGCTCGAACTGCCCTGGATGATGAATCGATTGAGCGCGAAGCCGAGGGCGACACCGATGACGATCGCGACCGCGATCCAGACGTACTCCATCGTGGGGCCCTCCCTTATCTCGCATGCGAACTGTGTGTCGGCGACGTCCCGGGTCGGGCCGCCTCAAGTCCGCCGGGAGGGCGCGCCGCACTCCATGGCTGGAGCGAGGCGCCCGGGCGAAGTCGAGCCGGACGACACGGGCGTCCGGCAGATGTGAGTCAACGCGGTGCGTGGTGCGGTCCCGAGATACGCGGAACAGGGCCGCTCGGGCCCCATCCGTTCGCTGGTCAACTATCGCATCAAGGCGAACCGCCGTCGTATCCGGTCAACGCATCGCGGCGGAGAATCACATGTGCCGTGCTTATACTACGTCCTACCAGCGCAAAGCGTCAAGACGGCACCGTCCGGTTCAGGGGGTCTCAGGCGGCTCGCCGAGGGAGTCGATCGCGCGCCGCGCGACCTCGTAGGAGTAGCCTTTGCGAACGAGTCGCCGTGTGAGGCGGTCGCGCTCCGCGGGGGTCCCGGGGGCGCTGAGGCGGGTGAGTCGCTCGGTGGCACGGAGGAGTTCGTCGGTCTCAGGCACGACCGTGTCGAGGGTGACGGCGACGAGGTCGTCGTCGACACCGGCGCGGGCGAGCCCGGCGGCGATCCGGGCGCGCCCCCATCCAGCGGCTCGCTTCGTGCGCGCGAAGGACTCGGCGAACCGGCGGTCGTCGAGGTAGCCCCAGTCGGCCAGGGTCTCGATCGCGTCGGCGATCACGCCGCAGGGATAGCCGTCACGGCCGAGGCGGTCACGAAGCTCCGTGACCGAGCGGTCGCGGTGGCCGAGAAGCCGGACCGCGCGCTCGCGCGCGGCCGCAGGCTCGGCGGAAGCGAGCGCGACTTCGAGGTCCTCGGGAATGAGCTCGTCGCCGTTCTCGATCGATGCCGCCTTGAGGGCGTCCCGACTTGTGGTGCGAGGCTCGGATCCGGACTGCCGGATCACCCGCAGCCGCTCGCCCGCACGCGGAGTCTCGATCTCCACGGGGCGCGTGGGCTGCGGGTGTCCGGAGTCGGTCACTTCCCGGGCGCCGAGGTCTCTTCGACCACCGAGACCGGCCCGACGGGCAGCTTAAGGCGTTCACGGATGGACTGCTCGATCTCGTTGCGCAGGTCGACATGCTCGCGCAGGAACTCCTTGGCGGCTTCACGCCCCTGGCCGAGTCGTTCCTCCCCGTACGTGTACCAGGCCCCCGACTTGGAGACGACGGCCTCCTCGACACCGAGGTCGAGCAGGTTGCCCTCCTTCGAGATGCCCGTGCCGTACATCAGGTCGAACTCAGCCTGCCGGAAGGGCGCGGCGACCTTGTTCTTGACGACTTTCGCGCGTACGCGGTTCCCGACGATCTCGGTCCCCTGCTTGATGGAGTCGATCCGGCGGACGTCGATCCGGACGGTCGAGAAGAACTTGAGGGCGCGCCCGCCCGTGGTGGTCTCGGGGCTGCCGAACATCACGCCGATCTTCTCGCGCAGCTGGTTGATGAAGATGCAGGTGGTGTTCGACTTGTTGAGCGAGCCCGCGAGCTTGCGCAGCGCCTGGCTCATGAGGCGTGCGTGCAGGCCGACGGCCGCGTCCCCCATCTCGCCTTCCAGCTCGGCCCGGGGAACGAGCGCTGCGACCGAGTCGATGACGATGACGTCGATGGCGCCGCTCCTCACGAGCATGTCCGCGATCTCGAGGGCCTGTTCGCCGGTGTCCGGCTGCGAGATGAGGATCTCGTCGATGTCGACACCGAGACGTGCGGCGTAGCTCGGGTCGAGCGCGTGCTCCGCGTCGATGAACGCGGCGATCCCGCCGGCCGCCTGTGCCTCGGCGACGATCTGTAGGGCGAGGGTCGTCTTACCGCTCGACTCCGGGCCGAAGATCTCGACGATACGGCCACGGGGCACCCCGCCGATGCCGAGCGCCGCGTCGAGGGCGAGCGAGCCGGTGGGGATCGCGGCGACCTGCGTGACCGCTGCGTGCTCGCCAAGCTTCATGAGGGATCCCTTGCCGTACTTGCGCTCGATCTGCTCTTTGGTGACGTCGAGCACCTTGTTCTTCTCGGATTCCATTCCCTGCGCTCCTTCTCTCCGGCGGAGACTCCCTCGGGGTCGACCCGAACGTACACGAACACCTGTTCGGTGTCAACGCTCTCCGAGCTCGATCGAGGCCCATCTCCGATAGCGCGCCCCTGCCCTGGCCAACGTGCTCGTGTAGACCGTAACCTCCCGCACTGACATCGAGTCGGGCGGGCCTGTGGCCGGAGTGTACATCCCGCCGTCCGCACGCCCGGTGACGTCGGCGGAGAACGGGATGGGTCGACGACTCCGCGCAAGGGTCACGTGGGGCGAGAACGGCCGCGTCTCGGGCGCGACGCCCAAGGTGGCTGCGAGGTCGGAGACCGCGTTCGCGAGCAGTGCGCACCGTCCGTCCGGATCGTCGAAGGTCGCCCAGAGCATGGAGGCATGACTGGACGAGGGGATAGGGCGGACGACCTCGGCGAGCGGCAGTTCGAAAGTGGACAGAGCGCCCACCGCCCCGGGCAGGTCACGGATGAACGACTCGAGGTTCTCCTCGGCGAGGTCGCCGAGGAAGCGGATCGTGAGATGGAGGTTCTCGGGCGGCACCCACCGGGCCGTGGCCCAGCGCGGGTCGTGAGAGCGGATCGACCGCGCCACCGCGGCGAGCCGCCGGCGCATCGGTTCGGTGAGGTCGAGCGCGACGAACGACCGGTGCACGTCCCCTCCCCCCTCACCCGCCTGGGCGGACGGCGCGTCGCAACAGATCGAGGGCGCGCACGGTCGCCCGCGCCCGCACGACCTCCCGGTCACCGGAGAAGGTCGCGAGGGAGGCGGCGGTGCCGGCGCGCGAGGCGCAGGCGAACCAGACGGTCCCGACCGGCTTCGTCGTGGTGCCGCCGCCCGGCCCCGCGATCCCGGTGATCGCGACGCAGACGTCGGCGCCGCACGCGCGCCGTCCACCCTCGGCCATCTCGCGCGCGACCGCCTCGCTGACCGCCCCGTTTGAAGCCAGGGTGCCGGTCGAGACCCCGAGGAGCGAGCGCTTGAGCGGATCGGAGTAGGCCACCACGCCGCCGGTGAACGTCGCCGATGAGCCCGCCACGGCGGTCAGCTCGGCCGAGACGAGCCCTCCGGTGCACGACTCGGCGGTGGCGATCGTGACACCGGCCTCACGCGCGACCCGCAGGACCGTGGCGGCGAGCGAGGAGCCGTCGATGGCGTAGCAGTGCTCGCCGAGGCGCGCCGCCACCGCGTCGGCCGCGGCGTCGAGCGTTTCGGCGTCCGCGCCGCGCGGGAGCAGCACGACATCGACGAGCGACGGCCGGGCGAGGACGGTGAGCGCGACGCCGGGATGCGCCGCGAGGACCTCCTCGGCCATGACCTGGGCGTCGGATTCGGGCAGGCCGACGCATCCCAGCGTGCGGACGCCGGGCGGGCGTGTGGGCGAGAGGAGCGCGATGGCCTCGGCGAGCATGGGGCGCATCTCGCGCGGCGGTCCCGGGAGGAGGAGCAGCCGCGCGCCGCCGGCGGTGGCGAGGAGCTGCCCCGGCGCGGTGCCGACGGAGGGCGCGAGGACCTTGGCCCCGGGGAGTACGAGCGCCTGGCGCAGGACCTGGGCGCGGGCCTGCGGGGAGGTGTGGCGCTCGACGACCGGGCCGAGCGCGCGCTCGAGGGCGGGATCGCGTCCGGGCGTGACGCCGAGGGCGTCGGCGGCCGCGTCACGGGTGACGTCGTCGTGGGTCGGGCCGAGGCCGCCGGTCACGACCACGAGGTCGTTGGCGGCGAGCTGGGAGGCGATGCGGCCGGCTAGGAGCGCCCGGTCATCGGGCAGCTGTTCACGCGCGGACACGACCCAGCCCGCACCGGCGAGCGCGCGCGAGACCTCGGGGCCGTTCGTGTCGGTGCGGATCCCCTCGGTGAGCTCGCTCCCGACCGCGATGACCGCTGCATGCAGGATCCGCGGATCGCCGGGCGCCGGACCTCCTGCCACGTCAGGCCTCCTCGGACTCCGTCTTCCACGGGCCGGTGATCACGTCACGGGCATGGTAGAAGTAGTCGACCATCGAGATGATCGTCAGCGCGACCGCGGCGCCCATGAGGAGCCATGAGGCGGCGGAGAAGTAGCCGGTGCCGGTCTCGCCGAGGAGGCGCGCGAGGGGCGCGCTGTCCTTGAGGATGAACGCGATGATCGCGAGCACCTGCAGGACGGTCTTGGCCTTGCCGTAGTCGGATGCGGCGATGATCTTGCCCTCGGCCACGGCGACGAGCCGCAGGCCGCTCACGATGAACTCCCTGCTGATGATCACGAGGGCGATCCACGACGGCAGGGAGCCGAGCTCGACGAGCGCGACGAGCGCGGCGGTGACGAGCAGCTTGTCGGCGAGCGGGTCGAGGAACTTGCCGAAGGTCGTCACCTCGTTGCGCGAGCGGGCGAGGTAGCCGTCCACCCCGTCGGTGATCGCGAGCAGCGTGAAGACGCCGGCCGCCCACCATGGGCCCCACTCAGGCATGCCCGCGAGCAGTGTGACCACGAACACGGGGATGAAGACCATCCTCGCTACGGTCACCCGGTTCGCCCAGTTCATGTTGCGGATCATGTGCGGACCTTCCCGGAGAGGTCGTAGCCGTACGTCTCGATGATCTCGGCACACACCAGGGTACCCGGTTCGGGCGTCGTGTCGAGGATGACCAGTCCGTCGATCTCGGGCGCCTGGCCCTTCCAGCGGCCGACAGCGGTGCCGTCCTCCGCGTCGACCCCCTCGACCAGCACCTCGAGCTGCGTGCCCGTGCGCGCCTCGGCGCGAGCGAACGCGACGGAATCGGCGGCCTCGCGGACACGGTTCGCCCGCAGGGCGCGCTCCTCGAACGGGAGCTGGCCGGGAAGCGCCGCGGCAGCGGTCCCGTCTTCGGGCGAGTACGGGAAGACGCCGACGTAGTCGAGGCCGGCCTCGACGATGAAGTCGAGGAGCACATCGAGGTCCTCCTCGGCCTCCCCGGGGAACCCGGCGATGAAGGTCGAGCGGAGGCAGACCTCCGGCAGGGCTGAGCGGATCCGTGCGATGAGCGCGAGGAAGTCGTCGGCCGAACCGCCGCGGCGCATCGCGCGCAACACGTCTGCGGCGGCGTGCTGGAGCGGCATGTCGAGGTAGGGCACCACCTGGGGCAACTCGGCCATGGTCGCAAGCAGGCGGTCGGTGACCCCGTCGGGCTGGACGTACATGAGCCGGAGCCACGCGAGCCCGGGCGTAGCGGCGACGGCGCGCAGCACGTCGGCGACGTCCTCGTCTCCGGGAAGGTCCCTCCCCCACGCCGAGGTGTCCTGTCCAATCAGCACGAGCTCCCGCGCTCCGGAGGCGACGAGCAGAGCGGCCTCCTCGGCGATCCCGGCGATCGGCCGGCTGCGGTAGGGTCCGCGGATCGACGGGATCGTGCAGTACGCGCAGGAGCGGTGGCAGCCGTCCGAGATCTGCAGGTAGGCCGAGGGCCCGGTGACCGTGCGCCCGCTGCCCGCGACCGGGTTCGCCGCGAAGCCCGTCAGGCCCTCAAGGACCGTGAGCAGCCCAGCCTCGCCCGCGACCGGGACCAGCGCGTCGGCCTCCGGCATGGCCGAGGCGAGGTCGTCGCCGTACCGCGAGACCATGCATCCCGCGAGCACGAGGCGGCGCCCGGCGCGGGCGTCGCGCCACTCGGCGAGCTCGAGCGCGACCGACACCGACTCCTCCACGGCGTCGGTGATGAAGCCGCACGTGTTGAGCACGACGATGTCGGCGTCGTCGATCTCGTCGACCACCCGGTAGTCCGAGGAGACCACGGCGGCCGTCATGCGGTCGGAGTCGACCTCGTTCTTGGGGCAGCCGAGGGTGATGAAGGCGACAGCGGGGCGCTCCATGGGTCTAGCGGTAGTTCGTGAACTGGAGCGGGATGCCGTACTCCTGCTCCTTGAGGAAGGCGATGACCGCCTGCAGCTCGTCGCGCTTAGGTCCGGAGACCCGGAGCTTGTCGCCCTCGATCTGCACCTTGACCTTGAACTTCTGGTCGCGGATCTCCTTGTTGATGCGCTTGGCGAGATCGGCCTCGATGCCGTTGACGATCGCGCCGGTCACCCGGACCGTACCGCCCGACGCGTTCTCCGTCTGTCCCCAGTCGAGCGCCTTGAGGTCGACGCCCCGCTTGACCAGCTTCGAGCCGAGCACGTCGATGACCTGACGCGCGACGAAATCCGCGGGCGCGGCGACCGTGATCGTCGCGGCGCTCTTGTCGAGGGTCACCGTGGCGCCGCTGTCCTTGAGGTCGTAGCGTTGCGTGAGCTCCTTGGCCGCCTGCTGGACGGCGTTGTCGACCTCCTGCATGTCGACCTGTGAAACCACGTCGAAGCTCTGATACTTGGCCATCTCGGCACTCCTCCTCGGGGTAGGTTCGAAACGGGTGCGTACGGCAGGCGGCTACGGCGTCGCCTGCGGAAGAACGAGGACGGGCGGGTCGCCTGAGGGGATCTCCACCTCGACGTCGTCCTGGTAGACGGTGACCGCCGGGGCACGGCCGATCCTCAGCTCCGCCGACTCCTCGGCGGTCCACTCCTGGGTCTGGCCCCCGGCCAGCGTGCCCTCGTAGGCGACGAGGCCGTCGATGGTGACGCGCATCCACGACGCGCTGCCCTGCTCGATCTCGACACGCACCGTGAACGGGCCGGACGGGAGCGCCTGCTCCTCAGCGTCGCCGGACGGAGGTGCCTGGTCGTCCGCGTCGTCGACTCCCGGTACGGAGGTGGGCTCGGTGGAGGGCTCGGCGGTCGCGGTGGGCTCCGGCACGACGGGGATGGGCGGCGGCGCCTCCGGTCCGGAGAGCAGGCGTCCTACGCCCCAGACCGTGAGCGCGAGGACCGCGACGATCGCGACGACGGCGACCGCGGCCCGGAAGGGGATCTGATGGGCCTGGGACCGCGGCGTGACGACCGGCTCGGGCAGCCGCGGACTCTCGGGCTCCTCGGCGCCCGCCTCGCGCGCGTAGGCCTCGAGCAGCGGAGCCGGGTCGAGGCCGAGGAACTTCGCGTACGAGATGATGTACCCGCGGACGTAGGCGGGGCTCGGCAGGGAATCGTAGTCGCCGGCCTCGAGCGCCTCGAGCCGCTTCGCGCGGATACGGGTGACCGCCTCGGCCTCGGTGAGGGACCTGCCGAGGGAGCGGCGTGCCTTCTCGAGCATGCTGCCGAGCGTGTCGCTCACGGCCTACTCCCCCTCCCTGTCGCGGTCGCTGCGCTCGAACCCCTTGATCGCCTCGAGGTCCTCGACGTCGACGAGCACCTCGCGGGGCTTCGAGCCGTCCGGCGGTCCGACGACGCCCTTTGACTCGAGCATGTCCATGATACGCCCTGCCCGCGCGTAGCCGACCTTGAGGCGGCGCTGGAGCATCGACGTCGAGCCGAGCCCTGAGGTCACCACCACGTCGGCGGCCTCCCACAGCAGCGGGTCGTCGTCCTCACCCGCGTCGACCCCGCCACCGGCCGAGGCGACCTTGAGGTGGAGGATCTCCTCGTGGTAGTCGGGCTCGGCCTGCTCCTTGAGGTGCGCGACGATGGCGCCGATCTCGTCCTCGGAGACGAAGGCCCCCTGGATCCGCTTGGGCTTGGGCCAGGCGGGCGTGGAGAAGAGCATGTCCCCGAGACCGACGAGCTTGTCCGCGCCGGGCTGGTCGAGGATGACGCGGGAGTCGATCCCCGAGGATACCGCGAACGCGATGCGGTTCGTGATGTTGGTCTTGATGAGGCCGGTGATGATGTCGGTCGAGGGACGCTGCGTCGCCACCACGAGGTGGATGCCGGCCGCGCGGGCGAGCTGGGCGAGGCGGCAGATCGAGTCCTCGACCTCCTTGGCCGCCACCATCATGAGGTCGGCGAGCTCGTCGATGACGATCATGAGATAGGGCATCTCCTCGGCACCCTCGGGCCCCCGACCGTCCTGGACCATGGCGTTGTACATCCCGATGTTGCGCGCCCCGGCCTTCTGCAGGCGCTTGAGGCGTGCCTCCATCTCGCTCACCGCCCAGGCGAGCGCGCTCGCGGCCTCCTTGGGTTCGGTGACCACCGGGACATAGAGGTGCGGCACGCCGTTGTAGAGCGAGAGTTCGATGCGTTTGGGGTCGATGAGGATGAGGCGGACCTCGGCCGGGGTCGCCCGCATGAGCACCGAGGTGAGCAGCGCGTTGATGCACACGGACTTGCCGGTGCCGGTGGAGCCGGCGATGAGGAGGTGGGGCATGGACGCGAGGTCGGCGACGACGCTGTCCCCCGAGACGTCCTTCCCGATGCCGAGGACGAGTGGGCCGCCGGCGGCCGCGGCGGGCGCGGCGAGGACGTCGCCAAGGGTGACGGTGGAGCGGCGCTCGTTGGGGACCTCGATGCCCACGAGGGACTTGCCGGGTATCGGCGCGAGGATGCGCACCGTGGCGGCGGCCAGCGCGAGGGCGAGATCGTCGGCGAGCGAGGTCACCCGGTTGACCTTGACCCCGCGCGACAGCTCGATCTCATACATCGTGACCGTGGGTCCGGGGATCCAGCCGACGACCTTCGAGGGGATGTCGAAGGTCGCGAGCGTCTCCTCGATGACCCGGGCGGTGGTGGTGAGCTCCTTCTCGGTGGCCCGGTGGCGCGAGGCGCTCTCGGGGCTGCGTGCGAGAAGGGTCGTCGCGGGCAGCTCGAAACCCTCCATCGCCTTGGGAGCGCTCGTGCGCGGCGTGGGCACGGTCTGACGCCGTACCTCGGGGTCCTCGGCGGGATTCTTCGACCGGATGCGTCCGCTGACCGGGCGGGAGCGCGCGATCTCCGGCGCCGAGGAGTCGAGCTCCTCGAGCGGGACGGTGCGCGGTGCGCGTTCGGTCCGGCGCGACGGCTCCGGGCGGTCCTCGTCGCGACCCGAGGTCGCGAACCGCTCCGACACCCTCTCGACGAGACCTGAGACCGACAGGCCCGTGATCACCAGGCCGATCAGCATGACGGCGGCGAGTACCACGTAAGAGATCGGCTCGCCCACCAGGGAGCGCAGCGCCCAGGCGAGTCCCCCTCCGAGGTAGCCGCCGTGGGTCTCGAGCTCGATGGTGCGCCACTGCTCCTCGGCGGACGAGCCGAGACCGAGCATCCCGATGAGCGCCAGGAGGACGATGCCGAGGCCCGCGCCGACACGGAGCTCGCTGATCGCGATGGTGCGCACGAAGAAGGTCACGCCCCACAGCAGCATGAGCACGGGGACGACGAACGCGCCGAGTCCGAAGAGCAGTCGGAAGATGCCGGCCACCGCCCCGCCGAGAAGACCGGCCCCCGAGGAGAGCAGCGCGATCGCGAGCGCGATGGCAGCGGCGACCAGGACGATCCCGTAGATGTCGTAGCGGGCGTCCGGCTCGAGGACCGGCTGTGCCGGCTGGCGACGGTTGTTGGCGCGCTTCGGGGAAGCGCCCGTCGCACGGGAGCCGGTGGTGCGCTTCTTGGTTGTTCCCCGTGAGGCCATCGACTCGGTCCCGCCCCTCTAGCCTGCGGTCAATCGCCAGACTAGCACGCCCACACCGAGCATGCCGGTGTAGACGGCGAACACGCGAAACGAGTGACGCTTGATGAAGGCCATCAGGCCCGCGATGGCCAGGTACCCGGTGATCGCGGCAGCGGCGGAGCCGGCCACCGTGGCGAGCAGGCTCGGTCCCGCCTCGCCGGTGAGGAAGACGTCGAGGGCCTGCTTCGCGCCCGCGAGCAGGATGATCGGGCCGGAGAGCAGGAACGAGAAGCGCGCCGCCTGCTCCCGGTCCAGGCCGAGCCCGAGGCCGGCAGCCATGGTCGCACCTGCGCGGGAGATCCCCGGCATGACGGCGATCCCCTGCGCCACGCCGATCAGCACCGCGCGCTTCCAGCCGAGCGCGGACGCCTCGTGGAGGGTCATCTTCGAGAGCGCGTCGGCGAGCGTGAGGGCCGCCGAGGTGACGAGGAACGCGACTCCCACGTAGAGGATGTCGGCGCTCTCGAAGAAGTCGCTGCCCGCCAGGCCGATGAGGCCGGTCGGGATGGTGGCCACGACCACGAGCCAGGCGAGCCGGCGGTCGGCCCTGCGGCCCGGGTCCCGGGAGAGGACCGAGGCGGCCATCCCCGCGAGGTCGGCGCGGAAGTAGACGACGACCGCGGCGAGGGTGGCCACGTGGACCCATGTGTCGAACACGAGGCCGAAGTCGTCGGTGAGCCCGAAGACCTCCTGCAGCAGGCGCAGGTGGCCGGAGGAGGAGATCGGCAGGAACTCAGAGATGCCCTGGACGACGCCGAGCAGTACCGCCTGGAGTATCTCCACGTCCTAGACCTCCATGACCACGGGGATGATCATCGGGCGCGAGCGGGTCCGCTCCCAGATGAACTGGGAGAGCGACTCGCGCACCGCGTTCTTGATGACCGAGTGGTCGGTGGCGCCCTCCTTCGCGGTCTTGGCGAGCGTCTTGGCGACCCGGGCCCGCGCGTCCTCGAAGAAGGCGGCCTCATCGGCGCCGGAGACGATCCCGCGCGCGACGAGCTCGGGCTCCCCGGTGGGCTTGCCGTTCTGGCGGTCGACCGCGATAACGACGGTCGCGATGCCGTCCTTGGCGAGCATCTGGCGGTCGCGCAGCACGACCTTGCCGATGTCGCCCACGGACAGGCCGTCCACGTAGACCACGCCGGACTCCACCCGCTCGCTCACGCGGGCGCCGGAGTCGGTGAGCTCGAGGCAGTCGCCGTTGTCGAGCACGAACACGTCCTTCTCTGCGACCCCGGTCGCCCGGGCGAGCTCGGCGTGCGCGCGCAGATGGCGGCTCTCACCGTGGACGGGCACGAAGTAGCGGGGCCTGACGAGGTTGAGCATCAGCTTGAGCTCCTCGGCCGCCGCGTGTCCGGAGACGTGCACCGGGGCGGTCCCCTTGTGCTTGATGTCGGCCCCTGCGCTGGAGAGGCGGTTGATCACGCGGCTGACCGCCTTCTCGTTGCCGGGGATGGGGGTCGCCGATATGACGACGGTGTCCCCCTCCTCGATCGAGACGGTCTTGTGGTCGCCATTGGCCATGCGCGCGAGCGCGGAGAGCGGCTCGCCCTGACTCCCCGTCGAGAGCACCACGACCCGCTCGGGGGGCAGGTCGCCCATGTCGTACGCGTCGACCAGATCCTCTTCGGCGATCTCGAGGAAGCCGAGCTGGCGCGCGATCTTGGTGTTGTTGATCATCGAGCGGCCGGTGACGACGACCTTGCGGCCGGACTCGACAGCCGCGTCACAGACCTGCTGCAGGCGGTGGATGTGGCTCGAGAAGGAGGCGACGATGATGCGCTGGTCGGCCGTCGCGAAGATGGACCGCAACGCGGCGCCTACTGTCGCCTCGGAGTTGGTGATGCCGGGTGACTCGGCGTTGGTCGAGTCGCTCATGAGGAGCATGACGCCCTTCTTGCCGGCGGCCGCGAGGGCTCCGTAGTCGGTGAGGCGGCCGTCGATAGGCGTCTGGTCGAACTTGAAGTCGCCGGTGTGCAGTACGTTGCCCACAGGCGTGCGGATGAACAGCGCCACAGCGTCGGGGATCGAGTGGTTGACCGGGATGAAGTCGAACCCGAACACGCCGAGGTTGACGTGTCCGCCGGCTTTGACCTCGCGGAGCTTATGCTTCTTGATCCGGTGCTCCTCGAGCTTGCCTGAGATCAGGCCGAGGGTGAGCTTCGTGCCGAGCACGGGCACCGCGGAGCCGAGGTCTTTGAGCAGGTACGGGAGGGTGCCGGTGTGGTCCTCGTGGCCGTGGGTGATGATGATGCCGCGCAGCTTGTCCTTGCGGCGCAGAACGTAGCTGTAGTCGGGGAGGATGAGGTCGACACCGGGGTGGTCGTCGTCGGGGAACATGATCCCCGCGTCGACGAGCACCATGTCGTTGCCGTACTCGAAGACGGTCATGTTCTTGCCGATCTCGCCGAGACCCCCGAGGGGGATCACGCGCAGGCGGGTCTTCTTCTGTGTCATGGGCGTTACGGAACGCTCCTTCGGTCGTGCCGTCAAAGCGGCAGGGCGGTCGGTACGCGCGGGTAGCGGTGGCGCTCCCGCGTTCGATACGTGCTAGTCGGTCAGGATACCCACGTGCCGCATGACGCGGGTGAGCTCCTCGGTCTGCTCGGGGGTGGGCGGTACGAGGGGCAGTCGCACGCTGCCCGCGTCGAAACCGGTGAGGCGGAGGGCCTCCTTGACCATGATGGGGTTCGCGGTGATGAAGAGCGCCTTCATGAGCGGGAGCAGCTCGAGGTGGGCCCGAAGCGCGCGCGTGTGGTCGCCCGCCGCCTGGGCCTCGATCATCGCCTTGAAGCGATCGCCCGCGACGTGGCTCACCACGGAGATGACCCCGGTGCCGCCGAGTCCCATCATCGGCAGGGTCATCTCGTCGTCGCCGGAGAGCACCTCGAAGCCGTCGGGCGCCCCGTCGATGATCTGCGCGATCTGGGTGAGGTCGCCGCTGGCCTCCTTGACCGCGACGATGTTCTCGCAGTCGCGCGCGAGACGGAGTGTGGTCTCTGCCGTCATGTTGACCACGCACCGGCCGGGGATGTTGTAGAGGATGACCGGGAGGTCGACCGCCGAGGCGATCTCGCGGAAGTGGCGGTACATCCCCTCCTGCGGCGGTTTGTTGTAGTACGGAACCACGGTCATGATGCCGTCGACGCCGAGCGCGGCCACCTGGCGCGCGAACGCCACCGAGTCCGCGGTGCAGTTGTCGCCCGCGTTGGCGATCACAGGAGCGCGTCCGTCGACCGCATCGAGGACGGCGCGGAAGAGCTCCATCTTCTGGTCGTAGAAGACGGTCGGGCTCTCGCCCGTGGTACCGCAGACGATCAGTCCGTCGCTGCCGTGATCGAGCAGCCTGAGCGCGAGCTCCTGGGCGCGATCGAGGTCGAGACGGTCGTCGTCGGTGAAGGGCGTGACCATGGCCGTCAGCATGCGGCCGAAACGGGGTGTGTTCATGGCCTGTTCACTCCAGCGTATGTCGAGCCGGCCGACACCGGCGAGTGCTCATCGGACTGCACCATTGTGCCACAAACGACGCAGGTGAGGCGTGTGCCGCCCGCCTCCGTCACGGAGCTGCGAAGTGGCGGAGGCGTCACTGTCCTCCGAGGTCGAACCCGGCGTGGAGCGCCTGAACGGCGGT
Organism: Coriobacteriia bacterium; assembly: GCA_030603745.1. GTDB lineage: Bacteria > Actinomycetota > Coriobacteriia > Anaerosomatales > SLCP01 > JAUVXE01. Next base: position 114,442 of record JAUVXE010000001.1, on the reverse strand, counting down.
CGAGGTCTCCTCGGCGGGGATGAGCACCGAGATGGTCGCGTGCGAGTCGGCGGTCTGCAGTACGGTGACGCCCGCGCGATCGAGGCTCTCGGCGAGGCGCGCCATCACGCCGGGCACCCCGTGCATGCCGGCGCCCACGAGCGTGACCTTGGCGAGCCCGGCCTGCACCTGGTAGGTCAGGCCGAGGGAGGAGAGCACCGAGCAGGCCGCGTCGAGCATCGGCTCGGGGATCGAGAAGACGAGGCTCTCTCCCACCGGGGTGAACATGTCGAGCGAGACGCCGGCCTCCGCCATCGCACGGTAGACCCGGGTCTGCGCGGACATGTGCGCACGGGTGCCTTCGGGCGCGGGCAGCGAGACGCGCAGACGGGCCACGCCGTCTGCGTGGGAGACCGCGGTCGCGACACGGTCCGGACGGTAGCCGGCGATGTCGGCGACCTCGGTGCCGGGATGGTCGGAGAAGGTGTTGCGGACCCGGACGGCCAGGCCGCTCGCGAGGGCGAGCTCGGCGGCGGGCGTGTGCACGACCCGCGATCCGTGGCGGGCCATCTGGAAGAGCTCGTCGGCCCGGATGGTCTCCAGTACGCGCGTGTCCTCGCAGGCGCGCGGGTCGGCGGTCGCGACGCCGTCGACGTCGGTGTAGATCTCGACCGACTCGGCCGAGAGCGCGACGCCGAGAGCGCATGCCGTGGTGTCGGTGCCTCCCCTGCCGAGCGTGGTGAGCCGGCCGTCGTCGGCCATCCCCTGGAACCCGGCGACCACCGGCACGGTGCCCGCGGAGAGCGCGGAGAGCAGCGGTCCGGGGTACACGCTCGTGACGGCGGCGGAGCCGTGCACCCCGTCGGTGGCGATCCCCGCCTCAGGCCCGGTGAAGGCCTTCGCCGGGATGCCGGCCCCCCGGAGCTCGTGGGAGCACACGACCGCGGAGATGATCTCCCCGGCGGCCATCAGCCAGTCGCGCTCGGCCTCGTCGCCGGGCAGGTCCTCGAGTAGGCCGAGGAGGGTGTCCGTGGCGTACGGGGCCCCTCGGCGACCCATGGCCGAGACGACGACGACCGGGGCGTGGCCGTCGTCGAGTGCCGCCCGGACACGGCGCGCGATCGCTTCGCGGCCTGCGGGGGTCGCGACCGAGGTGCCGCCGAACTTCATGACGACGATGGGTCGGGTGGTGCGCTCCACGTCACTCCCCCATGAGGTGCTCGAGCCCGACGATCAGGCCCGAGCGGGTGCCGACCTCGCGGATCGCGAGCACGACACCCGGCATGAACGACGTGCGGTCGATCGAGTCGTGGCGGATCGTGAGGGTCTGGCCCTGCCCGCCGAAGAGGACCTCCTGATGCGCGACGAGGCCGGGCAGGCGCACGCTGTGCACCGCCACGTCGTCGACGAGCGCACCGCGCGCTCCCTCGGCGAGCTCACTCTCGCGCCACGGCACCACAGGGGCCTCGGCGCGGGCCTCGGCGATCAGGCCGGCGGTGCGCAGGGCGGTGCCGCTCGGCGCGTCGGCCTTGCGGTCGTGGTGCAACTCGATGACCTCGGCGTGCGGGAGGTAGCGGGCGGCCTCGGCGGCGAAGCGCATCATCAGCACCGCGCCGATCGCGAAGTTGGGCGCCATGAACAGGCAGGTGCCCGCCGGCGCGTCGTCGGCCAAGCGCTGGAGGGTCTCGATGGGGATGCCGGTGGTGCCGACGACGGCGTCGACGCCGGCGGAGAGTGCGATCTCGAGGTTGGCCTCGACGGCAGCGGGATGCGTGAAGTCGACCATCACGTCGGCCGAGGTCCGCCTGAGCGCTGCGGCGAGATCGGGCTCGCACGTCACGGTCGAGCCGGAGCCGTCGTCGATCGCCCGTCCCGCGTTCGCGGGATCGACCGCGGCGGCGACGCGCATGTCTTCCGCGGCGGCCACTGCGCGCACGACCTCGGCGCCCATGCGACCGGCTGCGCCGCTCACAACGACCTCTATCATCGGATCCGGCCTCCCTTCGGCTCTACTCGACGAGGTGCGAGACGGCGTCGGCGTCGAACGGGCCGATCATCGCGAGGACCTTCTGGCCGCCGAGGACGTCGTGCGCGAGGCGGCTGACGGTCTCGCGATCCACCGCGTCGATGCGGTTCACGACCTCGTCGACCGAGAGGAGCTCCCCGCCGGTGACCAGGTTCTTGCCGAGGCGTGTCATCCGGTTGCGGGTGCTCTCGAGTCCGAGCACGAGGTGGCCCTTGATGGACTCCTTGGCCCGGTCGAGTTCCTCGGCGGTGATGCCTGAGTCGAGCACCCGGGCGATCTCGGCCTGGATGAGGCGGACCACCTGCTCGGCGTTGGACGGACGGGTCCCCGCGTAGACGGTGAACTGACCGGTGTCCTGGTAGAGCGCGTGGAAGCTGTAGACCGAGTAGACGAGCCCCTTCTTCTCCCGGATCTCCTGGAAGAGCCGTGAGGACATCCCCCCGCCGAGGACCGTGTCGAGCACTGTGAGGGCGAAACGGTCGGGATGGCGCGCCGAGAGGCAGGTGGCCCCGTAGCAGATGTGGGCCTGCTCGGTGTCCTTCCGCAGGACCGCGAGGCGTCCCGTGTCGGGGGCCTCGGCGGCCGGCCGCGTGCTGCGCGGGCCGCGCGGCAGGTCGAGATGGGTGCGGACCAGGTCGACGAGGGCGTCGTGGTCCACGCTCCCGGCCGCGGCCACCACGCAGTTGCCGGTGAGATAGTGCCGCTCACGGAACGTCACCGACTGCGCGTGGTCGAACCCGCCCACGGTCTCGCGCCCGCCGAGGATCGGCAGGCCGATGGGGTGGCCGGGCCACAGCGTGCGGGCGAAGAGCTCATGGATGCGGTCGTCGGGCGTGTCCTCCATCCGCGCGATCTCCTCGATGACGACCTCGCGCTCGCGCGCGCAGGCGTCTTCGGCGAGTGTCGCGTTGGCGACCATGTCCGAGAGGACCTCGACCGCGGTGGGAAGGTGCTCGTCGATCACCCGAGCGTAGTAGCAGGTGTACTCCTTGCTCGTGAAAGCGTTGAGTTCCGCGCCGAGGCGGTCGAACGTCTCCGAGATGTCGGCCGCCGACCGGGTCGGGGTGCCCTTGAACATCATGTGCTCCATGAAGTGGGACATCCCGGCCTCGGCCGGCGACTCGTCACGGCTGCCTACCGAGAACCAGACGCCGAGCGCGACGGAGCGCACCGCGTCGAGCGACTCGGTGAGCACCGTCACGCCGTTGTCGAGGACCGTCTCGCGGTAGAACATCGGCTCGGCCACGAGCGCCTAGTGGCGACGACGGGGCTTGCGGTCCCCGCCACGGTCGCGGTCGCGCCCGCCGCCGGGCCGGTCGCCGCCACCCTCGGAGCGTCGCTCCCCTCCGCCGGAGGACGGCGGGGCGTCGGGCTTGTCGATGCGGTCGAGCGAGATCTTCCCGCGGTCGTCGATGTCGAGCACCTCGACCTCGACCTCGTCGCCCACGGTCAACACGTCCTCGACCTTCTCGACGCGGCCCTTGGCCACGCGCGAGATGTGGAGCAGGCCGTCCTTGCCCGGGGTGAGCTCGATGAACGCGCCGAACGCCTGGATCGACACGACGCGGCCCTTGTAGCGCTCGCCGACCTCGGGGACCTTGACGATGAGCTGGATGCGGCGGACCGCCTCCTCGCCGCCCTTGTCGCGCGCGGCGACGAAGATGGTGCCGTCCTCCTGGATGTCGATCTGGGCGCCGGTCTCCTCCTGGATGCCGCGGATGACCTTGCCGCCCGAGCCGATGACGTCACGGATCTTGTCGACCGGGATCTTCACGGTAAGGATGCGGGGCGCGTACTCGGAGAGCGACTCGCGCGGGACGTCGATGGCGTCGAGCATCTTGCCGAGGATGTGCGCACGGCCCTGCTGCGCCTGGCGGAGGGCGGTCTCGAGGATCTCGTACGAGAGCCCCTTGGCCTTGTTGTCCATCTGCAGCGCGGTGATGCCCTTCTCGGTGCCCGCGACCTTGAAGTCCATGTCGCCGAGGAAGTCCTCGAGGCCCTGGATGTCCGAGAGGACCGCGACCTCGTCACCCTCCTTGATGAGACCCATCGCGATGCCGGAGACCGGCGCCTTGATCGGTACGCCGGCGTCCATCAGCGCGAGCGTCGAGCCGCAGACCGAGCCCATGGAGCTCGAGCCGTTGGACTCGAGGACCTCCGAGACGATACGGATCGTGTAGGGGAACTCGTCCTCGGGCGGCAGCACCGGCACGAGGGCACGCTCGGCGAGCGCGCCGTGACCGATCTCGCGGCGCTTCGGTCCGCGCATGAAGCCGGTCTCGCCGGTGCAGAAGGGCGGGAAGTTGTAGTGGTGCAGGTAGCGCTTGCCCTCGGTGACGTCGATGGTGTCGATGCGCTGCCACTCAGAGAGCATGCCGAGGGTCAGGACCGAGAGGACCTGGGTCTGGCCGCGGGTGAAGAGCCCGGAGCCGTGGGCGCGCGGCAGGTAGCCCGCAACGCTCGTGACCTGGCGGACCTCGTCGACCGTGCGGCCGTCGGCGCGCTCGCCCTCGTCGAGGACCATGCGGCGCATGGTGGTCTTCTCAAGCTCCTTGAGGAGCGACTTGACGTCCTTGCCGCTCTCGGCGAGTTCGTCCTCGGTGAAGGTGGCGAGCACCTCGTCCTTGACCGCGGCCACGCCGTCCATGCGGGCGTGCTTGTCAGGGTTGCGGAGCGCGGCGCGCATCTTCTCGGCGCCGGCGGCGAACACCCGCTCGCGCAGCGACTCGTCGATGGTGTAGAGCGGCACGTCCATCGGCGTGACGTCGGTCTGGGCGACGAAGCGCTCCTGGACGGCACAGAACTCGGTGATCGCCTCCTGGGCGAAGGTCAGCGCGGCGAGCATCTCGTCCTCGGAGACCTCGTAGGCGCCGGCCTCGATCATGTAGACCGCGTCGGGCGAACCGGCGACGACCAGGTCGAGGTCGGAGAGCTCGAGCTCGTCGAAGGTCGGGTTGACCACGAACTCGCCGTCGATGCGTGCGATGCGCACGCCGGCCAGCGGGCCCTCGAACGGGATGCCGGCGGCGAGCAGCGCCGCGGAGGCGCCCATGATCGAGATCACGTCGGGCTGGTTCACCTGGTCGGCCGAGAGGACCGTGGCGATGATCTGCACCTCGTTGCGGAAGCCGTCGGCGAAGGCCGAGCGCAGCGGACGATCGATCATACGCGCGGTGAGGATCGCCTTCTCGCTCGGGCGGGCCTCACGCTTGATGAAGCCGCCGGGCAGCTTGCCCGCGGCGTACATCCGCTCTTCGAAGTCGACGGTGAGCGGGAAGAAGTCCAGGTCCTTCGGGTTCCTGGACGCGGTGGCGGTGACCAGTACCATCGTATCGCCCTGGCGCACCACCACGGCGCCGCCGGCCTGCTTGGCCAGCTCGCCGGTCTCCAGGACGTACTCCTTGCCGTACAGCTCGAAACGCTCGACGATCTTCTGCATCTACTCCTACTTCCTCTGCCTCGTCCCCTCGCGCCCCGTGCGCGGGGGATACGGTCGCGACCGGTCGCGACGGGCGACCGGTAGTGAGAAGGCGGGAGAGGTTCTCCCGCCTTCTGGGTCCCGAACCTGTTCTTACCCTCTGATGCCGAGCTTCGCGACGATGTCGCGGTAACGCTCGATGTCGGTCTTCTTGAGGTACCCGAGCAGGCGACGGCGCTGACCGACGAGCTTCAGCAGGCCGCGGCGGGTGTGGTGGTCCTTCTTGTGGGTCTTGAGGTGCTCGGTGAGATCGCGGATACGCTGGGTGAGCAGCGCGATCTGGACCTCGGGGGAGCCGGTGTCGCCCTCGGTGCGGGCGTGCTCGGCGATGATCTGTGCGGTGACATCCTTCTCAAGGGGCATGCGTGGTCCACCTTCCTGTGGGGTCCGCCCCCGTCTGAGATCGCCGTCGGTGAGTCGAACGTCCCGGGCGGGGGTAGTCATGACAACCTGAGCAGTATAGCAGGAGTCATCCGCCCGCGCGAGGGCTCACGCGGGGGCGGACCGGGTGATACGGGTCTCACCCGGACGCGCGCGCTCCCGCCCGGGCGATGTCGTCGCGCATCGCGCGCGCGAGGTCGTCCGTCGAGGAGAACCGGCGCTGATCGCGAAGCCGCTCGGAGAAGGTGAGCGTGATCTCCCGGTGTACGAGGTCACCGTGAAACCCGAGCAGGTGGGCCTCGAGCACGTGGTGCGCACCGGGGAACGAGGGCGGGACCCCCACCGAGATCGCCGCGGGGTATCCAGTGTCGCCGACCTCGGCGCCCCCCGCGTAGACGCCGTCGGCCGGGAGGGCCGAGAAGGCGGCCGGCACCACGTTGGCGGTGGGGATGCCGAGGAGCGCGACTCCCTCCCCTCTCCCGCGGGTCACCATCCCGGCCACCCGGTGCGACCTGCCGAGCAGAGTCGCCGCATCGGCGACGGCCCCGGCCGCGACGAGGGCCCTGATCCGCGTCGAGGTGACCGGGGCGCCGCCGGCGGTCACGAGGGAGTGCGGGCGGACGTCGAACCCGTGGGCCTGGCCGAGCGAGAGCAGCGTGCGGACGTCCCCCTCGGCGAATCGGCCGAACCGGAAGTCCTCGCCCACGTGGACGGCGAGCGGGGTGCACGCGCCCGCGAGGATGCCCTCGACGAAGCGCTCGGGCGGCAGCGCCGCCACCGCCACGTCGAACGGGATCACGAGAACGGTGTCGGCACCCGCCTGGGCGAGGAAGCGGCACTTGTCCTCGATCGAGAGCAGCTGGGGCGCGGCGCTGTCCGGGGTCACGACCTGGTCGGGGTCACGGTCGAACGTCAGCGCCGCCGCCGAGACCCCGCGTGCGCGAGCGTCCTCGCACGCCGAGGCGATGAGCGCCTGATGGCCGAGGTGGACGCCGTCGAAGACCCCGATCGCGACCACCGCGGGACCGATCGGGTGCGTGCCCTCCTCCCACATGATCACGCGGACGCTCATCGGCTGACGCCTCCGGGGACGACGATCTCGGCCTTGAGCATATCGTCGTGTCCCCTGCGGCGGTAGATGCCGAGGAGACGGTCACCTCGTACCACGGCGACGGCGTCACCGGGCGCTTCGTCGGCGAGCGCCGCTGCGACGGGGGCTCCATGGGCGACGGCGGCCGCAGCGTGCGCGTCCGCTTCCAGGGCGGGCATGGCGAGCAATGGCACCGGGTCCGCGAAGAGCCGGTCGACGGCGGGGCCGGCGTCGACGACCTCGGCGAGGGTGTGCGCATCGGCGAGGCGCGCCGGGCCGCTCGCGGTCCTGCGCAACGCGCCGAGATGGGCCACGGTCCCCGCTGTATGGCCGAGGTCGCGCGCGATCGCGCGGACGTACGTGCCCTTCGACACGGTGAGCGTGAGGTCCCAGACGAGCGGAATCGAGTCGGTCACGCTCTTCAGTCGCGCGTCGAGCACCTCGATCGTGCGGGACTGGAGCTCGAGCGGGGCGCCCTGGCGGGCGGCACGGTGGGCGACCTTGCCGTCACGCTTGATCGCGGAGTACGAGGGGGGCAGCTGCTCTGAGACGCCCTTCAAGCCGTCGACCAGGTCACGGGCGAAGGCAGGGTCGGAGAGGGCGGGCGGTACGGGGGCCGTCTCGACCACCGCCCCCTCGACGTCGTCGGTGTCGGTCCTCGTCCCAAAGACCACCGTGGCCTCGTAGGACTTGTCGGCCGCGGTGAGGTAGGGCGCGAGGCGCGTGGCAGGGCCCACGAGGACCACGAGGAGGCCGGTCGCGGCCGGGTCGAGCGTGCCGGCGTGTCCGACCCGTCGCTCGCCCGTGGCGCGACGGACCGCTGAGACGACGTCGTGACTCGTCATCCCTGCGGGCTTGTCGATGAGCAGCACGCCGGAAAGCCCGGTGACCCCGCGCCTGGACCTGCTCACGACGACGCGCCGCCCGGCAGGTCGGGCAGCAGGTCTGCGAGGACCGACTCGCGCGTACCCCCCGTGCTGTAGCCAGCGGCCGCAGCGTGTCCTCCCCCGCCCCGTTTCCGGGCGACCGCGCCGACGTCGAAACCGGTCTTGGCGCGGAGGTTCACGCGCACGTGGTCGGCGTGGACCCGGATGAGGACGGCCACATCGATGCCGTCGATCACGCGAACGCCGTCGATGAGGTGCTCGGTCTCCTCGGCGCGCGCCCCCGTGGTGGCGTAGTCCGCCGAGGAGACCCACGTGTGCGCGACCCGGCCGTCGTTGGCGAGCTCGACGCGGCCCATCACCGTCGACTCGAGCGTGAGGGACGCGCCGCTGCGGCTCTCGTGGAGTAGGCGGTGCGCCTCGGCGGGATCGACGCCGGCCTCGAGCATCGCAGCGGCGTCCCGGAGGGCGTCGGCGGTGGTGTTGCCGTACGCGAACCGTCCCGTGTCGGTCACGAGCGCGGCCCAGCAGCAGAGCGCGATGTCTGCAGTGGGCGTGACGCCGAGCGGCTCGAGGAGACGCCAGACCATGAGTCCCGTCGCGGCGGCGGCGGGATCGGTCAGGTTCACCGTGCCGAACCCGGTGTTGTCCGGGTGATGGTCGAGGACGAGCGTCGCCCGGGCCGAATCGGCGAGGGCGGCCGCGACGCCGAGGCGGTCGGGGTTGGGCGTGTCGAGCGCGACGAACACATCGACGGGCTCGAGGTCCCGGGCGGCGACGAACAGCCCGAAGCCCGGAAGGAACCGGTAGGTCGACGGAGGGTCGGCCGGGTCGGCGAGCGTGGGGACCGCGGCGATCCCGGCGGAGCGGAGCGCGAGCGTCAGCGCGAGGACCGAGCCGATCGCGTCGCCATCGGGCTTGACGTGTGAGCAGACCGCGACCGAACGCGCCTTGCGCAGTTCGACCGCGACCCGGTGATATCCGGCGAGCACCGGGTCACTCGGTCTCTGGCTCGTCGCCGGGGTCCGCGTCACCCGAAGCAGCGAGGCTGGGCGGGACGTCCTTGAGCGCCTCGGCGATGCGCATGCCCTCGTCGACGGAGCTGTCGACGAAGAACCGGAGCTCCGGGGTGAGCCGGAGCGAGATCCGTCCGCCGAGGAGCGAGCGGATCCGGCCCTTCGCCGATTCGAGGCCGGCGAGCATCTCGTCGTAGCGCTCCTGGTCGCCGTGCGTGATCACGTAGATGCTGGCAACGGACATGTCGGGGCTCACCTCGGCGGAGGTCACGGTGACCAGCATCAGGCGAGGGTCGGAGATCTCCTCGGCGAGGATCCTCGCGACCTCCTCCCGGACCATCTCGTTGACCTTGCGGGTGCGTGGGGTCTGCTTCATCTGTCGATACCTCTTACGACTCGCGGGCGACTTCGACGATCTTGTACGCCTCGACGATGTCGCCTTCTTTGACGTCCTGGAAGCCGGCGATGCTCAGACCGCACTCGTAGCCGGAGCGGACCGACTTGACGTCGTCCTTGAACCGGCGGAGCGAGCCGAGCTTGCCCTCGTAGATGACCGTGCCGTCGCGGACGACACGCACGAGGTCGTCGCGGGTGATCTCTCCATCGAGCACGTAGGAGCCCGCGATGACGCCGAGCTTGGGCACGCGGAACAGCTCGCGGATCTCGACCCGGGCGGTCTCCTCCTCGTGGAACTCCGGCGCCAGCAGGCCGACTCGGGCAGCGTTGATGTCCTCGATGGCCTGGTAGATGACCCGGTACAGGCGGATGTCGACGCTCTCCTTCTCGGCGAGCGACTTGGCCTTGGGCTCGGGGCGCACGTTGAAGCCGATGATGATGGCGTCGGAGGCGTCGGCGAGCATGACGTCGGTCTCGGTGATCGCACCGACCGCCGAGTGGATGACGTTGATGCGGACCTCGCTCTGGTCCATCTTGTCGAGCGCGTCTTTGAGGGCCTCGATCGAGCCCTGGACATCTGCCTTGACCACGAGGTTGAGCTCCGCGAGTTCGCCCTCCTGGATCCGGGCGAACAGGTCGTCGAGTGAGACGTGGACCTTCTTCTCCTGCGCGAGGAGGCGCTGCTTGAGGGCGCGCTCCTCGGCCAGGTTGCGGGCGTCGCGTTCGTCGGCGAAGACGCGGAACTCGTCTCCCGCCGAGGGGACGCTGCCCAGGCCGAGGATCTCGACCGGGTCGGCGGGACCGGCGGACTCGACCGTCTCGGCGAGCGGGTTGACGAGCGCGCGCACGCGGCCGTGGCTCGTGCCGGCGACGATGGCGTCACCCACGCGCATGGTGCCGCGCTGGATGAGGACGGTGGCGACAGGGCCGCGGCCGCGGTCGAGCTTGGCCTCGATGACGATGCCCGAGGCGGGAGCGCCCGGGTTCGCCTTGAGCTCGAGGACGTCGGCCTGCAGCAGGATCATCTCAAGCAGCTCGTCGATATTGAGACGCTGCTTGGCCGAGACGTTGACGAAGATGTCGCTTCCGCCCCACTCCTCGGGCACGATCTCGTGCTCGGTCAGCTCCTGGCGCACGCGGTCGGGGTTGGCGCCGTCCTTGTCGATCTTGTTGACGGCGACGATGATCGGGACGCCTGCGGCCTTCGCGTGGTGGATGGCCTCGACGGTCTGCGGCATCACGCCGTCGTCCGCCGCGACCACGAGGACCGCGACGTCGGTGACCTTGGCGCCGCGGGCACGCATGGCGGTGAAGGCCTCGTGACCCGGCGTGTCGATGAAGGTGACCTGCTTGCCGTTGTGGAAGACGACGCTCGCGCCGATGTGCTGGGTGATGCCGCCGGCCTCGGTCTCGGCGACCCCCGTCTCACGGATCGCGTCGAGCAGCGACGTCTTGCCGTGGTCGACGTGGCCCATGACGGTGACGACCGGCGGGCGCGCGACGAGATCGGCGGGGTCGTCCTCGAAGACGAACCCGGTCTCCTCCTCCGGCGAGACGATGGCGACCTCCCTGCCGAGGTCCTCGGCGATCAGCTCGACGATGTCGCTCATCATCGGCTGGTTGACGGTCAGCGGCGTGCCGAGGAGCATCAGCCGCTTGATGATCTCGGTGGAAGGCAGGCCGAGGGCGTCGGCGAACTCGCCGACGGTCACTCCCTCGGTCACGGTCACGAGGTCCTCGGAGCCGGCGGCGGCAGAGGCGTCGGACGTGGCCTCGGCGGCGGTCGCCTCTTCGCGCTTCGCCCGCTTCTCCTTGCGCTTCTTGCGCTTGCCCTGCTCCGCCTGCGCGGCGGCGACAGCGGCCTTGGCCTGCTCGATGACGGGGCTCGACACGACTTGCTCGGCCTCGCGCGCCATCTGGCGGTACCGCTCCTCCTCGGCCTTCTCGAGACGCGCGGCCTCCTCGGCCTCGCGCTTGGCGGCCTCCTCGGCGGCGCGGGCGGCGGCCTCTTCCTGAGCACGCGCGGCCTCCGCGGCACGAGCGGCGGCAGCGGCCTCCTCGGCCTTCTCGGCGGCCTCCCGCTCAGCGGCGGCGGCCTGCTCGGCCTCCTTCTTGCGGAGCTCCTCCTCCTCGCGGCGGGCGGCCTCGGCTGCACGGTGCGCCTCCTCGGCCGCACGGCGCTCCGCCTCCTCGGCCTCGCGCTTGGCGGCTTCGGCGGCCTCCTTCTTGAGACGCTCCTCCTCGAGGGCGGCCTGGCGTTCAGCGATGAGCGGCCCGAGGTCCTTGCGGATCTTGTCCACGTACGCCTCGACGAGGGTGGAGGCGTGGTTCTTCGCCGGTATCTTCAGTTCCTGGAGCCGCTCGAGCAGCTCCTTGGAGGTCATGCCGAACTCCTTGGCGAGTTCGTGGACTCTCATGCTGGGCATAGATCGGTCACCGTCCTTGCTGCGAGGTCGCGTCCTGGTCGGTCAGCGCCTCGAAGTCTCGTCTCAGTCGGTCAAGGTCGTCATCGTGAAGTCTGACACGGAGTGCCGCGTCGAACCGGCGCCTGGAGACCGCCGCCTCGAAGCACGCGGTGCGCGGGCAGAGGTACGCTCCCCTGCCGTTGGCCTTGCCTGAAGGGTCGACCTCGATGTGGCCGTCCTTCGTGCGGACGATGCGCGTGAATGCGCGCTTGTCGTCGGCGCGACCGCACCCGATGCAGCTGCGCACCGGGGTCTTGCGGGTCCGTGTCACGAGTCGGCACCCTCCTTCTCGTGGACGCCGCAGTACGAGCTGCCCGGGCGGGCCTTGTTGCGGCACCGCATCCCGGAGCTCATGACGGCGATGCAGCGCCCGTCGGACTCCTCCTCGGCATGCCGGTCGTCCCCGCCGGAGGCCACCTGGGCGGCGAGCCCTGCCTCCGCGGCCTGGACCTGGCTCTTGATGTCGATCCGCCAGCCGGTGAGCTTCGCCGCGAGGCGGGCGTTCTGGCCCTCCTTGCCGATCGCGAGCGACAGCTGGTCGTCGGGGACGATGACGGTCGCGATGTGGTTCGCCTCGTCGATGATGACCGAGGAGACCTTGGCGGGAGAGATGGCGTTGGCGACGTAGGCCGAGGGCTCCTCGGACCACGGGATGACGTCGATCCGCTCGCCGCGCAGCTCGCTCACGATCATGCGAACACGGCTGCCCTTGGGGCCCACGCACGCGCCGACCGGGTCGAGACCGCTCTCACGGCTCGAGACCGCGACCTTGGACCGCATGCCGGGTTCCCGGGCCACGCTCTTGATCTCGACCAGGCCGTCGTAGATCTCGGGAACCTCGAGCTCGAAGAGGCGCCGGATGAGGCCGGGGTGGGTGCGCGATACGACGATCGACGGCTCGGTCGATGTCTTGCGGACCTCGATGATGTAGGCCTTGAGGCGCTGGTTGTGGTCGTAGCGCTCGTTGGGCGGCTGCTCGGACGGGGGGAGGAGCGCCTCGACCCCTTCGCGGAGCTTGATCAGCGTGTAGCGGTTGTCCGACTGCTGTACCGTGCCGGTCACGCTCTCGCCCACCCGGTCCGAGTACTCCTCGTAGATCTTGTCGCGCTCCGCCTCGCGGATCGACGACATGATCACGTTCTTGGCTGCCTGGGCCGCGATGCGGGAGACGTCGGAGGGCGTGATGTCGCGCTCCTCGACCTCCGGCTCCTCCTCGGTGCCGCCCACGGGGACGAGCTCGTAGAGGTAGATCCGGCCGGTCTCGCGGTCGATGGAGACCCGTGTGTCGTTCTCGAGGTCGAGCATGCGTCGGTAGGTGGCCGCGAGCTGCTGCTCGAGGCGGTCCAGCATGTCGTACTCGTCGATGTTCTTCTCGCGCGCCAGCTGCCGCAGCGCGTCCATGAGCTCAGAACTCATCGCTCCTCGCCACCCTTTCCCTGTCCGAAGTCCACGTCGCCCTTCAGGCGCGCGTTGCGCACGTCGCCGAAGTCGATGCGAACGGATGTTCCGTCGATGTCGAGCACGATCACGTCGCCGTCGAGACGCTCGATGCGACCGGTGAAGCGGGTCCGCCCCTCCACGGGCCGGGTCTTCAGGGTCGCGACCGACCCCGCGAAACGCTGGTAGTCCTCGATCTTGCGGAGCGGGCGGTCGATGCCCGGCGACGAGACCTCGAGGGTGTACGCACCCTCGATGGGATCCGCATCGTCGAGGGTCGCCGAGACCCACTCGTTCGCCGCGACGATCGCGTCGAGGTCGACCCCGCCCTCGCGGTCGAGGTAGACCCGCACGATCGGGGACCCCTGCCCGCCGGCGAGCTCGACCGCGACGAGCTCGTACCCGTGCTGCAGCGCCCGGGGCTCGAGAAGCGCCTCCAGGCGGGCCACGAGGGCCTCGCTCATACCGACCGACCTCCTTCCAGACGAAAAGAAGCGGGGGTCACCCACTTCTTGCAGGACGTCCTGTACAACCACCCGATTCTAGCACACGGAGCAGGGAGGACAAAGCAGCGCGCCGACGTATCCGTGCCGCTCCCGGCGACCCGGATACCGTGCGCGAACACGCCTCCCTAGCGGAAGCGCGCCCGCTCCTCCTCGACGCGCGCAACGAGGGTTCGGACCGCCTCGGCGAGGGGCACCTCGATGCGATCGAGGGTGACGCGGTCCTTGAGTTCGACCACGCCCGCCGCCAAGCCGCGCTTGCCGAGCACGAGCTGGAACGGGAAGCCGATGAGCTCCGCATCGGCGAACTTCACGCCGGCGCGCTCGTCCCGGTCGTCGATGACGACCTCGACGCCCGCCTCGGCGAGTTCGCGCCAGAGGCGCTCGGCGACCGGGGCGACCTCGTCGTCGCCCACGGTCAGCGGGATGACCGCGGCCTCCACCGGGGCCACCGAGACCGGCCACACGATGCCGTTCTCGTCGTGGTGCTGCTCGATCACCGCGGCGAGCGAGCGCGTGATGCCGACACCGTAGCAGCCCATGACGAACGGCTGCTCGGAACCGTCCTCGGCGGTGTAGGTGGCGCCGAGCGACTCGGAGTACTTGGTGCCGAGCTGGAAGACCTGGCTGACCTCGATGCCCCGCGCCCCCGAGAGCGCGCCGGAGCAGGTCGGGCACCCGTCGCCGGGGCGGGCGACCACGAGATCCGCCCACACCTCGACCTCGAAGTCGCGTCCCGGCATCGCGCCCGTGTAGTGGAAGTCGTCCTCGTTGGCGCCGATGCCCCACGCGACGTCGCCCCTGAGCGACTCGTCAGCGACGACGAGCGTGCCCTCGGGCGGCGAGACCGGGCCGAGGGAGCCCTTGGGGATCGCGTAGGCGGCGAAGTCCTCCTCGGCGAGGAGCTCGACGCCGGGCACCGCGCGCGCGGCCTTGAGCGGGTTGAGCTCGCGGTCACCAGGCACGCAGAAGAACACGAGGCGGCCGTCGGCGTCCTTGCCCGCCATCGTCTTGACCGTGTCATGGTCGCTGATGCCGAGGAAGGACGCGAGCTCGGCGATCGTGCGGATCTGCGGGGTGTGGACGCGCTCGAGAGCGACGGGCTCGGTGATCGAGGGCGTGCGGGACACCACGGTGGAGGCGGCCTCGACGTTGGCGGCCCAGCCGCACTCGCAGTAGACGAGCTCGGCCTCCCCCGTCTCGGCGAGCGCCATGAACTCGGTGGTGACCGACCCGCCGATCTGCCCGGAGTCGGCCTCGACGGGGCGATAGACCAGGCCGAGGCGGTCGCAGATGCGCCCGTAGGCGCGGGCCTGGTCGTCGTAGTGCGCCTGCAGCGACTCCTGGCTGTCGTGGAACGAGTAGGCGTCCTTCATGATGAACTCGCGTCCACGCAGCAGGCCGAAGCGGGGGCGCATCTCATCGCGGAACTTCAGGTTGATCTGGTAGAGGGAGAGCGGGAGGTCGCGATAGGAACGCACCTCGCCGCTCACGAGCGCGGTGATGATCTCCTCGTGGGTGGGCCCGAGGCAGAACTCGCGTCCCTGGCGGTCGTGGAGGCGGGCGAGCTCGGGACCGTAGTCGTCCCAGCGGCCCGACCGCTGCCACAACTCCGCGGGCTGCACGAACGGCAGGAGCAGCTCCTGGGAGCCGATCGCGTCCATCTCCTCACGGACGATCTGCTCGATCTTGACGACCGAGCGCCAGCCGAGGGGGAGGAAGGTGTAGATGCCGGCGGCCGCCTTGCGGATCAACCCGGCGCGCAGGAGGAGCCGGTGCGAGGCGATCTCGGCCTCGGCGGGGTCCTCCTTGAGCGTAGGGACGTGCAGGGCGGTCATGCGAAGCGCGACGGTCATCGGGCGGTCCCCTCCGGATGCGGACGCGCGGCGCTCGGCGTCCGACGGTCTGAGTCGGTGATGCGTGTCGGGTGACAGGATAGCGCAACCCGCGGTATCAGCGGTCGGCCGGAGCCCCGTGGCGGTCGATGGCGTCGATCTCGTCCATGAGGGCGTCGACGATCCCCTCCTCGGGGACCTTGCGCAAAGGACGCCCCTTGGCGAAGATCATGCCGACCCCCTTGCCCGCCGCGACGCCGATATCGGCCTCCCGCGCCTCTCCGGGGCCGTTGACCACGCACCCCATCACCGCGACCTTGAGCGGCGTGGTCCGGGTGCGCAGACGCTCCTCGATCTCGCGCGCGAGCGGGATCAGGTCGACCTCGCACCGGCCGCACGTCGGGCAGCTCACGAGCTCGGGGCCCCGCCGCCGGATGTCGAGCGCGGCGAGGATCGCCCACCCTACCCTGACCTCGTCGACCGGGTCCGAGGTCAGCGAGACGCGCAGCGTGTCGCCGATCCCCTCGGCGAGCAGGATGCCGAGACCCACGCTCGACTTCACCGTGCCGGCGAGCGAGGTGCCCGCCTCGGTCACCCCGATGTGGAACGGGTAGGGCACCGCGGTGGAGAGCGCGCGGTAGGCATCGACCGTAGAGACCACGTTGGAGGCCTTGGCGGCGACGACGATGTCGGTGAACCCGCGGCCCTCGAAGTGCTCGCAGAAGGCGATCGCGCTCGCGACGAGCTTGTCGGCGAGCGGCCAGTCCTTGTCCCGGTGTTCGGATGCGAGCGAGCCTGCGTTGACGCCGATCCGGATCGGGATCCCCGCCTCCCCGGCGGCGTCGATCACCGCGTCGACCCGGTCGAGCGAACCGATGTTGCCGGGGTTGACCCGCAGTTTCGCGGCGCCTCGTCGGGCGGCCTCGATGGCGAGGGTGTGGTCGAAGTGGACGTCGGCCACGACCGGGATCGGCGACTGGGCGCAGACGCGCTCGAACCCGTCGAGCGACTCATGCCCCGGAAGCGCCACACGGACGATCTCGCAGCCCGCCTCTGTCAGGCGTCCGATCTGCTCGAGGGTGGCCGAGACGTCGCGCGGATCGGTCGTGGTCATCGACTGGACCGTGATCGGGGCGCCGCCGCCCACCATGACACGGCCGACCATCACCGGCCGCGAATCCCGCCGTTCGTACGTCATCGCCCTCCCCTTCCGTGCACTCCCGCTCTAGCGTTCTATGAAGTAGCGCACCACATCGGCGTACATGAGGTAGCCGATGAGCGAGAAGAGCAGGACCGCCCCCGAGATGCTCACGCCGACGGCGAAACGCCTGCCGAGCTGACGGCCGGAGACCCCCTCGATGACCTCGATGGCGACCTTGCCACCGTCGAGCGGCGGTATCGGCAGGATGTTCATCACGCCGAGCGAGAGCGAGAGCAGCGCGACGATCCACGCGTAGTCGAGCGGGCCGCGGCCCGCGGCCTCGGCGACCTCGACCGTGATGCCGACGATGCTGCGCGCTCCCTCGACCGACTCCTGGAAGTGGGCCGGCGAGAAGAAGCGCCCGATCGCCTGGAAGACGAGACCGGTCATCCGCACGCTCTCGATCGCGGCCCGCCCGATGGACAGGTCGACATGCTCGAGGTCGGAGACCACGCCGAGGACCGGCGTCCCGCTCTCCGAGGCGCCGAGGACGGCGGTGGCGCTCAGGTCCGAACCGTCACGGCGGAAGTCGATCAGCACGGCATCGCCGGGGGACCGCTCTGACAGGCCGGTGGTGAGCTCGATCCAGTCGCCCACCGGCTCTCCGTCGAGCGCGACGATGGTGTCCCCGGCCTGCAGGCCCGCGGCTTCGGCCGCGGAGTCCGGCTGGACGTCGTAGAGGGTGAGCGAATGCTGATAGTAGCCCCACACGCCGAGGACGACCGTGAACACCAGCAGGGCGGTCACGAGGTTGGCGAGCACCCCCATCACGAGCACGGTGATCCGCTTGGGCTTGGAGAGCGCGCGGTACGTGACCGCCCGGGCGTCGGCCAGGAGCGCCTCGGCGTCCGTATGATCGGTGGCCGAGACGGTCGCGAGGTAGGAGACCTCGTCGTCGGTCGCGGGCTCGAGAACCCCCCAGTCCGCGAGCGTCACCAGGAGTGCCGAGGCCCGTGCGGTGTCCACGCCCAACGCCGAGGAGAGCGTGCCCGCGTCCATGCGGCCGGCGATCGCGGCGGTCTTGAGCGCGGGGGCGAGCAGCTCGTCCTCCGGGCCGGGCTCCATCCCCGCGATGCGCACGTAGCCGCCGAGCGGGATCGCGGTGATGCCGAAGACCGTGTCCGAGCGCCTGCTCTTGAACCGCAGCGCGGGTCCGGGAAGGCCGATCATGAACTCATGCACCTTCACCCCGAACGCGCGGGCCGCGAGGAAGTGGCCGCCTTCGTGTATGACCACGAGGATCGAGAAGGTCAGGACGCCCCACAGGATGGTGCTCATCGCCTCAGGCATCAAGCGCTCTCACTCTCCGGTCGACTCGTGTTCGGGCGTGTACTCGGGTAGTGCAAAGGTCGCGCCATCGCGGGTGTTCTCAGAGCAGGCCCGCCGCGGCGTCCCGCGCGTGCCGGTCGACCTCGAGGACCTGCTCGACCGAGTCGAGGGCCGAGGGGGCATGACCCGCCATGACGCGCTCGACGATCCGGTCGATATCGGTGAAGGCGCACCGTCCGCCGAGGAACGCGGCGACGGCGACCTCGTTCGCGGCGTTCATGACCGCAGGCATCGTGCCGCCGGTGCGGCCGGCCTCGAGCGCCAGCCCCAGGCAGCGGAAGGTGTCGGGGTCGGGGGCCTCGAAGTCGAGCGTGCCCAGGGTCGTGAAGTCGAGCGGCTCGAGGGGTCCGGTCCAGCGTCGCGGATGGCTCAGGGCGTACTGGATCGGTATGCGCATGTCGGTCACGCCGAGGTGCGCCTTCACCGAGCCGTCCACGTACTCGACCATCGAGTGGACGCACGACTGGGGGTGCACGACGACGCGGATCCGATCGTACGGGATGGCGAAGAGGTGGTGCGCCTCGATGACCTCCAGCCCCTTGTTCATGAGGGTCGCCGAGTCCACGGTGATCTTGGGGCCCATCCGCCAGGTCGGATGCGCGAGCGCGTCGGAGGCGGTCACGGAGGAGAGCTCGTCGCGCGACCACCCTCGAAACGGCCCGCCGCTTGCGGTCAGCCAGAGGCGGGAGACGTCGCGGTCGTCCTCTCCCACGAGGCACTGGAGGATCGCCGAGTGCTCCGAGTCGACCGGGAGCAGCTGGCCGGGACGGGCGCGGCGCGTGACGAGGTCGCCGCCTACGACGAGCGACTCCTTGTTCGCGAGCGCAAGCGTCGTCCCCGCGTCGAGAGCGGCGATCGTCGCGCGCAGTCCTGCGGCGCCCACAAGCGCGTTCAGCACCACATCCACGTCGTCGCGCGCCGCCATGCGCTCGATGGCGTCGGGCCCGGCTCCCACCGCGCGGAACGGGTCGTCGTCCCGGCGAAGCTCATGTTCGAGCCGGTGGGCCGCCCCCCCATCGGCGAGCGCGACGTCCGGGACGCCGAACGCGCGGGCCTGTGCGGCGAGCGCTTCCGCCGAGGAGTGCGCGGCGAGCGCCACCACCTCGATGGCATCAGGGTGCGCAGCGGCGACCTCGAGCGCCTGTCGACCGATCGAGCCGGTCGATCCGAGGAGGGCGACGCGCAGGCGGGCGCTCATCGGACCCCACCCGCCAGCATCACGTAGTAGACGACGGCGCTCACGAGGATGAGGCTGTCGATGCGGTCGAGGAACCCGCCGTGGCCGGGGAGCGCGGTCCCGGAGTCCTTCACGCCCGCCTCACGCTTGAGGCGGGACTCGAACAGGTCCCCCGCGACGGCGGCCAGTGCCACCGCGATACCCGTCGCTGCGGCGAGCGGCGTGGTGATACCGAGTTCGATGACCCGGGCGCCGATCGTCCAGACCGCCACGGTGCCGACGGTGCCAGCGATGAACCCCTCCCACGACTTGTTGGGCGAGATCCGCGGAGCCATCTTGTGGCGACCGAGGGTCGACCCGACGAGATAGGCGAAGACATCGCTGGCCCACACGCTCACGATCGCCACGAGCACCAGGGCGAGCCCGGTGTCGAGGGTCCGCACGAGCACGAGGTGCGAGAGCAGCACGCCGATGTAGGTGACGCCGAGGAGCGTGACGGCCGTCTCCCGTGCAGACGCAGACGGGGTCGTGGTGTGCGCGAGCAGCAGCGCGAGTGTCGCAGCGGAGGCGACACCGAGCAGGCCGGCGGATCCCCAGGCAGCGCTCGCCAGCGGCATGGCAGCGACCCCGAAGAGCGCGACCGCGTCGGCCGACGCGCGGGCGGTACCGCGCACGATGGTGAGGAGCTCCCTGCACGCGAGGACCCCGAGGACGGCGACGAGGAGCGCGAGCCCCAGCGTACCGCCGAACAGCACGGCGGCGAGCAGGACGGTCGCGTACGCCGCGGCCGTGAGCAGCCGGACCGGCATGCCGGCGAGGCCGGCGAGACGTGAGGGACGATCGGTCACCGCTCATCGCCCCCCGAAGCGGCGGGTGCGCGACTGGAAATCCACGACGGCCTCCAGGACCTCGATGCGGCCGAAGTCGGGCCACAACGTCTCGGTCACCCAGAACTCGCTGTAGGCGATCTGCCAGAGCAGGAAGTTCGAGACACGCATCTCCCCGCTCGTGCGGATGACGAGGTCGGGGTCGGGAACACCCGGCAGGTACAGGTGACCGGCGACGGCCTCCTCGCCGATGGCGGCGGGGTCGAGCTCTCCGAGCGCGGCCTTTCGGGCCAGCGCGCGGGCGGCGCGTGCGATCTCGGCCCGGGCGCCGTAGTTGAGGGCGACCACGAGCGTAAGGGCGTCGTTGTCCGCGGTGCGCGCGATGGTGTCCTGGAACGCCGAGGCGGTCTCGGCGGGAAGGTCGCCGATCTCGCCCTGCACCAGGACCCGGACGCGCATCCTCTCGAGGTTGACGAGCTCGCGCTCAAGGACCTCGACGAACAGCCGCATGAGGCCGGAGACCTCGTCGGCCGGACGCGACCAGTTCTCCGAGCTGAACGAGTAGATGGTGAGGTACTCCACGCCGAGCTCGATGGAGGCCGCGATGAGCTCGCGGACCGCCTTGGCGCCGGCACGGTGACCCGCGACGCGAGGCAGGTTGCGTGCCGCCGCCCAGCGTCCGTTGCCGTCCATGATGACCGCGACGTGGCGCGGGATGCGTTCGAGGTCGATCCGCGCGAGCAGCTCCGGTCCCGGGTCCGCCGCGAAGAACGCCCTCTGCGAGTCTGAGGGCAGGGTCACGGGGTCTTAGACCTCCATGATCTCGGCTTCTTTGCGCTTCAGCGCCTCATCGATCTCGCTGATGTGCGTATCGGTCGTCTTCTGGACGTCGGCCTCGGCCCGGTGCAGGTCGTCCTGGCTGATCTCGCCTTCACGCTCGGCCTTCTTGAGGCGGTCGTTGGCGTCACGCCGGATGTTGCGGACGGCCACGCGGGCCTCCTCGGCGTAGTGCTTGCACAGCTTGACGAGCTCCTTGCGGCGCTCCTCGGTCAGCGGCGGGAAGGGGATCCTGATGACCTGCCCGTCGTTGGCGGGGTTCAGGCCGAGGTCGGAGCTCTGGATAGCCTTCTCGATGGCGGAGATGGAACCCTTGTCGTACGGCTGGACGAGCAGGAGCTGCGGCTCGGGCGCGGTTATGGTGGCGAGCTGCATGAGCGGCGTGGGGACCCCGTAGTACTCGACGGTCACCTTCTCGAGGATCGAGCCGGATGCGCGTCCGGTCCGGACCGTGGCGAACTCGTGCGCGAGCGCTGCCACCGACTTGTCCATGTGCTCCGATGCGTCCTTGACGGTCTGGGCGATCATACCTGGTCTCCCCTCACGATCGTTCCGACAGGCTCTCCGAGGAGAGCGCGCTCGATGTTGCCCTCGGTCTCCATGTTGAAGACGAGGATCGGCAAGCCGTTGTCCATGCACAGCGAGATGGCGGTGTTGTCCATCACCTTGAGGCCGCGGTTGAGCACCTCGATGTAGGGGAGCTCGTCGAACTTGACCGCGTCGGGGTTCGTGACCGGGTCGGCGTCGTAGACCCCGTCGACCTTCGTGGCCTTCATGATGCAGTCGGCCCCGATCTCGAGCGCCCTGAGAGCCGCCGTGGTGTCGGTGGTGAAGTACGGGTTGCCCGTGCCCGCGGCGAAGATGACGACGCGACCCTTCTCGATGTGGCGGATGGCGCGGCGGCGGATGTAGGGCTCGGCGACCGCCTGCATCTCGATGGCGGACATGACGCGCGTATAGACGCCGTGCCGTTCCATGGCGTCCTGCAGCGCGAGGGAGTTCATGACCGTCGCGAGCATGCCCATGTAGTCCGCCTGGGCGCGGTCCATGCCGGTCGATGCGGCCGCGAGTCCGCGGAAGATGTTTCCTCCGCCCACGACGATGGCCACCTGGACGCCGGCCTCGGTGACGTGGCGGACCTGACGAGAGAGCGATTCGAGCACCGCGGGATCGATCCCGTAACCGGCCTCCCCCATGAGCGCTTCCCCGGACAGTTTGAGCAGGACTCGACCGAACCGGTACTCTCCCACGCGACTCCCCTCTCCTCGCTCACCGCGAACCGTGTGCATCCCCTACAGCATACAGCACGCGGGCCGGCGCATCTCGCACCGGCCCGCGTCGTCACGGCGCCGTTACGCGCCGTGCGTACCCTGTGTCTACTCCGCCGAAGCGGCGGTCTCTCCCAGGACGAAGCGCGCGAACCGCGCAACGGCGATGTCCTTCCCGGCGCGGGCGACATACTGCTCGACCGAGAGATCGGGATCCTTGACGAAGGACTGCTCGAGGAGGCAGACCTCCTTGTAGTACTTCTGGAGGCGGCCGGTGGCCATCTTCTCCTGGATCTCCTCAGGCTTGCCCGACTCGGCGGCCTGTGCCTTGTAGATCGCGAGCTCGTGCTCGACGACATCGGCAGGCACCTCGTCGCGGGTGACCGCGATCGGCGCGGCGGCGGCGATCTGCATCGCGAGGTCCTTGCCCACGGTGGCGAGCACGTCGGCGCCGGACTCGGTCGCGGCGAGCTCGACCATGACGCCGATGTTGCCGACGCCGTGGATGTAGACGGTGATGGCCCCGGCGGCGGAACCGAGCTCGTAGCGCTCGAAGCGCGCGATGCCCATGTTCTCGCCGAGCTTACCCACGGTCTCGCCGAGGTACTGCTCGACGGTGATCTCAGGGCGGGGGGTGTATGCCTGGCCGAGGAGTGCGGGCACGTCGGCCGGAGCGCTCTCGGCGACGTGGGCGGCGATGTCGCTGACGAACGCCTTGAAGTCGGCGTTGCGCGCGACGAAGTCCGTCTCGCAGTTCACTTCGACGAGCACGCCGACGCGACCGTCCTCACTGACGGTGCCGCCGATGACACCCTCGTTCGTCGCCCTGCCGGCCTTCTTGGCGAGCGCGGCGAGTCCCTTGGTGCGCAGGATGTCGATCGCGGTGTCCATGTCGCCCTCGGCCTCGGAGAGCGCCTTCTTGCAGTCCATCATGCCCGCGCCCGTGCACTCGCGCAGGTCCTTGACCATCTTGGCGGTGATCTCAGCCATCTTCGGTTCCTCCGGAACGATGTGGGCAGGCGGACCGTCCGCGATGCCCGTGAAGCGGACGTTACTCGGCAGCGGGGGTCTCGGTGGTGGCGACCGGGGCCTCCGGGGCGGCGGCAGCCTCAGCGCCGGCCGGCTGAGCGGCCTCGGCGGGGGCGACCTTGGGGACCGGCTTGGGCTCGGCGGGGGCGACCTTGGGGCCCTCGGCGGCCATGCGGCCCTCGAGCGACGCGTCGGCGATCACGCGGCACATGAGGCCGACGGAGCGGATGGCGTCGTCGTTGCCCGGGATGACGTAGTCCACCTCGTCCGGGTCGGCGTTGGTGTCGACCAGGCCGATGATCGGGATCCTCAGGCGGCGGGCCTCGGCCACGGCGATGGCCTCACGCTTGGTGTCGACGACGAACAGCGCGCCGGGGAGGCTCTTCATGTCACGGACGCCGGAAAGGTTGCGCTCGAGCTTGTCGCGCTCCTTGCCGAGGAGGAGCTGCTCCTTCTTGGGGAGTTTGGCCATCCGGCCGTCCTCCTCCATGGTCTCGAGCTCGACGAGGCGGTCGACACGGGTGCGCATGGTGACGAAGTTGGTCAGCATGCCGCCCAGCCAGCGCTGGTTGACGTAGGGGTTGCCGGAGCGGAGGGCCTCGGCGGCGATGGGCTCCTGCGCCTGCTTCTTGGTGCCGACGAACAGGACCTGCTGGCCTCGCGCGGAGATGTCGCGGACGAAGCGGTACGACTGCTCGAGCTCACGCAGGGTGCGCTGGAGATCGAGGATGTAGATGCCGTTGCGCTCCGTGAAGATGTAGGGCTTCATCTTCGGGTTCCAGCGGCGGGTCTGGTGTCCGAAGTGGACACCGGCCTCGAGGAGACTCTTCATCGAGACGACGGACATGGTGGTACCTCCTTGTTCGGTTGGTTCCTCCGCCTGCTGTCAGCCCCGGGGCGCCACCCGTTCTCGCGGGCACCTGACGCTCGGGTCGGCAGACGTGTGTGATAAGAGCCTGCGTATGATAGCACAGGCCCACGCGAGACAGAAACGGTCGATCGCGACCGCGATCAGGCGAACTCCTTGCCGCACATCGGGCAGACGATATGCGCATCGAACCAGCCCGGGCGGTCAGCCTTGGGGATGAGTTCGATGGCGACCTCCACCTCGCACGCGGGACACCAGAAGCGGCGCTGCAGGCGCGCGTGCTCGATGAGACGGTCCGCGTCGTACTCACGGTCTTTGACGGCGACCTTGAACGAGGGTCCTTCAAGCTTGCGGCCCGCGGCGAGCTCGAGGGACGCCTTGATCTTCTCGGTGACGTCTGCGGGCTTCGCCTCGTTCTTGATGAGGTAGTCGATCGCGCCGAGCTCGAGACCGCGCTCGATGTCGGACTCCTGGCCGAGGTTGGAGAGGATCAGGACGGGGACGTGCATCGTACGGGGATCCTTCTTGATCGCCTCGAGCACCTCAAGACCGCTCATCTTGGGCATGACGAGGTCGAGGAGGACGAGGTCGACCGGCTCGGCACGGACGTGCTGGAGCGCCTCGAGCCCGTCGGCGGCGGTGACCACCCGGTATCCGTCCTGTGCGAGCTTGTCAGCGTAGATCCTCCTGAGAAGCTCCGTGTCCTCGACCACCAGAACCGTGAGAGCAGACATCCGCCGCCTCCTTCGTATGGGTTGTGGGTCAGTCCGCGAACGTCTGCGCCGCCTGGAGCCGGGCACGCATCCTCAGGACCGCCTTGGTATGAAGCTGACTGACGCGGGACTCGGTGACACCGAGTACGCGCCCGATCTCCTTGAGCGTCAAGCCCTCGTAGTAGTAGAGCGCGATCACGATGCGTTCCCGTTCGGGTAGCCGCTCGATCGCCGAGGCGAGTATCTCCTTGGTCTCCTCGGTCTCGAAGAGCGCGACCGGATCGTCAGCCGAGTCGTCCGCGATGACGGCGAAGGCGTCGCCCCGCTCCTCTCGGTCACCGCCGGCCCACATCTCCTCGAACGAGACCACCGAGGTGTAGGAGAGCCGGGAGAGCAGTTCGCGCAGATCATCGCTCGAGATGCCCATCTCGGCCGCGATCTCGGCATCGGTCGGGGTACGGCGCAGGCGGTTCTCGAGCGTCACGTAGGCCGCCTCGAGCTGGCGCGCACGGGACCGTACCGACCGGGGAACCCAGTCCATCGTCCTGAGCTCGTCGATGATCGCCCCCTTGATGCGGGCGATCGCGTAGGTCTCGAACTTGATCCCCCGCTCGGGGTCGTACTTCTCGATGGCGTCGATGAGACCGAAGAGCCCGTAGCTGATGAGGTCGGCGGTGTCGACGGTCTGGGGTAGGCTTGCCGACACCCTCCCCGCGACGTACTTCACCAGCGGGGAGTAGTTGAGGATGAGGTGTTCGCGCGCGTCTTGGGCGCCCGTCTCCTTATAGGTTGACCAGAGGGCGGACACGTCCGTCCGCGGGTCGTTCCTCATGAAGCCGTGCCCCTCGATCTCGGCTGCTCACCGACCGCGTATCAGCCGCGCGGGTGAGCCCTGCGATGCACGTCCTGTAGTCGCCGGGTGCTGACGTGAGTATAAATCTGGGTGGTAGACAGCGCAACGTGGCCGAGGAGCTCCTGGACGGAGCGCAGGTCGGCGCCGCCCTCGAGAAGGTGGGTGGCGTAGGTGTGGCGCAGGGTGTGCGGCGTGATGTCGGACGGGAGGCCCGCCTCGGCGAGGCGCTGCTTGAGCATCCGGCGGACCGCGTCCGGCGTGAAGTCGTTCCCGCGTGACGAGAGGAAGAGCCGTTCACTGCGCCCTGGCCGGAGGAGCGCGGGACGCGCGTCGCCGAGGTACGCCCGGATACGCTTGACCGCGAGCGGGTGGACCGGGAGCACGCGCTCCCGGCCGCCTTTGCCCAGCACGGTGAGGGTCCCCGACCCGAGGTCGAGGGAGCCGGGATCGAGCGAGGAGAGCTCGGACACGCGCATGCCGGTCGCGTAGAGCAGTTCGAGCACCGCCCGGTCACGTGACCCGACGGGGGTCGCGGGGTCCGGCGCGTCGAGAAGAGCGCGCAGGTCATCCGGACGGACGACCGAAGGGAGGCTCCGCGACACCCGGGGCGTGAGTATCACCGACGAGGGATCCGACGTGGTGACGCCGGTCTCGAGCAGGTGACGCAGGAACGCCCGAAGCGACGCGAGCCGCCGCGCGACCGTTCGACGCGAGTACCCGGCCTGATCGAGCTCGGCGAGGTAGCGGCGCAGCTCCCGATGGGTGGGGCGAAGCGGGTCGACACTCTGGCGGTCGGCCCACTCGAGATAGCGCGAGAGGTCCGCGGAGTAACCACGGACGGTGTGCGGAGAGAGTCCCCGGGCCGACGTGCAGTGGTCGAGGAAGCGATCGAGGGCCTCGTGTGCGCCGGCAGCCATCTCAGCCCCGGGAAGGGCCCGACGGGGCATCGGCGAGCAGCGGATGGGATGAGCGGAAGGTCGCGAGCGACGCCGCGGCGCGCGCGGCGTACGCGGCGTAGCGGGCACGCTTGCCCCTCACAGGCGGGTCGAGCGGCGGGACGAGGCCCCAGTTGACGTGCATCGGCTGGTAGGGGCTGGTCGCCGGGTCGGTCGCGTAGGATACGAGGGCGCCGAACGCGGTCTCGCGCGGGAGTACCACCGGCGGCTGTCCGGTCAACGCGGCGGCGACATTGAGAGCGGCGAGCAGCCCGGACGCTGCCGCCTCAAGGTACCCCTCGGTTCCGGTGAGCTGCCCGGCGAGGCGAACGCGGGGGTGTCCGATGAGCGAGAGGTCCGGTGCGAGCGTCCGGGGAGCGTCGACGAACGTGTTGCGGTGCATGACCCCGAAGCGCAGTATCTCCGCTCCGGCGAGGCCGGGGATCATGCCGATCACCGCCCGCTGTGCGGGAAAGGTCAGGTTCGTCTGGAACCCGACGAGGTTGTACGCGGTGCGAGCCCGGTTCTCGGGCCGCAGCTGGACCACCGCCCATGGTCGCTCGCCCGTGCGGGGGTCGACGAGCCCGACCGGCTTGAGCGCGCCGAACCGAAGCGAGTCGGGCCCTGTCCGGGCGACCTCCTCCACCGGCTGGCAGGCCTGGAACAGGTCACCGCTCTCGAACTCGTGTGCGTGGACGCGTGGTGCCGAGGTCAAGGCCTCGACGAGCGCCGCGTACTCCGTCCGGTCGAGCGGACAGTTCAGGTAGTCGGCGCCGTCGCCCTTGTCGTAGCGCGACGCGGGGAAGGCGATCGATCGATCGACCGTCAGGCCGTCGATGATGGGTGCTGCTGCGTCGAAGAACGCGAGGCGGTCCTCCCCGATGAGTCGGGAGAGCGCCTGTTCGATGGATTCGCTGGAGAGCGGACCAGTCGCAAGGATCACGTCACCTTCGGGGATATCACACGCCTCGGTCCGTTCGACCTCGATCAGCGGATGCGACTCGATGCGGCGCGTGACCTCGGTGGCGAAGGCGTCCCGGTCGACCGCGAGCGCCGCTCCGGCCGGGACCCGGGTCTCCTCGGCGACCGAGGTGATGAGGGATCCGAGGGACCGTAGCTCGAGCTTGAGGGTGCCGGTGGCGCTGGAGGGGTCGGTGCCTTTGAAGGAGTTCGAGCAGACGAGCTCGGCGAAGTCGGAGCCACCGTGCGCGGGTGAGCGCCGATGCGGGCGCATCTCGAGGAGGGTGACCGGGATCCCGCGAACGGCGAGCTGCCAGGCGGCCTCGGATCCTGCGATCCCTGCGCCGATGACGGTGACGGGGTGGTGCGGCACGGTGCCTCCGACTCTCTAGGTGTGCTCTGCGTCCAGGTGCTGTGATTGTAGCCGAGCGTACGCGACGCTGATGCCGTATCGTCCGTCGGGATACCGCGTGACCCATCCGCGGGCCTCGAGTGCAGCGATAGCGCGGATGAGCGAGACGATGTCCGTGCCCAGCACGCGCGCCGCGTCGTCGGGGCGTAGCGGATCGGCGGTCAGGCAGGCGAGGAGCCGGTCCTCCGTTCCGGGAAGCGTTCGGGGCCCTGCCGACCAGGCCTCGCCGAGCTCATGGGCGAGGTCGCTGACGTCGGTGATCGGTGTCGCGCCCTGGCGTATGAGCCGGTTGGGTCCTCGGGACTCCGGGGAGAAGATCGAGCCGGGCACGGCGAGGACCTCGCGGCCGAGGTCGAGCGCATGGTCGGCGGTGGAGAAGGTGCCGCTCGGGAGGGAGGCCTCGACGACGAGGACCGCACGCGACAGCGCGGCGATCAGCCGGTTGCGACGCGGGAACGTCCACCGCGTCGGCGGCCCGCCCCACGGGGCCTCCGAGACGACGACGCCGCACCGCCGGATGCTGGCCAGGACCGTCGCCGCGCGCAGGGGGTAGTCCACGTCCGCCCCGCACCCGAGGACGGCGACGGTCGGCCCATCGGCATCCAAGGCCCCTCTGTGCGCCTCGAGGTCACAGCCGATCGCCGCCCCCGAGACGACCGGGATCCCCCGGTTCGCGGTCCACCGGGCGAAGCGGCGCGCGCAGCTCAAGCCATAAGGCGTCGCCTGTCGGGCCCCGATGACCGCCAGGCCGTCTCCCAGGAGCGCATGATCGCCGAACCCGTAGAGGGCCGGAGGCGGGTCCGGCAGGTCCTCGAGCACTGATGGGTACCCCGCCTCCCCCTGCTTGAGCACCCAGCCGTTCGTGGGTGAGCCGCTCATCTGAACCCCTCTCCCCGATACATCGCCGCCTCGTGCAGGTGGTTCTCGGTCACCCTGTCCTCGCCCGCGAGGTGTGCGACCGTACGGGCGACTTTGAGCAGCCGGGTCACGCCGCGTGCTGACAGGTGATGCGCCCTGCCGAGGAAGGTGATCGCCTCGAGCGCTCCAGAGTTCAGGCGGCACGCGTCGAGCAGCGCCTGGCCCGTGAGCACCGCCGGGGTTGCGAGCCCCGCACGCGCGGCACGCTCGCGGGCGGCACACACCCGGCCGCGCACGGTCGCGCTGCTCTCCCCCGCCTCGTAGTGCAGGAGGTGACCAGGATCCATACGGTCGACGTGCACCACGAGGTCGAAGCGGTCCATCAGCGGTCCCCCGACACGGGCGTGGTATCGGGCCACGGTGCTCTCGCCGCACCGGCACCCCCGATCTGGGTCCCCCCGGTATCCGCAGGGACACGGATTCGCCGCAGCGATGAGCGTGAAACGTGCGGGGAACCGGACCCTCCCCTCGGCACGTACCAGCACGACGCGGCCGTCCTCCAACGGCTGGCGGAGGGCCTGGAGGCACGCGGGGCCGAACTCGGGCAGTTCGTCGAGGAAGAGGACCCCTGCGTGGGCGAGACTGATCTCGCCGGGCCGCAGCGGGACCCCGCCACCCACGAGCCCTGCGATGGTCGCGCTGTGGTGAGGGGCCCTGAAGGGTCGAACGCCCGCGAGGACGTGTCGCTCATCGAGCCCCGCCACGGAGTGGATCACGGCGGCGTTAAGGCGCTCCTCGTCATCGAGGGGTGGCATGATCGAGCCGAGCCGCCGGGCGAGCATGGTCTTGCCGGCCCCTGGAGGACCGATCAGGAGCAGATTGTGAGAGCCCGCGGCGGCGATCTCGAGGGCCCGCCGGGCGAGCCCGAGACCACGGATGTCGGCGAGGTCCGGAGATCCGGTCCCGGCCGACACCAGGCGTTCGCGTTGCACCGGGGACGACGCGCGGGCCCGGGGCAGGTCCGTGAGGGAGCGGACCGGCAGGTAGGCCAGTCCGGGGAGCGCGGACGCCGCGTCGAGCGAGTCAGCCGGGCCGAGAAGCGGAACCGCGTTGGTCCGGGCGGCAAGCGCGTGCGCGAGGATGCCAGGAACCGACCTGACAGTGCCGTCGAGCGCAAGCTCGCCCACCGCGCGTGCGCGGGGCTCCGGCACGCCATCGAGCTGTCCGGTCGCTCTCAGGATCCCGATCGCGATCGGCAGGTCGAACCCGGTCCCATGCTTGCGCAGTGGCCCGGGCGCGAGGTTCACGACGATGCGCGCGTTCGGAAACCGATACCCGGTCGACCGGATCGCTGCGCGCACCCGCTCGCGGGCCTCCATCACTGCGGCATCGGCAAGTCCGACGATCGCGAAGAGCGGCAATCCGTTCGTCACGTCGACCTGTACCTCCACTCCGACAGCCTCGGTGCCGTGGAGGGTGGCGGTCGCGACGGTCGCCTGCCCCCGATCGGAGGTCATGCCGTGAAGGCGGCGCGATGATGACGGAGTATCGCCCGGTCCTCCCCGATGGGGAGGATGGCGATGACGTCGAACCGTACCTCGGCGTCATCGAGGCCGGTGCTCGCCACGTAGTGTCGCGCGACGCGGACGAGGCGCTTCTGCTTGGTCGGGGACACCGCCTCATCGGGGGTGCCTGCGGCGTTCGAACGGCGTGTCTTGACCTCGGTGATGACGAGCGTCTCCCCGTCGAGCGAGATCACGTCGGCCTCCCCTGACGGACAGCGCCAGTTGCGTTCGACGACGGTGTGCCCGATGCGCTCGAGGTAGACGGCCGCGGCTTCCTCGCCTCGGCGTGCGAGCTCTCCTGATCCGGACATGGGTCCTCCCTTCCCCACAGGGAGTGTCACATGCCGGTGCTACCCAGGCCTTACCGTTCCCTGTCCCGCCTGGTCAGAAGAGCGTCGGCTGGACGCCGCACGGGGCGAAGGAGCGACGATGGACCGGGCTGACGCCGGAGATCCGGAGCGCCGCGAGATGTTCAGGGGTGCCGTAACCACGGTTGACCTCGAGGTTCCAGGGTCCGTAGTGGCGCGCGAGTTCCTCCATGAGCCGGTCGCGCGCGACCTTGGCGACGACGGACGCGGCGGCGATGGCGGCGACCGTCGCGTCGCCACCGACCACGGCCGTCTCCGGGTACGGCAGGCCGGCGGGGAGACCGTCGGTCATCACGTGGTCGGGCCGCAGGGGGAGCCGCTCGAGCGCCAGTGACATCGCGAGCCGGGTCGCCGGCGCGATACCGATGGCATCGATGATGTGCGCCGGGACGTGGGCGACCGCCCAGGCGACGGCGAGGTCCGACACCTCGCTGGCCACGCGCTCACGCACCTCGCGGCGCAGCCGCTTGGAGTCATCGAGTCCGAGGATGCGGACGTCGGTGGAGAGCACGACCGCGGCGGCCGTGACCGGGCCGGCCAGCGCGCCGCGACCGACCTCGTCCACGCCGGCGACGCAGGCGCATCCCTCGGCATGCAGACGCCTCTGGAGGGCGTGGAGGGCGTCAAGGCGACGGGTCTCGGCCCGCTCGGCGGCAAGGCGCCGGCGGGCACGGGCGACCGCGTCCCTGACGCCGGACCGCTCGTCTGACGCGAGCTCGGAGATCAGGCGGGCGAGCGGGCGTCCGCTGGCCTCGGCGAGCATCCGGGTGCATTCGGCGACGGTACGGGGGGCGGGCACGAGGGTCCTCTCGAAGGGGGCTCGGACGAGTATACCGTCCCGGGACGCACGAAGACCCCGCACCTGCGGGGTCTTCGGTACATACGTCAGTCCCAGGCTGCGCCTAGTAGGACTTCTCCTTGAGGCGGGCGGCCTTTCCGACCTTGTCGCGCAGGAAGTAGAGCTTGGAGCGGCGGACCTTGCCGCGGCTGACGATCTCGATCTGCACGATCTTGGGCGAGTGCACGGGGAACTTGCGCTCGACGCCCACGCCGAACGAGATCTTGCGGACGGCGAACGTCTCGCGGTTGCTCGACCCGTGGCGGCTGATGACGACGCCCTGGAAGACCTGGACGCGCTCGCGGCTGCCCTCGACGACGCGGTAGTGGACCTTGACGGTGTCACCGACCTGGAAGTCGGGCAGGTCTTCGCGGATCTGCTGCTGTTCGATGGCACGGATGATGGTGTTCATTGAGTATCCTCGGTCGTCCTCATACGGTCAGGGGCGCACCAGGCGCAAGCCGGTAGTATAGCCGAGCGGCAGGTGGGGATGCAACGCCGGGTTCCTCGGCGGATCAGGGTGCCGAGAGCGAGGATATCCGGTCGATCGGCCAGTAGATCGAGAAGGCGCGTCCACGGACCATCGACTCGGGGATGGCGCCCATGAACCGGCTGTCTCCGGAGTTGGGACGGTTGTCGCCCATCAGCCAGACCTCGTCCGGCGCAAGCGTGACCGGCATCGGGACGGTGCCGGGCTCGGTCTGCGAGCCGTGGACATAGGGCTCGTCGAGCAGCGCCCCGTCGATGATGACCGTCCCGTCGACGATGTCGACCGTCTGGCCGCCGACGGCGATCACCCGCTTGATCAGCTGCGGATGGCGTCCGGTGGGATCGTCGAAGACGACGATCTCCCCTGCCCGGACGGGACGGAAGCGCAGCGACACCTTCTCGGCCAGGACGCGGTCACCCGCCATGATGGTCGGCTCCATGGAACCGGTCGGGATCACGAAGGGCTGCAGCACGAACGTCTTCACGCCCTGGGCGAGCAGGAAGGCGATCGCGATCATGAGCACGGTCTCGATCAGCCAGCGGCCGAAACTCGGGCTCGCGTGCTCCCGTCGGCCCTCGGTCTCGATCGCCGCCTCCGGCGTGCTGGGGTCGGTCACCGGTCCTCGCTCCCTTCGAGCACCCGCGCGACCAGGGTGCGCTCTTCGTCGGTCAGGTCCGCGCCGGCGAGCAGGTCCGGGCGGACGCGTGCGGTCTTGATGATAGCCTGTCGACGCCGGTATGCGGCGATCTTCGCGTGGTCTCCACTGAGGAGCACGTCGGGGACGCGCGCACCCTCGAACTCGGCCGGGCGCGTGTACTGAGGATACTCGAGCAACGAGTCGGCGAACGACTCGTCGAGCGCCGACCCCTCGTGGCCGAGGACCCCCGGGACCAGCCGGATGACCGCGTCGGTCACGACCATGGCGGCGAGCTCTCCGCCGGTCAGCACGAAGTCACCGATCGACACCTCGCGGTCGGCGTGCGCGAGCGATCGCTCGTCGAACCCCTCGTAGCGACCGCAGACCAGGGCGAGGCGCGGGAGCCGCGAGAACTCCTCGGCCATGCGCTGGGTGAACGGCTCGCCACCCGGCGTCAGGAAGACCACGGTGGCCGGGGCGGCATCGGACGCGCGCACGGCACGCACGGCGCGGATGACCGGCTCGGGCTTCATGACCATGCCCGGGCCGCCGCCGTAGGGGTAGTCGTCGGTCGAACGGTGCCGGTCCTCGGTGTGGTCGCGCGGGTCGTGAAGCCGCAGGTCGAGCAGGCCCTTCTCGCGTGCGAGGCCGACCATCGAGGTCGACATCGGGCCGTCGAACATCTCGGGGAAGATCGTGACGATGTCGATGATCATCCGCGGGGCTCCTCTTCGATCAGGCCGGGGAGCAGCGTGACGTCGATCCGTCCGCGCTCCTCGTCGATCTCTACGACCACATCGTCGATGACGGGCACGAGCACCTCGCCGAAGGGCCCGCCGTCGATCACCCAGACATCGTTCGCGCCCGTGACGATGGTGTCGACGACCTCGCCGAGGAACCCTCGGTCTGCGTCGTAGACGGCCATCCCGGTCTCGTCGGCGGGCTCGTCCGGGTAGTCCGCAGGCAGGTCGGAGGGGCGGGCGACGAGCGTGCGGTCCCTCAGGTCCTCGGCACCGTGACGGTCATCGATGCCGGCGAGCTTGACGAGCGGTCCCTTGGGGCCCTGCCTGACCCGCTCGACCACACGCGGGACCGGCTTGCCGGCGGGGGGCACGACCCACAGCGGGATACCTTCAGGTAGCGAGAAGGGAGGCCCGGCGGCCATCGCCACCGAGACCTCCCCTTTCACGCCATGCACTTTGACGACCCGCCCCACCGGGACGAAGGGCGCATCATCCATGATCGCCTACCCCAGGACCTCCACGTCCACGTGCTCGCCGTTGACGCTCGCGGCGGCGCGGACCACGGTGCGGATGGCCTTGATGACGCGTCCCTGACGGCCGATGACCTTGCCGACGTCGTCCGGGTGGAGTGAGATCTCGAAGGTCACCGTGTCACCGGAGACTTTCTTGACGACCTCGACCGAGCCGGGCTCGTCCACGAGGGACGTCGCCAGATAGCGGACGAGGGATTCGGGATCGGCGGTGCGGGACATAGGCTCAGCGCTCCGTTACTCTGCTTCGGCGGACTCTGCCTCGGCCGGCTCCTCGGCGGGAGCCTCCTCGGCCTCCTCGGTCGCCGACGCGGCGGCCTCAGCCTCAGCCTCGGCCTTCGCCTTGGCCTTCTTGGAGAGCTTGGGGGCCTTCTCCGGAGCGGCAGCCTCGGGGTTCTTGGCCGCAGCGTAGAGCTTCGCGACGGTCTCGGTCATCTGCGCGCCCTTCTCGAGCCACGCATCGGCGCGCTCGACATCGAGCTCGATGGTGCTCGGCTCGGTGCGCGGGTTGTACCGGCCGAGGATCTCGATGAAACGGCCGTCGCGCGGGGAGCGCGAATCAGCGGCGACGATGCGGTAGAAGGGGGCCTTCTTCGCACCGGCACGCGCCAGACGGATCTTGACTGCCAACGGGTTCACCTCCGACTAAGGTGGCCGGGACCGGCCACGTACACGCAAAACGATTGCTCATGATACGTCATACCCTCGGGCGGGTCAAAAGCCCGACCAGGGGTCGAGCGGTCCGGCGCGGTCGGCCCGGGACGTGCGGCTCAGAAGGGCGACTGCATGCCGCCGGGAAGTCCGAACCTGCCCTTGCGGCGACCCTTCCCTCCCCCTTTGGAGAACTGCTTCATGAGCTTGCGGGCCTGCTCGAACTGCTTGATGACCTGGTTGACGTCGAATACCGTGACGCCCGCCCCCCGCGCGATCCGCTCACGTCTCGAGCCGTTGAGCAGCCGCGGGTTCGCTCGTTCCTCGGCGGTCATCGACTGGATGATGGCCGCGACCCGGTCGAGCTGACGCTCGTCGACGTCTTCGGTGTCGAGCCCCTTCATCTGCCCTGCGCCGGGCATCATCTTGAGCATACTCCCGAGGCCGCCCATCTTCTTGACCTGCTGCAGCTGCTGGAGGAAGTCGTCGAAGGTGAAGGTCGCCGTCCGGACGCGCTCCTCCATCTCTGCCGCCGCCTCGGCGTCGGCCGTCTCGACCGCCTTCTCGATGAGGGTCATCATGTCGCCCATGCCGAGGATGCGGCGCGCCATGCGGTCGGGGTGGAACTGCTCGAGCGCGTCGAGCTTCTCGCCGACGCCCGCGTACATGATCGGCTTGCCGGTCACGCTCTTCACCGAGAGGGCAGCGCCTCCGCGCGCGTCCCCGTCGAGCTTGGTGACGATCACCGCGTCGAAGTCCACCCGCTCGGCGAACGCGGTCGCGGCGTTGACCGCGTCCTGTCCTGTCATGGCGTCGATCACCATGAGTACCTGGTCGGGGCGGACCGCCTCCTTGATCCGGGCGACCTCGTCCATCATCTCCTCGTCGACGTGGAGCCGGCCGGCGGTGTCGATGACGACCACGTCGCGAAGCGAGTCGATGGCGGCCCGTACGCCCGCTTTGGCGATGGCGACCGCGTCGGTCCCCTCGCCACGATGGACCGGGATGTCGAGCTCCCGGCCGAGGGCCTCGAGCTGGTCGATCGCCGCGGGCCGGTAGACGTCGCACGCGACGAGCATCGGGCGCTTCCCCTGCTTGCGGAGCAGGTTCGCGAGCTTGGCGCTGGCAGTGGTCTTACCGGAGCCCTGCAGGCCCACGAGCATGACGACGCCGGGGATCCTGCCGCTGAACACGAGACGGGCGTCGGTCCCGCCGAGGAGCGCGGTGAGCTCCTCGTCGACGATGCGGATGACGGCCTGGCCGGGCGTGAGGCTGCTATGGACCTCCGCGCCCACCGCCCGCTCGCGTACCCGCGCGACGAACTCCTTCACGACCTTGAAGTTGACGTCCGCCTCGAGCAGCGCCATACGGATCTCGCGCATGGCGGCGTCGACGTCGGCGTCGGAGAGCCGTCCTTTGCCGGTCAGGTTCGAGAAGACGGCCTGCAGCCGCTCGGTCAGGTTCTGGAACATCCGTGGTCCTCCTCGGTGGGTCGGTCCAGGCTAGTATCGCGCGGCGCGGTCAGTCAACCGTGCCGAAGCGCGTCGCGGGCGCGAAGACGAAGGTGACACGGCCGCGAACCTCGGTGATCGGCACCGGTCCGTAGAACCTGCTGTCGAGCGAGGCCGGCCGGTTGTCGCCGAGGACGTAGAGGTGCCCCTCGGGAACGGAGATCTCACGGCGCGATACGTCGTCCGGGCTGAGCAGCACCCGCGCCGACGGCCGTTCGGGCACCCCGTCGACGAACGCGATACCCTGCTCGATGCGCACGGACTCGCCGGCCAGGGCGACGACCCGCTTCAGCATGTCCACTGGCTCGGTGGCCCCGCGCCGGGTGACGCTCACCACGATGACGTCCCCGCGGCGAGGATCGGGGTACCCGCGGGTCACGAGGACGCGGTCGCCGTCGTGGAGCGAGGGGAACATCGAGTCGCCGGCGACCCGGAGCGGGAAGTGGACGACCCACACGAGCGTGACGACGAGGGCGAAGAGGAGCAGCAGCGGGAACGCGAGCCGCCGCGCGATCCTGTCGCCGCGTCCCGGCTCGCCGAAGAGCGCCATCGTCACTCCCCGCCGATGAGGGCGCGCGCGTAGTCGAGGGCGTCGAACGGCTTGAGGTCGTCGACGCCCTCCCCGACCCCGATCCGGACGATCGGGATACCGAGCTCCCGGGCGATCGCGATCGCGATGCCGCCCTTCGCGGTGCCGTCGAGCTTGGTGAGCACGAGGGCGTCGAGGCCGAGCGCGGCGTCGAACTCCCGGGCCTGCGTGAGCCCGTTCTGGCCGGTGGTCGCGTCGAGCACCAGCACCGTGCGCACAGGTGCGCTGCTCTCCCGCTCCACGACCCGCTTGACCTTCTGCAGCTCGCGCATGAGGTCCGCCGAGGTGTGAAGGCGGCCGGCGGTGTCGATGAGGGTGACGTCTGGGGTGGTGCGGTTCGCCTCGGCGACGGTGTCGAACGCGACGGCGGCGGGGTCGGTGCCCCGGTCGCGGCGGACGACCGGCACTCCCGCGCGGTCCGCCCAGATGTCGAGCTGCTCGACGGCTGCTGCCCGGTAGGTGTCGCCCGACCCGAGCAGCACGCGCTTGCCGGAGGTGGCGAGTTCGCTGGCGATCTTACCGACCGAGGTGGTCTTGCCGGTGCCGTTGACGCCGACCATCAGCACGACGACCGGTGCGGCTGAGAACGGGTCCGGCGCGCTCGTTGGGAACTCGGCGGCGATCTCCTCGGCGAGGTGATCGAGGACCGCTCGGGCGTCCGGGAGGGCCTTGCGCGTCGCGGTGTCGCGGAGCCGATCGACGATCTCGGTGACCGCGGTCACGCCGACGTCCGAGCCGATCAGCGCGT
This sequence comes from Coriobacteriia bacterium, assembly GCA_030603745.1. Taxonomy (GTDB): domain Bacteria; phylum Actinomycetota; class Coriobacteriia; order Anaerosomatales; family SLCP01; genus JAUVXE01. The sequence goes on along the minus strand of JAUVXE010000001.1, from coordinate 77,015 downwards.
CCTCGAGGTTCTCCCAGAAGTCCTCGTCGACATCCGGGCTGCGGCCGACGATGACGTTGAGCTGCTCGCCGAGGCGCTCGCGGCTCTTGGTCAGGCCCTCGGAGATCCGCCTATACCACGGCGTGCTCATCAGCCACCTCCTCGGCATCGACACGGTCGAGCTTCTGGCTGACGACCTTGCTCACCCCGTCGGCCTGCATCGAGACGCCGTAGAGGACATCGGCCATCTCCATCGTGCGACGCTGGTGCGTGACGATGATGAACTGGGTGTGGGTGCGCATGCTGTCGGTGAAGCCGATGAAGCGACGGAGGTTGGTGTCGTCGAGCGCGGCCTCGACCTCGTCGAGGACGTAGAACGGGCAGGGACGCGTGCGGTAGACGGCGAAGAGCAGCGCGAGGGCTGTGAGCGACTTCTCGCCGCCGCTCATGAGCGTCATCTTCGAGAGCTTCTTGCCGCGCGGCTGAGCGATGACCTCGACGCCGGTGGCCTCCGGGTCGTCGGGGTCGGTCAGTTCCAGTGAGGAGTGTCCCCCTGGGAAGAGCAGGCCGAAGACCTCCTGGAAGTGCGCGTTCACCTGCTCGAAGGTCTCGAAGAAGCGCTCCCGGATCTTCCGGTCGATCGCCGCCACGACCTTCTGGAGCGCCTGGCGACTCGCGACGAGGTCGGCGACCTGCTCGTTCATGAAGTCGCGCCGGGCCTGGAGCGCCTCGAACTCCTGCATGGCGATGGGGTTGACCGGACCGAGGTTCTCGAGCTTCTTGCGCAGCGCGTGCGCGCGGTCCTCGGCGCGCACGCGGTCCTCGACGGGCTCGTGCTCCAGCGCGCGTTCCAGCGGGATGCCGATCTCCTCGACGATGCGCGCGACGGCGGCGTTGACCTGGACCTCGAGACGGCCCTTCTCGACGCGGATGTCGCTCATGACCTCGCCGTGGGCGTCGATCTCGGACTGCAGGGCGCGAACCGCCTCCTGGGCCTCGTGGATCGTGGTGCGCAGCGACTCGGAGTCCGCCTGTTCGAACCGAGCGCGATCCTTCAGCCGGACCGCCCAGTGCTCCGCCCGCTCGAGGAGCGCGCTGTAGAGGTCGTGGACGGGCTGGATCCGCTCGCGGAGGAGCTCGAGCGCGATCTCGGTCTCGCGGGCCAGCCTCACCGTCTCGGCGAGGTCGGCGAGCTCGGCATCGATCGACGCGACCTGGCGCTTGAGGTGGACCTCACGCTCCGAGACCGTGGCGATGTCGACCTGACACGCCGAGAGTCGCTCGTTGATGCCCGCCTCCTCGCGGAAGAAGGCGTCACGCTGCTCGCGGGCGACGGCGGTACGCTCCTCGAGCTCGGCTATCTCGACCTCGAGCTCGAGGATCCGGGACTTCGCGGTCTCGAGCGAGGGGGCGTCCTTGGTGATGCGGGCGTGCAGTTCTTCGAGGCGGACGACGACACGGTCGTGGTCGACGTCTACCGAGGTGAGCGTGGCCTCGAGACGGCCGATCTCCTCGCGCAGGGAGTCGTGCTCGCCCGCGTGCTGTGCCAGCCGCTGGCCGAGCTCGAGCGCGTCCTGCTGGGCGACGACGAGCGCCTCCTCGGCGGTGGAGGTGATCGCCTCGGCGTCCCCGACCGCGATCTCGAGCGCGGCGACCTCGTCCTCGAGCTCGGTGATCCGGCGCTTGCGCTCGAGCACGCCAGCGCCGTCGGTGGCCATGACGCGGCCGATCGTCACCTTGCCGCCGGGCCACACGATGGCGCCGTCGGGAGTGGCGAAGCGCGAACCGGTCCGGTCCGCGCGCGTGGCGCGCACGGCGGCGTCGAGGTCCTCGACCACGAAGACGTCGCCGATGAGCGTGGCGAGCGGGGCACGGACCTCCGGAGCGCACTCGACGAGGTCGAGCAGCGAGGTGCCGTCGGCGGCGCCGGGCCGCTCGGCCGCGGAGAGCGCCGCGAGCGGGACGAGCGACAGCTCGCCCTCGGACTCCGAGGAGGCGGCGGCGGCGATGCGAGCCCCGGCGTCGATGTCGTCGACGAGGAGCGCGAAGAGGTCGGTGCCGAGGAGGTGCTCCAGCAACCGCTCGTAGCGCTCGGGGACCCTGACCCGCTCTGCGAGCGGGCCCACCACGCCGTCGAGGTCCCGCTCCCGGGAGAGCGCCCAGGCGAGTGCCGGGGACGCGGACTCGAAGGCCCGATCGACCTCGGCGAGGGCGCGGACCTCGGCCCGGGCGTCGGTCAGTCGTTCCCGGACCGTGGCGAGGTCCTTGCGGCGGCTCTCAAGGACGCGGACCCGCTTGTCGACGTCGCTGTCGGCCAGCGCGCGCTCCTTGCGCGTGCGGGTCAGGTCCGCCTCCAGCTGCTCGAGGCGCGCCCTCCGCGTGGCGAGCGTGGACGCGACGCCGGTCCGCTGTTCCTTCAGGGCGACGATGCGCTCGTCGAGCATCTCCGACTCGAGGGTGAACGAGGCCAGGGCCTGCTCGTGTCCGGAGAGCTCGATCCGCAGGTCGTCGTGTTCCTTGCGCGCCCGGCGGCCCTCACCGCCCAGGCCGGCGAGCGCCTCGTCGGCGGCGATCCGCTGCTTCTTGGACGCCTCGGCCTCGCGGCGGAGCTCGCCCAGTTGAGAGTAGTGCGCCTTGAGCCGCGCGTCGGTCTCGGCCCGCTCGGCCGTGAGACGCTCGAGGTCGGCGGCCCGGCTGGAGGTGCGCGACTCGGCGTTGTGGATCTTGGCCCGCAGGTCGCTCAGCCGGTCGATGAGGTTCTTGCCCTTCTCCTCCAGCAGCAACAGCCCGGAGTTGAGGCGTTCGAGCACGGACTGCAGACGGCGGCGCTGCTCGGAGAGGTCGCCGACGAACAAGCCCTTCTCCTCGAGGAGCGTCTGGAACTTCGCGAGCTCCCGCTCCTTCTCGGCCAGGCGGTAGCGGGCGAGCTCGATCTCCGCGTCCTGCTCCTTCTCGCGCTTGGTGGCCCGCTCCCACTCCCCCTGCAGCGAGCGCAGGTCGTCGACGGCGAGCGCGGTCTCGATCCCCGCGAGGTCCTCGCGTATCTCGGCGTGCTGCGCGGCACGTGACGCCTGACGCTGGAGCGGACGGAGCTGTCGGTCGATCTCGGCCGAGATGTCCCGGACGCGCTCGAGGTGGGCCTCCATCCCCGCGAGCTTGCGGACCGCGCGTTCGCGGCGCTTCTTGTGCTTGAGGACGCCAGCCGCCTCCTCGATGAGCTGGCGGCGCTCCTCGGGACGCGAGTTGAGGACCTCGTCGAGACGCCCCTGCGAGATGATCGAGTGGGTGTCCCGACCGAGGCCGGTGTCGTGGAGCAGCTCGTGCACGTCCATGAGCCGGCACGGGGTCTGGTTGATGAGGTACTCGCTCTCGCCGTTGCGGAACATCCGGCGCGTGATGGTGACCTCGTTGAACTCGATGGGAAGGGTGCCGTCGGAGTTGTCGAGCACCAGGTCGACCTCGGCGACCCCGACCGGTTGCCTCGCCGAGGAGCCCGCGAAGATGACGTCTTCCATGGCCTGGCCGCGCAGCGACTTGGCGGACTGCTCGCCGAGGACCCAGAGCATGGCGTCGGAGATGTTGGACTTGCCGGAACCGTTCGGCCCGACGACGACGGTCACTCCCGGTTCGAGCGAGAGGACGGTCCGGTCCGCGAACGACTTGAAGCCTTTGAGTATGAGCGACTTGAGATACAAGGTGCGTGGCCTCTCGAGGCGCGGAGCGCAGGTCGCCGGAACAGGGATGACGTGCGACGGAACGCCCAGGATTCTATCACAGGACGGCAGGTTCGACGGCGTGTCAGGAGCCCTTTCAGGACCTCTTCGAGGGGGCGCTCAGGAGTGCGAGCGCCTCGCGGGCGGCGTTGAGCTCCGCCTCCTTCTTGCTGGCCCCGGCACCCGCACCCACGACGCGGTCGCCCAGCAGCGCCTCGGCGTGGAAGGTGCGCCGGTGCGGAGGGCCCTCCTCGGCGACGATCCGATAGGTCGGCGTCTCGCCGCGGGCCTGCAGCAACTCCTGGAGCGCGGACTTGGGGTGGTCGAGCGCGATCTCGGCGAGAGCGGAGGGCTCGATCCGCCGGCCGAGGGAGGCGAGCACGAACGATCGGGCGGCCTCGAGCCCGCCGTCGGCGTAGAGCGCCCCCACGAGCGCCTCGTAGACGTTCTCGAGCGCCGAGCGGCGCCCGCGCGACCCGGCGCCCCGCTCCGACCCGCCGAGGACGATGAGTTCCTCCAGTCCGAGGGAGGCGGCGACCTCGGAGAGGACCCCGCCCGAGACGACTGAGACCTTGAGCTTGGTCATCTCTCCCTCGGTGAGCTCGGGGTAGCGACGATAGAGCTCGTCGACGACCACGAGCCCGAGCACGGCGTCGCCGAGGAACTCGAGCCGCTCGTAGTCCTCACGGATCGAGGCGCCCTCCACCGCGCTCGGGTGCGTGAGGGCGCGTGCGACGAGCGCGGGGTCGGCGAACCGGTGGCCGGTGATCTCCTCGGCCCGACGGAGCGATCCGGCCGATGGCTCGGCGGCGGGCACGGCGCTACGCCCTCGTGATGATGATCGTGGCGTTGTGGCCCCCGAAGCCGAAGGAGTTGCTCATGACCGCGTCGACGCGCGCGGGGCGCGCGGTGTGCGGGACGTAGTCGAGGTCGCACTCGGGATCGGGGTCGTCGAGGTTGATCGTGGGAGGCAGCAGCTCGTGCTCGAGGGCGAGCGTGCAGACCACGGCCTCCACGGCGCCGGCGCCACCGAGCAGGTGGCCCATCATCGACTTCGTGGAGGAGACCGGGGGCGCGGAGTCGCCGAAGACCGTCTTGACGGCGCGCGTCTCGATCACGTCGCCCTGCGGGGTGGAGGTGCCGTGCGCGTTGATGTAGCCGATGTCGGAAGGAGCGAGGCCGGCGCGGTCGAGCGCGTGACGCATCGCGCGGACGGCGCCGTCGCCGTCCGGGGCGGGCGCGGTGATGTGATAGGCGTCCCCGCTCGCGCCGTAGCCGGCGAGCTCCCCGTAGATGCGGGCTCCCCGCGCCTCGGCCCGGTCCCACGACTCGAGCACGAGGATGCCGCACCCCTCCCCCATCACGAAGCCGTCGCGAGCGACGTCGAACGGGCGCGACGCCCTCTCGGGCTCGTCGTTGCGCGTCGAGAGCGCCCGGGCCGAGGCGAACCCGGCCAGGCCAAGCGGGGTGATGGCGGCGTCGACGCCGCCGGCGATGATCACGTCGGCCTGACCGCGCGAGATCGCCTCGGCGGCCTCGCCGATCGCGTGGGTACCGGTGGCGCATGCGGAGACCGGCGAGTAGTTGATGCCCTTGGCGCCGATCCTGATCGAGATCAGTCCCGCCGCGAGGTCGACGATCATCATCGGGACGAGGAAGGGGCTCACCTTGCGCGGCCCGCCCTCCAGGAGCCGCTGGCACTGATCCTCCATGACCTGCAGGCCGCCGATGCCCGAACCGACGATCACGCCGATCCGGTCCGCCTCCTGCTCGTCGAACTCGAGCCCGGCGTCGCCGATCGCCTCGAGCGCCGCCCCCACGGCGAACTGCTGGAACCGCGCCATCCGGCGCGCCTCCTTGGCGTCGAGGAACGCGAGCGGGTCGAAGTCGTCGACGGAGGCCGCGAACCGTGTGGAGAACGTGGCGGCGTCGAAGTGCGTGATCGGACCGACGCCTGAGCGGCCGGCGGCGATACCCTTCTGCATCGCAGTCCGTCCGGTGCCGATCGGCGAGACGACGCCCACACCGGTGATCGCGACTCTCCTCATGACTGCTCCTCCCTGGCCGACACGGCCTTCCACTCGTTCTCGAGACGCTCCATGAGGCTCGCGACCGTGGGGACGTCGTGTATCCGGGCGGCCGAGGAACCGGCGAAGACGAGACCGTCATCGACGTCACCGCCCTGCGCTCGCACGAGGCGGTCGATGATGCAGTAGTCCTTCCCGCACTCCTTGAGGCACGAGACGCACCGGTCGATCGGCGGGAAGTCGCCGGCTGCGAGACGTCGGGCGAAGGGGTTCTCGATGGCGCGGCCGGGAAGACCCACGGGGCTCTTGACGATCACGATGTCGGACTCGACCGAGTCGACGTAGAGCTGCTTGAACGAGTCGGGCGCCGAGGACTCGACGGTCGCGGCGAACCGCGATCCCATCTGGACGCCGGCGGCGCCCGCGTCGAGGGTCCGCTTGATGTCGACACCGTCCACTACGCCGCCGGCGCCGATCACCGGGATGTCGACGGACTCGACGATCTCAGGCAGGAGTTCGAGCATCGGGCGATCCGTGCCGAGGTGACCCCCGGCCTCGACGCCCTCGACGACGACCGCTGCCGCGCCGAATCGCTCGGCGAGCTTGGCCACTCGCACCGACCCGACGATCGGGACGACCGGGACCCCAGCCTCCCGTCCCCAGGTGAAGACGTCGCGCGAGAACCCGGCGCCCACGACGAGCACGTCCGCACCCGCCGCGATCGCCGCGTGCACGAGCTCCTTGAAGCGGCGGACGGCCACCATGATGTTCACGCCGACGACGCCGTCGGTGATCTCGCGGGCCGTTCGAAGTTCTGCCGTGAGCTCGTCGGGCGTGAGCCCGGAGCCGGCGATCAGGCCGACCCCGCCGGCCCGTCCGACCGCGGCGGCGAGCGGCGCCATGGAGATCCGGACCGCCATACCCCCTTGCACGATGGGGAGTCGGGCGGTCTTGGCGCCGATGGTCAGCGTGGGCATCTCGGGCACTTCTCGGGCCTCCGTTCGGGGGTGGCCGGGAACAGGAAGACCCCGGGCCGGCGCGAAGTCATCCGCGGCGGCCCGGGGAGGTGTTCACTGCTAGGCGTTCGCCTCCACGTAGGCGACCGCGTCGCCGACGGTCTTGATCGTCTCGACGTCCTCGTCCGGGATCGACATCCCGAACTCGGCCTCGAGCGCCATGACTAGCTCGACGAGGTCGAGCGAGTCGGCGCCCAGGTCGTCGATGAACGAGGCCTCCTCGGCGATATCGTCACGCTCGACGTTGAGCTGATCGACGATGACCTCGGTCACCTTCTCAAGGATCTCTTCTCTCTCCATCAGTCCTACCACACCTCCTTCCGAGGGGGTTCGGCGGACAATACCGCCGTGCACTCTAGACGAACGTCATGCCCCCGTCGACCGCGAGGACCTGACCGGTGATGTAGCGGGCCTCATCCGAGGCCAGGAATGCGACCGCCGCTGCGATGTCCTCGGGCTGCCCGAAGGTGCCCATGGCGACCTGGCCGAGGGCGGCCTCGCGGACCGCGGGCGAGAGCTCGCAGGTCATGTCGGTCTCGATGAAGCCCGGCGCGATCGCGTTGACGCGAACCGACCGTGACGCGAGCTCACGGGCGACCGACCTGGTCAGACCGATCATCCCGGCCTTGGCGGCGGCGTAGTTCGCCTGCCCGGCGTTGCCGGTGAGCCCGACGACCGAGGAGATGTTGATGATCGAGCCGGCGCGGGCGCGCATCATGACCTTGGCGGCGGCACGCGTGATCGTGAAGGCGCCGGTGAGGTTGGTGCGCACCACCGCGTCCCAGTCCTCGTCGGACATCCTGACGAGCAGGCCGTCACGGGTGATGCCGGCGTTGTTGACCACGATGTCGAGCCGGCCGAACCGTGCCGTCACCGCCTCGACGAGCGCGGTCGCCTGAACGGGATCGGAGACATCGGCCTGGAAGACCGCCGCGGTCCCACCGGCCTCCTCGATCCCCGCGACCACCGCGGCCGCCGCATCGGCGCTTCCCGCATAGTTGACGGCGACGAGGGCACCACGGGCGGCAAGGGTGCGCGCGACCGCCGCGCCGATGCCGCGCGAGGCGCCGGTGACGAGCGCGACCCTGGATTCCAGAGAACTCATCGCAGTACCTCCTCGACGAGGACTTCGAGACCGACATCTTCGACGCTGACCGCGCCCAGGCCGTCGATCCTCCGGGCGAGCCCACGCAGGACCGACCCCGGGCCGGCCTCCACCACGGTCATGGGCGGATGGCCGGCGAGGTAGCGCATCGCTGACGTCCACTCTACCGGAGCGGTGATCTGCGCGGCGAGGGCCCCGCGGATCTCGCCTGCCGCGGTCGAAGGCACGGGCCGGGTGTTCTGGATGACGGGGATCGCCGCGTCGGCCATCTCCGTGCCGGCGAGGATCTGCGCGAACGCGTCGGCGGCAGGCGCCATCAGCGGCGAGTGGAACGGCCCCGATACGTCGAGGGCGACCACCCGGCGAGCGCCGGCGTCGTTCAGGAGGGCAGTGGCGACGCTGACGCCCTCGGCGGTGCCCGAGATGACGATCTGTCCCGGAGCGTTGTCGTTGGCGACCCACACCCCCTCCACCGGGTCGACGACCGACGTCACCACCTCGGCGTCCAGGCCGAGGCACGCCGCCATCGTCCCCGGCGTGCGCGCCGCGGTCTCGGCCATGAGCCGGGAACGCTCGCAGACGAGCTCGAGACCCGCCTCGGGCGAGTAGACTTCCGCGACCGCGAGGGCCGCGAGCTCGCCGAGGCTGTGTCCGGCGACGTAGGCGGGCGTCACGCCGATGTCGAGCAGCGCGCGGCCCCACGCCCAGTCGGCGAGGTAGAGGAGCGGCTGCGCGACGGTGGTGTCGGTGAGGTCCTCGGGGCGCCCCTCGGACGCGAGCGAGCGGAGCTCACGCCCGGTCAGCGCCTCGGCGGCGTCGAGCAGGCGGTCGAGGGCGTCGGTCTCCGGGACCCGATCGAGCATGCCCGGGCGCTGCGAGCCCTGTCCGGGGAAGACGAGTGCGGCCTGCATGCCCGTCACTTCCGCACCGCGCCGGCCGTCTCGGAGAGTGCCTCCATCACCTGGACCGCGTCGGAGACGAGCTCCTCGATGATCTCCGCGGCCGGCTGGACGCACGAGACCATCGCCGCCGCCTGACCCGCCATGAGACTGCCCATGTCGAGGTCGCCCTCGCGCATGCACAGCGCGAGCTTGCCGGCGCCGAGGGTCTCGATCTCCTCGGGCTTGTTGTCACGATCGAGCTCGCCGAGGATCTTGGCGAGCCGGTTCTTGATGACACGGACGGGGTGTCCGGTGGAGTAGCCGGTGACGACGGTGTCGCGGTCGCGCGCCTTGACGATGCGTGCCTTGACCTCGGGGTGGATCGTGCACTCGGTGGCGCACATGAACCGGGTGCCGACCTGGATGCCCTCGGCGCCGAGCGCGAACGCCGCCGCGACACCGCGCCCGTCGGCGATGCCGCCGGCGGCGACGACCGGAACCTCGACCGCGTCCACGAGCTGGGGCGTGAGCACCATGGTGGTGAGATCGCCGATGTGACCGCCGGCCTCCATGCCCTCGCCGATGATCGCGTCGGCGCCGATGGACTCGAGGCGCTTCGCGAGCGCCACGCTCGGGGCGATCGGCAGGACCTTGATGCCGCGGTCCTTGAAGGCGGCCATGTACTTGCCGGGGTTGCCCGCGCCGGTGGTGACGGCGTGGACGCCCTCCTCGAGGACCATCTCGACGAGTTCGTCGATGTGCGGGGTGAGGAGCATCAGGTTGACGCCGAACGGCTTGTCGGTCAGCTCTTTGGCGAGGCGGATCTGCTCGCGTAGCAGCTCGGTGGGCATGTGACCGGCGCCGATGACGCCGAGGCCGCCGCCGTTGCTGACCGCCGCGGAGAGCTCCGCGGTGGCGGTCCACGCCATGCCGCCCTGGATGACAGGGTGCTCTATCTCGAGCAGGTCGGTGATTCTGGTCCGAAGGGCCATCTACATCTCCTTGGTCGTTCGGGCCTTGGTCCAGCGGACCACCGCGGCTCCCCAGGTCAGACCGGCACCGAAGCCGACGAGGGCGACGAGGTCTCCGGGGGCGAGTCGCCCGCTAGTATACAGGTCGTCGAGGGCCAGCGGAATCGAGGCCGCCGACGTGTTCCCGGTGCGGTGCACGTGGCTGAAGACGCGCTCGGGGTCGATCCCGAGGCGCTCGCCGACCGTGTTGAGGATGCGCTGGTTCGCCTGGTGCGGGACGAGCCACGCGAGGTCTTCGACGGAGCACCCGCTCGCCTCGAGCGCCTCACGGGTGGCCGCGGGGATCACCTTGACCGCGAAGCGGAAGACCTCGTTGCCGTTCATCGTGAGGTACTGCTCCCCCGCCGCGAGCCGCTCGGGCGTCGCGGGCGCTGCCGAGCCCCCGGCCGCGATCCGCAGCATATCGGCGCCGCGTCCGTCCGCCCCGAGCACGATCCCGAGCACTCCGGGCTCCTCGGCCGCCTCGACCACCACCGCTCCCGCACCGTCTCCGAAGAGCACGCAGGTGGCACGGTCGGCGAAATCGATATGCCGGGTGAGCGCGTCGGCCCCCACGACGACCACGCGGGAGGCGCGCCCGGCCTCGATCGCCGAGGTCGCCACCTGAAGCGCGTACGGGAACCCGGAGCACGCCGCGTTCACGTCGAACGCCGGACAGGACATGCCGAGGCGGGCCTGCACCAGGCAGGCGGTCGCGGGCAGGATCATGTCGGGGCTCGACGTGCCGACCACGAGCAGGTCGATGTCGGCAGGACCCAGGCCGGCGTCGACGAGCGCGCGCTCGACGGCGACCACAGCGAGGTCGGAGGTGGCCTGGCCCTCCTCGGCGAGGCGGCGCTCACGGATCCCGGTACGTGTGGTGATCCACTCGTCGCTGGTGTCGACCATGCGCTCGAGCTCCGCGTTGCAGAGCACGCGCGAAGGAAGGTATGAACCAATCCCAGTTATGCGGGCGGCGCGCATCATCAGCGGGTTTACTCCTCGGAGGTCATCATCCCGGACGGGATGTCCGAGTAGTGTACACGGGCGCGCGCGTGGCGCAAAGGGGCGGGTACCTACGTTTCCGTGGCGCGGACCGCGTGCCCGATGCGACCGGCGAGGTCCCCCCGGACCGCCTGTGCGGCGACCCTGACGGCGGCGGCGACCGCGTCGGGCCCTGAGCTGCCGTGGCCTATGATGCAGACCCCGTCGACGCCGAGGAGCGGCGCTCCCCCGTAGGTGTCGGGGTCGAGGCGGCGCTTGAGCTCGCGCAGACCCGGCTTGAGGATCGCGGCCGCGGCGGTCCGCAGCGGCGTGGCGGTCATGACGTCGCGCATCTGGCCGAGCAGCGCGGCCGAGGTGCCCTCCAGGAGCTTGAGTGCGACGTTACCGGTGAAACCGTCGGTGACGATGACGTCGACCTCGCCGGCCAAGACGTCGCGACCCTCGATGTTGCCGACGAACCCCTCGAGCGAGGCGGCCATCGCCACGTGCGCGTCGATGGCGAGCTGCGAGCCCTTCGTGGGCTCCTCGCCGATGTTGAGCAGGCCGATGCGGGGGGCGCTCACGCCGAGGACCGTCTCCGCGTACGCCGCGCCCATGAGGCCGAACTGGAGGAGGTGCTCCGGCTTGCAGTCGGCGTTCGCCCCGACATCGAGCAGGACCGCCGGCGCGCCGACGGTGGGGATGACGGTCGCGATCGCGGGTCGCGAGACGCCCTTCACGCGGCCCATCACGAGGGTGGCGGCCGCCATGCAGGCGCCGGTGGAGCCGGCGGAGAAGAAGGCGTCGGCCGACCCCTCGCGAACAAGGCGGCAGCCGACGACGATCGAGGAGTCCTTCTTGGACCGCACCGCCTGGGCAGGGTGCTCGCCCATCGCGATGACCTCGGTGGTGGCGTGCGCCGTCACGCGGTCACGCGTGGCGGCGAAGGGGGTCACCACCGCGTCGTCCCCGGTCAGGACGACCTCGACCGAGGTATCGGCGGCAACGGCGCGCTCGACGCCTGCGAGGATGTGTCCCGGCGCGTGATCCCCGCCCATGGCGTCGACCACCACGCGGACCGGTCGTGCCTCGCTCATCGCACCCTCCACGTCCGCGCTGATACCGTCCTGACACCACGCACGGAGTGCTACTCGGTGTCGATGACTTCCTTGCCGTTGTAGTAGCCGCACTCGCCGCACACGCGGTGCGGGAGCTTGGGAGAGTGGCACTGCGGGCACACCGACTTGGCGGGCGCGTCGATGGCGTGCGTGGCGCGACGGGCGTCACGGACGGCTCGTGAGGTCTTCCGCTTGGGGACAGGCATGGTGTCTCCTTCGTTCAGCGCGACGGCGCCGGGCCGTCGTAGGGTGTTCATACCAGGCGACCTGCGGCCGCACGGCGACAGACTATAGCACACGGCCCCGCGTGGTGGGTAGACGCCTACTCGGCCTCGTCCTCGGCGATGAGGCCCTTGAGGGCGGCGAACGGCCCCTCGTCCGACGGATCGGGCGTCTCGCACGTGCACGTATCGCGATTCAGGTCGCAGCCGCAGGTGGGGCAGATGCCGAGACACGCCTCGTCGTGGAGCGGGGCGTAGGGGATCTCGATGCCGAGGGCGGCGATGACCGCCGGGAGCAGGTCCGCGCTCCCGTCGGGGTCGATCGGGTACCACTCCTCGTCCTCACCGATCGCGGGACGCTCCTCGGGCACGGTCAGCGTGCCCTCGAGCGAGCCGGTGAGCGAGGTGGTGAACGGCTCCAGGCAGCGGGAGCACTCCATGCGGGCCTCGGCCTGCACCTCGCCGAGGAGCACGAGGCCCTCGCCCGCGTTGGAGATCGAGGCCCGGACCCGGGGACGGTCTTCGAAGACGGCGACCGTGTCGCCGATCGTGAGCGAGTCGAGCGGGACCTCGTCGTCGAGGTCGACGGAGCGGCCCGTCTCGGCGAGGACCTCGGACAGGTCGATGCGCAGCGTCGCGCTCATCGCTGCTGGGAGCCGCCCCCGCCGGCGCCGACCTTGCCCTGGAGCCGGTCTCGGCCACGCTGGACCGCGGTGAGCAACTTGCCGAGGTTCACCTCGAGGTTGGCGAGCATCTCGTCGGCGTAGTCCTCGGCGCCGAGACGGATCTCGCGCTCCTTGGTGCGCGCGTCGTCCATGATCGCGGCGGCCTGCTGCTCCGCGAGCTTGACGATCTCCTGCTCGCTGGCGATGGCCTGCGCGCGGTCCCGAGCCTCCTCGAGGATGCGGTTGGCTTCCTTCTCCGCCTCCTCGAGCATCTCCTGACGCTCCTTGACGATCCAGCGCGCCTGCTTCAGCTCGTCGGGGAACTGTGCCCTGATCTCATCGACGATCTCGTAGACCTTCTCGGGGTCGACCATCTTCGAGCCGGAGAGCGGGATCGAGCGCCCGTTGTCGACGAGCTCTTCGATCCGGTCGATCAAGGCCATGATGTCCATCTACGTCCTCCCTAAACGGGACCCCGCCAGGCGTTCCTCGAGGGCGTCGTGCACGTGAAGCGGCACGAGCCCTTCGATCGGTCCACCGTGTCGGGCTATCTCTTTGACTGCCGAAGAACTCAGATACATGTACTCGGGGATGGCCATGATGAACATCGTCTCGATCTCGGTCGAGATGCGGTAGTTCAGCTGGGCCATCTGGAACTCGCGTTCGAAGTCGGTCACCGCCCGAAGTCCCTTGATGATGGCGGTCGCCCCGACCTCGGCGGCGAAATCCATCAAGAGAGTATCAAAAGGCCGTACCGATACGTGAGGGAGGTGTTCGGTCGCCTGCTCGATGAACGCGCACCGCTCATCGATGGAGAAGAGCGGTCCGCCGCCCTTGTCCGGACTGAGGGCGACAGCGACCACGAGCTCATCGAAGAGGGTCGCGGCGCGCTCGATGATGTCGAGGTGCCCCGAGGTCACCGGGTCGAAGGTACCGGGACACATGCCCCGCTTCATCCGGTCCCCTCCCCTCTCCATCGTGCGATCTCGATCGTCGTGTCTCCGTAGCGCCGCGGACCGAGCGACTCGAATCCGGGCGGCCACTCGGGCGGCTCGCCCGTCGCGTGCTCCCACACCACCAGGGCGCCGGGGCTGAGCGCGTTCGTCGCGGCGAGACGCTCGACGACTTGCCTGACCTCGGACTTGTTGATTCTATAGGGAGGGTCGAGAAAGAGCAACGAGAACGGATGCCCAGGCGGCGGCGTGCGGCGAGCGAGGACGAACAGGTCGGCCGGGGTCACGCGGGTGCGAGAGGCGATGCCGAGCGCGTCGATGTTGCGCCGCAGCGCTGTCAGCGCAGCGCGGTCACGCTCGACGAACGTGGCCGATGCCGCCCCCCGCGAGAGCGCCTCGATCCCGAGGGCTCCGCTCCCGGCGAACGCGTCGAGCACCGAGCCGTCCACGAGCGCGCCGTCGTCGAGCGCCTCGAGCCGGCTGAAGAGCGCCTCACGGACGCGATCCGACGTAGGGCGGGTGGTCGCGCCCTTCGGTGCCGTGATCGTCCGTCCGCCGAGGGTGCCCGCCACGATCCTCATCCGGCGCTCACCCACGTCCATGCGTCCGTGAACCGTCGTCTCGCCTCGATGCCGAGGGGCCCGTGGGCGGGCGCGCTCAGGTGCGGATCGGCCTCGATGATCGTCCTGGCGTCGTCGCGGGCGGTCTCGAGGAGCGCCGCGTCATCGACGAGCGACGCGAGGCGGAGCTCGGGAAGCCCGTGCTGGGCCTCGCCGAGCATCTGTCCGGCCCCGCGCAGGCGGAGGTCCGCCTCGGCGAGCTCGAAACCGTCGGATGTCGACACGATCGCCTCCATCCGTGCCCTGCTCTCGGCACTCTTGGGGTCTGCGAAGAGCAGCACCTCGCCGGGGTGCTCGCCCCGCCCGACGCGGCCGCGGAGCTGGTGGAGCTGCGCGAGGCCGAAGCGCTCGGCGTCCTCGATGATCATCAGCGTGGCGTTGGGTACGTCGACACCGACCTCGATGACGGTGGTGGCCACGAGGACGTCGACCTCCCCGGCGCGGAATCGGCGCATGGCGTCGAGACGTTCCGGGGTGCGCATCTTGCCGGTCAGGAGCCCGACGCGCAGGTCGGGGAAGACCTCTGCGCGCAGCCGGTCGGCCTCCTTGTTCGCCGAGCGAACCTGGACGGAGTCGGACTCGTCGACGAGCGCGCACACGACGTAGGCCTGCCGGCCGGCCCGCACCGCGGCGCGGACCGCCCCGTACGCCTCGGCGCGATGCGCGCGGTTCACGAGGCGCGTGGTCACGCGCGCCTCCCCCTCCCCGTGCGGGCGCTGCCTGAGGTAGGACGTGTCGAGGTCGCCGAAGCGGGTGAGCGCCAGGGAGCGCGGGATGGGTGTCGCCGTCATCACCAGCATGTCGGCGGCGGGACCCTTGCGGCGGAGGGCGAGTCGCTGGACCACGCCGAAGCGATGCTGCTCGTCGACGACGGCCAGGGTGAGGCGGGCGAACCGGACCCCCTCCTCGATGAGGGCGTGGGTACCGAAGACGACAGAGACCTCCCCCGCTTCGATCCGCGAGAGCACCGAGCGCCGGTCGGCCGCGCCGAGTGACCCGGTGAGGAGCGCCCACGACACGCCGGCGGCGTCGAGCATCGGCCCGACCTTCTCGGCGTACTGCACCGCGAGCACCTCGGTGGGAGCCATCATCGCGGCCTGGCTCCCCGAATCGGCGGCCGCGCAGAGCGCGTGCGCGGCTACCGCGGTCTTCCCGGTGCCCACGTCGCCGAGAAGGAGCCGGTTCATGGGCGTCCGGGCGCCGAGGTCGGCCAGGATGTCTGCGACGGCGTCCTGCTGGTCCGGCGTGAGCCGGAACGGGAGCGAGCCGGAGAGCGCCGCCAGGGCCGGCCCGTTCGTGACGTGGGCGACCCCGGGGCGCTCCACCGTGATCGCATGGCGCCGTGCGGCCAGACCGAGCTGCAGGCAGAGCAGCTCGTCGTAGGCCAGTCGCCTGCGCGCCTCGCCCGCCTCGGCGAGGTCGCGGGGGAAGTGGATGGCGCGGGACGCCGCGCCCAGCGGAAGCAGGCCGTGAGCGATGCGGAGGCCGGCCGGCAGGAAGTCCGGGACCTCCGCGTAGTCATCGACCGCGGCGGCGACGAGCCGACGCAGCCAGTTGGTGGTCAACCCCTCGGTCGCGCGGTGCACGGGCAGCACCTTGCCGGCAAGGGCCGGGCCGTCGGCGGAACCGAGCTTCTCGACGAAGGGGTTCTTCATCTGCACGAACCCGAACTCGAGGTTCGCGCGGCCGGCGAAGGCGACCTGTTCGCCCTCGATGAACCGCTCGGCCATGAACGGCTGGTTGAACCACACGCCAAGCACGAGGCCGGTCCCGTCGGTCAGGGCGACCTCGACGATCGACAACCGCGGCCGCGGGCGCTTGACCGTGACC
Source organism: Coriobacteriia bacterium (assembly GCA_030603745.1). Classification (GTDB taxonomy): domain Bacteria; phylum Actinomycetota; class Coriobacteriia; order Anaerosomatales; family SLCP01; genus JAUVXE01. The sequence goes on along the minus strand of JAUVXE010000001.1, from coordinate 60,893 downwards.
TTGTGGACCCGGCCGGTCACGGTCACCTCGGCGCCGGAACGCACCCGCGCCATGGGCGTCGACGCGCCGAGGTCGAGGTAGCGGAACGGGTAGTGCGTCACCAGCCGCCCGATCGTCTCGATACCGAGACGGGCGAGCGCCTCGGCACGCGCGCGGTCGACGAAACGCGCCGAGGTGACCGGTTCCCCGTGAGCGACGAGCCGCCTCAGTGGCCGTGCCGTGTCCGCCGCGGTTTCCACGGCGCCTCCGGACTAGAGCTCGATCGGGTGGTAGGCCACGCCCACCGCGCCCGGACCGGCGTAGGTGCCGATGACCGCACCGACGGAACCGACCGAGTCGAGCTCGTAGTCCGCGCCGGCCTCGTCGAGCGCCGCACGCATCTCCTCGGCGAGCTCGGGGGCGCAGCCGTGCAACACCCCGACGCGGACCCGACCCGAGGCGGAGTCGGCGGCCACGCGCGCGGCGACCTCGGCCATCGCCTTCTTGAGGCCCTTGACCTTCTTGAACGGCTCGATCGTGCCCTCGTCCGTGAAGGTGAGGACCGGCTTGATGTTGAGGACCGAGGCCGCGAGGCCCGACGCCTTCCCGGCGCGGCCGCCCTTCACGAGGAACTCGAGCGTGTCGAGGATGAAGAACAGGCTGCTCGCCTCGGCGGTCGTACGGGCGGCGGCTTCGATGGCCGCGGCGTCCCCGCCCGCCTCGCGCGCGCGGATCGCCGCCTTGACCACGAGGCCGGCGGCCTGCGACACGAGCTTGGTGTCGACGATCCGCACCGGCACGGGGGCGTCGGCGGCAGCGAGCGTCGCGGACTCGAACGTGCCGGAGAGCGCCGACGTGAGATGGACGGAGACGATCTCGCTGCATCCTGCCTCGGCGAGGCGGGCGTAGACCGCGGCGAAGTCCGCGGGCGAGGGCTGCGAGGTCTTGGGCAACGCCTTGGAGGCGGTGAGCTTCGCGTAGAACTGCTCGGGAGTCAGGTCGATCCAGTCGAGGAACGACTCCTCGCCGAAGAGGACCTTGAGCGGCACCATCTCCACGTCGTGGGCGGAGAGCCATTCGGGGCCGAGGTCGCAGGTGCTGTCACAAACGATACCGATGCGCGCCATCTGTGAGGTCCCTTCGTCGCCTGACGTCTACTCTACCGACATGATCACCGGGTAGAGCGGTTGCCCGCCCCGGTGGTACTCGACTTCCAGCTCGGGATGAGCGGCCTCGATGTCGCCCGCGATCCGCTCGAGTTCGGCCTCGGGGAGGTCGGCGCCACCGAGAAGCGTGAGCGTCTCGCCGGAGGGCGCGATCACCGCGGCGAGTTCGAGGGTGACCGTCGCGACATCTTCGCCGATGACCTCGATCTCATGGTCGGCGATGCCGATCACCTGGCCCTTCGTGATGGGGCCGTGCTTGGAGGTGGAGTCCTTGACAGCCGTGGTGACCTCGCCGGTACGCACCTCGCCCGCGGCGGCGGTCATCTCCTCGGCGATCTCGTCGAGGGACGCGCCCGGGTCGACCGCGAGCAGCGCGGCGAAGGCCTCGGGGACCGAGTTCGTGGGGATCACCGCGACGGGGCGCTCGACGATGTCGACGAGCTGCTGGGCGGCCATCTGGATGTTCTTGTTGTTGGGCAGCACCACCACGTTATCGGCGTTCACGCGCTGGACGGCCTCGAGCAGCTCGGCGGTGGAGGGGTTCATGGTCTGCCCGCCGTTGACGACGACGTCCACGCCGAGGCTCTCAAGGATCTCGCGTATCCCGTCGCCCGCCCCCACCGCGACGAACCCGACCGGCTTGGGAGGCGTGGCGGGCTCAGGCTCAGCGCGTAGCCCCTCCGATCGCGCCTCGGTCTGTCGGCGCATGTTGTTGATGTGGACGTCGGCGACCTCGCCGCGGACCGTCATATGGGAGATGACAGCGCCAGGATCGTTGGTGTGGACGTGCACCTTGAGCAGGTTCGGGTCGCCTACCACGAGCTCGGAGCCGCCGAGCGTGCCGACGAACTCCTCGATCGCCTTCTGGTCGAGGTCCTCACCGTGGAGCAGGAACTCCGTGCAGTAGAGGTACTCGTCGTCGTCCCAGTCGTCGACCGGCGTGACCACGAGGCTCGGGGCCGAGGCGCTGTCGATCACCGCGAGATCGAACTCGGTGCCTCGGGCGGCGGCGATCAGGCCCTCGGCGAGGATCGCGAGACCGAAGCCCCCCGCGTCGACGACGCCGTTCTCCTTGAGGACCGGGAGCAGCTCGGGCGTGTTGCGGACCGACTCGACGGTGGCGTCAAGCGTACGGTCTACGAGCTCGTCGAAGGCAGCGCCGGCGTCGAGGGCCGCGCGCGCGGCGAGGGAAGCGTCGCGCAGGACGGTCAGCATCGTCCCTTCCACAGGCTTGCGGACGGCCTGGAAGGCGACGGAGGTCGCCCGCTCCAGCGAGGCCGCCACCATCTCGCGAGGATCGTCGGGTGACGTCGCGATCACATCGCAGAGTCCGCGCAGGATCTGACTGAGGATCACGCCGGAGTTGCCGCGTGCGCCCATGAGTGAACCGTGGGTGACGGCATGGCAGTAGGCGACGACATCGGCACCGGCGGGAAGCTGCTGCACCTCGGCGACGACCGCATCCATCGTGAGCGCCATGTTGGTGCCCGTGTCACCGTCGGGTACCGGGAAGACGTTGAGCCGGTTGACCTCCTCGGCGCGCTCCTTGAGGGCAGCCGCGGCCGAGGAAACCAGAGTGGGGAACGACACTGTCGGGGTCATCGAGCCTCTCTTGACGGGGTTACTTGCGGACCTTGATGCCCTGGACGTGGACGTCGATGTCCTCGACACGGACGCCGGCGGTGGACTCCAGGACGTAGCGGACGCGGTCGGCGAGGTTGTGGGAGACCTGGCTGAGGTTCGTCCCGTGCTCGATGACCACGTACAGGTCGACCTTCACGCTCTCGCCGAGGCTCGTGATCACCACGCCCTTGCGGAGCTTGTCACGCGAAAGAAGCTGGGCGACGCCATCGCGCAGTGACGGACTCGCCATGCCGACGACGCCGTAGCACTCGAGCGCAGCGAACCCCGCAAGGTCCGCGAGCACGTCATCGTGGATCTCGATCTCGCCGCGAACAGCCTCGGCCATGCTAGCGGTCCTCCTCATCGACTACGGGTAGCGCGTCGAGTTCCGCGATCAGCGACTCGACATCGACCTCGTGCATGTGCGCGACCGCGGCGAGGGTCTCCATGTCGACAGCGAGGCACGACGGGCACCCGAGGCCGTGACGGGCGAAGACCTCGGCGGCCCCGCGATTGCTCGTCAAGACATCTCGTATCAGCATGTCGGGCGTGTACGGCACCGTCTGCCCTCCGTCGTCCCGTCGGTCGCGGGTCAAGTATATCCGATTGTCACGACATCGCGTGACGGCGTCGTGGCGCGCGAGCGGCTGCCGGCGCGGTGACTGAGCTGCAGGTAGGAGTGTTGTGTGCCACATCGGCCTGTGGTAGTATCCGTAAGCCTTTGAACCGCTCACGCAGTCATCAGACATGGCTGCGTCATCTCGACGGAACGGAGTGTCACCCATGTCCAAGGTCTGCACCGTGTGCGGGAAGCACCCCTCGGCGGGACGCAACGTGAGCCACTCGCACCGCGTCACGAACCGGGTCTTCCGCCCCAACATCCAGAAGGTCACCGCCGTCGTCGACGGCTCGGTCAAGCGCATCAACGTCTGCACCAAGTGCATGAAGGCGGGCAAGATCACCCGCGCCTAGCGGCGCCGGAGCCGACGATCGCCCCTCCCGGCGGCCTCTGCCGCCACCTCAGCGAACCCGGTCCGACTCCACGACGACCGTCGAGAACGTCTCGACCACCGTCGGGTCGAACTGGGTTCCTGCGTGTCTGCGCAACTCCTCGAGCGCGGCGTCCTCGGTGAGCGCGCTTCGATACGGGCGGTCGGAGGTCATCGCTACGTAGGCGTCCGCGACCGCGAGGATCCGTGCCGCCAGCGGGATCGCCTCTCCCCCCACTCCGCCCGCGTACCCCGTGCCGTCGTAGCGCTCGTGATGGTGGTAGACGATCGGCACGACCTCACGCAGTGCCGGCGCCTGCTCGAGGATCTCCGCGGCGATGACCGGATGCAGCTTCAGCATCCCGCGCTCGACGGTCGAGAGCGGACGGTCCGACACCATCACCGCCTCCCCGGCCGCGGGCATGGCGATGTCGTGCAGCATCGCGGCGATCTCAAGCGCACGCGACTCCTCGAGCCCCAGCCCCATCGCCGCACCCAGGCGCGTCGCGTACTCGACGACGCGCTCGGTCCCCCCAAGCGCGTACGGGTCCTTCGTCTCGAGCGCGAGTGAGAGCGCTTTGAGGGTGTCGAAGTACAGCTCACCCGCCGAGGCGATCGCGCGGGCGTTGCGCAGCGAGACCGCGGCCTGCCGCGCGAGGGTCTCCAGCGTCTCGAGGTCGGTCGCGGTGAACGTGGACGGGTACTTCCGGCTCCCTACGTTCAACACGCCGAGGACCCCGTCCTCGTCGGAGAGCGGCACGGAGACGGCGGACCGGACGCTTCGCGACCGGTTGCCGTCGGTACGTCCGGGAAGGTCCTCGACCACGAGTGGCTGTCCCGAGAGCGCCACCCATCCGGCGATGCCGTCCCCGGGGCGGACCACGGTGTCCCGGACCACGTGGCGGGGCAGGCCCACGGCCGCGGCGATCCGCAGGGTGGCTCCGTCCTCGTCGTAGAGCATGATACTGCCGGTCGATGCGGCGGTGGCTTCGAGCGCGCGGTCGAGGGTCACCGATACCACCCGCTCGGGGTCGAGCAGCCGCGCGAGGTCGCGCGCGGACTCAAGCAGGGCCCGTGCGGCCTCGGACTCCTGACGCGCGCGCCCGAGGGCGAGCGCGGCCGCGAGCGGGAGCCTGAACGCCCTGGCGAGGTCGTCGAGGAGCGAGGGATCGGGCGAGGTGTCCTCGAAGTCGATCGCGGCGGCGCCGCGGACGCCGGTGAAGGTGACGGGGATGACGTAGCGGCGGCCGCTGCGTGGAGCGGCCGCCGACTCCTCGGCGAGCCCGATGGTCTCCGAGACCGTACGGCCCTCGGCGAGCGCGGTGTCGATCCCGCGGCGTCCCGGGGCGGGCTCTCCGCGCCAGACTCCGACGCCGCCTACCGACACCGCGTCTCCCGAGGCGCCGTCGGCGCGCCACACGGTGACCCGAGCGGCGGGACCGAGCGTGCGGGCGGTCTCGAGGATCGCATGCGCGACCCCGGGGATATCGAGGGTGGCGGGAGGGGTGACCCTGAGCGCCTCGCGGGGGGCGGGCGCGGTCCGGGGGTCTGGTGACACCGCGGGCGCGGGGCGGAGGTGGCAGCCTGATCGCGGGGACGGCTTCTGGCCGGTGTCGCGCGCGGGACGACGAACGGGTCGGGAGTCGGCGTGCGCACTTCCGGTGGACGCCCTCGCGGCGATCAGGAGGGAGACGACGGCCGCGGCGAGCCCGATGAAGGCGAACCCCGGGGACGACGATACCGCGGCCGCCGCGAACGCGCCGACCGCGATGACTCCGATGATCCCCGCTACCACCGTACGAACCACGTCACGTCTCGTTCCCGCCCCTCGTGAGCGATTGTATACCCCACGGGCGGTCGGCGACTACCCCGCGGCGTCGACCGGGTGAGCGAGCGTCCCGTCCGCCAGGGGGTTCGACAGCGCGAGCACCACGCCGCGGTGGACCGTCACGCGCGCCGGCGCCTGTGCGACCACGTTGCTCAAGCCGCGCGAGGAGAGCGGCGCGAGTTCCTCGGCGGTGAGCGGATAGCGCAGGCCCGATGTGGTCACGCACGCCGGCGTGCCGAGCGCGAAGAGCGAGCACGACGCCCCCGCCGGGCCGATCCCGATGGACCCGCGGGTCGCGGGATCGAGCAGCCAGCCGACCAGACCCGGGTCGCGAAGATCGACGACGACGCCCTCGGCGTGGACGAGCGAACCGAGAGCGGCGAGCGTGTGATCGAGCCGTCCTGACCAGGCGGCTGTGACGGTCACCCGTTCGAAACCCTGTCGGGAGCACTCCGCGAGCGCGAGGTCGAGGTCGCTCACATCCTTGTGCACCGGGGCGGTAAGGGCGGCGGCACCACCCGCCCAAGCCCACGCCAGGGCTGACTCATCCGCGGAGTCGAGATCACCGACCACCAGGTCAGGTACCCGCGCGGCGGAGTGACAGAGATCCACGCCCGAGTCGACGGCCACCACATGGGCCGCCGACCGGGCGAGGTCATGGTAGAACTCCTCGTGACCCGGCACCGGGGCGCCGGCGATGAGCAAGGCACGCTTCACGATGCTCCGATCAGTCCTCCTGCACGGGGGCCACGCGATGGAGCGTCGGTATCAAGACCACGGCCGCCGCCAGCGCCGCAGCTGCGGACACCGGGACGTACAGGTTGTAGATCGCCGAGTAGAGCCAGACCGGCTGACCCTCCGGAGCGTACTCCCCGAAGAAGACCATACCCGAGACGAAGTGGGCGAGGTAGCGGCCGGTCGCGCCCACGAGGATCCCGCCCGCGATCGCGAGTGCCGTGCGCACGGCCGCCTTTGCATCCAACGCCCGTGCGAGGACCGGGGTCGCGACCCCGGCCAACCCAACGAGCAGGTAGGCGATCGGGTAGTCGAGGAGCGGCTGGACCCAGTGCACAGGGGGATACGGGTCGACGAGCAGGTCCACGAGACCGTAGAGGCCGCCGGCCACGAGGCCGGGGCCGAGACCGCGCCGTAGCGCGAGGACGAACAGCGGCAGCATCCCGAGGGAGACACTCCCCCCCTGCGGCATCTTGAGCAGCGTGAACATGCTCAACACGACGGCGAGGGCGATCGTGAGCGCGATCTCGACGGTGATACGGGTACGACGTGAACTCATGTGGTGTTCCTCCATTCGACAGGCAGGGACACCGTATGGGAACGACCGCATGGTCGCTGTGACACCGGCGCGGAGCCGGAACCGTTATGCGGCCCCGCATTATCGGGACCGTCGTGTCGGTCGCGGTCTGTTGACCGCCTCTCAGCCGGAGGTCCGGCTCCCGATACGGCAGATACCTGTCGAAGGGTGCCACATGGCCGCGCGCCACGCAAGACGCCGAGCGGCTACGGCGCCCCGAACCGTTCCCCGAGCGCCCGATAGAGCGCCCGCGCGACCGTGTCGCTCCAGGTCGGGTCGCGGAAGGCGGCCAGGTCCTCCGGGACCGCGTATGAGCCGACCCTCACGCGCACCCCGGGAGCCTCCACGGCATCCAGGACCGGGTCCGAGCCGAGGACCGCCTTGACGACCGGCCGGTCACCCTCGGCGAGTATCGTCGCGACCTCATCGATGAGGCGCAGCGTGGGGCCGCCCTCAGGTACGCCCTCGATCGAGACGACGGCGAACCCGCCCGGCGGCTGTGTCATGGCATCGATGCCGATGAGGGCCGTGACCGTGGCCGTGACCTCGGCGGCCCGCTCGGTCCTCACCGCCGAGGCGAGCTCGGTCTCGTTGACGGAACGCAGCACCACGACCGAGGCGCCGGACGCCTCGAGCAGCGAGCGCAGGCGGCGCGTGACCTCGAAGGAGGCATCGACCTCTCCGGGAAGGCCGGGTGAGGGGTCGAGCACGAAGAGTGTGTCCTGGAGACGGTAGGGCAGCAGCGCGTCGGACGCCGTGCTCTCGGCGGCGATACGTACCCGTACGATATCCGAGGTGCGTACGGTGGCGCCGGGGGCTGGGAGCGTCTCAAGGACGGTATCGACCGGAAGATCCGACGGTACGGGCTCGATGCGGACCACGAGACCGCGCTGCTCGAGCTGGGCGCGAGCGACGTTCACGCTCATGCCCACGACGTCGGGCATCGGGAACTCCTCGGTACCCGCGGACACCACGAGCGCTACCCCGCCGCCGCGGGTGACGACGGTGTCCGGCGGGGGGTCCTGCGAGAGCACGGTGCCGGCGGGCAGCGGGTCGAACCGCCGCTCGACGGTGGATATCTCCAGGCCGACACGCGCGAGGCGGGTACGGGCGACGCCCTCGGTCAGGCCGGCGAGATCGGGCACGGTGACCCGAAGGGTCGCGAGGTAGAAGATCGCGCCGGCCACCAGGAGGAGGAACACCCCGAGCGCAGCGGCGGCGAAGATGACGGTCCGCCGCGGGATGAGCGGGGCACGCTCCGGCCGCGGTCGGTCGACGAGACGGGCGCCCCGGTCGGCGGTCCGCTCGGCAGGCCCGGCGGCCTCGGCCGTAGCGACGTCCGCGGTGGGCACGGCGTGTGGGGTGCTGTCGTGTTCAGCGTTCATCTCGTGCGCGATGCTCCATCACTTGTCACGCGGCACGCTCCTCGCTATGCTGCTGCGCTGTCCGCGGGGTGCGGACAGCGAGAGGAGCGAGACCTATGCCTTCGTACGATTTCCGTTGTACCTCCTGCGACCACCGGTTCGAGATCGTGCGGCCGGTGTCCCGGGCCGCCGACGCCGAATGCTGCCCGGAGTGCGAAGCTGACGCGAAGCGGGTCTTCTCCCCGGTCGGCGTGGTCTTCAAGGGCTCCGGTTTCCACAATACCGACTACCGTGCCAAGCCTGCCGAGACCGCTCCCGCGAAGGACTCTTCCCCGGCTGCAGGCGGCTCGGCCTGCGGCAGCGCGCCCTCGTGCAGCGGGTGTCCCGCGGCGGAGTAGCGTCCACCGCGGCGGGCGTGGCGCTCCGTCAGTCCCTGCGCACCCAGAAGGGCTCGTCACCGGTCTTGTAGACCGTCTCGATGAAGCGCACCGTCCCCGTCGCCGCATCCATCGCCACGGAGTGCGTCCGCGAGCCCTGTCCGAAGTACTTCACGCCACGGAGGAGCTCTCCGTCGGTCACTCCCGTGGCGATGAACGCCGCCTCGTCGGTCGCCACCAGGCAGTCCATGTCGAGCACGCCGTCGATGTCACACTTCGCCATCGACGCCGCACGCTCGCGGTCGGCCTCGTCGCGAAACGCGAACCGGCCCATGAACTGTCCGCCGATGCAGCGCATCGCAGCCGCCGCGAGCACCCCTTCCGGAGCGGCGCCGATCCCCAGATAGAGATGGATCCCGGTCCCCTCGATCGCGGTAGCGACGGCGCCGAACACGTCACCGTCGGAGATGAGGCGGATGCGCGCGCCGCACGCCCGGATCTCAGAGATGAGGTCGGTGTGGCGCTCCCGGTCGAGCACGCAGACGACCACGTCCTCGACGGGTCGCTTGAGCGCCTTGGCCACCGCGGCGCAGTTCTCGGCAGGGGAAGCGTCGACATGGATGGCGTCGGCCGCGACGGGACCGGTCGCGACCTTCATCATGTAGGTGTCCGGCGCGTGGAGCAGCGTGTCTTTGGGAGCGAAGGCGAGCACCGCGAGAGAGTTCGACTGGCCGTAGGCGGTGAGGTTCGTCCCCTCGAGCGGGTCGACGGCGATGTCGATCTCCTCGCCTCCCCGTCCGACCTCCTCGCCGATGTAGAGCATCGGGGCCTCGTCCCGCTCGCCCTCTCCGATGACGATGGTGCCCGAGATGTCCAGCGTGTCCATCGCCGAGCGCATCGCATCGACGGCGGCGGCGTCGGCGGCGTGCTTGTCGCCCCTGCCCATCCAGCGCCCGGCGGCCAGCGCCGCGGCCTCGGTCACTTCGATCATCTCCACGATCCTGGTGGTGCGCATGCGTCCTCCTCGCAGATCGGGTCTCACGTATCGGTGGTGCGGCGCATGAGGGCGGCGAAGTGGCCGTCCGGGCCGCCCGGGGTCGGGTACGAGGCGAACCAGCCCTCGTCGGTCAAGAAGTGGGACCACCCCCCGGGCATCTCGGCGGTCAAGGGCGCGCAAGCGAACCCCTCCCCCTCCGGAGAACCGAGGAATCCCGCCACGACCTCGGCGTTCTCACGCGCGGTCACCGTGCACGTCGAGTACACCACGAAACCGCCCGGCCGGACAAGGCGGGCCGCGATCCCGAGCATGGCTGCTCCGAGCCCCGCGAGCGCCTCGATGTCGGCGGGCGTGACCCTCCAGCGCTTCTCGGGGTGGCGCCGGAGCGTGCCGAGGCCGGAGCAGGGGGCGTCGACGAGGACCGCGTCCGCCGAGGCGGGCCCGCCGAGGAGTTCGACCGAGGCAGGGTCGGTGGCGTCGGCGGTCACGACGGTGACACCGGGGACGGCGAGCTCATCCATGCGGGAGCGCAGGAGCGAGGTCTTGTATCCGTGGAGGTCGGCGGCGAGCACGTCCGCGGTGACTCCCCGACGGTGCGCACTCGCCTGGATGAGGGCGGTCTTGGTGCCCCGGCCGGCTGCGATGTCGACGACCCTGCCCGCACCGTGCGGGGCGCACAGCGAGGCGACGAACTGGGCTCCGGCGTCGGCGACGAGGCACTCGCCGGCCGCGAGCGCGCCGGCGCGGACCGCAGCGGAGGCGTCGGCGGCCTCGATGCAGCCCTCGGGACCGGTGAGAAGCGGGGCGGCCCCCTCGGCAGCGAGGCGTGCGAGAAGCGCGTCGAGGGGGCCGCGGAAGGGGTTGTGGGCGAGGTAGAGCGGGGCGGGCTCGAGGTCGGCGCGCAGGACCTCCTCGGCGCGAGCCCGGCCGAGGTCGGCGATGAGGAGCTCGGTCATCCAGAGGGGATGGCCGGTGAGCCGGGCGAGGGCGGCGTCATCGGTCGCAGGGTCGCCCCAGGGGAAGGAGTCGGCGCGCTCGGCGATCCTGCGCAGCACTGCGTTGGCGAGACCGGCTGCGCGGGGGTTCACCTCCCGGACGCTCTCGACCCCCTGATGCACGGCGACACGGTCAGGTGTACGCATGTAGAGCAGCTCGTAGACGGCGGCGCGAAGCGCGTCCCTGACCCGTGGGTGGAGTCGGGCGGGGCGGTCGACCTGCTCATCGAGCACCTCGTCGAGGGTGCCCTCGGTCGCCAGCGTGCCGTAGACGATCCGGGTCACCAACGCGGCGTCGCGGGGGTCGAGGTCCGCCCGGCGGAGGCGGGCGGCGAGAAGGTCGTGGCCGAATCCCTCCCGCTTGCGAACGTCGGCGAGGGTCTCGCGCGCGGCGCGGCGGGCGGCGGCGAGACTCACGGGCACCGCTCCCAGACCGAGGAGTCGTCGAGGTGGGCGCCCCGCGCGAAGCAGGCGCCGTCCATGCAGCCTCTCCCCTGCGGCTTGATCTCGTCGAGGACGATCGCGCCGTCGGCAAGGCCGAGGACGAGCTCCCGCTTGGTCACGACCACGCCCCCCGGCTCGAGTGTGCGACCGGACTCCGGATCGGGCGACACCCGCGTGATGGTCACCGGTCGCCCGGAGACGCATGCGCGGCACGGCGCGCTCGGGGTCGAAGCGCGCACCCGGCGAAGCGCCTCCGAGACGGTCAGCTCCGGAGCGAGGGCGACGTCGTCGCGGCCCACCTTGGCGGCGTAGGTCGCGAGCGCGTCGTCTTGCGCCGTCCACTCGACGCTCCCGTCGTCGATGCGACCGAGGACGTCGAGCAGCGCACGAGCGCCCGCCGAGGCGAGCAGGCCGGCGAGCTCCTCGGCGGTGGACTCCCCGACGGGGACCTCGACCTGGAGCGCGTACGGGCCGGTGTCGAGCCCCTCCTCCATCAGCATGATCGAGACACCAGTGACGGTGTCGCCCTCGAGTATCGCCCGGTGGACCGGGGCGGCGCCCCGGTGACGCGGGAGCAGGGACGCGTGCACGTTCAGGCAGCCGTGCGGCGGGATCTCCAGGACCTCGGGCGGGAGCAGGAGCCCGTAGGCGGCTACACAGATGACGTCGGGTGCGAGGTCGCGGAGCTCCTGCTGGACCTCCGGGTCGCGCAGCGTGGGCGGCTGGAGGACCGGCACTCCTCGGCGGAGGGCGGCTCGCTTGACCGGCGACGCGGCAGGCGTACGTCCCCTGCCCGAAGGGCGGTCAGGCTGCGTGTAGACGGCGACGACCTCGTGCGCATCCGCGAGCGCCTCCAGCGACGGCACCGCGAAATCAGGCGTCCCCATGAAGACGACCCGCATCGGACCCCCCGTCCGTTCAGCCGACAGGATCGTGGATCTCGTTGTAGCGGCGGATGGCCGCGCGGCGCTCCTCGGGCGTCGCCCGGTCGATGATCAGGACGCCGTCGAGGTGGTCGATCTCGTGCTGGATCACTCGCGCGAGCAGGCCTTCGGCCTCAACGGTGACCGGCTCGCCGTCGAGGTCGAGCGCCTCGCACACGAGCGCGACGCTGCGCTCGACGGGAACGCTCAGTCCGGGAAGGGAGAGGCACCCTTCCTCGTCGACCTCGGTCTGCGCGGACCGCGACACGATGACCGGGTTACAGAGCACGCCGAGCCCTTCGTCGACATCGAACACGAGCACGCGCTTCTGCACCCCGACCTGGGGGGCGGCGAGGCCTACCCCGGGGGCTTCGTACATCGCATGCGCCATCTTGGCGGCGAGCTGCCGCAGGTCGGCGTCGGAGGCGGGCTCGACCTCGGAGGCGCGTTCTTTGAGAACGGGGCTCGGGTGGGCGATGATGCGCATGGCGTGCGTGGGGCCTTTCATGTCGATGCGGGCTGGCCGAAGGGCCGTCCTGGGTCAAGCAACTCTCCTGCCGTCATTCTACCGCACCCGCGTCCGGGGTCGCTGGGCAGCGGCAGGTCAGACCAGGTCGAGCGGGTCGATATCGGGCGCGACGGAGACACCGGCCACGGAGCGGACCGCGCCCAGGGCCCGGTGCAGGGCGCCCGCGAGATCGGCGTCCCGCGGCGCCTTGACGAGCACGTGCCAGCGGTGACGCCCCTTGATCCGCGCGAGCGGGGCGGGCACGGGGCCGAGGATCTCCCATCCCCCGGGAGCGAGCGCGGCGAGCTCCTCGGCGACCCGGGCGGCCTGCGCGCGTGCCGCCTCGGTGGTCTCCGCGGTCACCAGGACGTTGGCGAGCCTGCCGTACGGGGGGAAGCCGAGTGCGCGGCGCTCGGTGCGCTCGGCCTCGTAGAAGCGGCCGGGGTCGTGGGTGGACACCGCGACCAGCGCGGGGTGTTCCGGCCAGTACGTCTGGATCACGACCACGCCGGGTCGTTCCCCGCGCCCCGCTCGCCCGGCGACCTGTTCGAGCATCTGGTAGGTCCGCTCGCCTGAGCGGAAGTCGGGCAGGTGGATGGTGGTGTCGGCACTCACGACCCCCACGAGTGTCACCTCGGGGTAGTCGAGTCCTTTGGCGACCATCTGCGTCCCCACGAGCACGCCGCTCTCCAGCGCCTCGAACTCGGCGAGACGCAGCTCGTGGCCCCCCTTCATCGAGGTGGTGTCGGCGTCCATCCGGACGACACGGAGCCCCGGCACGAGCGTCTCGAGCTCGTTGACCACACGCTGGGTGCCGGCGCCGAACTTGCGCAGGTAGGGCGAGGAACACTCGGGGCACTCGGCCGGAACCCCGCTCCTGGCGCCGCAGTGATGGCACATGAGCCGGGGACCGGCCTCGTGCAACGTGAGCGAGGACGAACAGCGCGCGCATCCGGGCACGTGCCCGCACTCACGGCAGAGGAGGAACGACGCGAAACCTCGGCGGTTCAGGAGCAGCACCGCCTTCTCCCCCCGCTCGGCCACGGCGATGAGCTCGGCGGCGAGACGGCGCGAGAACATCGACCGGTTCCCGTCGATGAACTCGCGACCCAGGTCGACGACCTCGATGGCGGGCGGCGTCCCTCCCCCCACTCGTTCAGGCAACTCCACTCGGGTGATCGTGCCTCGCACCACCTCCTCGCGGGTCTCCAGGCAGGGGGTCGCGCTTCCCAGCACGAGCACCGCCCCACGCTCGGCGGCGATCCACCGCGCGACCTCGCGGGCGTGGTAGCGCGGCGCCGAGGACTGCTTGTAGGAGGTCTCGTGCTCCTCGTCGATGACGATCAGGCCGAGGTCGGCCACGGGCGCGAAGAGCGCCGACCGGGCACCGACCACCACGCGGGCCTGTCCCGCGGCGATCCGATCCCACTGGTCGAGCCGCTCTCCCGCGGAGAGCCTGCTGTGGACGACGGCGACGTCGTCACCGAACCGAGCGCGGAACCGGCCTACGGTCTGCGGCGTGAGCGAGATCTCGGGCACCAGCACGAGCGCCCTCCTCCCGGCGGCACAGACCCGTTCGATCGCACGAAGGTAGACCTCCGTCTTGCCTGAGCCGGTGACCCCGTCGAGGAGGACGCACGACCCGGGTTCCGCACGCTCGATGGCGTCGAGTGCGTCACGCTGGCCCGCGGAAAGGACGTCGTGACGGGGAGCGGGACGTGTAGGGGCACCGGGGTCACGGAAGCGGCGGCGCGTGGTGACCGTGATCGCGCCGGAGGCCTCGAGGCGGGAGAGCACCGACGACACGGAACCGAGGGCCGCGGTGAGCTCCGCGGCCGTCACGGGACCGAGCGCGAGGGCGTCGAGGACCGCGCGCTGCCGGGTGGCGTTGGGGGCGGGAACGTAGTCGCCCTGAGGAGTGAGCGCGACCACCCGCTCCTCCACGGGCGCGACCGGTACCGGCGCGAGCGTCCAGCCATCGCCGCGCGGGACCGCGCGCGGGACCGTGCCGGGCGGCAGGAAGAGGCGGACCGCATCGGCGAGCGGCGCGACGTACTCGTGCGCGATACGGGCCGCGATACCGGCGGAGACCGCGTCGAAGCGCGGGGGCGAGACCACTGCCAGCAGAGGCTTGCGCGAGGGCACGTCGCTGGTGTCGACACAGGCGACGACGTGGCCAACGGCCGTCCTGCGCGCGAACTCCACCACCACGGCGACGCCCACCTCGACCTCGGCGTCGAGATGCGGAGGGACGTCGTAGTCGAACGCCGAGGAGAGCCCGCGGGCCGGTATGTCGAGTGCGACCCTGGCGATGCGCACGGCCTGCTCCCTCCTCCCCTCGCGTCCGACGGCGCCGGTGCGGCTCACAGCATAACGGAGGCCGCCGACATCGTCGCCGGCGGCCTCCGCGGTGGTTCGGTCTCGCCGCTACTCGTTGAGTCCCGCCGCATCGGCGAGAGCGTCGGCGCGGTCGGTGCGCTCCCACGTGAAGTCCTTGTCGGAGCGCCCGAAGTGACCGTACGCCGCGGTCTTGCGGTAGATGGGCCGCCTGAGGTCGAGGTCGCGCAGGATCGCGCCGGGCCGAAGGTCGAAGACCTCGCCGATCGCGCTCTCGATGGCGCCGACCGGGACCTTCTCGGTCCCGAACGTCTCGACGAAGACCGACAGCGGGTGTGCCACGCCGATCGCGTAGGCGAGCTGGATCTCACAGCGATCAGCGAGCCCGGCGGCCACGATGTTCTTGGCGACCCACCGGGCCGCGTAGGCGGCGGAGCGGTCGACCTTGGTGCAGTCCTTGCCCGAGAACGCGCCTCCGCCGTGGCGGCCCATGCCACCGTAGGTGTCGACGATGATCTTGCGGCCGGTGAGTCCCGTGTCCCCCATGGGGCCGCCGATGACGAAACGGCCGGTGGGATTCACGAACACCTCGGCATCCTGGTACTCGATGCCCTCGAGGTCGAAGACCGGCTTGATGACGTGCTCGACCAGGTCGGGCTTGAGCAGTCCCTCGATGTCGACCCCCTCGGCGTGCTGGGTCGAGATGAGGATCTTCTCCACGGCGACCGGCTTGTCGTCGACGTAGCGGACGGAGACCTGCGTCTTGCCGTCGGGGCGCAGGTAGTCGAGGACGCCCGCCTTGCGGACCGCCGTCAGGCGCTCGGCCAGTCGGTGCGCGAGGTAGATCGGCAGCGGCATGAGCTGCGACGTCTCGGTGCATGCGTACCCGAACATCATGCCCTGGTCTCCCGCGCCGATGAGGTCGAGCGGGTCGCCGTTGACCCCGTGCTGGACCTCGAAGGACTCGTCGACGCCCTGGGCGATGTCGGGGCTCTGCTCGTGGATGGTGGTGATGACCCCGCACGTCTCGGCGTCGAAGCCGAACTTGGCGCGCGTGTAGCCGATATCGTCGATGACCGAGCGCACGATGGCGGGGATGTCGACGTAGGCGTGGGTGCGCACCTCGCCGGAGACGACCACGAGACCCGTGGTGATGAGCGTCTCGCACGCGACGCGGACGTACTCGGGATCGGCCTTCGTGCCGGCGGGCGAGCAGAAGCCCGCCTCGGCCAGTTCGATCTCGCGGGCGAAGATCGCGTCGACGATCGCATCCGAGATCTGGTCGCACATCTTGTCCGGGTGGCCCTCGGTGACCGACTCCGAGGTGAACAGGTACTCGCGCTCCGACATGCCGTCTCCTTTACGTCCGCTGCTCGTGCTGTCGCCAATAGAAAACGCCCGTGCCTGGTCAGACAGGGCGCCCACTCGCGCGGCGTGACGGAACATGCGCGGTTATGCCCTCATCTTCCAGGCGCTTCTCGCCTGCCGAGATGTGGCACCGTGCGCTGCTTTCAGCGTCGGTTGCCGGGGCTTCGCAGGGCTCGGTCCCTCCACCCACTGCGGCCGTCTCGGGGCCGCCTCTTGATGAGCACGGCAACCATAGCACGGCGGACGGACGGTGAGAAGTTCCCGGGCGACGAGCGGGTGGTACCATTCCTTCGACGAACACCGACCGAACCGCTAAGGAGCATCCGGTGACCGAGAACGTCCGCGTACGTTTCGCCCCGAGCCCCACCGGCAACCTCCACATCGGAGGCGCCCGGACCGCCATCTACAACTGGGCGTTCGCCCGCCGCCACGGCGGCGCGTTCATCCTTCGGATCGACGACACCGACCCCGAGCGGTCGACCGCCGAGAACACGCGCGCGATCCTCTCCGCCCTGCGCTGGCTCGGCCTCGACTGGGACGAGGGCCCCGAGGCCGGAGGGTCTCACGGCCCCTACTTCCAGACCGAGCGTGCACCGTCGTATGCGGCCGCGCTCGAGCGTCTCAGGGCCGCGGGCGCCCTCTACCCGTGCTTCTGTGCTGCAGAGGACCTTGCCGCGAAGCGGGACGCCGCCCGCGCCGCGGGGGCATCCTCGGGCTACGACCGCGCCTGCCGGGACATCGATCCGGAGACCGCCGCGGCCCGGATCGCGCGTGGCGACCAGCACGCCTGGCGGCTGCGGGTGCCGCTGGACCGCGGCGACATCACGTTCGTCGATGCCGTCCGCGGCGAGAGCACCTTCACCTCCGAGGTCATGGACGACTTCATCGTCGCGCGCTCCGACGGCTCCCCCACCTACAACTTCGCGACGGTCATCGACGACGTGGAGATGGGGATCTCCCACGTGATCCGCGGGGACGACCACCTCTCCAACACGCCGAGGCAGATCCTCGTGTTCGAGGCCCTCGGCGCGCCCGTCCCCACGTTCGCGCACCTCTCGATGATCCGGGGCGCGGACGGCAAGCGTCTCTCGAAGCGCCACGGGGCAGCGAGCGTCGAGGAGTACCGCGACCTCGGCATCCTCCCCGAGGCGCTCGTGAACTACCTGGCGCTCCTCGGCTGGTCGCTCGACGATCGCACCACGATCATCGACGGGAAGACGCTCCAAGAGTCGTTCTCGCTCGACCGCGTCTCGAAGAACCCCGCCGTCTTCGACCACGAGAAGCTCGAGTGGATGAACGGCGTCTACCTGCGCGAGCTTTCCCCCGACGCGTTCGTCGAGCGGATGGTCCCGTTCCTCGTGACAGCCGGCCTCCTCTCGCCCGACGCCGCCGCCGACTCTCGCGAGCAGCTCCTCGAGCTCGTGCCGCTCCTCGCCGAGCGGGTCAAGCGCCTCGACGAGGTGCCGCCGCTCGTGCACTACCTCTTCACCGATACGGTCGTCATCGACGAAAGTGCCCGTGAGAAGGTGCTCCGCAAGCCGGGAGCGGCCGAGGCCCTCGACGCCGCCGCCGACGTCCTGGACCGCCTCGGCGAGTTCACGCCGTCGACCGTCGAGGAGGCGCTGCGCTCCGTGCCCGAGGCCATCGGGCACAAGCCCAAGGTCGTCTTCCAGGCGGTGCGCGTCGCGATCTCCGGCTCGACGGTGAGCCTGCCGCTGTTCGAGTCGGTCGCCATCCTCGGGAAGCCCCGCGCGCTCGACCGCATCCGCCGCGCCCGAGCGGCATGCCAGGGGTGAGACGCGCCGGTCGCGCAGGGGTTGACAGGCCCGCTGAGCGTCCGTAATATTGCTTTCCGCGCCCTGGCACGGCAGGTGCGTGATGGGGTGTGTTACTGGGGTATGGTGTAACTGGCAACACGTCGGATTCTGGTTCCGAAGAGTCTAGGTTCGAGCCCTAGTACCCCAGCCAGAACGGCCCGTTGGTCTAGCGGTGAGGACGCCGCCCTCTCAAGGCGGAAATCACGGGTTCGAATCCCGTACGGGCTACCATGCGACACCGAAGGCCCCCTGTCGGCGACACGCCGCGGGGGGCCTTCTTGCGTCCCCCGACCCGTCCTGCGCGCCACGCCCCGCACGATCGCGGCGGTGGGCCACGCGGATAGGCCCCGCCCCGCGCCACGCTGTGCTATCCTCTGCCCCCATGAGCACCCACGAAACCCCCACCGCCTCCGAGCGGACCGACTTCATCCGCGAGATCGTCGCCGACGACCTGCGCGCAGGCCGCCACGACTCGGTGGTCACGCGCTTCCCTCCCGAGCCCAACGGCTACCTCCACATCGGGCACGCCAAGTCCATCTGCCTGAACTTCGGGATCGCGTCCGAGTTCGGCGGCCGGTGCCACCTGCGTTTCGACGACACCAACCCGGTCAAGGAGGAACAGGAGTACATCGACGCCATCGAGGCGGACGTGCGGTGGCTCGGCTTCGACTGGGGCGAGCACCTCTACTTCGCGAGCGACTACTTCGAGCAGCTCTACGAGTGGGCCGTGCACCTCATCCGCGAAGGCAAGGCGTACGTCGACGACCTCTCCGCCGAGGAGATCCGCACCTACCGCGGCACGCTGACCGAGCCCGGTCGCGAGAGCCCGTGGCGCGATCGCTGTGCCGAGGAGAACCTCGACCTGTTCGCGCGGATGCGCGCGGGCGAGTTCCCGAACGGCTCGAGGGTGCTGCGTGCGAAGATCGACATGGCCTCGCCCAACATCAACTTCCGCGACCCGGTCATGTACCGCATCCTCCACACGCCCCACCCGCGCACCGGTGACGCGTGGTGCATCTATCCGTCCTACGACTTCGCCCATGGGCAGTCCGACGCGATCGAGCACATCACCCACTCCATCTGCACCCTCGAGTTCCAGGACCACCGTCCGCTCTACGACTGGTTCATCGAGAACCTGCCGGTGCCCTCCCGCCCTCGGCAGTACGAGTTCGCGCGACTCAACCTCACCCACACGGTCCTCTCCAAGCGCGTGCTCCTCAAGCTCGTCGCCGAAGGCCACGTGCGTGGCTGGGACGACCCGCGCATGCCCACCATCTCCGCGCTGCGCCGTCGCGGCTTCCCCGCCGAGGGGATCCGCGACTTCGCGGCGATGATCGGCGTCGCGCGCGCCGACAGCGTCGTCGAGGTCGAGATGTTGCAGCATGCCGTCCGCGACGTGCTGAACCGCACCGCGCTGCGCCGGTTCGGCGTCCTGAACCCTCTCAAGGTCGTCATCACCGACTATCCCGAGGGAGCGTCCGAGGAGATCGAGGTCGTCAACAACCCTGAGGAACCCTCGGCAGGGACGCGACGAGTGCCGTTCAGCCGGGAGCTGTGGATCGAGCGTGACGACTTCATGGAGGACCCTCCCAAGAAGTTCTTCCGGCTCGCTCCCGGCCGTGAGGTCCGGCTCCGCGCCGCCTACTTCATCACCTGCGACGAGGTCGTCAAGGACGAGACCGGTGAGGTCGTGGAGCTTCGGTGTTCGTACGACCCAGAGACCCGCGGCGGGAGCGCCCCGGACGGACGCCGCCCCAAGGCGACCCTGCACTGGCTCTCCGCTCCCCATGCGGTGCCCGCCGAGGTCCGCCTCTACGACCACCTCTTCACGAGCGCCGAGCCCGGTGCCGACGGCCGCGACCTCTTCGAGGACCTCGACCCGGCCTCCGAGACGGTGCTCACGAACGCCTACGTCGAGCCGGCGCTCGCGGAGCTTCCCGTGGGCGAGACCGTGCAGTTCGAGCGGCTCGGCTACTTCTGCGCCGACACCGACTCCGCGCCCGGTGCGCCGGTCTTCAACCGGACGCTCACGCTCAAGGACACGTGGGCGAAGCTCAAGGCCCAGGGACGCCACGACAGCGCGTAGGGCCTCCTCCTCCCCGCTCCCCCGACCTGGCCCGCCACCTGCTAGAATACTCCCTGGAGTGGGCCAGGCGGTCGCGCGGGTCGTTCAGGCCCGTGAGGAAAGTCCGGACTCCACAGGGCAGGGTGCCTGCTAACGGCAGGGCGGCGCGAGCCGACGGAAAGTGCCACAGAAAAGAAGACTCCCGGCCACCTCGGCCAGGAAAAGCTGAAACGGTGCGGTAAGAGCGCACCAGCGTCACGGCAACGTGGCGGCTTGGCAAACCCCACCCGGAGCAAGGGCGAATAGGAGCGGTCAAGGCCTGCCCGGCCGTCGCTCGGGTTAGCCCGCACGAGGCCACGGGCGACCGTGGTCCCAGATAGATGACCGTCCCCGACAGAATCCGGCTTACCGGCCCACTCCACCCCGGCCTTTCCGTACCACGTCAGGAGATGCGGTCGCGCACCGCGCCGGCGACCGTGTCGGCCGCCAGAGAGTCGAGCTTCACGTAGTGTGCGCCGGCGGCGATGGCGAGGTCGCGCGCAGCGCTTGTGGCCCTGGGCCCTCCGCCCGAGTCGATCACGAGGACGTTCAGGTGCTCGGCACGCAGACGCGCCGCGATCGCCCGGGCGTCCTCGCTGCCGAGGCCCCCGTCGAGGCCGACGTTGGCGCGGCCGTCGGTGACGACCACGAGCCACGGCACGATCCGGTCGTCGCGCCGCGTCTCGGCAGCCAGCAGTTCCGCGCCGCGCAGCATGCCGTGCGCGAGCGGGGTCGCGCCGCCGGTCGGCAGGGACTTGAGCTTGATCTGCGCGAGCTCGACGCTCGACGTGGGGGCGAGGATCACCTCGGCGCGATCTCCGCGAAACGACACGAGGCCGACCCGGTCGCGTCGGCGATAGGCGTCCACCAGCAGCTCGAGGATGGCGCCACGGGCCGCGTCCATGCGCGAGGCGGCGCCCATCGACCCGCTCGCGTCCACGCAGAAGACGATCGACGCGCCGACCTTGCGCACCCGCACCTTGCGCTGGACGTCCTCCTCGCGGATCTCGATCGCCAGCGCACCCTCTCGATCCCGCTGGAACGGCGCGGCCGCACGTATCGTCGCGTCGAGCGCGAGGTCGACGGGGGAGCCCGCCGTGGCCGGCTCGGAGCGAGCGTACCGTCCGCGGGCATCCGCGGCCACGCTCTCCTGGCGGCGCCCGCCGATCGAGCGGCGGGCACGGTCGATCGGGGCCTCGAGGCGCGCGTCGACCGGGACGGCGGACGACTCGGCGGGCGAGACGCCGGCCCTGCCCGCGACAGCGGCCATGCCGTCCGCCGACCCTTCCCCATCGGGGGGCGCGGGGGACTCCTCGGCCGACGACCCGAGCGCGCTCGCCAGCGCGGAGCGCATCTCGCGTGCGGCCTGCTCGCTGTCGTCGAAGGGAGCGCTGCGCATCCGGTGGGCGAGAACGAGCGGGGCGACCTGGCGCACGTCGTCGAGGGACGCACTCCCCCGGCCGTCGAGAGCGGCCGCGGCGCACGCCGCGCGCGCCATGGTGAGGTCCGCACGGTGGCCGTCGACGCCCGCGGCGGCGCACACGGTCGCGACGGCCTCGAGCACGGCATCGGGCAGCTCGACGGCGGGAAGCCGGAGCCGGGCGTGCTTGAGCAGCACCCTGAGCTCGTCCTCGGCGTCGACCCACTCACGGGAGAACTCGTTCGCGTCGGCCTCGAAACGGCGGCGGCGGCGGACGATCTCGACACGGGCCGAGGGCTCGCGCTCGGCGGTGATGTCCACGCACAGCCCGAACCGGTCGAGGAGCTGAGGTCGCACCTCGCCCTCCTCGGGGTTCATCGTGCCGACGAGCATGAACCGGGCCGGATGGGCGAACGAGACGCCCTCGCGCTGGACCACGTTGACACCCATCGCGGCGGCGTCGAGGAGGGTGTCGACGAGGTGGTCGTCGAGCAGGTTCACCTCGTCGACGTAGAGGATCGAGCGGTTCGCCTCGGCGAGAAGGCCGGGGTCGAATGAGCGTACGCCGTGCTTGAGCGCCTGCTCGAGGTCGAGGGTGCCCACGAGCCGGTCCTCGGTCGCAGAGACCGGCAGGTCGACCACGCGGGGGCGCTCGGAGGTCTTGGGTAGCGGGCCATCCTCTCTCCGCGTGCGACACTCCTCGCACCACGAGCCGGGGTCGGACGGGTCGCAGCGGAACCGGCATCCTTCGATCACGTCGTGGTCGGGCAGCACCGCGGCGAGCGCGCGCACCGCGGTCGACTTGGCGGTGCCCTTCTCGCCCCGGACGAGGACGCCGCCGACCAGGGGGTCGACGGCGTTGAGAAGCAGGGCGGTCTTGAGCGTCTCCTGGCCGACGATGGCGGAGAACGGGAACGCATGCGACGGACGGCGTCTCAACGGACCTCCCCGTTGGGCAGAGATGACTACAGTATATGGTAGTCGCGCCGTCCTGGTAACCCCAGGTGTGGTGGTCGGATCAGACGGTCCGCCACTGGAACGAGCCGCATGTGGAGGGATCGCTCTCCCCGCGCTTGGGGCACGTGTTGAGATAGACGCAGTCGTCGCACGTCATCGCGTCGAGATCGGAGTCCCCCGCCTCGTAGGACAGGCCGGACTCGGCCGGTGCGCCCTCGACCGGCAGCTCCTCGAGGTCGGCGAGCAGGTCCGAGACGACCTCGCCCTCAGGTTCGCGGCCGACCCCGGACTCCAGCTCGTGTTCCGGCTCCGGGGCGGGCACCTCAGCGGAGTCCTCGGCGGGCGACTCGTGCAGCACGGAAGCGGGCTCGACGACCGTAGGACGCTCCTCCTCCGCGTACGCGCCCATGACGACGGTACGGGGCGCCTCGGGGCCCGATTCGGCCGGGGCGGTATGGATCAGCGGGCCACCGACGTCGGGAGCAGGCTCCTCGAAGGGGTCGGGAACGTAGTGTCCGGGCTCCTCGGAGAGTGGTTCCTCGGCGGGCGGCTCCTCGGAGAGTGGCTCCTCGGAGAGGGCTTCCTCGGCGACGGCCTGCGGCTCTTCGGCGGGCGACACGGTATCGGAGGCGTCGGCCGCGGGCGTGCCGGCGGCCGCGACGTCCCACGGCCAGGAAGCCGGAGTCGACTCGGGAGCTGGCTCGGGCACGGGCACGGCCTCGACCGCGTCGGCGGCCTCGGCCAGGGGTGCAGGGACCGAAGGCGTATCGACCGGACCGACCGACTCGGGCGCGACGATGCCGTCGGACTCGAGCGCTCCGGCTGCGCGCTTGAGCGCGTCGTGCAGCGCGACCGGCTCCTCGGCCGCGGGCGCCTCCTGATCTGCCACATCCGGCACCGGGGAGTCTTCGAGGTCGGCGAGCACCGCCTCGGCGACAGCGGGCTCCACCGGCTCGGCGACGGCCTCCGCCTCCGGCTCGACCGGGGCCTCCCACACCGATGCGTCCGAGACCCGGACGTCGTCCTCGACTCCGGGCGCCGTGGGCTCCTCGGCGGGCGACGGCGTGACCGGCGCCTGCGCGACGAGCAAGACCGGCGTCGCGGCGTCGAGGTCGACCACGAACACCTCGTCGGTGAGCGGGACTCCCCCCTCGGCGGAGAGACGGGAGAGCTCGGCGAGCGCCTCCTGTCGGGTGGCGAACAGGCCGGGCGAGATCGTCATGACGCCGTCGCCATCGCGGCCCAGCAGGAAGAAGCCCATCTTCGGCACCTCGCATGATCGGATGTGTACGCGCGTCTCCGGAATCGTTCCCTATGCTAGAACCTGGTCACCCGCAGGGCAACCGTACGGACACAGAATGGCCGCTGCGCGCGGCGGTGGCGGTGACCTCGCTCACAACCCGTCGCGCAGCCTCTTGAGGCGGCCGACGTTCTCGGCGTCCTTGACCGGGACCTCGCCCGGCATCTCCACGACCACCGAGAGGTCCTCAGACCCGCCGAGGGCTGCGAACATCGCCTCGAAACCCTCCTCGCCGAGGGTCCCCTCCCCGATCCACGCGTGCCGGTCGCGGTTCCCCCCGAGCTCGGACAGGCAGTCGTTGGCGTGGATCAGTCGCAGGGCATCCGGGCCGCACGTCGCCTCGATCTCCGCGATCACCCGCCTCCACGCGGTCTCACTCGACAGGTCGATCCCCGAGGCGTGCGCGTGGCAGGTGTCGAGACACACGCCGAGGAGCCCGGGCGACCCGGAGCGCTCGAAGACCGCGCCGATCTCGGCCACGGTGCGTCCGTAGGTGGTGCCGGCCCCGGCGCTGTTCTCGAGCAGCAGGCGCGGGCCGTCGACCGGCTCCCGCATCCCGGCGCGTGCGAACACCTCGTCGACGGCGGCGGCGATGCGCTCGGCGGCCGCCTCCGGCCGACGTTCGGGGTCGGTGCCGAGGTGGACCGCGACCCCCCGGGCTCCGAGCATGCGGGCGCGGACGAGCTCGTCGGCGAGCGCGTCGACCGAGCGCTCAAGGAGGGCGTCATCGAGGGTGCCGAGGTTGATGAGGTAGGCGGCGTGCGTGAAGACGGCCCTGATCCCGTGCTTCTCGCAGGCTGCCGCGAGTCCGGCGCCGGCTGCGGGATCGAGCGGGCGGGCGTGCCAGCGACGCGGGCTCTTGGCGAAGATCTGCATGCACTCGCATCCGACCGAGGCAGCGTAGGACGCCGCCTCGGCGAGCCCGGACGCGACCGAGACGTGCGCACCGATGAACATCGGACCCCTCTCGCTCGTGGTGTCGCGGGGATTCTACCGCACCCGATGCCGCTACCGCCTGGGCGTGCGAGTGCGAACACGCGGGTGCGGGCGTGAGGATGCTGGGCGTGCGGGTGCGCGTCCGCTGGGATCCGGGCCGGTGAAGGCACGCCCGGGACGCCCCCGGCGGGGGTACACTCGTCCCATGGACGCGACACCCGACACCCCCTGGAGCGGCCGCGCGGTCCTCCACGTGGACATGGACGCCTTCTTCGCCTCGGTGGAGCAGCTCGACCATCCCGAGTGGCGTGGCAGGCCGGTGGTCGTGGGGGGCGACCCGGCGAAGCGTGGCGTGGTCTCGGCGGCGTCGTACGAGGCCCGTCGCTTCGGCGTACGCTCGGCGATGCCCTCGGCGCGCGCCGCGGCGCTCTGTCCGGACGCCGTGTGGGCCCGCCCCCGCGGCGAGAGGTATCGGGAGGTATCGCTCCAGGTCCGCGCGATCCTCGGCCAGGAGACGCCGGCCGTCCAGCCGACCTCCATCGACGAGGCGTACCTCGACGTGACCCCCGGCCGCCACTTCGCCGAGGACCCCGTCGCCGTCGCCCGGCGGATACAGGAGCGGGTCGCCGCCCTCGGCGTGACCTGTTCCATCGGTGTCGCGACCTCGAAGACCGTCGCCAAGATCGCCTCGGACCGCGACAAGCCGCACGGCCTCACGGTGGTGCGCCCGGGTACCGAGGCCGCGTTCCTCGCCCCGCTGCCGGTCGGCCTCATGCCGGGTGTTGGCTCGGTGACCGCGGCCCGCCTCGAGCGCTTCGGGATCGCGACCCTCGGCCAGCTCGCCGCCCTCGACCGTCTCACCGCCGAGGAGGTCCTCGGCTCGTGGGCCCCCTCGCTCCTCGAACGTGCCCGCGGCGTCGACCCCCGGCCGGTCGTCGAGAACGAGCCCGCCAAGTCGGTCTCCAACGAGCGGACGTTCGCCGAGGACGTCCACGACGCGGCCGAGGTGCGCGCGGCGCTCTCGGCGCTCAGCGCCCGGGTGACCGAGCGTCTGCGGCGTAAGGGGCTCAGCGGTCGGACCGTGACGGTCAAAGTGCGGTATGGTGACTTCACGACCCGCACGGTACGCCGGACGGTGCCGGTCCCGACCGACGACCGCCAGACCGTCCTTTCCGTGGCGATGGACCTGCTTCGGACGGTGTGGTCGCCGGGCGTGGGGGTCCGCCTCCTCGGCGTCGGGGTGAGCGGGTTCGAGGAACGGGCGGTGCAGCTCGATCTCCTCGGCGGGGAAGGTGCCGGGGAGGACCCGGCGAAAGAACGCCTTGCGGCGAGTGTCGACGCGGTCCGGGAACGGTTCGGGCCGGGTGCGCTCGACGTGGGCGGCCGGCAGAGGCGCCCGGACGCGAGGCGACCGGACACGGACACCACCAGGGACGGGAGATCGACGTGAGAGCCACACGGACACTGCGCGCGCTCGCCATCGCGGCACTTCTCGCGTTCGGCCTGGCCCTTGTCGCCGCGTGCGCCGACGACACCGCCTCCGAGCCGCCCCCGGTGATCCCCGGCACGCCGCCGGTGGTCGACGCTCCCGGGATCTACGACGCCCCCGGCGGCCGCGTCCGCGCGGTGGGCGTGCTCGACCGCGTGGACCTCGAGGGCGGGTTTTGGGCGGTGCTCGGCGTCGCCTCGACCGACGCCGCCGAGTCGCAGGTCGTCGCGGTCATCGAGAACCCGGACTCCCTCGACGCCGACCTCGACGACCTGCGCGGCCGCTACGTGGAGGTCACCGGCATCCTGCTCGACGGGGCATCCGTACGCATGGCCGGCCCGGAGATCCGCGCGCGCGACATCCGCGTGCTCGAGGGAGAGACCGCCGAGTAGCCGCAACCGGGGCGTGCTCAGCCGGCCGCCTCCCACGACTCCTCCTCCGGCGCACCCGCTCCGCCGAGCGACGGCCCCATCGGCCCGCTCGGCACGCCGCGCCGCAACCGCACCGGGGTGCCCGCTGACGTCCGCACGACGTAGGGCCTGACCTCCTCGGCGACGATCGCGAGCCCGCGCTCGTGGTTGTTCTGCAGCACGCCATCGATGAGGTAGCAGCGGTGCTTGACGATCGTCTCCCCCGCCCGCGCGAGCGCGTCCTCGAAGACGACCACGTCGAGGAGTCCGGTCGCGTCCTCGAGCGTGAGGAAGCAGGTGCGGCGGCCGGAACGGGTACGGGGCGTCTGCGCGCGCTCGCGCACCCCGCACACGCGCACGCGGGCACGGTCGGGCAGGTCGCGAAGGTCACGCGCGAAGGTCACGCCCCGTGTACGCAGGTCGTCCTCGGCGAGGTCGAGCGGGTGACAGGTGAGAGAGAGGCCGAGGAGTTCGAGCTCGGCCGAGAGACGGCGCGCGGGCAGCCATCCGCTCACGTGCGCGGGGTCCTCACGCGGGCGCACGGGACCGGGCGCGAGCACCAAGACGTCGTCGGCGACCTCGCCCTCGCGGGCGAGCGTGGCCTTGAGCTCGGGCAGGATCGCGAGCATCTCGTCGCGGGTGGGTGAGCGGCCCGCTTCGCTCACGCCGAGCCCGTCGAGCGCGCCGAGGCGCACGAGGTTGCTCGCGGCGGCGGTGTCGGCCCGGGTGCGGCGCAGGAAGTCGGCGAGGTCGCGGAAGGGCCGCACCGCGCGCTCGCGCTCGATCGCGGCGAGCAGGCGCGCGCTCATCTCGTGGACGTCGCGCAGGCCGGCGCGGATCGCGCGACCGTCGTTCTCGACCGTGTAGCGCGCGCTCGACTCGTTCACGTGCGGTGAGCGGATCTCGATGTCGTGGCGGCGCGCGTCGTTGGCGACGAGGCGTGGCGTGTAGAAGCCCATCGGCTCGTTGTTGAGGATGGCGGCGGCGAACTCGGCCGGGAAGTTGACCTTGAGCCACGCGCTCGCATAGGAGACCACCGCGAAACACGCCGCGTGCGCCTTGTTGAAACCATACGCGGCGAACCCCTCGAGCTGGCGGAAGACCTCCTCGGCGACCTCGGGCGAGACACCGCGCTCGAACGCGCGCTCGAGGAAGTGCGCGCGGATCTCGGCCATCTCGGCGCGGCTGCGGCCCCGGGTCATCGCGCGGCGGAGGGAGTCGGCCTCGGCGAGATCGAATCCGGCGACCGCGCGCGCGACCAGCAACACCTGCTCCTGGTAGACGATGACCCCGTAGGAGTCGGCGAGCACGGTGGCCATCCCGGGGTGCGGGACGGTGACGGGCTCGATCCCGTGCCGGCGGCGGATGAATGGCGTGATCATCTCGGCCTCGAGCGGGCCGGGGCGGAAGAGCGAGATCGCGGCGATGATGTCGTCGAACCGCGTCGCGCGCAGGCGCGTGTTGAGGTTGCGCTGGCCGCTCGACTCGAGCTGGAAGACGCCCACCGTGTCGGCGCGCGCGATGGCCTCGTAGACGCGCGGGTCGTCGTGCGGGAGGTCGAACGGCTCGGGCACGGCAGCCTCGCCCACCCGCGCGCGGGCGAGCTCGACGGTCTCGGTGATCGCCGAGTGCATGCGCAGGCCGAGGATGTCCATCTTCACCAGGCCGAGCGCCTCGACGTCGTCCTTGTCGTACTGCGAGACGACCACGCCCTTGGCAGCCCACTGGAGCGGCGTCCAGGTGTCGATGGGCTCCCGCGTGATGATGAACCCGCCGAGGTGCGTGCCGAGGTGCATGGGGCATGAATCGAGTTGCTCGGCGATCTCCACGATGCGCTCGTGGCGCGGGTCGCGCAGCGGGTGGTTCGCGCACTCGGGATAGGTGGCGAGCGCCTCGCGCAGACGGTGCGCGCCGACCCAGGGCAGGTGGCGCGAGAAGGCGTTGATCTCGGCGGCGGGGTGCCCGAACGCGCGCGCGACGGTGCGCACGGCGCTGCGTGCGGTCATCGTGTTGACGGTCGCGACCATCGCCACGTGCTCGCTGCCGAACCGCCGGTAGATGAAGTCGATCACCTCGTCGCGACGCGCGGAGTCGAAGTCGACGTCGATGTCGGGCATCTGGCGGCGCGCGGGGTTCAGAAAGCGCTCGAAGAGCAGGTCGTGCGCGATGGGGTCGGCGTCGGTGATGCCGAGGACGTGGCTCACGATCGAATCCCCCGCGCTCCCCCGCCCCGAGCACCGGATCCCCCGCTCGCGTGCGAACTCGACGATCTCGCGCACCACGAGGAAGTACTCAGGGAAGCCAAGATCGCCGATGACGGCGAGCTCGTGATCGAGGCGCTCGTGCGCGGCCCGGCGGGCGGCGGGCGTGCGGTAGCGCTCCTCGAGGCCGGCGCGCGCAAGGCCGCCGAGCAGCGAGCGTGCGGTCTCCCCCGCCGGGACGTCGGCCGCCGGGAAGTGGAACTCGCCCAGGCCGAGGTCGAGGTCACAGCGCTCGGCGATCTCGAGCGTGGCGTCGCACGCTCCAGGGTGTGCGGCGAAAAGGCGGCGCATCTCGGCGGCGGACTTCAGCGAGAGCTCGGCGTTGGGTCGCTCGTAGGGGCCGGGCAGAGACATGCGCGCCGAGGCGGCCGAGAGGACGTCGTGCAGGCGCGCATCGACCGCCCGCAGGTAGTGGACGTTGTTGGTCGCCACAACGGGCAGGCCGCAGGTCTCGGCGAGCGAGGTGAGCGAAGCGATGTAGTGCGGCGAGGCGGGCGTGAGCAGGTGCATGAGCTCGACGTAGAAGTCGCCGGGCGCGAAGCACGCGGCGAGGCGCGTAAGCGCCGTCCGCGCGCGGTGCATGCGTCCCGCGGAGACCGCCGCCCCCACCTCGCCGTTAGGGCACCCGCTCAGGCCGATGAGTCCGCCCGAGAGTTCCGCGAGGTCGGCACGGGTCACGATGCTCGGTTCGCTCGCGGAGCGCACATGGGCGCGTGAGAGCAGACGGCACAGATTGCGGTACCCGCTGATGTCGGCGACGAGGAGCGTGAGGTGGAACCCTGAGCCGGACGCGCGCCCGAACCCCACGCTGGCCGGGCGCCCGAGGCGCTCGCGCGGCGGCAGATCGCCCTCCATACCCTCGATGCCGGCCGTCTCGACGACGACCTCGGTGCCGAGGATCGGCCGGATGCCCGCCTCGCGCGCCGCGCGGTAGAAGCGAATCGCTCCGTAGAGGCCCTGGTGGTCGGTGAGGGCGAGCGCGCCCATGCCGAGCTCGCCGGCGCGTGCGATCAGCCCGCCAAGGTCAGCCGCCCCGTCACCGAAGCTGAAGCGCGAGTGCACGTGCAGGTGCACGAAGGAGTCTGTCCGCCCCCCGGTCATGGCGGCCCTCAGTCCAGGATGCCGAGGAGCAGCCACGTCCCGCTCACCCGGTCGAACGCAAGGTCGTAGGTGCCCCCCTGTTCGGTGAGGACACGCCAGCACCGTCGACTCACGTGAGCGGTCGGCTCCCACCAGCGCCGGTCGACCGCCCAGGTCTGGACCACGCCCGCCACCCGCTGGAAGCGGCCGTCGCGCACGAACCCCCGCGGAGAGCGCTCCTCGGCGTCCCAGGCGACCTCGACGCGCTCGCACACCCGACGGCCCACGCCTGCGTCTTCAGGGCTCACGAGCGCCGAAGCGCGCGTCAGCCACGGCGTGGAAAGCAGGTCGAGCACGACAGGACGGCGGCCCTCGGCGGAGTCGAACAGGTCGAGCGGGCGGCCCTCGGGAAGCGGTTCATAGCGCTTGATGGCGGTGTTGCGACCCACGGGGAGAGCCTCCGGAACGCGCGCCGGACCAGGACGCCGCGAGATCGGAGGGGCCGACCTCACGGCGGACCCCGAGTATATCGAACACCTGTTCGGTCTGCAAGACCGCGCGCTGCCGGACGCAGTCCTTTGAGCCGTGCACGGAGCGCGCCGGGGCGCCGCTAGGAAGCGGCGGCCTTGACGTGGCGCTCGGGCCCTCGCACGCCGATGAGACCGAGGTCTCCGCCGTCGAGAGCCGCGAACAGCGCGTCGACCGTCTCGGGATCGAACTGGATACCCCGGCAGCGCATGAGCTCCTGCCGCGCGGCCACCACCCGCATCCCGGCCCGGTAGGGACGGTCGGAGATCATCGCGTCGAACGCGTCGGCGACGGCGAGGATGCGCGCGAGGCGGGGTGTCTCATCGCCCTTCAGGCCGTCGGGGTAGCCGTTGCCGTCCCAGCGCTCGTGATGGTGACGGACGATCGGGACGAGGTCGCTCAGGAACGGGATGGACTCGATGATCCGGGCGCTCATCTCGCTGTGCTCACGGACGCGGTCGAACTCGGCGCTGTCGAGACGTGAGGGTTTGAGCAGCACCGCCTCGGGCACCCCGATCTTGCCGATGTCGTGGAGCAGGCTCGCCCGCTCGAGCGTGACCACGTCGTGCTCGGGCAGGCGCAGGCGGCGGCCGATCGCGACCGCGAAGTCGGTCACGTTGAGCGAGTGGCTCGCGGTGTAGCTGTCCTTCGCGTCCACCGCCGTCGTGAGCGCCTGCAACGTGCCGAGGGAGTGCTCCTCGAGCTCGCGAAGCGACGACTCGAGCCGGGTGTTCACCGCGTCCACCTCGGCCTCGGAGGCGACGAGGCGATCGGCGGCGTGACGGACCATGCGCACCTGCATGACGTAGGCGGCCGCGCCACCGAGAAGGACGAGCGCCCAGATGGTGAACGTGGCGCGCCGGATCTGCGTGAGCGCCGGACCGTAAGGCTGGTAGACCTCGAAGACGCCGACCGGTTCGGCGTCCGGGGAGAAGACGAGCGGTGCGTACACCTCGATGACCGCGCCCGCCTTGCGGAACTGGGCCACGTTCTCCGCCTCGGTCCCCGACGTCACGACCTTGGCGGCGGTCTGGCCGGAGAGCGCGAGCGCGACCTCGCGCTTCTCCGCGAATGACATGCCCACGGGGTCCTCGGGATCGCTCGAATAGACCATCACGCCGTCACGGTCCCACAGTTTGACCGCGACGATGTCGGCGATCTCGAGGTCCGCGCGGAGGAGGGCCTCGAACCCCGAGGCGTCCCGGGTCGCGACCAGTCCCGCAAAGACATCCTCGGTCACGTTGTGGATGATCAGCGCGTTGGCCAGCACCTTGGTGGCCCTTGTCGTCTCCTCGATCGCCGAGGTGCGGACGATCCACGAGAGCAGGAGCCCGAGCGCCACCGCGCCGATCCCGATGACGAGAAGGCTGCGGACCGCGAACTGCTGTACCAGACCGGCCGGCCTCACAGGCCTCCTCCTCCCACGAGCTGCATGAACACCGGGATCCCCTTCGCGAACAACGTTCCCACGAGCAGCGCCGCGCCGACCGTGACAGATATCACGCCGGCCGCACGGACCACCCCGACGACGCGACCGAGTACCGCGACCGCCGAGATGCACGGGAACGCGAGCGTGTTGACGAGCGCGTAGACGAACAGGTCGGTCCCGCTCATGAACGACGCGAGGTCCCCTGCGCCCTCCCCCATCGTGGCGATGGCGAGTGTCGCGAGCAGCTGCAGCGCGAACTCCTTGCGCAGCAGGCCGAACAGGAGCGTCAGACCGGCGACCGACGGAAGGCCAAGCAAACCGGATACCACGGGGTCGAGGGGCGTGGTGAGCGTCCAGAGCCACCCGGACTCGTAGAGCCCGCCGAGGACGATGCTCCCCACGATGACCACCGGAAGCGCGACCACCAAGAACTCGGTGAACTGAGACCACGCCTTACGCGCCACCACCCGGGCGTCGGGCCGCCTGAACGGGAACATCTCCATCACGAGTCCGCCCGCGTGGCCCGGCACGAGCCGCGACATCCCGATGCCGACCAGGCCGATCACCAGCAGTGTCACCACGTACACGCCGAGGGCCGGCCCGATCCCCACGTAGTGACCCACGGCGCCGAGGATGACCGCGGTGCGCGCGCTGCACGGCACGAACGACACGAGCGTCGCGGCGATGAACCGCTCGCGCCCGGTCGAGAGCATCCGGGTCGCGAGGATGGCGGGAACGCTGCACCCCGCGCCCGCCACGAGCGGGATGACCGCCCGACCGTGAAGGCCGAACCGGTGCATGGAGCGGTCCGCGAGGAAGGCGACCGCGTTGAGATACCCGCTGTCCTCGACGAGGGCGAGCAGGAAGTAGAAGGTCAGGATGTAGGGCAGACCGATCCCGAGCGCCGCCTCGATGCCGGAGTCCAGTCCCCACAGGAGCGTCCGCGCGGCCACGCCCTCCCCCGCGAGAGCCTCGACAGCGGCGGTGATATTGGGCGAGGCGAAGCGGGCCCACGCGCCCGAGAACACTCCGGCGAGGAACTCCCCGACGAAGAACAGGAAGAGGAAGATCGACGCGAGCACGCCCGCCAGCAGCGGGATGCCTGACTTCGGCGAGGTGGCGAGCCGCTCCCACGCCACGCGCGCCCGCTGCTCGGCGCGTTCCGTGGCGTCGTCGGCGATCCGCGCCGCGAGCCGGTGCCGAGCCTCGGCCACGGTGCGCGGCACCCCCTCGTGCGCCGCGTGCCGGAGCGAGACACGGACCTCCTCGGCGACGCGGAGCAGACCGCTCTCACCCGCCGAGGAGAGCCCGGCGGTGACCTCGGGGTCCGCCTCGAGCAGCTTGAGGGCGAGGCCGCGGCCACCGAGACGGCCGACGACGGTGCACCGGCGCTCCGTGACCGTGACGAGCGGGGCGACGAGCCGCTCGAACCCGACCTCGTAGCGGTGGATCGGGCCACCCGCCACGGCGCCCTCGGCAGCCATGTCGAGGGCGGCCCGCATGAGCTCGAGCACGCCCTCGCCGGTCACCGCCACCGTCTCGACCACTCGGGTGCCCACGAGAGCCGCCACCGCGCCGGTGTCGATCGCGATCCCGGACGCGCGGGCCTCATCGGCGAGGTTCAGCGCCACCACCGCCGGGAGCCCGAGGTCGAGCGCCTCGAGCGCGAGTGGCAGGTTGCGCGCGAGGTTGGTGGCGTCGACGACCACGACCACCGCGTCGGGAGCCGACTCGAGCAGGGTCTCGGCCACCCCCGGGTCGCCGGTCGGAGCGCCCGTGAGCGCGTAGGCGCCGGGCAGGTCCATGATACGGGCGGGCCGTCCGTCGACCTCGGTGTCGGCGACCGCCGCGTCCACGGTGGTGCCCGCGTAGTGCGCGGTCGTGACCCGCTCGCCCGTCAGGTGGTTGAACAGGGTCGACTTGCCCACGTTGGGGTTGCCGACGAACGCGATGAGCGGCTGCTCCCTGCCCCCGCGGCCCTGCTGGGCCGACGGGGCGCTCTGACAGTGTCGCGCCATCCGGTCCTCAGGCGTCCCGATCGGCGGCCGTCACGAGGATCCGCTCGGCGATGTCCCTTCCGAGGGCGTACGTCGAGCCGTTGACCTCGATGAGCAGCGGGCCCTTGAACGGTGCGACCTCGCACACGCGGACCGTGGTGCCGGGATACATGCCGAGGGAACCGAGGTAGGTGAGCATCGCGTCGTCGTCCTCGGCGACCTGGAGGATCCGGGTGCTGTCGCCGCTCTCGATGTCGCAGAGCGGGACGCCCTCGACGGGCACGATCTCGCCCTCGGCGCTCGGGATCGGATGCCCGTGCGGACAGACCTCGGGGTTGTCGAGGAACTCCTCGAGCGCGTGCATCACCCGTGGGGAGAGCGCGTGCTCGAGCCGACAGGCGTCGTCGTGGGCCTCGTCCCACGACAGGCCGAGGACATCGACGAGGAAGCGTTCCGCGACGCGGTGGCGCCGGATGATGTCGACCGCGACCGTCCTGCCCTCATCGGTGAGAAGGACGTCGCCCTCCGATCGGGTGATCAGCCCGCGCGACTCGAGACGCTTGAGTGTCGCGGTGACCGTGGGGCCGGAGACGCCGAGCGCCTCGGCGATGGGCGTGGGGCGAACCGTGCCACGCTCGGCAAGCTTATAGATCGTCTCGAGGTACTCTTCGAGGGTCTCGGTAGGCATGGGACCAGCCCTTCCGAACGGCGGAGACACGGCGGCGGGACACCGCTTAGTCTACTCTAAGCGCCACCCTGCGACAATGTGACGCGCTCGACCCGCCGCCCTCGCGGGGCGCGCCCGGACCTGTCACCCGAATGTCCGCCGGTCGCCTTCATGCGACCGTTCACGCCGCCCCGGATACCGTTCGTCATATGGTCGCGCCTTTTCGCGAAATCCGCTTGACCGCGCGACACGGGAGGCGTAACGTCATACGCGTCCCGAGAAGTCGGACCTGGCGAGCACCGAAAGGCCGCGTACCAGTAGCCGCCGGCGGAGGACCGTGAGAGTAGGCATGATGCGAGTCGGCCTGTTCGAGCGGGAGTCCAATGGAGGGAAACGGGAAACAGCCGAGTAGGGTGTCACGTGGGCGAGGTTTCTCGGGACATCTGCGTTCCCTGCGACGGTCCGCACCGTCCACCCCCCTCCCGTCAGACTAGCCGCCCGTGCGCCGGTAGACGATCCGCGCGATCGGCGACTCCCACACGGCGACCTCACGCACCCGCACCTCGTGGCCGACCGTGTCCTCGAGCGCCTCGAAGATCACCCGGGCGAGATGCTCGGCGGTGGGATTGAGGGCGTCGAACGGCGGCACGTCGTTGAGGTAGGCGTGGTCGTAGCGGTCGAGGACCGTCGCGAGATCCGCCTTGAGCTGCTTGAAGTCGTAGACGATCCCGACCTCATCGAGCTCCTCGCCCGCGACCGTGACCTCGACGTCCCACGTGTGGCCGTGCAGCTCGCGGCACTCGCCCGGGTACCCGTGCAGCGCGTGCGCCGCGTCGAAGTGCCCCTTGACGGTCAGCTCGTACATCCTCGGCCCCTCTCAGAAGAGCGTGTCGGCCACGGTCCCGTCGTACTGGGCGGCGTCCGGGTCGCCGACGACGCCGCGGGCGTCCATGGCCTCGTTGGCGAGCCGGTCGGCATCGGTGTTCGCCTCGCGTCTGACGTGCACGAAGCGCACCTCCTCGAAGTGTCGCAGCAGCGACTGCGCCGCGGCGTGGTGCGGTTTCAGCCCCTCGTTCTTCACGCGGTAGCGCCCGGTCATCTGCCGGACGATCAACTCGCTGTCCATCCGGACCTCGAGCCGACGACAGCCCCGGTCGCGGGCGAGCTCGAGCCCCCACCTGAGGCCATCGTACTCCGCGACGTTGTTGGTCGCGTCCCCGATGAAGCGTCCTGCGTTACAGAGCGTCTCCCCCTCCGGGCCGAGGAGGACCACGCCGGAGCCGGCGGGGCCCGGGTTGCCCCTCGACCCGCCGTCGGTGTAGAGCACGCACCGTCCCGACGCGCTACTCACCGTCGGCGCCCCTCACCACGAGCAGGCGCCGGCAACTCGGGCACACGCCGACGTCAGGCCCTGCCTTGAGGTCGGCGAGCCGCTCCTTCGGGAGCTCGACACGGCACGCCGAGCACCTCGTGTCCTCGAGGCGACCCGCCCCGATACCGTGCTTCGCGGCGCGGACCTCCTCGTACCGTGCGAGCAGATCGGCGCCCAGCGTGGCCGCCAGCTCTTCGCGGCGAGCGTGCTCGGCCACTCGACGCTCCTGCATCTCCCCGCCCTTGGCCTGGTAGCGTTCGATCAGGCCCTGTTCGCGGGTGGAGAGCTGGTCGAGCGCGGCGTCGACCTTGCCCACCTGCTCACGAGCTTTCTCCAGCTTCTCCATGAGGCCGATCGTCTCGTTCTCGAGCTTATCCTTGCGTCTGCGCAGGGCGTCCATCTCACGGGAGAGATTGTGGACCTCTTTGGGATTGGCCGATCGACCGGAGTCCAGGGTCTTCTGGACCTCGGCGATCTTCTCATCGATGCCGGTGGTCTCGTCGTTGTGGGCGGCGATCGCGCGCTCGAGCCGGTGGGCCATCTCCTCGGCGCGGGCGCGAAGGGTGCGGACCTCCTCGGCCTTGTGGCGTGTCTCGAGGATCGCCTTCTTCTCGGGGAGCTCGTCGAGCGCCCTGTCGATCCGATGGATCTCCAGATCGCTCGCTTGCAGGGCGATCAGTGCGGCGGGCGCTTCCATCACACTCTCCTTCACGGGGTCCACCAGGCGGCCGACGGCGCGTCCACATGCAGCAGCTCGGCAGCGAGGCCCGGCGTGCGCCCGACCGCCGCCGCGAGCACGGGCACGAGGGGCCACTCCGAGACATCATGTCCGAGCTCGATGACCGCGAGGCCGGACTCGAGCGCGGTCAGGGCGTCATGATAGCGTACCTCGCCGGCGATGAGCGCATCGGCGTCGGCCGCGAGGGCGGCGGGCACCAGCGACCCGGCTGATCCGGTGGCGGTGACGACCCGCTCCACCGCCGCGTCGGGGGCTCCCCAGACGCGGGGCGCCGTCTCGAACACCGCACCCGCGCGCGAGGCGAGAGCGGCGACGGTCGCGGGCTCGGGAAGCGTGGAGACCCTTCCCATCCGGGCGTCTCCCCGCGCGATAGCGGTCTCGGTGACGGTGATGAGCGGCTCCTCGTAGGGGTGCGCCTCCACGGCGGCGCGGACGACCGCCGCCACGCGTCCCGGCGCGGCGACCATCTCGAGGCGGACCTCGCCTGCCGAGGAGGACTCACCGGCCCGTCCCACGGCCGGCCGCGCCTCGGGCGCGGGCGTGAAGCGGCCGGTCCCCTCGGCGGCGAAGGAGCATCCGCGGTACTCGCCGATGCGGCCGGCCCCCGCGGCGGCCATCGCCGCGCGCACGCGGGCCTCTTCGGCGGGGGTGACGTAGACGGTCACGACGGACACCGGCAGCAGCGAACCCTCGAGCGGCACGCCGTCCGGCAGGCCGATGAGCGCCGCGAGCGCCGACGCTCCCTCGGGGTCGCGGTCGAGGTTCGTGTGGGCGGCGAGGAGCGCGACGCCGGCGGCCGCGGCCTCGAAAGCGACGCCCGCGCCACGCGGCGTGAGGCGCGCGGGCGGCTGGAGGAACGCGGGGTGGTGGGTGACGAGCACGTTCGCGCCGGCCGCGCGGGCACGCGCCAGCGCGGCGCTCGTGGCGTCGAGCGTGACGAACACCCCGCTGACCTCGGCGGCAGGGTCGCCCACGAGCAGGCCCACCGCATCCCAGGGTTCCGCGCGCTCCACGGGGAACGCGTCGTCGATCGCGGCGGCGATCGCGCCGACGGTCACCATCACAGCTCCACCTCCACCATCTCGCGCTGCACGAAGTAGACGATCCGCTCATACCCCGCCGCGGCGACCGCCGCGCGGGCCTCGGCCAGTCCCAGCCCGACCTCGGCGGGCGAGTGCGCGTCGGAAGCGGTGGTGACCGGGACGCCTGCGCGGTTGAGCGCCGCGAGCAGCCCCGCCGAGGGGTAGAGCTCCGCGCACGGCTTGCGCAGCCCGGCCGAGGAGACCTCGACCGCCACGCCCGCGAGCGCGAGCTCGGCGGCGAGCGCCTCGAACAGCGGCGTGGGGTCGGCCACCGGACGGTGACCGAACTTCTTGATGAGGTCGACGTGGGCGATGACGTCGAACAGCCCGCTCGCGGCGGCGTCCGCCACGGCGGCGAAGTAGCGTTCCCACACCTCGGCGACGTCGCGTCCCTCCCACGTGTCGATGAGGGCCGGGTCGTCGAAGACCCACCCGTCGAGGAAGTGAACGGAGCCGAGCACGACGTCGAAGGGGTGCGCGGCGATCTCGCGCGCGGTCGCCCCGACCCGCTCGGGAAGCCAGTCGGCCTCGATGCCGAGGAGTACCCGGGTCCCACGGGAGCGGCGCGCCGCCTCCCGTACGTCTTCGACGTAGTCGGCGAGCTCGAGCGGGTGCATCGCGTACGTGCCGTCACCGGCGAGATGCGCGGGCAGCGGGAGATGGTCGGTGAAGGCGAGCACGTCGATGCCCGCGCGCATCGCCGCGGCGACGTAGGCGGCCGGGTCTCCCTCGGCGTGTCCGCACCGCGAGGTGTGCGTATGCAGGTCGATCATCACGATGCTGTCTCGACCACCCCTCCGCCGACGACCCGGTCGCCAACGTAGCATACGACAGCCTGCCCCGGAGCGACCTGTTCGATCCCTTGAGCGAACTCGATGGTCGCGGTCCGCGCGGGGAGGTCCGGCGTGACGACCGCCGGGGCCGGCGTGGCCCGGTAGCGGAGCTGCGCTCCGACCTCTCGGATCGCGGGATCGTGCCAGACGAGCGCGGAGAGAGTGAGCGAGCGTGCCTTCGCGGGCGCACGGTCCACGATCACGGTGCGCGTGCCGGCGTCGATCCGGGTGACGTACCAGGGGCCCGCGGGCAGCCCGAGGCCCTTGCGCTGCCCGACCGTGAAGTGGCACACGCCCTCATGCGCGCCGAGGAGGGCGCCCGCCGTCGTGCGGATCTCGCCCGGGGCCGCCGCACCGGGGACGCGGGAGGCCACGAACGCACCCGCCCCGTCGGGGACGAAACAGACCTCCTGACTGTCGGCACGGGCCGCGCTCGGCAGACCGAGCGCGGCCGCCTCGGCCCGGATCTCGGTCTTGAGGGCGTCGCCGAGGGGGAAACACACGTGCGCCATCTGGGCCCGGGTGAGCCGGTAGAGGAAGTAGGACTGGTCCTTCGCCTCGTCCCGTCCACGGGCGAGCCACGGGTCACCCCCCGCCTCCGGGACGATGCGCGCATAGTGGCCGGTGGCGAGCGCGTCGGCTCCGGCCGTGCGGGCCCGCGCCAGCAGCTCGACGAACTTGACGCGGTCGTTGCAGGCGATGCAGGGGTTGGGGGTGCGGCCGGACGCGTACTCGGCCGTGAAGGGGTCGACCACCCGGGACGCGAACACGTCGCGCATGTTGAGGGTGTAGTGCGGCACGCCGAGGCGGTCGCAGACCCGCCGGGCGGAACGCACCGCGTCGGTCGAGCAGCAGCGGCCCTCCTCATCGCCCTCGGGCAGGAGCTGCATCGTCACACCGGTGACATCGTGTCCGGCGGCGACGAGCCGGGCAGCCGCGACCGAGGAGTCCACTCCCCCGCTCATCGCCACCCACACGCACGCCATGACGCGGTCCTACGCCTCCTCGACGTCGCAGGCGTCCTCGTGCTCCTCGGCGTGGGGATCGAAGTCCGGGTCGTCATGGGCGATGGTGCCCACGGCGATCGGCTCGCGGCCGTGCGAGACGAGGTAGTCGTCGACCGCCTTCTTCAGGCCGTCGGTCGCGAGCACGCTGCAGTGCATCTTGGCGGGAGGCAGCCCGCCGAGTTCGTCGGCGACCTGCTTCTTGGTGATGGCGACGGCGTCTGCCAGCGTCATCCCGCGGGCCATCTCGGTGACGATCGACGAGGTCGCGATCGCCGCGCCGCAGCCCAGCGTCTGGAAGCGGATGTCGGAGATGCGGTCGTCTTGGACGGCGATCGAGATCTTCATGACGTCCCCGCAGACCGGGTTGCCGACCTCGCCCACGCCATCGGGCTCGTCGAGCACGCCGACGTTGCGCGGGTTGTTGAAGTGGTCCATCACCTTGTCACTGTAGAGCACGGTCGTTTCCTTCCAGGCGGGCCGGTGTGGCGGCGGTCCGGGCGTGGCGTGTCGGATCAGCCCTCGGCTGATCCGAACATGCGGGCGTAGACGGGCGACATCGAACGGAGACGCTCGACGATGGGCGGGAAGACCTCGAGGAAGTACTCGACGTCCTCCTCGGTGGTCGCGCGGCCGACCGAGATGCGGACCGAGCCGTGGGCGAGTTCGGGAGGGCAGCCGATGGAGAGCAGCACGTGGCTCGGCTCCAGGCTTCCCGAGGAGCATGCCGAGCCGGTCGATACCGCGATGCCCTTCGCGTCGAGCTGGAGCAGCATGGCCTCGCCCTCGACGCCCTTGATGATGAGGTGCGCGATGTTCGGGAGCCGGTCGGGGTAGCTCGCGCTGACCTCGGTGTTCTCAAGGGTGCCGGTGATGCCGGCGATCAGGCGGTCGCGCAGCGCGGCGAGGCGGGGCCCCTCGGTGGAGCGCTCGGCGTCGATGATCTCGAGCGCGGTCGCGAACCCGACCGCGCCTGCGACGTTCTGCGTGCCGGAACGCTTCTTGAACTCCTGCCCACCGCCACGGATGAGCGGCGCGAACGGCGTGCCTCGCTTCAGGTAGAGCACGCCCACGCCCTTGGGGGCGTAGATCTTGTGTCCCGAGAACGACGCGGCGTCCACTCCGAGCTCGGCGACATCGAACGGCACCTTGCCGAGGGTCTGGGCGGCGTCGGTGTGGAAGTACGCTCCCCGGGCGTGTGCGACCTCGGCGAGCTCAGCGATCGGCTGGACGGTGCCGATCTCGTTGTTGCCGTGCATGATCGAGACGAGCACCGTGTCGTCGCGAAGCGCGGCAGCGAGGTCGTCCGGGTCGATATGGCCGTCGGGACGGGGCGCCAGGTAGGTGACCTCATAGCCGGACTTCTCGAGGAAGTGGGCCGGCTCGAGGACCGCGTGGTGCTCGAAGGCGGAGACGATGATGTGGGCCCCCTGGGGCTTCGCCCGCGTGGCGATGCCGATGAGCGCCGCGTTGTCGGACTCGGTGCCGCCGGCGGTGAAGATCACCTCATTGGGGTGAGCCGCGCCGATGATGCGCGCGACGCGCTCGCGGGCGTCTTCGAGCGCCCGGTAGGCCTCCCGGCCGCGCCGGTAGAGACTGTTGGGGTTGCCCCACCCCTCGGCGAGGTGCGGGAGCATCGCGTCGATGACGCGCTGGTCTACCGGGGTGGTCGCCGAGTAGTCCAAGTAGACGTCGGGTGACTCCATGGTGCGTCCCTCTTCTCTTCTCACGCGTCCCGGTCAGGCCGGGCCTTCGAGGACTTCCTGGTCTCTGGCGAGCGTGTCGAGCGTGGTCGAGACGAACACCTCGCGCACCGCACGCGTGGCCTGGTCCCACACGCCGGCGGCGGCGCACGCGCCGCCCTTGCCGCACACCGCGGCGCGCTCGGCGTCGCACACCGTGGGCTTGAGCGGGCCTTCAAGCGCCTCGACGATGTCGAGCACCGTGATCTCGGCGGCGGGCCTGTCGAGCACGAACCCGCCCCGCGCGCCACGGACGGCGCTCACGAGGCCGGCCTTGCGCAGTGCGACGAAGAGCTGCTCGAGGTATTTGGGCGGCACGGCCTGGCGCTCGGAGACCTCGCGGGCGCTCACCGGGCCGTCCTGGGCACGGCATGCCAGGTCGATCATGGCGAGCAGACCGTACTCGCTCTTGGCGGTCAGGCGCATACGCGGGGCTCCTCGGCCGAATCCTTACCAAATCGGTATGGTTTCTGCACGATAGAACTGCGCGCAGGCACCTGTCAAGGGTCCCGGGGACCGTCCGGGCTCAGTCGAGCGGGCGGCACTCCGACGCGTCGGAACCCGCGGCGCGGATGATGTTGAGCACCTCGCCCACGTCGGCGTTCGCGATGGGCGTGAGGAGCACGAGGGCCCGGGAGTGATCGAGCGCGCCGGAGCCGAAGAGCGAGCGGATCGCCTCGAGGTTCTCGGCGGAGATGGTACGGATGTGGTCGTAGAGTCTGCGCTGGCGGATCGCGACGTTGAAGACGTCGGCGGTGCGCTGGGAGTCGACGACGAACAGCGCGGTCGTGTCCTGGGCGTCGCGGCCCTCGAGCACGCGAGCGATGGTGTCGACGAAGTCGATGGCCGCGGCGTAGCTCAGCGGACGCTCCACCACGCGGGTGACCACCGTGATCCCCGTGGGTGAGGCCCACTCGCCACCCGGGGCGGCGTCGAAGCCGAGGGCCTCGCCGATGGCGTCCGCCCGGGCGCGCATGTCCGCGCGGATACGGGCGTCGACGTCGTCCCTGCCGTTCTGCGGCGTGAGGACGAGCTCGGGGGCGGCCTGTCCCGCCTCGGCACGCAGGGCGCGCACCTGCTCGGGGTCGAGGAGCTGGCGGACGTCGGTCGACAGCGCGTCGGCCGCGTCCATGGTGAGCACCTCGGCCAGGCGGGGGTTTTTGACCTTGAGGCGCACGCCGAAGAGCTCGAGTACCGTGGTCGACGGGTCCTCGGCCGCGCCGTCACGCGTGGTTGCGGGCCCTTCGGAGTCGGACATCGGCGCACTTCCCTCCCATTGCGAGCGGTGGCCCGGGATGCGGGCTTCTTGTCGAGTATATCCGACCGCCGGGCCATCGGGGGCGACCCCCCGGCGCCGGGTGGCGACCGCTCGTCGAATCGAACGTACCGTCGCTTGTTGGGGCCCACGCCATCTGCTACCTTTGGACACCCGCCTCTCCGGGCGGAGGAGATGCGCCAACGGTCCACGGCTGATAACCACAGGGTGGCGAGAGCCCACTGGACGCGGAGAAGGCTCCGACCTCGGTCGGAGCCTTCTTGTATGTCGCGGTCGGCGGCCAGGGACGGGCGGCCCGGCCGAGACGCACTAGCCGAGCTGCTTGTAGAGGTTCGCCATCTCGATCGCGCCCACCGCAGCGTCCCAGCCCTTGTTGCCGGCCTTGGTACCCGCGCGCTCGACCGCCTGTTCGATGGTGTCGGCGGTGATCACGCCGAACATCACCGGCACGCCGCTGTCGAGCGCAGACTTGGCCACGCCCTTGGCGACCTCGGACGCGACGTAGTCGAAGTGCGGGGTGCCTCCGCGGATGATGACTCCGAGCGCGACCACGGCGTCGTAGCGTCCGGACTCCGCCAGACGCTTGGCGACGAGCGGGATCTCGAACCCGCCCGGCACCCACGCGA
This sequence comes from Coriobacteriia bacterium, assembly GCA_030603745.1. Lineage (GTDB taxonomy): Bacteria > Actinomycetota > Coriobacteriia > Anaerosomatales > SLCP01 > JAUVXE01. The sequence goes on along the minus strand of JAUVXE010000001.1, from coordinate 17,614 downwards.
CATCCACATCACCCGGCTCGACACCGTGCCTGCCGAACGCATCCTGTGCACCGGCGAGCAAGCGGCCCGAGAGCAGCTCGTTGAATCTGCTCACGACGATGCCGACCTTGAGGCCGGTCCCGATCAGGTTCCCTTCGAAGGTGCTCACGAGCGATCCTCTCCTTCCGTGTGCACGTCCCCGGAGAGCTCCAGGGTGTGCGCCATCTTCTCCCGTTTGGTGCGCAGGTAGCCGAGGTTCTCGGGGCACGAGGCGACCTCGAGCGGGACCTGCTCGGTGACTTTCAGTCCGTACCCCTCAAGACCCACGATCTTCGTGGGATTGTTGGTCAGCAGCCGCATCGAGGTGAGGCCGAGATCCGCGAGGATCTGGGCCCCGATCCCGTAGTCGCGCAGGTCCGGTGCGAAGCCGAGCGCCTCGTTCGCCTCCACCGTGTCGGCCCCGGCCTCCTGCAGCTCGTAGGCGCGCAGCTTGTTCGCCAGCCCGATCCCCCGGCCCTCGTGCCCCACGATGTAGAGCAGCACTCCTCGGCCGGCCTCCTGGATGCGGCGCATGGCCTCCTCGAGCTGGGAGCCGCAGTCGCAGCGAAGGCTGTGGAAGACGTCGCCCGTGAGGCACTCGGAGTGGACGCGGACCAGCACGTCGGGCGCGCCGGCCACGTCCCCCGCCACCAGGGCGACATGGGTCGAGCCGTCGACCCGCGACGTGTAGCCGTGCGCCGTGAACTCGCCATGCCGGGTGGGCATGCGGACGGTGGAGGTGCGCTCGACGAGCCGTTCGGTGCGGCGGCGGTAGCGGATGAGGTCGGCAACGGTGATCATCGCGAGCCCGTGCTCTGCGGCGAACCGCTCGAGTTCGGGGCGGCGGGCCATGGTGCCGTCGGCGTTCATGATCTCGCAGATGACGCCGGCGGGGTAGAGTCCGGCCATCCGGGCGAGGTCGACCGCCGTCTCGGTGTGGCCGGCGCGCTCGAGCACCCCGCCGGGCTTGGCGCGCAGCGGGAACACGTGCCCGGGCATCGAGATGTCCTCCGGGGTGGTGGCCGGGTCGATGGCCGCGAGCACGGTGGCGGCCCGGTCGGCCGCCGAGATGCCCGTGGTGATGCGGCCCTTCGCACCGATCGAGACGTGGAAGGCGGTTCCCTGCTCGGAGGTGTTCGTCTGCGTCATCGGCGGGATGCGCAGCTCCTCGAGACGGTCGGCGGTCAGCGGGAGGCAGATCAGTCCTCGACCATGGGTCGCCATGAAGTTCACCGCCTCGGGGGTGACCTTCTCGGCGGCCATGACCAGGTCGCCCTCGTTCTCACGGTCCTCGTCGTCGACCACGATGATCATGCGGCCGTCGGCGATCAGCTCGATGGCGTCGTCGATGGGCACGAACGGAGACGACTGTCGCTCGTCCACGGGGCTCACCGTCCCTCGGCGAGGTCGCGCAGCATATCGCCGAGCCCCCGGCGGCCGGGTCGCAGACCTTCGTCCTCTGCGCCCGCGTAGACGGCGACGAACCGCTGCACGTACTTCGCCATCATGTCGACCTCCAGGTTGACGGGCGCGCCCGTGGGTTTGGACCCGAGGGTGGTGGACTGCTCGGTGTGCGGGATGACGGCGACGGCGAACGCGTCGTCGCGGACCTGGGCCACGGTGAGAGAGATGCCGTCGACGGCGATCGATCCCTTGGGCACGATGTACTCCATGACCTCGGGCGGCGCCGAGAACTGGTAAATCGTCGAGTTGCCGGCCGCATGGCGCATCACGAGCGTGCCCATGGCGTCGACGTGGCCGGTCACGATGTGGCCGCCGAGGCGGTCGGAGAGGCGCAGCGCGCGCTCGAGGTTGACCTTGTCGCCCTGGCGGCGGGCGCCGAGGGTCGTCAGCCGCATCGTCTCCTCGCTCACGTCGGCGATGAACGCGCCGCGTATGAACTTGACCACGGTCAGGCACGAACCGTCGACGGCGATCGAGTCCCCGATCGACATGTCGCGGCCGAACTCCGGGGCGTAGACCTCCAGGCGCATACCACCGGCGACCCGCTCGACACGGGTGATGATGCCTTCAGACTCGACGAGTCCCGTGAACATCGGCGTGTTCCTTCCTTCGCTGTACTAGGCGCGTGTTCGCGCCGTCTCCTGGGGCCGCCAGACCGTCACGGCCGACTCCTCCACGATACCGGCCTCGACCGGGGTGAACCATCGTTCGAGCGACGTCGTCTGCGCGAAGGGGTCGCTCTCCCCTCCCGCGCAGATGCCCGGCGCCCCACCCCCGGCGAAGCCGCCGGCGTGCACGAGGACGAGCTCGTCGAGCGCGCGCTCGGTCAGAAGCGCGGTGAACAACCGTCCGCCCGGCTCTACGAGCAGGTCGCGGACGCCGGTCTCCTCGGCGAGTGTCCCGAGCGCGGACCGCACGCCGCCCGCGCGGTCGTAGCGCACGGTCCCGACATCGTCGGGGAGCCCGGTCTCGGGCGCTGCGTCGTCGGGGACGAGCAGGGTGACCGGCCCGCGGCCGTCGGCGAGCAGGGAGAGGGACGCGGGAACCGAGTCTCGGCAGAGCACCACCCGCAGCGGCTGACGGGGGGCGTCCGCGCCCTCGGCGGTGCGGGCCGTGAGCGCGGGGTCGTCGATGGCGGCAGTACGCGCGCCGACCACGACGGCGTCGGCCCGGGAGCGGAGACGCATGGTGACGAGCCCGCCGCCGCTCCCGGTGATCGCGGAGCGCACGCCCTCGGCGAGGGCGACCCTGCCGTCGAGTGAGAGTGCGACCTTGGCGCGGACGAGCGGCATCCCCGAGCGCAGGTAGGTGCGCCAGCCCTCGGTGAGCTCCTCGAACGGGCCGGGATCGGGAGCGAAGACGACCTCCACGCCCGCCGAGCGGAGCGCGACGGCGCCCCCGGCCGCGAGCGGGTCCGGGTCTGCGGCCCCCGCCACCACGCGCGTGACGCCCGCCGCCAGCAGCGCCTCGGTGCACGGAGGCGTGCGGCCGTGGTGCGCGCACGGCTCGAGGGTGACGAAGGCGGTGGCCCCGCGGGCGCGCCCCGCCGCCATGCCGAGCGCGACGACCTCGGCATGGGGACCGCCAGCGCGCTCGTGGTACCCCTCGCCAACGACCTCGCCGGCCGAGACGATCACGCAACCCACCGCGGGGTTGGGCGCGGTCGAGCCGACCCCGCGCAGGGCGAGGTCGTAGGCGCGACGCAGGAAGGGGTCGTCGATCGACGCGGCAGCGTCGGAGAACAGGCGCATGCCCGGAACCGTTCCTCTCTTCTCCCGTCCAGACTCTCACTGTCGGCCCCGGGAATCCTCCGGGTCAGCCCCTTGCGGGGCTCGCGGGCTGTCACCGCCGGTGGGGAGTTTCACCCCGCCCTGAAGAAAGACACGCAAAGTGTACTACAAGACCCGCTCACCCGCCGCGCGGATGGCGTTCATCGCCGACACGGGGTCGGCCTTGCAGAAGACCGCGCTGCCCGCGACGAGCACCCGGGCGCCCGCCTCGACCACGAGCGGCGCGGTGTTCGTGTCGATGCCCCCGTCGACCTGGATGAGCGGCGTGGCACCCTCCTCGGCGCAGAGGGCGGAGAGGCGGCGGACCTTCTCGACGGTGCGGCCGATGAACGACTGTCCGCCGAACCCGGGGTTGACGCTCATGAGCAGCACGAGGTCGAGGTCGCCGACGATGTCGCGCAGCACCTCGACGGGCGTGGCGGGGTTGAGCGAGACCCCGGCCTGCGCGCCCGCGGCGTGGATCGTCTGCACCACGCGGTGCAGGTGGTCGCAGGCCTCGGCGTGCACGACCACGAGGTCGGCTCCCGCGTCGAGGTACCAGCCCACGGTCTCCTCGGCGTTCTCGATCATGAGGTGGACGTCGAGCGGGACGTCGGTCACGCGCTTGATCGCCTTGACCACCGGCGGGCCGATCGTGAGGTTGGGGACGAAGTGCCCGTCCATGACGTCGACGTGGATGAGGTCCGCGCCGCCCCCGGCGACCAGGCGCACCGCGTCGCCGAGCGAGGTGAAGTCCGCCGAGAGGATCGACGGCGCCATGAGTACCCGTTCCGTCATGCGAGGGTCCTTCCTATCCGTCGACCAGGCCCATGCCGTGCAGCTCGTCGGTCGCCTCCCGGCCCATCAGCGCGCTCACGGCGGCCGAGGTGGGCACGCCCTCGTGCACGATCCCGCGCACCTGGGCGGTGATCGGCATCTCGACGCCGTGCCGCTCACCGAGCTCGGCGACGGTCACGCACGAGGTCGCGCCCTCGGCGACCATGTGCGTCTCGGCCTCGAAGTCCGCGACCGTGCCCCCGCGCGCGATCCGCTCCCCGAGCGCACGATTGCGACTGTGGCGCGAGGTGCAGGTGGCGATGAGGTCGCCCATGCCCGCGAGTCCCATGTAGGTGAGCGGATTGGCGCCCGCGGCGCGGCCGAGGCGGCTCATCTCGGCGAGGCCCCGGGTCATCAGTGTCGCCTTGGTGTTGTCGCCGAAGCCGAGACCGTCAGACATCCCCGCCGCGACCGCGATGACGTTCTTCGACGCGCCGGCGAGCTCCACGCCCACCACGTCGCAGTTGGTGTAGACGCGGAACGAGGGCGTCATGAACACGTCACGCAGCGCGATCCCGACGCGCTCGTCGTGAGCGGCGATCACGGTCGCCGAGGGGATCATGCGCGAGACCTCCTCGGCGTGGTTGGGGCCTGAGAGGGCCGCCATGCGCTCTCGGCCGCCGAGGACCTCGGCGAGCAGCTCGGTCATGGACACGAGCGAGCCGGGCTCGAGACCCTTGGCGAGCGAGACCACCGGAACGGCGGCGGCCAGGTGGGGCCGCATCGCCTCGGCGGTCGCGCGGACCGCCTTGGACGGCGTGGCGACGACCACGACCTCCGCGTCACGCACGGCCGCCTCGAGGTCACCCGTGGCCCGCACGGAGGGCGCGAGTTCCACGCTCTCGAGGTAGCGGGGGTTGCGGCGGGTCTCCTCGATGCCTGAGACCACCTCGGCCGAGCGGGCCCACACCGTGACCGGCAGCCCCTTGGCGCCGAGGACCGCCGCGATCGCGGTCCCCCACGAACCCGCCCCGATGACGGCGACCCGGCTCATCGCGTGGACCCCTCCTCTTCCGTGTCCTCGGCCCCGCGTCGCCCGCCGAGGGAGATCTTGGACTCCTCACGCCTCATGATACGCCCGATGTTGCCGCGGTGGCGCCAGATCACGAGCGACGCGGCGAAGAACGCGAAGTAGATGAAGGGGGTGCGATCCGCATAGAGCACGAGGACGAGCAGCGGGAAGAGCGCGGCGATCACCACCGAGCCGAGGCTGACCATGCGAGAGGTGAACGTGACCACGAGAAACGTCGTGAGCAGGATCACCCAGGCGAGCGGGGTCATCACGAGCAGCGCGCCCGCGGCGGTCGCGACCCCCTTGCCGCCCGAGAAGCGGACGTAGGGCGAGTAGGAGTGCCCCACCACCGCAGACATCGCCGCCGCGATGAGGAACCAGTCGTGGACGGTGTCCGCGGGGGCGCCGGGGTGGACGAGCGTGGCGATCCAGACGGCAAGCGCCCCCTTGGCGGCGTCGAGCACGAGCACGGCCACGCCGGCCTTCCACCCGAGGACGCGCCACGCGTTGGTGGCGCCGAGGTTGCCCGACCCGTGCTCGCGGACGTCGGTCCGGTACGCGGCACGCCCGATGATGAGCGCGTTGGGCACGGCGCCGATGAGATAGGCCGCGACGATCACGGCGCCGAGTTGCAGCGGGAGCGCCATCGTCTAGGAGTCCTTGTGCTTGACCTTGAGGATGATCGGCGTGCCGGTGAGCTCGAACGCGTCGCGCAGGCGGTTCTCGACGTAGCGCTTGAACGAGTCGTCGGCGAGCTGCGGATGGTTGGCGAAGAACGCGAAGCCGGGCGGGGCGATGCGCGTCTGGGTGACGTAGTGGATGCGCAGGGTCCGCGCGCCCTTGCTCACCGTGTGGCCGAACTCGCGCATCTCGGTGAGCACCCGGTTGAGCTGGCTCGTGGGGATCTGGCGCGTGTAGTTGCCCCACGCGGTGTCGATGGCGCGGAAGATCCGTCCCACCTTCGCACCCGTGAGCGCGCTGATCCGGAGCACCGGTGCGTAGGACACGAAGCCGAGGCGGTCCTCGAGCTGGTAGTCGAGCTCGTCGCGCCACTCGGGATCGTCGATGAGGTCCCACTTGTTGAGCAGGATGATGAGCGCGCATCCGCGTTCGGCCGCGAAGCGGGCCACCCGCTGGTCCTGATCGGTGACGCCCTCGGTCGCGTCGATCACGAGGAGCGCGACCTCGGCGGTATCGATCGCCCGCATGGCGCGCACGAAGCCGTAGTACTCCACGTCCTCGTCGATGCGGGCCTTGCGGCGGATCCCGGCGGTGTCGACGAACCGGTAGGAGCGGCCCTCGTGGTCCACGAGCACGTCGAGCGCGTCACGGGTGGTGCCCGCGACCTCGCTCACGATCGCCCGGTCGGTGCCCACGAGGCGGTTGAGCAGGGATGACTTGCCGGCGTTGGGCTTGCCGATGATGGCGACGTCGATGGCGTCGCTCTCCGTCACCGGGCGCGGCTCGGGCAGCGCGGCGACGATCTCGTCGAGCAGGTCACCGGTGCCGTGACCGTGGGTCGCGCTCACCGGGTGCGGCTCGCCGAGGCCGAGCGCCCAGAACTCGTGGATCTCGTCGACCCGGTTGGGCGTGTCCATCTTGTTCACCACGAGGAAGATCGGCGACGCCGCGCGCTTGAGCTTGCGTGCGACCTCCTCGTCCTCCCCGGTGACCCCGGTCGTGCCGTCGACGAGCACGACGATGACGTCGGCCTCGGTGGTCGCGGTGAGCGCCTGTGCGGTGATCGACTCGGCGAACGGGTCGTCCTTGGTGTTCTCGATGCCCCCGGTGTCGATGAGCATGAAGTCCCGCCCGTTCCACTCCGCCCGATGGTAGCTGCGGTCGCGGGTCACCCCCCGCGCCTCGTGCACGATCGCGTCCGCGGACTGGGCGATACGGTTGACGAACGTCGACTTGCCCACGTTGGGGCGGCCGACGACTGCGACGATCGGTAGCGACATGCGGTTCTCCGAGGTTCTCGAGCGGGCCGGACGCCCTTCTCCTGCAGGGTCAGAGGATAGCAGAGAGCAGGCCCTCCGCGTTGGCGGCGACCACGGTCACGGGCCGTCCCGCGAGCCGCTCGACGCCGGCGCGGTCGAGATCGTCGAGGGTCAGGCCGTCGGCGTTGAGGACCACGTCCGGCACGAGGACCCTCGTCTCGCCCCCGAGGTCCGCCGAGGCGACCGCGTCCGCGATGTCGCGCCCGCCGAGAAGCCCGGTCACCGCGACGTTCCCGCCGAAGAGCCGGTTCGCGGCCGGGAGCACGCTCACAGAGGCGGTCAGCGGCGAGTCCGCGAGCGCCCGCTCGAGCACCGGCGCGAACATCGTGCCGGTGACCACCGCCGTGGCGAACTCCGGCACGGGAGGCGTGTGACTCACCCCGCCGGCTTCGGACTGGCCGAGGAGGGCCGCCCACTCGTCGAGGAAGGCGCGCACGAGGCCGATCCCGTTCTCGTACTGCGGGAAGCCGTCGTACTCCTCGGCGGGAGGGACCTCGCGACGCGCGGTGAGGTAGAACTCGTCGGCGGCGTAGACCCAGCCCACGCCGTCGCGCGCGCGCATCGCCGAGGCCCAGGGCGCGATCGTGTCGAGGAGCCGGGCCGCGGCGACGGGGTCGTCGTAGGAGGCGGAGAAACGGGTCTGGTGGGCGGTGAAGCCGAGCGGGACGATCCCCACCGAGCGCACGCCCTCACGCTCCGCGAGCCACGTGAGCGTGCGCCGGAGCTCCTCGGCGTCGTTCTCGCCGGGGACGAGCACGATCTGGACGTGCAGGTCGATGCCGCCCTCCACGAGCTCGTCGAACCGCTCGAGCGCCCGGTCGTCGCGGGCGCAGACGAGGCGGGAGCGGACCTCGGGCGTCACGGCGTGCAGGGAGACGTGGAGCGGCGAGAGGTGCTCGGTGACGATGCGCGAGACGTCGTCGTCGGTCAGGTTGGTGAGCGTGATGAAGTTGCCGTGGAGGAAGGAGAGGCGGTAGTCGTCGTCGCGCACGTACAGGGCGCGGCGCAACCCCCGGGGGAGCTGGGTCATGAAGCAGAAGGCGCAGGAGTTGCGGCACGTACGCACCGGGTCGAAGAGGGCCGAGGAGAACGTGATCCCCCACGATTCGCCGGGCTCCCGACGCAGCGTGATCTCGCGCCCGGCGCCGCTCGCTTCCCCAACGACCGTGGCTGCGACCTCGGCGCCGTCGCTCTCCCACGACCAGGCGAGCACGTCGGTGAGCACGCGTCCGTTGGCGGCGAAGATCCGATCGCCGGGCGACACGCCGGCGCGCGCGGCCGCCGAGCCGGACTCGACGTGAGCGACCAGGCCGCCACCGGACGGTGTGGCGCCCGTCGGGTCCTGCCCGTGCGGGGTGCCGTATGTCGGGCGCCCGCCCATGTCAGCCGAGGGACTCGATGGCCTCGATCACGTCGGCCATCTGGCGGTCGGGCGTCGAGGCGCCCGCGGTCACGCCCACGAGCGCGGCGCCCTCGAACCACGTCGGGTCGAGCTCGTCTGCGGTCTCGACGTGATGGGTGCGGGCGTTGACGGTCGCGCAGATCTCGACGAGCCGTGCGGTGTTGCCCGAGTTGCGGCCACCCACCACCACCATGACGTCGACGTCGCGTGCGAGCTCCTCGGCGGAGCGCTGGCGCTGCGCGGTGGCCGAGCAGATGGTGTTGAAGATCCTGAGCTCGGCGGCGCGCGGGAGGATCGCGGCGACGACCTCCTCGAGACGTTCGGCGGACTGCGTCGTCTGCACCACGATCCCGATCCTGCGCCCCGGGAGCGGCGAGGGCAGCTCGGCGGCCGACTCGACGATGAGCGCCTCGTGGCCGGCGTGCGCGCGGATGCCCTCGACCTCGGGATGGTCGGCCTCCCCCACCACGATGACCGAGTAGCCCTCGTCGATCAGGAGCCGCGCCGCGTCGTGGGCCTTGCTCACGAACGGGCACGTGGCGTCGACCACGTCGAGGCCCTTCTCGCGCGCGGCGTCGATGATCGCCGGGTCCACCCCATGCGTGCGGATCACGAGCGTGCCGTCACAGACGTCCTCGAGCGTCTCGGCCACCTCCACGCCCTGACCGCGAAGTGCCGCGACCGCCTGAGGGTTGTGGATCAGCGGGCCGAGGGTGTGGACCGGCGCTCCGGTGGTCGCGACGTCCTCGGCGAGCTCGAGCGCCCGCTCGACCCCGTAGCACACGCCCGCGTGCCGGGCCACCCTCACCTGCATCCAGCACCATCCTCCCTCGCGTCGTCGCGCGCGGCCGCGATGCGACGCATGACCTCGGCGGTCATGGCCTCGAGGCGTTCCTTGCGCGAGCCCTCCGTGTACGCCGAAGGGTCGACCGGCTCACCGTAGCGTACCGTGACCCGGGGGAATCGCGGAAGCCTCGCGCCCGCCGGGAGCGCCCGCTCCGTGCCGGCGATGCCCACCGGGACCACCGGCACGCCCACACGCATCGCGATGAACGCGACCCCTTCGTTCGCCTCGCCGAGGTCGTCGTGGGCGCCGGGCCGCTGGCGGGTCCCCTCGGGGAAGATGCCGATGAGCGCGCCGGCCGACGCGCGCTCGGTCGCCGTCGCGATCGCCTGCCGGTCGGCGGCCCCTCTGCGCACGGGGAACGCGAGCAGGCGGGGCAGCGCCCAGCCCACCACCGGGACGTCCCAGAGCTCGGACTTCGCCATGAAGTGCGTCGGCCGAGGCGATCCGCACCACAGCAGCACCGGGTCGAGATAGGAGACGTGGTTGCCGGCGAGGATCGCGCCGCCCTCCGGGACGCGCTCGACGCCGCAGAAGCGCGTGCGGTAGGCGGCGAGAACGAGTCGTCCCACGGTGCCGCGGACCACGCGGGTGAGGCGATCGCCCATCAGCGGACCTCGGTGACCAGACCGGCGATGACCTCGACGACCTCGTCGATCGCCAGTCCGGTGGTGTCGACGTGCACCGCGTCGTGCGCGGGAACGAGCGGCGCGGCCTCGCGGGTGGAGTCGGCCTCGTCGCGACGCTCGAGGCCGGTACGGACCGCCTCGGCGGCGACCTCGACGCCGCGCCCGGAGAGCTCGGAGTGGCGGCGGCGGGCGCGTTCCTCGGCGGACGCGGTGAGGAAGACCTTCACGCCCGCCTCGGGAAAGACGACGGTGCCGATGTCGCGGCCCTCGACGACCACGTCGTGCGGACCAGCGGCGGCGGCGTGCTGGACCGGCACCATCGCGGCACGGACCTCCGGCGCGCTCGCCACGGGGCTCACGGCCTCATCGACCGCGGGCGTGCGGATATCGGCGGTCACGTCCTCGCCGTCGAGCAGGACGGACGTGGGCACGGGCGAGTCGCCCTCGTGCTCGAAGGTGATGTTCACGTCGCGGGCGAGCGCGCCGAGCGACGCCCGGTCGTCGAGCGCCACGCCGGAGCGGAGCGCCTTGAGCGCGACGGCACGGTACATGGCGCCGGTGTCGAGATAGTGCGCGCCCAGACGGGCGGCGAGCGCCCGTGCCACGGTGGACTTGCCTGAGGCCGCGGGGCCGTCGATGGCGATGATCACGTGTGTCCCTGTCGTCGATTCCGGTTCGATGCGCGCCGCATCATAGCACGGTGGCGCCTCCCGGGGCGGCGCCGAGCGCCCGCAGGTCATCGAGGAAGCGCGGGTAGGAGACCTCGACCGCCTCGAACCGCTCGATCGTGACCGGCGCCGCTCCGCCGAGGCCCGCGAGCGCCCACGTCATGGCGAGGCGGTGGTCGTCGAGGCTCGAGAGGGTCGCGGCCCCGAACTCTGCCGCGCCGTCGACCTCAAGCACGTCGCCGGTCGCGCGCGCGGTCACGCCGAGCGCGGCGAGCCCCTCGACGATGGCCGCGAGGCGGTCGGACTCCTTGACGCGCAGCTCGCCAACGCCCTCGAACCGGGTGGTGCCCTCGGCACGGGCGGCGAGCAGCGCGAGCACCGGGACCTCGTCGATGAGCGACGGGACCTCTTCGGCGGGGACGGTGGTGGCGATCAGGCCTGGCGTGTGGCGCACGGTGAGGTCCCCCACCGGCTCCGAGCCCTCGGCGGCGGCGGGCGTGACCGTCACCTGCGCGCCCATTCGTTCGAGGACGGCCAGGAAGCCGACGCGCGTGGGGTTGAGCGCAACGCCCTCGATCACGACCTCGCTTCCCTCGACGAGCAGCGCCCCGACCGCGATGAACGCCGCCGAGGAGGGGTCTCCCGGCACGGTGACATCGTACGCGACGAGCGTGGCGGGCCCGTCGACCCAGCAGGCGCGGGTCGCCTCGTCCCGCCCGACGGCGACACCGAAGGCGGGCAGCAGCCGCTCGGTGTGGTCGCGCGAGAGGGCGGGCTCGCGCACGAGGGTGCGGCCCTCGGCCCGCAGACCCGCGAGCAGCAGCGCAGTCTTGACCTGGGCGCTCGCGACCGGGGAGTCGTAGGCGATCGGGTGCAGCGGGCCGCCGCTCGCGGTGATGGGGAGCGTGCCGTCGGCTGGGGTGAACGCGGCGCCCATGGTCGCGAGGGGTACCGTCACGCGGCCCATCGGGCGCCGGGAGAGCGACTCGTCGCCGGTGAGCGTGAACGGACCGGGCCACCCCGCGAGCACGCCGAGGAGCAGGCGCGCGGTGGTCCCGCTGTTGCCGCAGTCGATAGGGAACGACGGCGGGACGGGGCCTCGGGCGCCCCACCCGGCGACGGTCACCGAAAGGGAGCCGCCGGCGGCGGGGGTCACTCGCGTGGCGGCGCCGAGCGCCGTGACCGCCGCGATGGTCGAGCGCACATCGGCGCTGTCGAGCACGCCGGCCAGGTGCGAGGTCCCCTCGGCGAGCGCGGCGAAGAGCACCGCGCGGTGCGAGAGCGACTTGTCGCCGGGCACGCGGACACGACCGGCGAGCGGTGTGACCTGCGGATGGATGACCTGGTCCATGAGCGGATCTCCTCAGCTCTCGAGCGGGCGCGTCTGAGGCGCGTAGCCCGCCTGCCGCAGATCGCCGAGGAATCGCTCGACGTCGCCCTCGTCGGTCAGCACCATCACGAGCGTGGCGCTCGCCTCCGAGACGTGGTCGATCTCGATGCCCTCGATGTTGCAGCCCGCACGACCCGCTGCGGTGGTGACCTCGGCGATGACGCCCGGACGGTCGAGGACGGGCACGGTGACCTCGATGAGCCGCTCGGTGGCCGGCACCCACTGCGCGGGGAGCGAGCGGCGGATCTCGGCCGCACGGCCGAACCACCCCTCGAGCCCCTCGCGGTCCCCCGCCTCGAGCAGCGCGGTGAAGCTCGTAAGCACCGAGCGCAGCTCACGCACACCGGCCAGCACCGCCGGCGCGTTGTCGACACAGATGCCCGCCCACAGCGCCGGGCTCGCGCCGGCGACGCGCGTGGTGTCCTTGAAGCCGCCTGCGGCGAGCCGGAGAAGTTCGCCGCCGGGGCCGGCGTGACGAGCCGCGACGTCCACGAGCGCCGAGGCCGCGACGTGCGGCACGTGACTCACCACGGCGACCGCCTCGTCGTGGGCGACGGCGTCGACCGAGACCACCCGGCAGCCGAACTCGCTCACGAGGGAGTGCACCCGGCGAAACGCGTCGGCGTCCGTCGTGGCCGTGGGGGTGAGCACGTAGTAGGCGCCCCGGAAGAGCTCGGGGTCCGAGGCGGCCACACCGCTGCGGTCCGACCCGGTCATGGGGTGGCCGCCCACGAACGCGACCTGGGATCCGAGGGACTCCTCGGCGGCCTCGATGATCCCGGCCTTGGTGGAGGCCACGTCGGTCACCACGCCGCGGTAGCCCATCGAGCCGAGACGCTCGATCCACGATCGCGCGTGCGAAGCCGGGGTGGCGAGGACCACGAGGTCGACGCCCTCCGGCCCGAGCCAGGTCTGCGCGCCGAGCCCGTCGGGGAGCGAGGCGGACTCGATGATGCCGTGCTCGGTCGCCCACGCGAGCGCTCGCGGGTCGGCGTCGATGCCTACCACGGTGGGCGGGTCGGGCAGCCGGCGCGCGGCAGCGGCGAACGAGCCACCGATCAGGCCGACCCCCACCACCGCGATCGAGGTGAACCGCATCACGCCACCCCCGGACGTTTCCCGGCGAGCGGCAGCAGGTCGAGCAGGCCGTCCATCATCGCCTCGAAACCGCCGAGGTCGAGCGATTGCGGGCCGTCGCACTTCGCGCGCTCGGGCTCAGGATGCACTTCGACCATCACGCCGTCGGCTCCGGCGAAGACCGCAGCGCGGGACATAGGCGCCACGAGGTCTCGTCGGCCCGTGGCGTGCGAGGGGTCGACCACGATGGGCAGGTGGGTGAGCGTCTTGAGTGCCGCGACGGCGGCGAGATCGAGGGTGTTGCGCGTGTAGGTCTCGAACGTGCGGATGCCGCGCTCGCACAGGATCACGTCGCGGTTGCCGCCCTTGAGCACGTACTCAGCCGCCGAGAGCAGCTCCTCGATGTTCGCCGAGAGGCCCCGCTTGAGCAGGACGGGCTTACCCATGGTGCCGAGCTCGTCGAGCATGCGGAAGTTCTGCATGTTGCGCGCGCCGACCTGCAGCACGTCGGCCCACTCGGCGACGGTCTCGGCGTCGCGCACGTCGAGCACCTCGGTGACGACCGGAAGGCCGTGGGCGTCCGCGGCCTCGCGCATCATCTCGAGGCCCTCGAGTCCGAGGCCCTGGAAGGCATAGGGGCTCGAGCGTGGCTTGTACGCGCCGCCCCGCAGCATCGTCGCTCCCGCGGCTCGCGCGGCCGCCGCCACGGCGTGCATCTGCTCGGCGGACTCCACCGAGCACGGCCCGGCGATCACCGCGAACGCTCCTCCGCCCACCGTCGCTCCCGGTACCCGCACCACCGTGTCGTCGGGCTGGAAATCGCGGCTCACGAGCTTGTAGGGCTTCAGCACCCGGATGGTCTCCTCGACCCCGGGAAGCCCCTCGAGCTCGAGCGCGTAGACGACCTCGCGGTCGCCGATCACGCCGATGATGGTCTTGACCTCGCCACCCGACAGGTGCGCCTGGGCGCCCGCATCGGTGAGGATCTCGACCACGTGGTCGATCTGTTCACGGGACGCGTGGTCCCTCATCACGACAAGCATCTGTGTACTCCCTCGCCTCGGTGCTTACCCGTTACCCGCGGTCCCGGCACCCGGCCCGGGAGCGTCAGACGCCGCCGAGCCGGTCGACCACGGCCTCGAACGCCGCGATCGTGATGCGGGTGTCCTCCGGAGTGCCGATACCGACCCTGAGCGCGGGCGCGGTACCGAAGTCCCTCACGATGACACCCTCGCCGAGGAGCGCCTCGAACACTTCGACCGGCTGGTCCGTGTGCAGATAGACGAAGTTCGTCTCAGAACGGACGTATGAGATCCCGAGCCGGTCGAAGGCCGAATAGATGTAGGTCTTCTGCTCCTGGTTCTCCGCCTTGCGACGGGCGACCTCGGCATCGTCGCCGAGGGAGTAGTAGGCCGCGACCTGCGCGACCGTGTTGACGTTGAAGGGCTCGCGGATCTTGTGGGTCGCCGCGGCGAGAGGAGCGGGCAGCACGCCGTAGCCGATGCGCAGACCCGAGAGCGAGTAGATCTTGGAGAAGGTGCGAAGCACGGCGAGCGGACGCTCGCCGTCGAAGGACTCGATAGCGTCGGGGTAGTCCGGGTCGGTCACGAACTCGAAGTACGCCTCGTCGACGACCACGAGCACGTGATCGGGGACCTCGGCGAGGAACCGCTCGAACGCCGCACGGCCGTAGATGGTGCCGGTGGGGTTGTTGGGGTTGCAGAGGAAGACGATACGCGTGCGCTCCGTGATCGCCGCGAGCATCGCGTCGAGGTCGTGGACCTCGCCCGACGCGAGCGGCACCTTCACCGCGGTCGCGCCGGACATCTGCGCGACCATCGGGTAGACCACGAAGCTCGGCCACGCGAACACGACCTCGTCGCCCGGCCGAAGCACGGCCTGGGCGATCAGGCGGATGAGCTCGTTGGATCCGTTGCCGATCACGAGATGCTCGTCGTCTACGCCGAGGCGGGCGCAGAGCTCACGCCGAAGCGCACGCGCCGAGCCGTCAGGGTAGCGGTTCAGGCGAGGCAGGACCGCCTCCATCGCGCTGAGGGCGCTCGGGAACGGGCCGCAGGGGTGCTCGTTGCTGGAGAGCTTGAGGATGGTCTGCTTGCCGGACCGTTCGCGGACCTCGCTCACGCGCAAGCCCGGCGCGTAGGGCACCATCGGCTCGAGTTCGGCGCGTATCGCGGTCTCCCACTCCATCTCGGCCCGTGCGCTCCCCTGTCCGGCGTATCTGGTTCGAGAGATTGTCGCAGGATAGAGCGCGTGGGGCAAGGGCGGATGCCCCCTCGGAGTTGGTGTCTCTCCGCCGAACCCGGTAACACCCAACACAGCAGTAGCGGGTGCGCTACCCCAGAACACCGCCGACCCACCGGGCGACATCGGCGGAATGCCGATCGAGTTCAGGCAACGATCTCTTGACTCGCCTGGTCCATGACTCGCCCTGAGCGACGATGGCCTCCCAGGCCAGCCCCAGATCGCCTGGACGGTCCTGCAAGAGTACCTCGAGCAGTTGCGCCGACTGCGAGAGATCCTTGGCGCGCTTCGCGCTCATGGCAACCGGTCGCTCCTCGGCGACGATCAGTTTGTGAAGAGCGAACCGTGCAGGATCCGGGACGTTGACCGCAACGACACCACCGTTGACGACGGCCGCTGGCACCGATGATTCGATCAGATAGTCAAGGAACCTGATGGGCTGAGCCGAAGTGGCAAACCTCGGCAGACTCACCGGTTGGGAGTGGGATCCTGTAGAAGGTGTAAGGATATCCACGCGGAGCGACTGGCCGCGCACCTTGAAGGATGTAGTGGGAGTGTCCGGCTCGAGTCCCGGCACCGGGAGGAACCCCATCTCGAGGCTCTCGAGAGCCGACGGAACGTCCACAGCGACACCCGGTACAGCGATGTCGAGACTCCGGTCGACAGCTATGTCGACGTCGTGGGTGCGCAGAGAACTGTCCCACCGCACCCCGAGTAGGTTGCCGAGCACAACGAACGCATGCGTCCCGACCAGGACCCCGCCGGAGTGAAACACCCCCGCGTCCGCGAGCGTGCGGAGGACACGCGATGACGGAACATCCGTCAGCATCGCACCGCCTACGCGAAGCAAGGCGGCCAAACGCTCGATAGAGTGAAGATCGTCAGCTACATTGGCCCTGCCTTCGGCGAACCGCTCGGCGAGGTTGTCGAGCGATTCATCACGCCGACCCAGATACGTTTGACGCTTCGTGCCACCGGGCCCCATGTGCTGAAAGTAGTAGTACTCCCGGCCCTTGATCGTCTTGGTGACAAAGGAGCCAGGCGCATGTCCGATGGCACGTGAGGCCTCATACGCCGCGAGCTGCTCTAGGAGCTCAGCGTAGATCGTCTGAACTTCGAGCGGCTGCCGATCCATCCCGACCTCCTTCGGAGTTATACGCACATTACACCTATACTGCGTATAACGCAAGTGCCGGGTTGCCTTCTCTGACAACGAGACTGTGCGTGTGGACACCGCGTCGCAGCCGGGTTACACGGTTCAGTCGAGAATCGCGGCCTGCCACGTCTGCTCATGACCCCATCCTCTCAAACGACGGGGTCTCCGGGAATCCCGGGCGATTCACAGTCTCGAGTCCTGGCTACCGTCTACCCACTCCTGGACGCCCACTATCCAGTCCACCACCATGTCATCTGCAGGACGAACACTGCGATGACTAGCGCACCGACCACTGCCCAGTTTCGCTCTTGCTGGCGGAGTTCGGCGATGCCTTCCCTGTCTACGCCTCCGAGCCATGCCCTAAGCCGTGCTGTTCGCGCTAGCAATACGACTGGCACCCAGTAGACGAGCCATACCGCAATCTCTAGGGGGATACTGGACGGGGCCTCCCTGCTCCAGAAGGTCTCGAAGTACGCGAAAGAGACAATCCCTCGCAAGACGAGAAGGGAGACCGCACGAGTCCAGAGGCCGTGCACCGCGTACCACAGTTCCGGCACTCCGATCGCTCCTATACTTATGCGCGAAAGGAAGTCTTCAACGATGTCTGCGGAGTTTCTCATCGCTTGATATCCCCCGTCATTTGAGCCTAATCCTGCCGGGAGGTCGAGGAAACGGGTTCTGAGCCACCAAGGCCGCAGCCTGCAGCTTGCGTCCAATCTCCTTGCCATCCCCCGGTGCCAATGACACCACGAACGAGTCCAGCCACAGCGTTCTTGGTGACTCGACCTTGCCCCAGATCGATCCGTCTCTTCGGTCCGAGTGTCCACGATTGACTGTGAGGTACGTTCGCTGGCCCCACATTCGTCTGCTGACCGAGTAGTGAACGCGACCATAGTCTCCGAGGATCCACCTCCGGTCACTCACAGCCTTCCAGGAAATGCGCCACTCCACAGATAGCCTGGAGTTGACCCGCTTTCGTTGACACCCTAGAAGTGGACCCTAAGGGGTCGGAAGGGAGTCAACGCATGGCCTACACACCGGAGTTCAGGACCGAAGCTGTTCGGCTCTATCGGCTCGGAGGCCGTG
>JAUVXE010000014.1 GCA_030603745.1 Coriobacteriia bacterium | reverse complement strand
CTCCGGGGCCGCCCGTGGCGCCGCCCGCGGCGCCTGAGCCGCCCGCCACCCCGCCAGCCGCGCCCGAGCCGTCCGGCCCGCCGATCGCGAACGACGAGGGCCCGCCCGTCGAGCGGGAGTAGCGCGGTGGGTACCGGCCGCCTGTCGGTCTGCGCCACGCCGATCGGCAACCTCGGCGACGTCACGCTGCGGGTGCTCGAGACGCTCGCTGGGGCTGACGCCGTGCTCGCCGAGGACACCCGGGTGACCGCGAAGCTCTTCGCGCGCCACGGGATCGCCACGCCGCTCGAGGCCTACCACGCCCACAACCTCGAGCGCCGGACGCCCGCGCTCGTCGAGCGCATCGCGTCGGGCGCGCACCTCGCGCTCGTGAGCGACGCCGGCACGCCAGGCGTCTCCGACCCGGGCGCCCACCTCGTCGAGGCCCTCGCCGCCGCCGGCCTCGAGGTCGAGGTGCTCCCCGGGCCGTCCGCGATCATCACCGCGCTCGTGGCGAGCGGGCTTCCCACCCACGCGTTCTACTTCGGCGGCTTCCTGCCGAGGAAGGCCGGCGAACGGTCGCGCCGCCTGGCGGACCTCGCCACGCTCGACGCCACGCTCCTGTTCTACGAGTCGCCGCGGCGCGCGGCGAGCACCGCGGCCGCGCTGGCCGAGGCGTTCCCGGGCAGGCGGGCGTGCATGGCACGCGAGCTCACCAAGGTGCACGAGGAGGTCGTCCGCGCGCCGGTGGACGACCTCGCGGCCGATCTCGCGGGGCGCGAGTCGCTCAAAGGGGAGGTCGTGCTGCTGGTGGGTCCGCCAGCGCGCGGGTCGCGCGCCGAGGTCGACGCCCATGCCGTCCGCGCGCGCCTCGGCGAGCTGATGGAGGCCGGAGCGTCGCGTTCGGCCGCGGTGCGCGCCGTGGCCGAGGAGCGCGGAGTGCCTCGCAACGAGGTCTACCGTATCGCCCACGTCGATCCGCCGTCGGGCGAGGGCCGCGAGGGCGGCGGGCGGGATTAGCGCTGCTTGATGGTCGCGATGCAGTCGGCGCACACGGGGCGTGACTTGACCTCGGCGACATCCTCCGTGCTGCCGCAGATCGCGCACGCGTCGTGGTGCTTCTGGAGGATGATCCGCTCTCCTTGCACCGAGATCGACATCGGGTCCTTCACCTGGATGCCGAGTGTCCTGCGGAGCTCCATCGGGATGACGATCCTCCCCAGGTCGTCGACCCTCCTGACGATACCGGTGTCTCCCATCACGACTCCCCCCGCCGCCGACGCGGGCTCCTGCCCGCTGTCACGGATGTTTCGCTAGAATCACAGACGTGGCTTGAGGACGGGCACGCCTCCGCCTCCGCCCAGATACTTCCAAGATTACCCAACCAGGGGAGTCCTAAACAGATGAGCGACCGGTCGTTCTACCTCACCACCCCCATCTACTACGTGAACTCGGTGCCCCACCTCGGCACCGCCTATACCACCGTGGCGGCCGACGCGCTCGCCCGCTACCGCCGCATGACCGGCGCCGACGTCCACTTCCTCACCGGGCTCGACGAGCACGGGCAGAAGGTCGCCCAGGCCGCCGAAGAGGCCGGCATGTCCCCCCAGGAGTGGTGCGACTCGATCGCGCCCAAGTTCGTCGAGGCGTGGGAGATGCTCTCGGTCACCAACGACGACTTCATCCGCACCACCGAGGAGCGCCACAAGCGGGGCGTCCAGGCGTTCTGGCAGGCGCTTCACGACGCGGGACATCTCTACCAGGGCCACTACGAGGGCTGGTACTGCGTGCCGTGCGAGACCTACTACACCGAGGAGCAGGTCATGGAGCACGAGTGCCCCTCGTGCGGCCGTGACGTGGAGTTCATCCGCGAGGACAACTGGTTCTTCAAGCTCTCCGCGTTCGAGCAGCAGCTGCTCGACCTCTACGAGTCCCGTGAGGCCGAGGGCCGCCCGTTCATCCGGCCCGAGACCCGGCGCAACGAGGTGCTCTCGTTCGTGAAGGGCGGCCTGAAGGACCTCTCCATCTCGCGCACGACCTTCACCTGGGGGGTGCCGCTGCCCTTCGGCGACGGCCGCCACGTGACCTACGTGTGGATCGACGCGCTGCTCAACTACATCACCGCGATCGGCTACGGCGACCCGGACCGGGCCGAGGAGTTCGCGCGCAGGTGGCCGGCCCAGTACCACTTCGTGGGCAAGGACATCATCCGGTTCCACTGCGTGATCTGGCCGGCGATGCTCATGGCGGCCGGCCTCGAGGTTCCCGAGTGCGTCTACGCCCACGGCTTCCTGCTCACCAAGGGCGAGAAGATGAGCAAGTCCAAGGGCAACGCCCAGACGCCGGCCTCGCTCGTGGAGCGCTTCGGCGTGGACGCCTATCGCTACTACTTCCTGCGCGACGTCCGCTTCGGCGAGGACGGGTCGATCTCGATGGAGGCGATGGTCCAGCGCTACAACGGCGACCTCGCCAACGACTGGGGCAACCTCTGCTCACGCCTGTTCAACATGACCGAGAAGTACTTCGACGGCGTGGTGCCCGCGCCGCCCGCGGACGCCCCCACCGCCGCCGACGAGACGATGCGCGCGATCGCCGCGGCGTTGCCCGGCCGCTATGAGGAGGCCATGGCCGCTCTCGACTACGGCACGGCGCTCGAGGCGGCGTGGGAGCTCATCAAGGACGCGAACCGCTACATCGAGAACGAGGCGCCCTGGAACCTCGCCAAGGCCGAGGAGACCCGCCCGCGCCTGGCCGCCGTGCTCTACAACGCGCTCGAGGCGGTGCGGATCGCCGCGCTGTTCTGCGCGCCGGTGATGCCGCTCACCTCCGCCGAGGTCTGGCGCCGCATCGGCCTCGGCGACATCCACGCCGTGACCGACGTCGCCTCCGCCGCGACGTGGGGCGGGCTGCCGGAGGGCGCGCGGGTCGAGAAGGGCGAGCCGCTCTTCCCCCGCATCTACGAGGACGCCTGAGCGGGCGGGAAGGACTCCCATGGCCGATGACCGCTCCGTGACGCTGCCCGACCTCGGTGCCCCCGTGGTCGACACGCACGCGCACCTCGACATGCTCGACGACCCGGCCGGCGCGCTCGAGCGCGCGGCCCTCGCCGGACGCGGGCTCGTGGTCACCGTCGCGGACGTCACCGAGGAGCCGGAGACGACGTTCGACGGGCTTGCGGGCTGGGTCGCCTCGGCGAAGGAGCGACTCGAGGCCGCGCCGGGAGCGCCGCGGCCTCCGGCGACCCGCATCGTGGTCGGCTGCCACCCGCACAACGCGTCCGCGTTCGACGCCGCCGCCGAGGCGCGCCTGCGCGAACTCGCCCGCGATCCGCGCGTGGGGGCGATCGGCGAGGCGGGACTCGACTTCCACTACGACCACTCGCCCCGCGACGACCAACGGCGCGTCTTCCGGGCGCAGCTCGACATCGCCCGCGAACTCGATCTGCCGGTGGTGGTGCACCTGCGCGAGGCCCACGAGGAGGGGCTCGCCACCCTCGCCGAGGCCGGCCTGCCGCCGGCGGGCTGCGTGATCCACTGCTTCACCGGGGACGCGACGCTCGCCGGGCGCTTCGTCGACCTCGGCTGCCACATCTCCTTCGCCGGCCCGACCACCTTCAAGAAGGCCGAGGAGATCCGCGAGGCCGCGGCCGCGATCCCGCTCGAGCGCATCCTCGTGGAGACCGACTGCCCGTTCCTCGCGCCGGTGCCCTACCGGGGCCGCACGAACGAGCCGGCTTGGGTCACGCTGACGGCCGCCGTGATCGCCGAGTCCAAGGGCGTGGCCGACGCCGAGTTCGCGTCGGTGAGCACCCGCAACGCCGAGGCGCTCTTCGGCGCCGCCGGGAGGGGGGCCGCACGGTGAGCACCCCGTCAGGCGCGCGCGTCCTGTGCGTGGCGGGCTCCCCGCGCCGCCACGGCAACAGCGACACCCTGCTCGAGCGGTGCATGGAGGGAGTGCGGCGCGCCGGAGGAGAACCAGACGTCCTCGTCGTCGCCGATGCGGGCATCTCGGCGTGCCGCGGCTGCAACGCGTGCTCTCGGACCGGCGCCTGCGTCGTGCGCGACGGCATGACCACCGTCTACGGCCGCGTGGACGCGGCCGACGCGATCGTGGTCGCCAGCCCGGTCTACTTCGCGACCGTGCCTGCGGTCCTCAAGGCGTTCTACGACCGCATGCAGCCGTACTGGGCGCGGGTCCACGTCCTCGGCGAGGCGCCTCCCGGGCGTAGGCCGGGCGCGCTCCTCGTGGTCCGCTCGGGCGGCGATCCGTTCGGGATCCGTGCCGCGGTCGACACCACGCGGAGCGTCTTCGCGGTCCTCGGACTCGACTACGCCCATGAGCTCGCGGTCGAGGGGGTCGACGCGCCCGGGGAGATCGAGGGGCGTCCGGAGGCGCTGACGCGGGCCGCCGCGATCGGCGCCGCGCTCGGGTCGGCGACGCGTCGCGCAGGGTAGTCGCACCCGTTCCGTGGCGACCTCGGCGTTTGGCGCGTCCGGATCGCTTGGCTATAATCAAGGCTCGCGCTCGCGCGACTGACAGACCACCGATGAGAGGGTTGTATTGGGAGATTCGCCGGCCGGCCCGGCTCGATTCCTCCGGACCCACCATATCGTCGCAGCACTCGTCGCAGCACTCGTCATCGTAGCCAGCATCACCGGATTCGCATGGGCACAGAAGGGCGTCACCGTCGTCGTCGACGGCGACTCCCGCTACGTCAGAACGGGGGCCGACACCGTCGGCGCCCTGCTCGAGCAGGCCGAGATCCCCGTCGGTCCCGCCGATGTGGTCACCCCCTCCCCCGCGACGCCCGTGACCGACGGCATGACCGTGGTCGTGCGTCACGCCATCCCGGTCACCGTCACGATCGCGGGAGAGGAGATCTCCCTCGAGGTCATCGGCTCGACCGTGGCCGACGCGCTCGTCGCGGCCGGCCTCGACCCGGGTCGAGGCATCACCGTCACCCCGCCGCTCGACGCGCCGCTCTATCCCGGCATGGTCATCGAGACCACCGACGTGCTCGTGAGAGCGGCCGAGGAGCGCTTCGAGATCCCCTACGACGTCGTGACCGAGAACGACCCGACCCTGCCCCAGGGCACCCGCTCCATCAAGCGGCACGGCGAGGCCGGCAGCGGCGTGCGGGTCTACCGGGTGCTCGTGAGCGGCGGCGAGGAGAGCGCCCGCACGCTCGTCGAGGAGCGCGTCGTCGCCGAGCCGGTGTCCGAGGTCGTCCTCGTGGGCACCAAGCGCGCGTCGGGCCAGGTGCCGGCGCGTGCCCGCGCAGCGGCCGCCGAGCCGCCCGCCCAGGGCCGTACCCTCACGGTGACCGCCACGGGGTACTCCTCGGCGGATCCGGGTGTGGGGAGCCGCACGGCCACCGGGGCGCGCGCGACCTACGGCGTCATCGCGGTCGACCCCTCGGTGATCCCGCTCGGCACCCGGGTCTACATCCCGGGCTACGGTAACGCCGTCGCGGCCGACACCGGCGGCGCGATCTCCGGCGCCAAGATCGACCTGTGCTTCGACACGCGCGCCGAGGCGCTCGCGTGGGGACGCCGGACGGTCACGATCACCATCCTCCCGTAGGGTCCGGAGGCCGGCATGCCCCACTCCCGTCTCGCCTCGCCCGGCGCGACCGCCGAGGTGCTTCGCGCGCACGGCATCCACACCCGCAAGGCGCTCGGGCAGCACTTCCTCGTCGATGACAACATCGTGGGGCGCATCCTCGCGCTCGCCGACCTCGGCGGTGACGAGCCCGTGCTCGAGATCGGGCCCGGTATCGGCACGCTCACGGTGGCGCTCTGCGAGGCCGCCGGGGCGGTCGTCGCCGTGGAGCGCGACGACCGGCTGCTCCCGGTGCTCGACGACACCACCGCGGGGTGCGATCGCCTCACGGTGGTCCACGACGACGCGGTCACGGTACCGGTCGCGGACCTCGTGACGCCCCTCGGTCCGCCGGTGGCGCTCGTGGCCAACCTGCCCTACGCGGTGGCGGCGACGGTGGTGCTCCGCTTCTTCGAGGAGCTCCCGCAGCTGCGGTTCGCGGTGGTGATGGTCCAGGCCGAGGTCGCCGCCCGTATGGCCGCCGCCCCCGGCGGCAAGGACTACGGCGCCTACACGGTCAAGCTCCACCTGCGGGCGCGCCCGGCCGGGCGGTTCGGGGTGCCCCCGGGATGCTTCATGCCGCCGCCCCGGGTCGGCTCGGCGGTCCTGCGGCTCGAACGCGTCGAGCACCCGGCGCCCGCGGGCGAGGTCGACGCCGCCGCCCGCATGGCCGAGGCCGCCTTCGCGCAGCGCCGCAAGACGCTCCGCAACTCCGTGCGCTCCGCCCTCGGCGTGGACGGCGCGCGGCTCGACGAGGTGCTCGCCGACAGCGGGATCGAGGGAGGGCGGAGGGCGGAAACCCTCTCAGTCCAGGAGTTTCTCCGCCTCGGCTCCTCGGCCCGCCGACACGGGCTTCTACCTTGAGTTTTCCAGCACCTTCCGCTATACTACGCGTTCGTACTGAAGGAGGCTGTTGTATGGATGTAGCACGTCAGACGGAGGTCGTCGGACGTATCCGCATGGATCTCGAGGGTCTCATGGGAACCCGGATGCGTCTGAAGGCGAACATGGGCCGCTCCAAGATCGTGGAGCGCGAGGGGGTCCTCGAGCAGACGCACCCGAGCCTGTTCGTCGTCAAGGTCGAGGAGAAGCGTGAGCGCACGGCGCGTGTCTCCTACAGCTACGTGGATGTCCTCACCGGCACGGTGGAGCTCACCCACTGCGAGAGCGGCGAGAACCTGCTCCCGTGGCTCAACTAGCGCTCTCCCGGTACCAGGCACGATCGATCTGCGCGGAGCCCTGCCGGCTCCGCGCTTTCATGTAGGGGGCAGGGGGATGGGGCACCGCGCTCGGCGCATCTTGCTCGAGGCGCCCGCCAAGGTGAATCTCTACCTCGGCGTGGGAGCGCTTCGCCCGGACGGCTACCACGACGTCACCACCGTGCTGCAGGCGATCTCGCTCGCCGACACGGTCACGCTCACGCCCGCCGACACGCTCGGCGTCAGCTGCACCCCCGAACTCGACCTCCCCGCCGAGGAGAACCTCGCGCACCGCGCGGCGCTCGCCTTCGCCGAGGCGACCGGCGGCGAGGCCGCGGTGCGGATCGCGATCGACAAGCGGATCCCGGCCGGCGCCGGGCTCGGGGGCGCGAGCGCGGACGCCGCCGCCGTGCTCGTGGGGCTCGCGCTCCTCGCGGGGCTCGACCCCGCGGGCGCCGACCGCCCCCTGCTCGACCGGGTCGCGGCCTCGCTCGGCGCCGACGTGCCGTTCTTCCTCGGCGGAGGTACCGCGCTCTTCGGCGAGCGGGGAGACGCGCTGGTCGGCGCGGTGCCCACGCCGCCACTCGAGCTGGTGGTCGTCAAGCCCGCGGCGCCGGTCTCCACCCCGGCGGCCTACGCTGCGTTCGACCGCTCGCCGGTCGGGCCCGCGCCGGGAGCCGGGCAGGTGCTTGAGGCGTGCGCCGCGGGCGAACCCGCCGAGGTCGCGCAGGCGCTCTACAACAACCTCGCGCCCGCGGCGGTCGGCATCGTCGCCGAGGCGGGCGAGGTCCTCGGCTGGCTTCGGTCCGCCGAGGGGGTCTTGGGCGCCGAGGTCTCGGGCAGCGGCTCGGCGGTGTTCTCGATCTGCGCGTCGGAAGAGGCCGCGAGCGGGCTCGCCGCCGCCGCTCGTGAACGGGGCTGGTGGGCCGAGGCGGCGACATCACGGCCGGATGGGATCCGGGCGTACATCGAGGAGGAGGGGTAGCCGTGGTCGACGCGGTGGTACTCGCGGGCGGGGACGGGGCGGTCATCGACCCCACGAGCCGGTTCAAGGGCCTGCTGCCCATCGCCGGCAAGCCGATGGTCGAGTGGGTGCTCGACGCGCTCAACGCCGCCGGGACCATCGAGGAGGTCGCGGTCGTGGTCCCCTCGGCGGAGAACCTCGGCTCGTGGGTGGACCGGGCGGGCAAGATCGTGGTCTCCGACGGGTCGTTCATCGACAACATCGTCGCCGGCGTGAGCGCGTTTCGGGTGGACCGGCCGGTGCTGCTCGTGACCGGCGACATCCCGGCGCTGACTCCCGAAGCGGTCGACGACTTCGTGCGCCGCAGTCTCGAGACGGGTGCGAGCGTCACCTACCCGCTCATCCGCGAGGCGGACATCGTCGACGCGTTTCCGGGGAGCAAGCGCACCTTCGTCCGGATCGCCGACGGGCGGGTGACCGGCGGCAACATGATGCTCGTCGATCCCGCGCTCGTGGAGCGCAACCGC
Source organism: Coriobacteriia bacterium (assembly GCA_030603745.1). Classification (GTDB taxonomy): domain Bacteria; phylum Actinomycetota; class Coriobacteriia; order Anaerosomatales; family SLCP01; genus JAUVXE01. The sequence continues at coordinate 45,535 of JAUVXE010000014.1, read as the reverse complement.
GAGATCGGCGGTCGGGTCTTCGCGACCCGCAAGAACCCGCTCGCCATGGCGCGCGTCATCGGGCTGCGTTTCGTGGTCCGCCTCGCCCTCGGCAGGCTCACCACGCGCGAGGTCGAGGAGAAGCTCGGCCAACTGATCGGCGGGACAGGGGCGGCCGTGTTCACCACGCACGCGTCGATCGGGGCCGACGTGGACAAGCCGGTCGACGTGATCGTCGCCGAGCAGGTCCTCTACGAGCGGGCCGAAGGTAGGAACCGCGGAACGGGTACCGAATAAAGCAGTGGGGGTTCGGGATCGTTCGTCGGGGCGGACGAACGGTGCTTCGCGTGTCTGCCGCACATCATCGCGCACAAAGGGGGAGTCCGATGGAGATCACGAAGGTCACGCTGCGTTCCGTCGCCATGAACAAGGTGTGCGCGATCGCGAGCATCGTGATCGATGACGCGTTCGTCGTTCACGATCTGCGCGTGGTCAACGGCGACAAGGGGCTGTTCGTGGCGATGCCGTCGCGCAAGCTCCCCAACGGGGACTTCCGCGATATCTGCCACCCGATCAACAGCGAGGCGCGCGACCGGATCCAGCAGGCCGTGCTCGACCAGTTCAGCGAAGAGGGCGGACTCGATGCCTTCGGCGAGGCCGCCGAGGACCACGTCGCGGAGCCCGTCTCCTAGGGTCACGGGCGCCGTCGTCCATTTGACCTGCCGCGTGCGGCTTCCCTACACTTCGGTGTGCTCTGGGGCGTAGCCAAGCGGTAAGGCAGCGGACTTTGGATCCGCCACTCGTAGGTTCGAATCCTACCGCCCCAGCCACCTCTGATCCTGTCGGGCGACCCGCCCGGTCACCCGCGATGCGAAGGGGGCGTCACAGTTGGGCGCGACGGCACTCGTCCTCGCCGCCGGCGAGGGTACCCGCATGAAGTCCGCGCTGCCCAAGGTGGCGCACCGCATCCTCGGCGTGCCGATGGTCGCCTACGTGGTCCGTGCCGCCGAGGAGGCCGGCTGCGACCGTGTGGTGACCGTCACCGGTCACGGCGCGGAGACCGTCGAGGCGCTCGTCCCGGCGTGCGAGTGCGTGCGCCAGGACCGGCAGCTCGGCACCGGGCACGCGGTGATGTGCGCGCGTGAGGCGCTGGCCGACGCCACCGGCTCGCTCGTGGTGCTCTCGGGCGACTCTCCGCTCATCCGCCCCGAGACCATCGCCGCGCTCATCGAGGCCCGCGAGCGAGCGGGCGCGGCCGTGGCGCTGCTCACCGCTCGGATGCCCGACCCGACCGGCTACGGACGGATCGTGCGTGCCGACACCGGTGCGGTCGAAGGAATCGTCGAGCAGAAGGACTGCACGCGCGAGCAGTGCGCGATCGACGAGGTCAACACCGGCACGTACTGCTTCGACGCGGCGGTGCTCTTCGAGCACCTCGACCGGCTCGACACCGACAACGCCCAAGGCGAGTTCTACCTGACCGACATGGTCGCGCTCTTCGCCGATGAGGGCCTGGCGGTCGCCTCCGTCACGGTGGGCGACCCGCTCGAGACCCTCGGCGTGAACTCGCGGGTCCAGCTCGCCGAGGCCGCGCGCGTCATGCAGCGCCGGATCAACGAGCGCCACATGCTCGCCGGGGTGACCATGGTCGACCCTGACTTGGTGTGGATCGGGCCGGACGTCGAGCTCGCCCGCGACTGCGAGCTGCTCCCGATGACCTTCCTCCTCGGCAGGACCGTCGTCGGGGAGGGCGCGGTGATCGGCCCGTCGGCCCGGGTGACCGACTCGGTCGTGGGCGACGGCGCCGTCGTCGACTCCTCGATCCTCTTGGAGGCCGAGGTGGGGCCGGGCGCGACGGTCGGGCCGGTGGCGTACCTGCGTCCGGGCGCGGTGCTCGCGGCGCGGTCGAAGGCCGGCGCGTGCGTCGAGATAAAGAACACGACGGTGGGGGAAGGTTCCAAAGTGCCGCACCTCTCCTACATCGGGGACGCGACGATCGGCGAGCACGTCAACGTGGGCGCGGGCACCATCACCTGCAACTACGACGGCGTGCGGAAGCATCGGACGGTGATCGAGGACGGCGCGTTCATCGGCTCTGATACCATGCTGGTAGCCCCCCTGACGATCGGCGCCGGCGCGGTGACCGCCGCGGCGAGCGCGATCACCAAGGACGTCGCGCCCGGCTCGCTCGCGATCGAGCGGAGCGAGCAGCGTGAGGTCACGGGGTGGGCCGAGCGGCGCCGGAGCGACGGCGCACCGTAGGACGGCCCGGCTGCATGCCGGGGGAGCATCGAGCGGAAGGCGACCGATGACAGAGACCGGCAAGCGGATGATGGTGTTCGCGGGATGCTCCAACACGGAGCTCGCCGAGGGGGTCGCGAGACACCTCGGGATCGAGCTCGGCAACGTCAAGATCTCGAAGTTCGCCAACGGCGAGATCTACGTCCGGTACCTCGAGAGCGTGCGAGGCGCCGACGTGTTCCTGCTCCAGTCGGCGTGCCCGCCGGTCAACGACTCGATCATGGAGCTCCTCATCATGGCCGATGCGGCCAAGCGCGCGAGCGCCCGGACGATCACGGCCGTCATCAGCCACTACGGGTACGCACGCCAGGACAAGAAGTCCGCTGCGCGTGAGCCGATCACGGCCAAGCTCATGGCGGACCTCATGACCACCGCAGGCGTGGACCGCGTCATCACGATGGACCTGCACCAGGGTCAGATCCAGGGCTTCTTCGACCAGCCGGTGAACCACCTCACCGCGCTCCCGATCCTCGCGGACTACTTCGAGAACCTGCCGCTCGACGACGTGTGCGTCGTCTCGCCCGACGTGGGCCGCGTCAAGGTCGCCAAGAAGTTCGCCGACATGCTCGGCGCGAGTCTCGCGATCATGCACAAGGGCCGCCCCGACCACAACGTCGCCGAGATCACGCACGTCATCGGAGAGGTCGAGGGGCGGACCTGCATCGTCATCGACGACATGATCGACACCGCCGGCTCGGTCACCGAGGGGGCCAAGAGCCTCGTGAACAAGGGCGCCAAGGCGGTCTACGTGGCCGCGACCCACGGTATCTTCTCGCCGCCCGCATACGAGCGCATCGCGAACTCCCCCATCGAGGAGGTCGTGGTGACCAACACCCTGCCCGTGCCGAGCGAGCAGCGGGGCGGCAAGATCCGCGTGCTCTCGGTCGCGCCGTTGTTCGGACGGGCGATCCAGAACGTCTACAACGACGACTCGGTATCGGAACTGTTCGATCCGGACTTCCAGCTCTAGGTCTAGAACCGTCAGCCACCCGGCATCAGACGATGCCAGGAAGGAGTCACGCACGATGACTGAGACCACTGCGATCAGCGCCTGGCCCCGTGAGGTCCTCGGCAAGGCGAACCGTCGCCTCGCATCCGAAGGCAAGATCCCCGCGGTGCTCTACGGAGCGGGCCGGGACACGATGGCCATCGCGCTCGACCGGCACGACTTCGAGCTCATGATGACGCACCACGGCGCGGGATCCACGCTCGTGTCGATCGCGCTCGAGGGCGAGAAGAAGCCGGTCAACGCGGTCATCAAGGACGTTCAGCACAGCCCCGTCAAGGGCACCATCCTCCACGTCGACTTCCTCGCCATCCGCATGGACGAGAAGCTCCAGGCGGTCGCCGGCTTCAACTTCGTGGGCGACGCCCCCGGCGTGAAGGCGGGCGGCGTGCTCATGCACGCGCTGCGCGAGGTGGCGGTCGAGGCGCTTCCCACCGACCTCGTCGAGGCGATCGACGTCGACATCTCGGGCATGGAGATCGGCGACTCGCTCACCGTCGCGGACCTGGTCGCGCCGAGGGGCCTTGAGATCATCGGCGACCCGGAGGCCGTCGTCTGCTCGATCACGGTCCCGACCCTCGAGCCGGCCGAGGAGGAGGGCGCCGAGGAGATCGCCGAGCCCGCCGTCATCGGCGAGGAGACCGCCGAGGAGTCCGGCGCCGAGGAGGAGTAGGCCCACGTGACCTATCTGGTCGCGGGACTCGGCAATCCCGGCCCGCGCTACGAGGTGACCCGGCACAACGCCGGGTTCATCGTCATCGATCATCTCGCGGACGACCTCGGCGCGTCGTACTGGAAGGACGAGGCTGGCGCCAAGACCGCCCTCGTCCGCCACGGCGACGCCGAGGTCGTGCTCGCGAAGCCGCAGAGCTTCATGAACGTCTCGGGTAACCCGGTGAGGCTGCTCGCCGAGCGCTACGACGTGCCGTTCGACCGCCTGATCGTCGTGCACGACGACCTCGACCTCCCCGAGGGCACGGTCCGGGTGAAGGCCGGGGGCGGGCACGGGGGACACAACGGGCTGCGCTCGCTGCACCAGCGGCTCGGGAGCGGCGACTACCTGCGCGTACGAGTGGGAGTGGGCCGGCCTCCGGGACGCCAGGACCCGGCGGACTACGTGCTCGAGACCATGGGACGCCAGGCCGCCGAGGCGATGGGGGAGGCCGCGCTCGTCGCGTCTCGGGCCACGCTCGCGATCATCGACCACGGGGTCGCCCGCGCGATGAACGAGTTCAACGGCGCCTGAGGGCTAGCGCAGGTAGGCCATCGGGTCGGTGCTCGAGCCGTTGATGCGGACCTCGAAGTGGAGGTGCGGACCGGTCGAGTAGCCGGTCGAGCCGACCTTCGCGATCGCCTGACCCTTGGTGACCTGCTGGCCGCGCGAGACGTTGATGCCGCCGTCGAGGATGTGGGCGTAGAGCGTGGTCACGCCGTCGCCGTGGTCGATCACGACGATGTTGCCGTACCCGCCGTTCCATCCGTAGCTCGCCTGGTTGACCACGCCGTCACCGGCGGCGACGATCGTGCCGTTGCCGCGGCTGATGTCGATCCCGTGGTGGAACCGCTGTCCGCCGAAGACCGGGTGCGTGCGCCAACCGTACCCCGAGGTGAGCGAGCCGCCGGGAACCGGCCACGCCATGATCCCGCCGGTGTACTGTCCCGAGCCGCGGGACGCGCTCGCGCGCAGCTGCGCCTCCATGCGCCGCGCGGCGGCCTCCTCCTCCTCGGCCTGCGCCTTCCAGCGCTCGGCGTCGGCCTCGTTCTTCTCCATCAGGGCGGTCTTCTCGTTCTGGGCCGCCTGCTGGCTGTTGAGCACCGACTGGCGCTGTGAGCGCAGGGAGCGGAGGTTCTTCTCGACGGCCTCGGCCTCGGCGCGCTTGGATGCGGCGGTCGCGAGGGAGCGGTCGAGCTCGGCGCGGGCCGTCTCGAGCTGCTCGCGCGTGTGGATGAGGGCGACGGCCGCGTCGTTGTTCGCCGAGATGACGCGCTGGACGAGGGTCGTGCGCGTGATGAGGTCGGAGATGTCTTTCGACTCGAGCAGCAGGTCGAGGTAGATGAGCGTGCCCTGCTTGTAGGTCGCGGTCATCCGCTCGTTGAGAAGCTCCTGCTGATAGTCGTACTCGGCCTCGGCGGCCTCGATCTCGGCTTCCTTGGTCGCGATCTGGGCCTCGAGCTCGGCGACCTCGGCCTTCAGGCGCGCGGTCCGGTTCGTGGCCTCGGCGATCTGCGGCTCGAGCTCTCCGATCGCGCTCTGCAGGTCCTTGATGGTCTCGTCGAGCGCGCGGGCCTCCTTGCCGAGCTCCTCGGCGCGCTGCTCCGCGGCCGCGGCGGCCGCGCGGGCGTCCTGCGCGCGCTGACGCGACGCCTCGATGTCGGCACGGGTGGTGCCGGCGGCGACGGTGAGCGAGGAGAAGAGGAAGGTGAATACGAGGAGAGACGAGAGATATGCGCGGCTACGATGCATGGCTACAGTTCCTCCGGTGGGCGTTCTGTATCGAGATCGGCTACTGCCCCGGAAGGCGCTCGTACGGACATGATGATACCAGCACCGAGGGGTATAGTCCAAACGTGGGCCGGGGCAGGCCCGCACATGTCGTGAAGTGAGCGGTCGGCGAACGAAAGGATAGTAACCATGTCTGACGAAACCCCCGTCACGCCTCCTGCACCTCCCGCACCGGTCGCTCCGGCGCCAGGCGGAGTGGACGGCACCTCCAAGCTGCTCGCCGTTCTCGGGTATCTGTTCTGGGTCGTGGCCGTGATCGCGCTGCTGCTCGACCCCTACAAGAGCCAGTACTTCAGCAAGGCGCATGCCGTTCAGGCCATCGTGCTCGGCCTGATCATGTGGGTGATCGGCTGGGTGCCGGTCATCGGCTGGATCGTCGCGCTCGTGGCCTTCGTGTTCGCGGTCATCGCGATCCTCAAGGCGCTCAAGGGCGAGGTCTACGAGGTTCCCGTGGTCTACGGGCTGGCCAAGGGCTTCATCGAGGACTGAGCGAGATCTCCCAGGTGCGACCTTCGGGGCCGGGCACGAGCAGTGTCCGGCCCTCGTCGTCCACGATGACGAGTCCGAGACCGTGCTCCTCGGCGTAGGCGGCCGCGGAATCGGCGCCCATGACGAAGAGCGCGGTCGAGAGGATGTCGGAGTCCAGGCCGGGGACCGTGCCCACGACCGTGAGCGAGCGCAGGCCGCGGGCCGGCCGGCCGGTGGAGGGGTCGAGGATGTGGTGGTAGCGCACGCCGCCCGACTCGAAGGAGCGCTGGTAGTCGCCCGAGGTCGAGACGGTGACCGGTCCGCGCGCCTCGATCGAGGCGACGACCGCGTCGGGGTCGCGGGGGTCCTCCACGCCGATCCGCCACGGCTCGCCGCCGGGCTTGGCGCCTGTGGTGATGGTGGTGGAGCCTGAGCTGATGAGCGCGGCAGTGACGGCACCGGAGCGCGCGATCGCCGCCGCGGCCTCGTCGAGCGCGAGGCCCTTGGCCGCCCCTCCCAGGTCGTAGCGGGGGTCCGCGAGCGCGGCGGCGAGCTCGTCGTCCGACGGCACGCGCCCTCCCGACTCGAACCCCCACGCCTCGGTGGCGCCGAGCAGGGTGAGCGAGAAGGAGTCGGTGACCCCGAGGTCGCGCGTTGCCTGGAACACCTTCGCGGCGCGGTCGGGCAGCGCGAGCGCGGCGGGGTCCCCGATATCGGCGTTCAGGCGGGAGATCGCGGAGTCCGGGTCGTGCACGTCGAGGTCCCGCTCGACCGCGGCCATCGCGTCGTATGCCGCGTCGATCGCCTGGCGGGCGCCCGACTCGCCCCGGGCCCCGCCGGTCGCGGGGTAGGCGGTGACCGCGACCACCGTGCCGAGCGCCTCGCGGCTCACGCGCACGGGCTCGTCGCGGGCCGCGCATCCGGGGAGCACCGTGAGGAGCGCGAGCGTGAGCGCGGCCGCGAGGATCCGGCGCCCCGCGCGGGCGCGGACGGGTGCGGGTGTGGGTGCGGACGGAGCGGACACTGCGGTACTCCTCGGCGGTCACAGGGGCAGCGTGTCCTAGTATACTTGTGCGACGTATCGCCGAGGCGCCCCGCGCGCCCGCTCCTGGAGGCCCGATGTTCGAGGTCGTTCACAAGCGGCAGCTCTCCGACGCCGTGTTCGAGATGGGGGTCGCCGCGCCGCGCATCGCGCGCAAGGTGGCCGCCGGCCAGTTCCTCATGTTGCGCGTCGACGAGGACGGCGAGCGAATCCCGCTCACGTTCTCGGACTGGTCCGCCGAGGAGGGCTGGGTCCGCTTCATCTTCATGCGCGTGGGCAAGTCCACGCACAAGCTCTCGCACCTCGAGGTGGGAGACGCGGTCGCCGACGTGGTCGGTCCCCTCGGCGTCCCCACGCACACCGAGGACCTCGGCAGGGTCGCTGTTGTGGGCGGCGGCGTGGGCGCGGCGGTCGCCTACCCGGTCGCCCGCGCGATGGCCGAGGCCGGCGCGGAGGTCACCGTGATCCTCGGCGCGCGCAACGCCGAGCTCCTCATCCTCGCCGATGAGTTCGCAGCGCTCCCGCTCGCCGAGCTCATCGTGATGACCGACGACGGCTCGGCGGGAGAGAAGGGCCTCGTGACCGCGCCGCTCAAGCGGCTCGCTGAGAGCGGCTCGATCGACCACGCCATGGCGATCGGGCCGGCGATCATGATGAAGTTCTGCGCCGAGACCACGCGGGCGTTCCGGGTGCCGACCACCGTCTCGCTCAACCCGATCATGGTCGACGGGACCGGGATGTGCGGCGCGTGCCGCGTGAGCGTGGCCGGCGAGACGCGGTTCGGCTGCGTGGACGGGCCGGACTTCGACGGGCACGCGGTCGACTTCGAGGAGCTCATGAGCAGGCAGCGGGTCTACGCCGAGGAGGAGCGCGAGGCCGACGCCGAGTACTCGCGGGGGTGCGCATGCCACCTGTAGACGACAGCCGTCGGGCCGAGTCGGTCGGCGCCGGTGGGCGCGCACCGGTCGACAAGCCGAGGCACCGCCCATCGCGCGAGCCGCGCACGCCGATGCCCGAGCGTGCCGCGCGTGAGCGCGCGGCCGACTTCGACGAGGTCGCGCTCGGCTACACCGAGGAGCAGGCGCGCGCGGAGGCGATGCGCTGCCTGCAGTGCAAGAACGCCACGTGCATCCCGGGCTGCCCGGTCAACATCGACATCAAGTCGTTCATCGGCCACATCATCGACGGCGACTACGCCGCGGGCGTGGCCGTGCTCAAGGAGCGCAACGCTCTGCCCGCGGTCTGCGGGCGGGTCTGCCCGCAGGAGGAGCAGTGCGAGATCGCCTGCGTGCTCGCCAAGAAGGGCGAGCCGGTCGCGATCGGGCGCCTCGAGCGCTGGCTCGGCGACTTCGACCTGGCGTGCGAACTCGAGAAGCGCTGCGTGCCCGAGGTCGCGCCCGCGAGCGGCTTCCGCTGCGCGGTGGTGGGCTCCGGGCCTGCCGGCCTCGCCTGCGCCGGCGAGCTCGCGCGCCTCGGCCACTCGGTGACCGTGTTCGAGTCGCTGCACGCCCCCGGCGGCGTGCTCACCTACGGCATCCCGGAGTTCCGCCTGCCCAAGGCCATCGTCGAGTCCGAGATCCTCATGCTCACCGAGATGGGCGTCGAGATCGTCACCGACGCGGTCATCGGCGCGACCTACACCATCGACGAGCTCATGGCCGAGGAGGGCTTCGACGCGGTCTTCGTGGGCTCCGGCGCGGGGCTGCCGATCTTCATGGGTGTCCCCGGCGAGAACCTCAACGGGGTCTACTCGGCCAACGAGTTCCTCACCCGCGTGAACCTGATGCGAGCCTACGAGTTCCCGCACGCCGACACGCCGGTCGCCCGTGGGCGCAAGGTCGCCGTTGTGGGCGGCGGCAACGTCGCGATGGACGCGGCGCGCACGGCCCTGCGGCTGGGCGCCGAGGAGGTCTTCCTCGTCTATCGGCGCACGGAGGACGAGATGCCGGCGCGCCGCGAGGAGGTCCACCACGCGCGGGAGGAGGGCGTCGAGTTCAAGATGCTCTGCTCGCCGAGCGAGATCGTGGGCAAGGACGGGTTCGTGACCGGACTCGTCGCGACCCGGATGGAGCTCGGAGAGCCGGACGCGAGCGGGCGGCGCGCGCCGGTGTGTGTCCTCGGCAGCGAGTTCGAGATCGAGTGCGACACCGTGATCATGGCGGTGGGCACGCGGGCCAACCCCCTGCTTGCCAAGGCGGCGCCCGACCTCGAGCTCTCGAGCAGGGGCTACATCCTCGCCGACGACGACGGCGCGACGAGCCTGCCGGGCGTCTTCGCCGGCGGCGACATCGTCACCGGGGCCGCTACCGTCATCCAGGCGATGGGCGCCGGGAAGATCTCGGCACGCGCGATGGACCGCTACCTGCGGGAGCGCCGGTAGTCGAGCGGCATGGTGGGGCTGACGAGCGGCGGTATCGGGCGCCGTAGGGTATACTCACCGTGCGAATCATCCGGCGACGAGCGGTCTCGGCCGTTCGTCAGGAACCCCAGTGGCGGTGCACATGGCTGACGACATCGCGGTGCTCGTCGTCGACGACGACGAGTCGATCGTCGAGATGATCCGGATGGGTCTCGAGGCCGACGGGATGCGGGTCTTCTCGGCGGCCGACGGCGCCGAGGGCATCGAGGTTCTCGGCCGTGAGCACATCGATGTCGTCGTCCTCGACCTGATGATGCCGAGGGTCGACGGCTGGATGGCACTCATGGAGATCCGCAACAACCCCATGACCGCCGACACCCCGGTCATCATGCTCACCGCCAAGACGCAGGACCTCGCCAAGATCCTCGCGTTCAAGCAGGGCGTGCAGCAGTACGTCACGAAGCCCTTCAACATCCTCGAGCTCTCCGCGCGCATCGAGAGCCTCGCAGTGGGCCGGAGGAGGATGATGGGCGAGACGATGCGTGCCGGCGAGTCGGACTTCCGCAAGCTCGCGGTCCGCAAGGGGGGCCGCACGGTGCTCCTCGCGATCGACGACATCGTCTTCCTCTCGGCCCGCAACAAGTCGACCTACGCGCACACCTACGAGAACCAGTACCTCGTGGACCTCACCTTAGGTGAGCTCGAGGAGAAGCTCGGCAAGGAGTCGTTCATCCGCGTGCATCGGAGCTACATGATCAACATGAATCGCATCAAGGAGATCCAGCGGCTCGACGGTGCGTTCGTCGTGGTCGCGGGAGACCGTGACGAGACCCACATCCCGGTGGCCCGCAGGCAGGTGCGCGGCTTCCGCGAGGCGGTGGGCATCTGATGAGGCGGAGTCCGAGGAAGCTCTCGCTCGCGCTCGGCGTGGTGCTCCTGGTGGGACTGCTCGTCCCGGCGGTCGCGCCCGCCGAGCGGACGATCGCGCTCAACACCGGCACCATCGAGCTCTCGCTCGCGCCGGGAAGCATCGCCAACGACTCGGTCCGCGTGTCGAACAACGGCACCGAGCCCCTACGCGCGCTCATCTATACGAGCGACGTGCGCTACGACGAGCAGGGCGAGCCTGACTACGTGAAGCCCACCGGTGAGCCGGGCGAGTTCCTGCGCAGCCCCGCCTCCTGGATGAGCCTGCGCGTCCCCGACACCACCAAGGTCGTCGCGAACACGCCCTACATCGAGCTCGATCCGGGGCAGGCGCTCGACATCGACTTCGAGATGCGGGTGCCAGGCAACGCCACCCCCGGCGACTACAACGCGGTCATCTTCTTCGAGATGTTCGAGTTCGCAGCGAGCGACACCGGGACCACCTCGCGGATCTCGGGACGCATCGGTGCGCGCATCGTGCTGCGCGTGGCCGGTGACGTCATCGACCGGATGGACGTCGCCCCCTTCTCGGTGCGCTCCTTCAACATCGGCGACACCGTGCCCTACTCGTTCCGTGTCGTCAACGACGGCAACATCGACAAGCGCTACGAGCCCTCGCTCGTGGTCCTCGACGGGAACGAGGCCGAGCGGATGCGCTCGGTCGTGGAGACCTCGGCGATCGTCTACGCGCAGGGGCAGCGCGAATATCTGGGCGGGCTCAAGCTCGACAACGCCCGCTTCGGCCGCTTCACCATGCGTGTCGAGGTGGCCTACGACCGCGAGGCCGGCTCGGAGCCCGGGACGGTCATGCCCGAGGTGATCCGCAAGGACCGGACGTTTTGGGTCGTGCCGCTGTGGGCCGCGATCCTGCTGATCCTCGCCATCGGGCTGCCGGTGCTGTGGCTCTCGTGGAAGCTGGCGGTTCGCTCATCACGCCGCAAGCACGAGCGCGAGGAGCGGACCCGGGAGGAGCGCCGCGCGCGACTCGCCGAGGAGCATGAGGGCGCTTCCGATCAGCGGGAGGACTCGAGCACCAGCGTGTAGCCGGTCAGCCCGGGGAGCTCGACGAGGCGCCCAGCGCCGCCTGTGGCGTCCCCCTGCACCGTGACGCTTCCCTCGGCGGTCTCGGCGACCAGCGTCCAGGGCGCGTTGGAGAGCACCCGCAGGCCGTCATCGACGACCTCGGCGGTGACGGAGGGGGCGACCACGAACGTGACCGTCACCGACGCGCTCGTCGCAGCGGCGAGGACCGGCACTCCGAGTATCGCCACAACGAGCGCCACGGTCACGAGAGCCACGAATGCCGTTCGGGTGCCCATCACAGTACCTTTCATCCGCCTGTACGGTTGGAATCGGCGGATGAACGGTACAATATGTGTGACAAGCGCACACTTGGGCGCGACTATCGGATGAGCGGCACGCTGGGCGGGGGTTTGAGACGGCCGGACGCTCCCGGCTGCCCGTCGGGCGGCGGGCGACTAGCGCTGGAGCGCGGTGTAGCCGAAGGTGGTCGAGATCTCCACGTCCGGCGGGAGGTCGAAGGCGATCGGGCTCGCGAGGTCGAGTTCGAAGAGGCACTCGATCGTGTGGACCCCTGGGTCGCGCACCACATCGAAATCCATCGGAGCGGCGTGGCGCAGGATGGACTCACGGTCCACGGTGAGGTCTCCGATCTCGATCATCCGGTCCGAGGAGTCGGAGAGCACCCACGGGCGGCTCGAGCGCACCCGAAGGACCTGCGGCTCGCGCGACAGGTGCGTGGATCCGAGCGAGACCGTGCCGAAGTCGACCACCCCGCTCGAGAGTAGGGTGAGCGAGAAGGTCGGCTCGATGCGCGCCGTGACCACCACGCTCGCGGAGTCGGCCCCGGTGCGGGGCGGCGCGATGAGGGCGACCGCCATCATCGCCGTCGACAGGAGTGCGGCCGTGGCGAGTCGGGTCCGGCGGTATGGGGGATCGGCTGATCGAAGTAGCACGGATGGCTCCCGGCGTTGCGATGCCCCTGCCTCCCCGCAGGAGCATCACGAGCGTTCAGGTCTGAATGTCCCCGTTATGCGCGTGGGGCCGGAGCGGTGATGCTCCGGCCCCACGATCCTGTTGCGAGAGGTGTCGGCTTGACGCTCCGGAGGCTGCTTACTGCTGGACGGCCGTGTAGGTGTAGGTGGCGGTGTAGGCGTCGTTCGTGAGCGAGTAGGCGGCGTCGCCGCTCAGGTCGAGGGTGTAGCCGGTGGTGATGTCGGTGACGCCGCGGCCGAGGCCGGTGCCGGTCGCGACGCTGGTGCTGTCGCTCATGAACGTACCGAAGAGCGCGTCAGAGTAGACGACGCCCTTGCTGAAGTCCCACAGGCGGTTCGACTTCACGCGGAGCGCGGAGCCGTCAGAGACGGGCGCGTCGCCGGGGGCGGCGGCCAGGGTGATCGCGCTGTCGCCCTCGAGCGTCATCTCGAAGGCGGAGCCGACGTTGGCCGTCACGACGACGTTCTCGGCGGCGGCGACGGCGAAGCCGACGGCTCCGAACGCCAGGGCGACGATCATGGTCGCGATGACTGCGGTCCTCTTCATTACGTGTCCTCCTTGGTCGGTGTGCGTGCTGTGCGGCGCGGGCCGCGGATCAGCTGTCTTCTCGTACACCGTGAACATCGGGACGTCGCAGTACGAGGTGAACGGTCTCATGCCGTTCGGCGGAATAGTGTGACGAGTGGCACAATCCCCAGAAGGATTGACCGTTCGTCGGGGGCGAACGGTCGGAGCGTGAGCGCTACTGGACCACCGTGTAGGTGACGGTGGCCGTGTAGGAGCGCTCACCCTCGGTCGTCCACGGCACGTCCGCGGTGAACGTGTCTGTGAAGGTGGCGACACCGGCGGTCTTGGGGCCTACGGCGGTACCGTCGACGATAAGGCCGATCAGCCCCGCGTCGCCGGTGATCTGCCGGGTGATGCTGAAGTCGTGCGACGACTCGACCGAGAGCTGGACCTGCTGGGGGGCGGGTGCTGCCTCGGGATAGAGGTCGAACACGACCGAGTTGGTCGAGATCGAGACTGCGAGGAACGGCTCGGGGGTGACCGTGTAGGAGCCCTCGGTGCCGGGGAACGGCAGCGTCACGTCACCGTTGGGCCGATGGAAGGTCACCTGGCTGATGCGGTACGAGCCTGCGGCGACCGGGTTCCGGATCCCGTCGATCACGATCGAGAAGGTGGTGTTGCGCCCGATCGCCGTGCCGAGCGTCACGCGGATCGTGGAGGGCCCCACGACAGCGACCGAGTCGCCGGTCCCGGCAGATGTGGCCCCGGAGACGTCCGTGCCTGCGGGGAAGGCGATCGTGTAGCCGGTGATCGTCTCGTTGTTGTCGGTGCGAAAGCGCTCGATCGTATAGGTGGCGACACGCAGCGCGGCGGTGTCGCTGAGCGTGACGGAGATCTGTCCCTGGGTGCGGATCGCGTGCGCGGTGGCCGGGGCAAGCAGCGCCAGCACGACCGATACCGCCAGCGCGGTCACGGCGACCTTGGGTCCGTGGGCGCGAAGCGCGTGTCGGGCGCGTGCAAGCATGCGGTGCGATCTCCGTTCCGGGGCGGTCTCGGGCGTGATGGTGGTCACTATTCTACTGGTATCGGCACGCCGACGTCAGTTCCTGAGACTTCCGAGGGGCGCGGGGAAGCGTCCGCCCCGCCGCATCAGTCTCACGCCGGCCCATCCGTTCACCGACATCACCGGCGCCGAGCCCCACAGCCCACCGTACTCGACCACGTCGCCGACCCCTTTTCCGAACGCGGGGATCAGCCGGGTGGCGGTGGTCTTGTGGTTGATCACCCCGATCGCGCACGCGTCTGCCATGACCGCCGCCAGCGTCTCGACCGGCGTGTCGCCGGGGATGACGATCATGTCGAGCCCCACCGAACAGACGCTCGTCATCGCTTCGAGCTTCTCGAGGGTGAGCGCCCCGTCGTTGACCGCGCGGACCATCCCCATGTCCTCCGAGACCGGGATGAAGGCGCCGGAGAGCCCGCCGATGCTCGACGTGCCCATCGCGCCGCCCTTCTTGACCGCGTCGTTGAGGAGCGCGAGCGCCACGGTGGTGCCCGGCCCTCCGCACCGCTCCACGCCGATCGCCTCGATGATGTCGGCGACGCTGTCCCCCTCGGCGGGAGTGGGGGCGAGCGAGAGGTCGACGATCCCCATCTGGACGCCGAGGCGGCGGGCCGCCTCCCGGGCGATCAGCTCGCCCACGCGGGTGATCTTGAAGGCGGTGCCCTTGATCGCCTCGGCCACGGTGGTGAGATCGGCGTCGTCGGGGAGCGAGGAGACGACCGCCCGGACGACGCCGGGGCCTGAGATGCCCACGTTGATGACGGCGTCGGGCTCGCCGGGGCCGTGCATCGCGCCGGCCATGAAGGGGTTGTCCTCGACCATGTTGCAGAAGACCACGAGCTTGCCCGCGCCGAACGAGTCGCGGTCGGCGGTGAGGCGGGCCGCATCATGGATCACCTCGGCCATGCGCAGGACGGCGTCCATGTTGATGCCGGCGCGCGTCGAGGCGACGTTGACCGAGGCGCACACCCGCTCGGTCGCGGCGAGCGCCTCGGGGATCGAGTCGATCAGGCGCGCGTCGCCGTCGCCGGTCCCCTTGTGCACGAGCGCGGAGTACCCGCCGATGAAGTCGACGCCGACCTCGTGCGCGGCCCGGTCGAGCGCGAGCGCGAGGGGCGTGAGGTCGGCGGCGGGGGTCACCGCGGCGAGGTGCGCGATCGGGGTCACCGCGATGCGGCGGTTGACGATCGGCACCCCGTACTCGGCGCTGATCGCCTCGCACACGGCGACGAGGCGCTCGGCCCGCGAGGTCACGGTGTCGTAGACCGCGCGCGCCATCGTGTCGATGTCGGGGTGCGCGCAGGCGTCGAGCGACAGGCCGAGGGTGACGGTGCGGACGTCGAGGTTCTGCTGGGTGACCATGTGCAGGGTCTCGACGATCTCCTCGGGAGAGATGTTGAGCATGGCGGGTGACTCCTCGGGACGAGTGGGCGGACGACGGCGCGGCGGCTCGACTCGCCGCGAGCGGACAGGCGGGCGGTGCGGGGCCTAGATGCGGTGCATGTACCGGAAGACGTCCTCGCGCTGGAGGGTGACCTGCACGCCGGTCTGCTCTCCGGCCTCGGCGAGGCGGCGCTGCAGCTCGTCGAAGGGCGTGCGCTCCTCGTCGACGGTCACGAGCATCGTCATCGAGAAGATGCCGTTGATGATCGTCTGGCGGATGTCTTCGATGTTGGCGCCGGCGTCCGCGAGGATGCGCGAGATCGCGGCGACGATCCCCACGCGGTCCTCGCCGAGGACCGACAGGATGGCGGGCGTGTGCATCGGTGCTCCCTTCGGGCGGGTCGGAGTGGGGCTATACTCCCATATACCGTACGCCGGTGTCCCGAAACGTCCCGAACGCCCCTCACCCGCCGAGGAGGACTCGCATGGCCGCGCCGATCACGCCCGTTGCGGTGGGCGACGTCGTCCGCATGAAGAAGCCGCATCCGTGCGGCGCCAACGAGTGGCAGGTCACTCGCATCGGGATGGACATCGGGCTCGCCTGCGGCGGATGCGGCCGCAAGGTCATGCTCGTGCGCTCGGAGTTCGACCGCCGGTTCCGCGGGTTCGTGAGCCGGGGCGGCGCGTCGGGGTAGGCGGGACGGTCGCGGGCGAACGCCACCTCTGCGGGCGGGTCGCGACGGGGCTCGCCGGCCGCGCGGTCGACGCTCCGCGCGTCAGGACTCCTCGGCGGGGACCGTGACCCCTGGTTTCTCCACACGATTGAGCTGCATGTGGATGTGGTCGCCGGCGTCAGGCGTGTAGTCGGCGAGCTGGTGGTTCACGCGGTCGGAGAGCAGGCGGACCGAGGCGATGCGCGTCACGCCACCCACCACCCGGTCGCCCGCGGCCACGGTGGGGTCGGTCACGTGGATGATCACAAGGTCGATCTCGGGCCAGCCGGCGGGCTGGATGTGGATCTCGATGTCCTCGTGCTTGCCGTAGAGCTGGTAGGTCTTCACCTCGAGCACGGTGCCCGAGACCGGGGCGTAGACCGGGCTGCCGGGCAGGGCGCCGATGTCGGCGGCCGTGTCCGGTGCTCCCCGGCGGTTCGACCGCCACATGCGGATCGCCTCGCCGCCGATGACCGTGGGCACGGCCTCGTCGGGGCCCGGCGCGGTGCGGTCCGTGCCCTGTTTGTTCGCCACGGCGCCGGGGTCGGCGTCGGGGATGAGCGAGATCATCGGCAGGGCGCGGTCGCCCGACGCCTGGTGGTAGGCGATCTCGGTGAGGTCCGCCTCGAGCACCGGCAGGTAGAGCTGCAGACTGCGGTAGGAGGCGAAGACCGGGGTGAGCGGGTCGCGCGACTCGGGCTGGGTGGTCGCGGAGACCGCCGTGGCCGATGCGGCGGTGCCGGGGGCGGGGATGTCGAGGGTGGCCTCGGTCTCGGCGGGGGCGAGCACCCGCCACGCGACGATCAGCGTGACCACCGAGGCGACGGTGACGAAAGCCGTGAAGCGGGCGCGGCGTGCGCGCATGGCCGCTGCGCGCTGGCGCGCCCGGCGCTGCCTGCGCGCCTCCTCGCGGATGGCTGGGCCGATCTCCTCGGCGGGGAAGGGGGTCGTCACGGGAGCAGCCTCGCCGTGTCGCCCTCGATCACGACCGAGGTGCCGTGCGGCCCGGAGATCCGCTTGAGCCGCTCGAGGATGTCGGTCGCCTCGGAGCCTGAGACGAACTTCGGCTGGCCGAAGCCCTGCAGGTAGACGGGCGTCGCCCGCACGTTCGCCACGCCGTGCGGCCCGAGCTCGGCATCGAGGACGAACGCCTCGCCGGTCTTGCGCGAGTAGTGGTCGAACACGAAGTCGCCGAGGGAGTAGGCGATGAGCCCGCCGTTGTAGAACTCGACGCCCTGGATGACGTGCGGATGGTGGGAGAGCACCATGTCGGCCCCGGCGTCGATCGCCGCGCGGCCGTCGCGGACCTGGTCGCCGTTGGCGTCGTCGACGTACTCCACGCCCCAGTGGAACGAGACGAGCACGTAGTCGTACTCGGCCTTGGCCGCCGAGATCGCCGAGGTGACCGCCGCCATGTCGGTGCGCCCGGGGGCGAGCCCGGGCCGGGAGTCGCCGGCGATGAAGCCCGCGGGAAGGATGTGGCTGAAGGAGAGGAACGCGACGGTGGTGTCGCCGTACGTCGCGACCGCGGGCTTCCAGGCGGCGGCGCGGTCGATGCCCGCCCCGGCGTACCCGATGCCGGCGAGGTCGAGGGAGGCGACCGTGTCCATGAGCGCCTCGGTGCCGTAGTCGAGGATGTGGTTGTTGGCGAGCGCGAGGAAGGTGAAGTCGCTCGCGGCGAGGCCCTCGATGCCGCGCGGGTCGCCGCGGAAGTGCACGTCCTTGCCGGGCAGGGGCGTGCCGCGGCTCGAGAGCGGGCTCTCGAGGTTGCCCACGGTGACGTCGGCCCGCGCGAGGTGCTCCGCGACCAGCTTGAGCGGCGCGAGGCCTCCCTCACGGACGATGAGCTCCTTCACCCGCCGGTCGAAGTGCATGTCGCCTACGGCTGCGACGGTCAGCGTGGCGGGCAGCGAGGGCTCGGGCTCGATCACCGGGGCCGGCGCGGCGGGCTCCACAGGCGGTGCGGTGCCGGTCGCCTCGGCGGTGGAGGTGGGGACGGGGGAGGCCGAGGGAGGCCACGCCCATCCGGCGTCCCCGCGGACGATCAGTGCCGCCGCCGCGATGATGGCCAGGAGGGCTGCGACGGCCGCGACCGCGCGGATGCGGGCACGCCGCTCACGCACGCGGCGTGCGGCCGAACGCGGGGAGTGGAGGATCGTGGAGGTGGACGCTCGGCGCATGGCGGCTCGAGGGGATCCGGGAGCAGGACATCGCCGGAGAGTATAGCACGGTTCACCTCCGTTAACACTCATCACGACCCATGGTCACGCACCGTTTCGGTGCTACAATCATCAGCACTGTTCCGGTCCCGAGACGAGGGGCGGATGGAGAAGCTCGAGGAGATCCTGCGCGCCGAGGAGAGCGCCCGCCACGTGGTGGACGGGGCTCACGACGCCGCATCCCGCGTCCGCCAGGAGACGGTGGCCGAGGTCGACCGCATCCACTCGACCGTCGCGACCGAGGCCCGCCGCGAGGCCGAGACGGTGCGCCGGGAGATCCTCAGAGAGGCCGACGCCGAGGCCGCACGCATCGCGTCCGCCTCGGAGCACGAGCTCGGCGTCCTGTCTCGCCGCGCCGAAGAGCGCGCTGGCGCGAGTGTCCGCGCCGCCCTTCGAGAACTCGTGGGGTGATCCGGGGTGGCCATCGCGCGGATGATGCGTGTGTCGGTCATCGGACATTCGTCCGTGCTCGACGCCACCGTACGGCTCCTCCAGCGCGCCGGTGTCATCGAAGTCATCTCCGGGGAGATCGCCTCCGAGGAGGTCCGCTCCCTGCGGCCCGACCCGCACGCGGTAGAGCGCTTCGAGGCGCTCATCGCCGACGCGGTGTTCGTCCGCGACTTCCTCGGCAGGTACCGCGAGCCCGACGTGGCGCTCTCGACGTTCGTCTCCGAGAAGGTCCACCTCACGCGATCGGAGTTCGAAGCGCTCGAGTCCGACGAGTCATTCGAGGCGCTCTACCGCGAGTGCGAGTCGATCTCGGCAGAGATCGCGCACCTCGAGCGGGAGCGCGCGCGGCTCGAGCGGCTCGCGCACGACCTCGAGCCCTGGGCCGACCTGCGCCTGCAGATGTCGCAGTGGCGCGGGACCGAGCACGTCGCGCTCTTCACCGGCACCGTCCCGGCGCAGGCCTCGGCCGGTGTCCGTGA
Source organism: Coriobacteriia bacterium (assembly GCA_030603745.1). GTDB lineage: Bacteria > Actinomycetota > Coriobacteriia > Anaerosomatales > SLCP01 > JAUVXE01. The sequence continues at coordinate 26,120 of JAUVXE010000014.1, read as the reverse complement.
GGCGCTCCGCGAAGCCGTCGAGCTCGTGAGCGTGGCCGAGGCGGGCCGCGCCGGCGAGCGTGAGGCCTGGGTCGTGATGGCCCACCGCGAGGCGCTCGACGAGGTCCGGGGACTGCTCGCGCTCACCGAGTTCGAGGAGGTCCGTTTCGACGAGGCCCTCGAGGACTACCCCGCCGAGGAACGCTCCCGGGCCCTCGCGCTCATGGACGAGCTCGCGTTCGAGGAGGACGCGCTCGCGGCGCGCGCGCGTGAGCTCGCCGCCCGGCACTTCCGCCATGCCGCGCCGCTCGTGCAGGCGCTGCTCACCCGCCGCGACGCCGAGGAGGTCCGCGCGCACATCGACTCCTCGGAGCGGGCGTTCGTCGTCACCGGATGGGTGCCCGAGCGACGCCGCGAGGAGGTCGTCGCCGCGCTCGCGCCGGTGGGCGGCGACGTCGACCTGACCTTCGAGCCGCCCCGGCCCGGCGACCGCGTCCCGGTCGAGCTCGTCAATCCGCGGCTCCTGCGTCCCTTCGAGGTCCTCACCGACCTCTACGGCCGCCCACGCTACGGCGACCTCGACCCGACACCGCTGCTCGCCGGCTTCTTCTTCCTGTTCTTCGGCATGTGTATCGGGGACGTCGGGTACGGCCTGATGCTCATCGTCGCCGCGTGGCTCATCAAGTCGCGCCTCGACGTGGGGCCGGGCGTGCGCAAGTTCATGGACCTGCTCATGCTCGGCGGCGTCGCCTCGATGCTCGTGGGCGTGGCGACCCGCAGCTACTTCGCGCTCTCGGAGACCGCGCTGCCCCCGTTCCTGCGCTACCGGCCGCTCATCGACCCGCTCGACCAGGTGATGACGCTCCTGCTCGTGTCCGTCGGCCTCGGCGTGGTGCACGTGTCGTTCGGCGTGTGCGTGAGCGCGTATCGCAAGGTCCGTGCGGGGGACGTCGCGGGCGCGGTCCTCGAGGACCTGAGTACCATCGCGCTCTTCGCGGTCGTGGGCTTCGTGGTCTGGCGCCCCGAGACGATCGGCTGGCTGCTCCCCTGGGCGTTCGGGCTCGCGATCGTCTTCAAGGGCCGCGTCGCCGAGGAGATCGTGCTGCGCCGCTCCGCCAAGGGCGTGCTCCTCGGCGTGGGAAAGGGGCTGCTCGGCCTCTACGGCCTGGTGGGCTACGCCTCGGACTTCCTCTCCTACACGCGACTCGCCGCGCTCGGGCTCGCGAGCCTGCTCGTGGGCGACGTGATGAACCGGCTCGCGGGACTCGTCTCCGACATCCCCTTTGGCGTGGGGCTGCTCGCCGCGGCGCTCATCCTCGTGGTCGGGCACACGTTCAACGTCGTGATCAACCTGCTCGGCGCGTTCGTCCACCCGACGCGCCTGCAGTTCGTCGAGTTCTTCAGCAAGTTCTACGAGGGGGGTGGGCGGCCGTTCGCGCCGCTGTCGCCCCGGACCAAGTCTGTCGTGCTGCACCCGGACACGGGTGAGCAGGAAGGAGGGGCACGGACGTGAACGATGTGATCCTCGGTATGTCGGGTCTCGAGTGGGCCTATCTCGGAGCGGCGTTCGCGGCGATCGGAGGCGGGATCGGCTCGGCGATCGGCATCACCTCGATCAGCAACACGGCGACCGGCATCGTCGCCGAGGATGCCGAGAAGTTCGGCAAGGTGCTGCCGCTGGCTGCCATGCCCGGCACCCAGGGCATCTACGGGTTCATCACCGCACTGCTCGTCTTCATCTTCTTCGGGTTCTTCGGCGGGGAGGCCGAGCTCACCGCCGCCGAGGGCCTGCGGGTGTTCTACTCGTGCCTGCCGGTGACGTTCCTCTGCCTCGTCTCGGGCATCTACCAGGGCGCGACCGCCGTCGGCGCGGCGGGCATGGTGGCCCGGCGCGACGAGGACGCGGGCAAGGCGCTCATCTTCCCGGCGCTCGTCGAGACCTACGCGGTGTTCTCGTTGATCGTGACGATCCTCATGCTCCTCTTCGTGCAGGGGTAGGCCGCCGTGGCGCTCGCTGACATCATCGCCCGCATCGCCGCCGACGCGACCCGCGAGGCCGACGCCGTCGTGCTCGAGGCCCGCGAGGCGGCCGACGAGGCGCGCGGCGAGGCACAGGCGCTCGCGGACGCGCAGCGCGAGCGGTCCGTGGCACGCGCGCGGACCGGGGCGCTCGCCGAGGCGCGCACGCGTGTGGCCGCGGCACGCCTGGCAGCCCGCGACCGGGAGCTGGCGGCGAAGCGCGAGGCGATCGACCGGGTGCTCGCCGAGGTCACCGCGCAGCTCCACGCGCTGCCCGACGCCGAGTACGCGGCGCTCATCGCCCGCGAGGTCGCCCGGGTGGCCCGTGGCGGGGAGCGGCTCGCCTACGGCGAGGCCGACGCCCCGCGCCTGGCGAGCCACCTGCCCGCGGCGCTCGACGCGCTCGGGGTCCGCCCCGAGTTCGTCGGCGCGACCGGCGCGATCGAGCGCGGAGCGGTGCTCCTCGGCGAGCGGATGCGGGTCGAGGTCTCGGCCGCCGCGCTCATCGAGACGCACCGCGACCGGCTCGTCGAGATCGTGGCGGGGTCGCTCTTTGGCGAGGAGGGGGAGGGCCCGTGACGCGGACCCGCGTCATATACGACCCGATCCGTTACGGGTTCGCGGTGGGTCGCGTGCGCGTGCTCGAGACGCGCCTGCTCTCGCGCGCGACCTTCGAGCGTCTGCTCGACGCGCACACCTTCGACCAGATGCGCCGGATCCTCGCCGACACGGTCTACGGCGGCTACCTCGAGATGGCGCACACCGCCGAGGGGGTCGAGCGCGGTCTCGACGCCGCGCTCGCCGACCTCTACGACGACTTCCTCGAGCACGCCAACCTGCCCCGGCCGCTCATCGACTACTTCCGCACCCGGCATGACTTCGAGAACCTCACCGCGTACCTCAAGGCCGAGGCCCTCGACACCCCTGCCGAGGAGCTCCTGAACCGGTTCGGGAGCGTGCCCGCCGAGGCGTTCGCCGGCCCGCGCGAGCGCCTGCCCGAGCGCGTGCGCGACGCCGAGAGGCGCGTGCGCGCCGCGGTCGAGAAGGCCGACGGCTCGCTCGACCCCGACGCGGTCGAGGATGCCGTGGACACCGAGCTGTTCACCGCCCTCGGCGAGATCGCCCGCGAATCCGGCAGCGACTTCCTCGCGCGGCTCTTCCGTCTCGAGGCCGACATCGGCAACGTCCGGGCGTTCGTGCGGGCCCGCGCCCGCATGGTGCCGGTCGCCGAGGTCGAGCGCCGGTTCGTCCCCGGCGGCTCGATCGCGCTGCCGCGTCTCGTGAGCATCTACCGGCTCCCTCCCGCCGAGGCTGCCCTGCGCCTCGGGTCCCACGGCGCCTTCGCCGGGGTGGACGCGGCGGCCATCGCCGACCCCGCGCGCTTCGACGTCGAGGCCGCCCGGCTGGTGGCGCGCGTGGTCCGCACGAGCCGGATGACCGCGATGGGCCCCGAGCCCGTGGTGGGCTACGTGATGGAGCGCCAGGCCGAGGTACGGGCGTTGCGCACCCTGCTCGTCGGCTCGCTCGCAGGCGTGCCCGCCGACCGCCTGCGCGAGCGCATCAGGTGCGTGGTCTAGATGCTGCCGAGGGCGTCCAGAGTCGCGGTGGTGGGCGAGAGCACGAGCGTGGCGGGGTTCCGTCCGCTCGGGTTCTCGGTGTTCGCCGTGGAGGCGCCCACGCTCGCGCGCGAGGCGTGGAGCGAGCTCGTCGGCGGGGAGTACGGCGTGGTGTTGGTCACCGAGGGCGTCTACCGGCACATCGAGGACCTGGTCGTGGCCCGCGCCGACGAGATGGTGCCGGCGATCACGGTCATCCCCGGGGCCGGGAGCACGGGCGGGGTGGGCCAGGCGCGGCTCGACGCCGCGATCGAGCGGGCGCTCGGAACGAAGGCGTTCATCAGAGAAGAGGACGGCTAGATGGCAGATCTTGAGCAGGGGAGGGTCGCGAAGGTCGCGGGCCCCCTCGTGGTGGCGGAAGGCCTCGTGCGCTCGCGGATGTACGATCTCGTGCGCGTGGGCGACGAGGGCCTCATGGGCGAGATCATCGAGATGCGCGGTTCACGCTGCTCCATCCAGGTCTACGAGGAGACCGAGGGGATCGGCCCGGGCGACCCGGTCGTCTCGACCGGGGCTCCGCTCTCCGTGGAGCTCGGCCCGGGCATGATGGGCGCCGTCTACGACGGCGTGCAGCGTCCGCTCGACGCGCTCGAGGCCAAGACCGGCGCGTTCCTGACCCGTGGCGTCTCGGCGCCCGGGCTCGACCGCGAGCGCCGGTGGGACTTCCACGCGACCGCGAGCGAGGGGGACCGGGTCGCCGGCGGCGACATCATCGGCATCGTCGAGGAGAACGAGCTCATCTCCCAGCGGATCATGGTGCCCCCCGGTCTCGCCGGGACGATCACCGGCATCCACAGCGGCACGTTCACCGTGACCGACCCGGTGGGCACGCTCGTCGACGACTCCGGCGCCGAGCACCCGCTCCTGCTCATGCAGTCGTGGCCGGTGCGCGTGCCGCGTCCCTACCGCCGCAAGCTCTCGCTCGACGAGCCGCTCGTGACGGGCACCCGCGTGATCGACACCTTCTTCCCGCTGCTCAAGGGTGGGGTCGCGTGCATCCCGGGTCCTTTCGGCGCCGGCAAGACGGTCACGCAGCATCAGATCGCGAAGTGGTCCAACGCCGAGGTCGTCGTGTTCATCGGCTGCGGGGAGCGCGGCAACGAGATGACCGACGTGCTGATGGAGTTCCCCGAGCTCATCGACCCCTACTCCGGCGAGCCGCTCATGAAGCGCACGGTGCTCGTCGCCAACACGTCCAACATGCCGGTGGCCGCGCGCGAGGCGAGCGTCTACACCGGCATCACGATGGCCGAGTACTTCCGCGACATGGGCTACAGCGTGGTCCTCCAGGCGGACTCGACGTCGCGCTGGGCCGAGGCGATGCGCGAGATCTCCGGACGGCTCGAGGAGATGCCCGGCGAGGAGGGCTTCCCGGCCTACCTCGGCACCAAGCTCGCCGCGTTCTACGAGCGGGCGGGCAAGGTGGTCACCCTCGGCGAAGGGGAGCCGCCTGCCGGCGAGGTGCCCGCCGCCAGTACCGCCGAGGACGACGCGCCGCGCCCGCGCATCGGGTCGGTGTCGGTGGTCGGGTCGGTGTCGCCGCCCGGAGGCGACCTGTCCGAGCCGGTGGTGCAGAACACGCTGCGTGTCGTGAAGGTCTTCTGGGCGCTGCAGGACACGCTCGCCTTCCAGCGTCACTTCCCCGCGATCGACTGGCTCAACAGCTACTCGCTCTACCTCGACAAGATCACCGCGTACTGGCAGGAGCACGTGGGCGAGGAGTACCGCTCGCGCCGCGACCGCTGCATGGAGCTCCTGCAGCGCGAGAGCGAACTCGCCGAGATCGCGCGCCTCGTGGGCGTCGACGCGCTCTCGCCCGAGGAGCAGATCATCATGGAGACCGCCAAGACGATCCGGGAGGACTTCCTCCAGCAGAACGCGTTCCGTGACGACGACCAGTTCACCTCGCTCGCCAAGCAGGACCGGCTGCTCAAGGCGATCCTGCTCTTCCACGAGCGCGCGCTCGCCGCCTTCCAGGACGGCGCGGAGCTCGCCGACCTCTTCGCCGCTCCCGTCCGCGAGCGGCTCGCGCGGGCGAAGTACCTCGCCGAGGACCAGATGCACGTCCTGGGCGAGATCGAGAGCGACATCGAGACCCAGCTCGTGAGCGAAGGCCGCCGAGGAGGTGTCCGCTAGATGGAACGCGAGTACATGACGACCCGCGACATCGTCGGTCCGCTGCTGCTCGTGGAGGACGTCGCCGACGTGACCTACGGCGAGCTCGTCGAGCTCGAGTACCCCGACGGGACGCGCAGCCTCGGCAACGTGCTCGAGGTCAACGAGGACGTCGCGCTCGTGCAGGCGTTCCAGGGCACGCGCGGGTCGAACCCGTCGCAGACCAAGGTGCGGTTCCTCGGCAAGGGGATGACGCTCGGCGTCTCGCGCGACATGCTCGGACGCGTCTTCGACGGCCTCGGCAGGCCCAAGGACGGCGGCCCGGAGATCCTGCCCGAGCGGCGCGTCTCGATCCACGGATCGCCCATCAACCCGACCGCGCGGGACTTCCCCGACGACTTCATCCAGACCGGCATCTCCTCGATCGACGGGCTCAACCCGCTCGTGCGCGGCCAGAAGCTGCCGATCTTCTCGGGCTCCGGCCTGCCGCACAACCAGCTCGCCGCCCAGATCGCGCGGCAGGCGACGGTGACCGGCGAGGGCGCGGGCCAGTTCGCCGTGGTCTTCGCCGCGATGGGCATCACCTTCGAGGACGCGGACTTCTTCATGACCGAGCTGCGCCAGACGGCGGCCATCGAGCGCTCGGTGCTCTTCCTCAACCTCGCCGACGACCCCGCCGTCGAGCGCATCGCCACGCCGAGGATGGCGCTCACGGCCGCGGAGTACCTGGCGTTCGAGTGCGACATGCACGTGCTTGTGATCTACACCGACATGACCTACTACTGCGAGGCGCTCCGCGAGGTGTCCGCCGCCCGCAAGGAGGTCCCCGGCCGCCGCGGGTTCCCGGGATACCTCTACACCGACCTCGCGACCCTCTACGAGCGCGCGGGCCGCATCAAGGGCAAGGCCGGCTCGATCACCCAGATCCCGATCCTCACGATGCCCGAGGACGACAAGACCCACCCGATCCCGGACCTCACCGGCTACATCACCGAGGGGCAGATCATCCTCGACCGCAACCTGCACCGGCGCGGCGTGTATCCGCCGGTCGCGGTCCTGCCCTCGCTCTCGCGTCTCAAGCAGAAGGGCATCGGCGAGGGCAAGACGCGCGAGGACCACGCCGACCTCTCCAACCAGCTCTTTGGCGCGTATGCCCGCGGCATCCAGGCCAAGGAGCTCGCGGTCATCCTCGGCGAGGCGGCGCTCTCCGAGGCCGACACCGCGTTCGCGGCGTTCGCCGACGCGTTCGAGGACCGCTTCATCCGCCAGGGCGAGCACGACGACCGCACGATCGAGGAGACGCTCGGCATCGGGTGGGAGCTCGCGACGCTGCTGCCGCGCGGGGAGCTCAAGCGCATCAAGGACGCCTACGTCGACCGGTACCTGCCGGCCGCCGAGGCGATGGCCGTGAAGGTGGCGATGGACGCATCGTGAGCTGGGTGTTGTGGACAGCGGTCGCGGGACTCGTGGCGGCGCTCGTCGCGCTGCAGGTCGTGGGCGTGCGCGCGCTCGAGTCGTGGGGCGTGCGCCCGTCGGGCGCGGTCCTCGGCCTGCGGGCCGCAAACGTCGCGGCCGTGGCGGGCGTGGTCGTGTTCGCGTTCTGGAAGTGGGTGGGGTAGGTGCCGGCGCTTCGCGTGAACCCGAACCGCATGGAGCTCATGAAGCTCCGCCGCAGGCGCCAGGTGGCACAGCGCGGCCACAAGCTGCTCAAGGACAAGCTCGACGAGCTCATGAAGGAGTTCCTCGCACGGATCGGCGCGAGCCGGCGTCTGCGGGCCGAGGTCGAGGCGGAGCTGCTCGCGGCGTACGGCGTGTTCGCCATCGCCCGCGGCGAGGCGGGACGGGCCGCGCTCGCGACCGCGCTCGCGAGCGGCACGCCGGCCGACCTGCTCGAGGTGCGCGAGCGCAACGTGATGAGCGTCCGGATCCCCGAGTTCGAGGTGGCCGAGCTCCCCGACCCCGGCGGCTACTCGCTCGTGACCACCCCGCTCGTGCTCGACACGGCGCTCGACTCCCTCGCCGGCGTCGCGCCGCGGCTCATCGAGCTCGCCGAGCGCGAGAAGGCCATCGAGCTGCTCGCCGCCGAGATCGAGCGGACGCGCAGGCGGGTGAACGCCCTCGAGCATGTGCTCATCCCGCAGCTCGACGAGGCGATCCGCGGGATCGGCATGAAGCTCGAAGAGGCGGAGCGGAGCAACCTGACCCGCCTGATGAAGGTCAAGGAGATCATCGAGGCCCAGGGCGAGCGGTAGTCCCCGCACCGTGCGGGCGCACCCGCGCGCCGCGCCGTGTTCAGATCTCGAACTCGGGCGGCTGCTCGCTGCCCGCGAGGTGGAGCGCCTCGAGGAGGTGGGTGCGCACCTCGAAGAACTCGCGCGAACCGCGCGCACGGGGCCGCGGCAGCGAGATCTCGATCTCCTCGGCGATGCGGCCCGGGCCGGGCGTCATGAGCACGATGCGGTCGGCGAGGTAGATCGCCTCGTCCACGTCGTGGGTGACGAACAGGACCGTGCGCTCGTGCTCGCGCCACAGCCGCTCGAGCTCCTCCTGCATCCGGGCTCGGTTGATGGCGTCGACCGCGCCGAACGGCTCGTCCATCAGCAGCACGCCGGGGTCGACCGCGAGCGCGCGGGCGATGCTCACGCGCTGGCGCATCCCGCCGGAGAGCTCGTGGGGGTAGCGGTCAGCGTGCGCCGCGAGCCCGACCGCCGCGAGCTCGGCCTCGGCCCGCTCGCGCCGCACGGCCGCCGGCACGCCCCGGACCTGCAGCCCGTACTCGACGTTCTCGCGCACCGAGCGCCACGGGAAGAGCCCGTAGTCCTGGAAGACCGTGACCGATCCGGCTCCGGGCGCGCACACCTCGGCCTCGCCGAGGAGGACCCGGCCGTCGGTGGGCCGCTCGAAGCCGCCGGCGAGCGCGAGCAGGGTCGACTTGCCGCACCCGCTCGGGCCCACGAGGCAGACGAACTCGCCGTCCGCGACGGTGAGCGACACGTCGTGCACCGCCCGGTGCGCCTGGCCCGAGGTGGTGTCGAACGTCTTGGTGACCGCGTCGAAGGTGATGGCCGCGGCGCTCATCGCGCACCGCCCCAATGCCGGCGCACCCGCGCCTCGGCGAGTCGGAGCGCCCGGTCGATGCTCAGGCCGAGGAGGCCGATGAGCACCATCGCGACGAGGACGAGGTCGGTGCGCAGCGAGTTGCGGGCGTCGATGATGAGGTAGCCGAGGCCCGAGGTGACGCCGAGCATCTCGCCCGCGACGATGAAGACCCAGCTCGTGCCCACGGCGATCCGCAGACCCACCGCGATGCCGGGCAGCGAGGCGGGAAGCACGACACGCGCGATGGTGCCCGCGCGTGAGTCGCCGAACGTGCGCGCGACCTTGAGGTAGAGCGGGTCGATCTCGCGGACCGCGTTGGCGGTGGTGAGCACGATCGGGTAGATGGCCGCGATGAACACGATCGCGATCGCCGGCAGCTCCCCGATGCCGAACCACAGCGTGAAGAGCGGGAACCACGCGATGGGCGAGATCGGGCGCAGGACCTGGATGATGGGGTCCAGCGCACTGCGGGCATGCAGGCTCAGGCCGAGGAGCAGCCCCACCGGCACGCCGGCGGCCACGCCGGCGGCGTAGCCGATGGCGAACCGGCGAAGACTCGCGACGACGTCACCGAGGAGCCTCCCCTCGGCGGCGGTCTCGAGCGCGCCGGCGAGCACCGCGCCCGGTGAGGGGAAGAGCAGCGCGGAGCCGACGCGTGCGGCCGCCGCATGCCACGCGGTCACGAGGACCGCGGTGGCAGCGAGCGGCAGCAGTATGCGGAGGGTGCGTGTCACCGGGCCGAGCCCTCCGAGAAGGACGCGTCATAGAAGACGTCGGCCGGAACGGTGCCCTCGATCAGATCGAGGTCGACGAGCGCCTGGATCAGCTCATCGAGCTCCTCGATCGTGGGCGTGAAGTCGCGGTACTCGATCCCCAGCTCGAAGGAGGCGAGCCAGAGCTCGGGGCCGTACTGCGTGTAGGCGGCGGCGGTCTCGGCGGCGGCCTCGCGGTCGGCGTCGATCCGGGCGCCCGCGTCGGAGAGCGCGGCGACGAGGGCGGCCACGGTCTCGGGGTCCTCCTCGGCGAGTGCGCCGGTCACGACGAGGCCGCAGCACAGCCAGTTCGGCCAGAGGTCCTCGGAGCGGTAGAGGTCGGTACCGATGCCCTCGGTCACGGAACGCGCACCGAAGGGCTCAGCCACGATGTAGCCGGCGATCTCGCCCCGGGCGAGCGCGGCGGGCATGTCGGGCGGCGGCATCTCGATCCACTCGACGTCGTCGGCGGTCAGGCCCGCGTCGGCGAGCGCGCGCAGGAACAGGATGTTGTGGCCTGAGAGGCGATGCGGGATGGCGAAGCGCTCGCCGGCGAGCTCGGCGACGGACGTGATGCCCTCGCGGACGACGAACGCGTCGCCGTTGCGGTGCGTGAGCGTGACGAGACGCTGGTCGAGACCCTTCTCGACGGCCGCGAGCGCGATCTCGAGCATCGTGACGGCCCCGTCGATCGAGCCGGAGTTGAGCGCCTCGGTCAGCTCGGGCCACGAGGCGAAGGGCACGAGCTCGAGGGCGACGCCGTCGATCACCCCGCTGTTGTCGGCATCGGCGACGAACAGGGGCGCGGAGTGGGTGATGGGCAGGTAGCCGATCTTGACGCTGTCGCGGCGCTCGGTGGCGGCCGGAGCGTCGGGGGCGTCATCGGCGGCCGGCGGGTCGGTGGTCGAGCAGCCCGCGATGACCAGCGCTGCGGCGAGCAGCGCGGATATCGCGGCGATGCGGAGTCGGGAGCGGGACTTCATGGGCGGTTCCTCCTTGGTGGGGTAGCGGGGGCGAGGCGGCAGGTCGCGGGTCGGTCTCGTGAGTGGGGTCGGTCCGCCTCACCCCCACCCGAGCGCCTGGCGCTTGCGGCGCAGGTGCAGCAGACCCGTCTGGGCGGCGCACGCGGGGTCGGTCTCGGTGTAGATCTTCGCGCCGACGGTCGTGAGCAGGCCGTCGCCCGCGAAGAACTCGGTGATGTCGTTGCGGCCGTCGAGCAGCTCGCCGTCGGGCCCGGTGCGGGGCACGGCCACGGGGATCTGGGCGGGGAACCCGGAGAGCACGCTGATGCCGTGCGCGAGGAAGGTCGCGCCCTGGCCCACCGTCTTCTCGTTGCCCGGCTCGGCGCCCACGAACAGGTAGGGCAGATCGGCGAGCGGCACCCCGAGCTCCTCGGCCAGCGCGATGAAGAGTCGCAGCGAGCGTACGTTGTCGACGCAGCCGCCCACCGCGAGCACCGGCGGTACGCCCGCGGCCTCCAGGAGCCCCCGCAGGGGCTGCGGCGCGAGCGCGGCCGCCGCCGGGTCGCACAGTCCGGCGTTGAGCAGCGCGTGCGAGGCGCACCCGGTGGTCGTGACGAGAACGCCGCCCTCCACGAGCCGCCGGGCGATGCCCACGTGCGCGCTCTCGTAGGCGACCTTGGGCGTGTTGCAGCCGACGACCGTCGCGACGCCGCGGATGCGGCCGTCGCGCAGTGCCTCGGCGAGCGCGCCGGCACCGCCGAACGACTCGAGGATGGCCTCGTAGCTGAAGCCGCCCATCGCGGTCGTCACGCGCTCGGGGATCTCGATCTTGGAGCGGTCACGGGTGCCGAACGCCGCCACGGCGGCGCGGGCGACGCGCTCGGCGTCCTCGTCGAGGGTCTCGGGGCGCTCCGGGTCGAACGGGATGTGGGTGGCGCCGGGGATGCGGTTGGAGGTCGAGGTGGTGATGATCTCCGTGCCGAAGCAGTCGGCGACGATCTTGAGTCCGGGGATGACGCACTGCATGTCCACGATGACCGCGTCGACCGCGCCGGTGCCCAGCGCGAGCTCCTGGCCCATGATGTTGGTGACGGTGGGGATGCCGTAGCGCGCGAGCAGCTCGTCGCCGGTGCAGCACATGCCGCCCAGCACGATCCCCTCGGCGCCGGCCTCGCGGGCGAGCGCCTCGATCTCGGGCGAGCGCACCTTCTCGATGACCTTCTCGACCATGACCGGCGAGTGGCCGTGGAGCAGGATGTTGACGTAGCCGGGCTTGAGCACGCCGTAGTTCACCTCGGTCAGCTTGGGCGTGGGCACGCCGTAGAGCACCTCGGTCGCGAGCGACGAGGTGTAGAGCGTGCCGTAGCAGTACGCCAGCGCGCTGCGCAGCTCCTGGTCGGCGAGCGCCGTCCAGTCCGAGCAGGCCCCGAGCGTGGTCATGTGAAGGCTCTCCATGCTCTCGTAGGAGGCCGAGCGCGGGAGGATGTCGAGCCCCTCCCAGACCTCGCGCCGGTCCGCCGGGGCGAACGCCTCGAGCGTGTGCATCGGGTCGGCGGTCATGCGGCCCACGTCGTCGAGGAGCGCGCGGGCGACCGCGGCGATCACCTCGTCCTCGGTGCGGCCCGCGGTATCGATGCCGAACCGGTCGGCGAGCTCGAGCGCGCGCTCGCGGCCCTTCAACGTGATCGTCGCGGTGCCCTCGGCGGCGGCGATGAGCGCGAGGATGACCTCGTGCGCGTGGCGGGCGTGCGCCGACATGCCCGCGGCGAGCTGGCGGACGATGTTGGCCATCACGACCTGGTTCATGTCGCGGCCGCACACGCCGCGAGGCGCCTTGTCCGAGATCCGGCAGGGCCCCCACTGGCACATGCGGCAGCAGGTCCCGCGCAGGCCGCTCGGGCACTGGGGCTGCTGGGCGGCGAAGCGGTCGAAGACCGTCTCGCACCCGGCGGACTCGAGCTTGTCCATGAGCTGCACGGTCGCCGGGTTCGGGGTCTTGGCCCGGACGTCGTCCTTCTCCGGGATCGGCTGGTTGAGGTGCTTGTTGAACTTCATCGGCCGGGCACCTGCTCGTTCTCGGCGGCGAACAGTCCGGTCGACAGGTAGCGCTCGCCCGTGTCGGGGAGCACGACCACGATCAGCTTGCCGGCCATCTCCTCGCGTGCCGCCACCCGGAGCGCCGCGGCAACGGCGGCCCCCGAGGAGATCCCCGCGAAGATCGCCTCCTCGCGGGCGAGCGCGCGGGCGGTATCGGCCGCGTCATCCACACTCACGGTCACGACCTCGTCGATCAGGTCCACGCCGAGGACCTCGGGCACGAACCCCGCGCCGATCCCCTGGATGCGGTGGGGGCCGGGCTGTCCTCCGGAGAGGACCGGGGACTCGGCGGGCTCGACCGCGATCGCGCGGAAGTCCGGCTTGCGCTCCTTGATGACGCTCGCCACGCCCGTGATGGTGCCGCCGGTGCCCACGCCCGCCACGAGGACGTCGACCTCGCCGTCGGTGTCGGCCCAGATCTCCTCGGCGGTGGTGCGGCGGTGCACCTCGGGGTTGGCGGGGTTGGCGAACTGCTGCGGGACGAACGCGTCGGGCGAGTCGGCGGCGAGTTGCTGGGCCCGCGCGACGGCGCCCTTCATGCCCTCCGGGCCGGGCGTGAGCACGAGCCGGGCGCCGAAGGCGGCCATGACCTGGCGGCGCTCCACGCTCATCGTCTCGGGCATGACGAGGGTGAGGCGGTGGCCGCGCGCGGCGGCGACCATCGCGAGCCCGATGCCGGTGTTGCCGCTCGTTGGCTCGATGATCTCGGTGCCGGGGCCGATGAGCCCGGCCTCCTCGGCGGAGTCGATCATCGCGAGCGCGATGCGGTCCTTGACCGAGTCCATGGGGTTGAAGGCCTCGACCTTGGCCACCACGCGGCCGGGGAGGTCCTTCGAGAGCCGGCGGAGCGCGATGAGGGGGGTGCCGCCGATCGTGGCGGTGATGTCGGAGTGGATCCGTGCCATGACGTCCTCCTTGGAGTCGGGCCGTCCGTCTGGTCCGGCGATAACACGCAGTAAAACGATGCCAATACTGCGAGACAGCGCGGTACGAGGAGTCTACCCCGCGGGCGCCGAGGGGGACAAGGAGGGTTTACGCACATATCGAGTGCGGAGAGTGCGAGAAAGGAGGATGCTCAAGTCCTGCGTCGCGTACGCCGATACAGGAGGTGTCAGGGACACACGAGCCTCCTGACAGAGGGCAGTCCTTCCGTGTGGTGCCCCTCCACTGTGCGGGCTGCGCTCAAGCGACGAGCCCCGGCGTGAGATACCGTCGGGGCTCGTGTCGCGTCCGCTCTCCGCGCGCCGCAGCGCGCTGGCGCCCGGCCCGCGGCCAAGCGGCCGCCGCGCGTCCGCTCTCCGCGCGCCGCCGCGCGCCGCCTACTCGGTCTGCCCGGTGAAGTTCCAGCCCTCGATCAGCAGCCCGGGCGCGAGCACGGTGCCGAGCATCACGTCGAAGAACGCGCGCTCGGCCGTGATGCCGCGCACCGCCCCCAGCGCGGCGATCGCGCTCTGCGTGAACCGCTGGTTCTTGAGCGGAGCGCCGAGGCGTCCGTTCTCGATCAGGAAGGTGCCGTCGCGCGTCATGCCGGTCAGCGTGGCGGGCACCGGGTCCTCCACGTTGACGTAGTGGAAGCGCGTCACGTACACGCCCCGGCCCACCGAGCCGATCAGGTCGTCGATCGACGCGTCGCCGGCCTCCATGCGCAGGTCGAGCGGGAGCGGCCCGTAGGAGTTGGGCGCGGGCAGCGCGTGCCCGGTGTTCGCTCGACCGGTCCGCGCCGCCCAGTACGAGTCGGTCACCGGCGCGACCGCAACGCCGTTCTCGATCAGGGCGACCCGCTGCTTGGGGACCCCCTCGAAGTCGAACGTCAGGCCGAGGGAGTCCTCGGCGAGTGCGTCGTCGACGATCGCCACCCGCTCCGAGACGATCCGCTCGCCGAGGCGCCCGCTCATGAACGAGCGCCCCTCTTCCACCGCGCGCGCCGAGAAGCCGAGATAGCCCATGAAGTCGATGATGTCGGCGACCGCCTCGGGCGCGAGCACCACGGTGTAGGTGCCGGGCTCGAGGTCGCGCGGGTCGGCCGTGCGCTGCGCGAGCGTGGCCGCCGTGTCGCCGAGGGAGACGGCGTCGAGGCCGGCCGGCCCCGCGCCGTAGTACGATGCCCAGCCCGTGCCGCTCGGCGAGCCCATCGAGAGCACGGTCGCGCGGACCGAGCTCGCGGACATCGCCGCGGTCACGCCGAGGGAGTTCGCCACGGCGACCGTCTGCGAGGAGGAGCCCACCGTCCCGGCGGCCTCGAGGCCCCGGCTCGCCGACTGCTCGACGATCGAGCCCACCGTGCGCGCCCGCTCCTCGGGGCCGAACGCGGCCACCGCCGGGTCGTCGCGACCGGGGGCGTGCGCGCCGGCGCCGTGCGCGGCAGGCCCCGGGAGCCCGGGGAACCCGTCGTCGGGCGGCGCGGCCTCGGCGGCCGCGGTGGCGGCGGCGCAGCAGGCCGCGAGACCCGCCTCGTCGACCCGGTTGGTCGACGCGGTCCCCGAGCGCGTGCCGAGCACCGCGCGCACGGTCACCGTGGTGTCGGTCTCGGTGACGTTCTGGTGGATGCGGTTGCGCGCGAACCGGGTGAGCGCGCTGTCGTGGGAGGCGACGATCGCCTCGGCCTGGTCTGCGGAGGTGAGCTCCACCGCCCGCCGGGCGAGCTCGGCGGCGTGTGCGGCGTCAAGACGGCTCATCGTCCCACCCCCACCCGCACGCCGCGGAACCGCGCGGGCGCCGCTCCGTGCGCGACGTGGGCGACCTGCATCGGCTCTCCCTTGCCGCAGTTGGGCAACCCCCAGACCTGCCAGTGCTCGGCCGAGCAGACCGCGTCGCACGAGTTCCAGAAGCGGGGGGTGATCCCCGTGTAGTTGGGCATCTTCACCATCCTGCCGAGCTTCCCGTCCTTGATCTCCCAGCCGATCTCGCACGCGAACTGGAAGTTCAGCCGTTTGTCGTCGATGGACCACGAGCTGTTCGTCTCGATGTAGAGTCCGTCCTCGGTGTCCGCGACGAGGTCGTCGAACGACCAGCCGCCGGGCTCGAGCGAGACGGTGGTCATGCGGATGAGCGGGATGCGGTTCCATCCGTCGGCCCGCATGCACCCGTTGCTCGTGCGCCCGATCGCGGCCGCGCTCTCCCGCGAGGTGAGGAACCCGGTGAAGAGCCCCTCCGTCACGATCGGGTCGCGCTGCGCCGGCACCCCCTCGTCGTCGAATCCGAAGCTGCCGAGCGATCCCGGCACGGTCGCGTCGGCGGTCACGGTCACGTGCTCCGACCCGTACCGCAGCACGCCGAGGTCGCCCAGGCCGAGGAACGAGGTGCCCGCGAAGGCCGCCTCGTCGCCGAGGACGCGGTCGAGCTCAGTGGGGTGCCCGATCGACTCGTGCACCTGAAGCCCGAGCTGGCTGCCGTCGATGATGAGGTCGGTGGGTCCCGAGGGGCACGGCGCCGCGCTCGCGAGCGCGACCGCCTGCTCGGCGATACGCGGGGCGTTGCCCACCAGGTCGAACGCCTCGATCACCTCCCAGCCGCCCTGCAGCCAGTTGCCGCCGTGCGAGTTGGGATAGGAGCGGGTGAGCACCTCGCCCTCCGCGATCGCGTTGGCCACGATCCCGCCGCCGGACTCGGTGTGGGTCTGCTCGATGTAGCTGCCCTCGGAGGACGCGAAGTACTTGTGCACCCGGAAGAAGCCGAGGTGGGCCTTGGTGAGCCGGATCGCCGGCTCGGCGCGCATCGCCGCATCGGCGGCGAGGAGCAGGTCGATCTTGGTGGAGAGCGCCACCTCGAAGGGGTCCACCGCGCACGGGCCCGACCAGGTCGCCTCACGCGGTTCGACCGGCGTGAGCTCGACCGGGGCGCCACCCACGAGCGCGGCCGCGCGCGCCACCGCCACCGCCTGACGCCCGACCCCGGCAGCCGCGGCGAGCGTCATCTCGGAGCTCGAAGCGAACCCCCATGAGCCGCCGGCCAGCACCCGCACCCCGAGCCCGAGCGAGCCGCTCGACTCCACGCCCTCGACGCGGCCGTTGGCCACCGTGACGGACTCCTCGCGCGAGTCGGTCACTCGCGCGTCGGCCTAGTCGGCCCCGGAGGCGAGCGCGGCGTCGAGCGCCGCCATCACCAGATCACGCATGCGTTCCCCCTCGGCGATGCGGGCAGCGGGTGCCGGCATCGGTCGTCTCGGTGCTTCCAGCGGACCCCAAGGCCCGCAGTATCTCAGGATAGCGCGCCAGGTGGGTTTCGCGGGAGGGTCGTTCCGGTGCCGGAGGGCGGATCAGCGGACCTCGGCCGGGGAGATCGCGCGGGGGGTCGCCACGCCCTCGGGCGCGCCCACGCGAGGAACCCAGTCGTAGCGCCGCGCGCCCGCGTAGTCGCGACGGGCCGACAGGCGCGCCATGCGGACGAAGTCGCCGGTCCTCGGCGCGTGGATGAAGTAGTCCGCGCCCATGTAGATGCCCACGTGGTGGATGGGCGAGCCGAAGAACACCACGTCACCCGGTTGCAGGGCCGCCGGCGCGACGCGCTCGCCCATGAGGAACTGGCTCCCGGAGTAGTGGGGGAGCACCACGCCGTGCTGCTTGAAGACCCAGAATACGAGGCCGGAGCAGTCGAACCCGGCCGGCGTCTTGCCGCCCCAGAGGTAGGGTATGCCGTGGTAGGCGAGCGCCGTCTCGATGGGCGAGTTGGGCTCGATCACGATGCCGGCGTCGCTCGCGCCGGAGAGGATCTGGCGGAGCAGCTCGGACTCCTCGGCCTGGCGGCGCGCCGCCTCCTCGTCGAGGAGCTCGAGCAGCTCGATCTGCGCGTCGGCGAGCATCTGCTGGCGCTCCTGGATGCGGAGCATGATCTCGATCTGGCGGGCGCGCAGCTCGAACTCGAGTGCCTCGGCCTCGGACTCGGCGTTCTTGAGGCGCTCGGCGGTCTGCTCCACGAGCTCCTTCTGGGCGAGCAGGCTCTTGGCGACCTCGGCGTCGGCGAGGCCGAGCGTGTTCAGGAACTTGATCCGCGCCATGAAGTCGGCGAGGTTCTTGGCCTCGAGCACGAGCTCGATCGCCGCGAAGCCGCCGTGCTTGTAGATACTGGTGGCGCGCTTGCCGAGGAGCTCGTTCTGGATCTCGTAGGCCTCCTCGGCGTGGACGAGGTCCTCCTGCGCGACTGCGACGCGGTTCTTGGTCGCCTCGAGACGGTCGACCGCGGCGTTGTAGGCCTCGGCGGCGAGCGCCAGCTCACGGTCGAGGGCGTCGAGCTGCGCGAGGAACTGGTCGAGCATCGCCTGGCGCCGCTCGAGCTCCTCGCGGAAGCGGATGGTCTCCTCGTCGAGCGGGACGTCGACCGGCTCGGCCTCGCTCTGCGCAGGCGCTCGCGTGGGGCCAAGGGGGGTGACCGGCGCGGTGGCCGAGGGGCGGCGGGGCTGCGAGGGGGTGGGCGTGGAGGTGGTCTCCGGGGCGGCGACCACGACGGCAGGGGTCAGCAACACGAGAGACAGTGCCGCAGCGCACGTGCGATATCCCAGCGAGACCTTGGTCCCAGCCGCCATGCCGTACCCTTCTGTGCCGGAAACGGATCCTTGGCGCGACCCCGTGGTACCCCTACGCGCCGTGGTTCGAATCCAAGTAGACATCGTAGCACGAAACAGATGCAAAACAGTTGCCAAACGCCCTGTTCGGCACGGTCACACGGTATCTCCACAGCAGGGTCGGGTACCATCATCACGGACCATCGACGCGGCGTCGCGGGCCGACGCGCGACCGGACGACGTTGGAGGGACTCGACATGCCACAGGCAGGATGGTGCGCCGGATGCGGCGCGTACGCATGGCTCGCCGAGGACGGCGGATGCGTCAAAGGGCACGGCGCGGACCAGATCTCGGGCGTCTACGAGACCGAGCCCGCCCGTGACCGGCTCGAGGAGGCGCTGCACGCCGCGGAGAAGGCCGCCGAGCGGGCGGGCGAGGCGATGAAGGACGCGTGGGACGAGGCGAAGCCCTCGCTCAAGCAGGCCGGAGCCGCCGCCGAGACCGCCGCGGTCGAGTTCGGTGAGGGCCTCAAGCGGTTCGCCGAGGCGATCGCGGGGCGCACGCCGCGGGCGACCGACCCCGCGCCGCCGCCTCCCGGCGCGCCGGCGCAGGACGCCCCCGCCGAGGGCGGGACCAAGGAGTAGCCGACGTTCGCGGGCCGCGGCGCCGGGGCGGTTGTCACGCCCGTGGCGCTTGTGATAACCTGCGAATCCGCCGCGAGGCGAACTGGATATTGCGGGGTGGAGCAGTCTGGTAGCTCGTCGGGCTCATAACCCGAAGGTCGCAGGTTCGAATCCTGTCCCCGCTACCAAGTATCATCGCAGGTCAGTCACGTTGAAGTGGCTGGCCTGTTTTGTTTGTCGGACGCATCTTCTAACATTGTTCTAACAGGCTGGGCAAGTCAATCCAGAAGCGCGCTCACTGGGAGAATAGTGTGGTCAACGCTTATACAGACTCTGACTGGGCTCTGGCCGTAACGCTCTTCGAGGAATATTGCGTAAAGCGTGGCCGGCGCAGCCTGCCCGCCGAAGTCGCACGTCTGTTGGCCGATTCAACACCCCACAGCGCCCACTCTTGGCAGTTACGTTGGGTTCAGTGATTCTAAGGGCAACTGGGGCGTGCGAGGGAGTGCAAGTACTCAGGCCCACGCAGGTGCTTGGCTGTCTCTGTTGAAGCGTAATCCCGATGCCGTAGAGGAACTCCTGAAGGGACATGCACTGGCACCCCCGGCCGGGTCTTGAGCATGCCAAGTCGCGCGGCGCCCTGTCGGTCAAGGAGAACGCTCTCCGCGTGTCTAATCACCTTGTCCGGGAACGGAATCGAGACCTCGCGGAGACCCTGAAGGAGGAGGCGCTGCAGTCAGCTTCATACGAATGCAGGGTGTGTGGTCTACGGCCGTATGATCTCTACGGCGAAGCTGGACGAGCCGCTCTCGAATGCCATCACATCGTTCCGCTCGCTGAACTCGACGGCGAATCGGAAACCCGCCTCGATGATCTAGCCTTGGTCTGCGCTTGCTGCCATCGCGTGCTGCACGCAGTATGCGAGCCTCGCAGCATCGATGACCTCAGGCGACTCCTGGCTGATTGCCAAAGCCAGCCTTAGGCACGGGAGGCTTGGGTCGAGGACTGTCTTGCTTTACGATACTGAGAGCCGCCAAGTGAGGAGACCTCTACATCTGTGAAAGAGCACGAGCTGTCGCTCAGGCAAGACGCGTCAGTCATCTCTCTATTCACGGGGGCTGGCGGACTCGACCTTGGACTCGAGTCTGCAGGGTTCGACGTTTGCGCATGCGTTGAGATCGATGACCACTGTCGTAAGACAATCAAGCTCAATCGTCCCGACTGGCTGCTGCTCGAACAGGGAGACATCCACGAAATCGCACCAGAGCAGTTGTTGGCTGAAGCGGGCCGACGACCTGGGGAAGTCAAGCTCCTCGCTGGTGGACCTCCTTGTCAGCCGTTCTCAATGTCCGCAAACTGGGCCAACCGGCGTCGGGGACTGAATGACCCGCGCGCTCGGACTTTGAACGCGTATCTTGACGTCGTCGAAGCTGTGCAGCCCCAGGTCTTGCTGCTCGAGAACGTCAGGGGAATCGCCACTGGCGGCGAGCGAAGCGGCGTGGAGTTGCTATCCGAAGGCGTACGTCGTCTTAACGAGACGTTGGGGACCGCCTACAATCCACAGGTAATACATCTCAACGCGGCAGAGTACGGCGTCCCACAGAGACGCGAGCGGCTCTTTGTAGTAGCAACGATTGATGGACGCCAGCTCGAGCTTCCGCCGCCCACCCACGGGCAAGACCCGGGAATGTCTGCTATTCGGACCACTTGGGACGCCATAGGCGATCTCGACGCGGATGTCTGGCCCGAGGAACTAGCTCTAAAGGGTAAGTGGGCCCAGCTGCTCCCAAGCATCCCAGAGGGGCACAACTACCTTTGGCATACGTCATCAGGGGGCGGCGAGCCTCTGTTTGGGCATCGAACCCGGTACTGGTCGTTTCTGCTCAAGCTCGCGAAGACGCTTCCTTCTTGGACGATCCAAGCTGCGCCCGGCCCAGCCACAGGCCCGTTTCACTGGCGAAACCGAATGCTATCGACGCGCGAACTCGCCAGGCTTCAGACCTTCCCGGACAGCTATGAGTTCGTAGGCGATCGTAGGTCCGCACATCGCCAGGTTGGCAACGCGGTACCGTGCGCGCTTGCTGAACTACTCGGGCTAGAGATTCGCAGGCAGCTGCTGGGACATGAGCATCTCCCTGCAGGCGGAAGTTTTGTTCCTCAGCGCCGCCTTCCCGTGCCTGAGCCTCAACCCACTCAGCCTGTTGAACAGCAGTTCCTTTCTATGCGGGGCGAGCACGCGCCGCACCCAGGCGTAGGGAAGGGTCCCGGTCGCGCTCGGCCCGTTCGCAGCACGGACTAGGTTTGGAGAGAGTCAATGGTGATGATTCGGCCCGAGGTTGCGATGTATGCGGCCTTCGCTCGTCTAAACTACCGCCCGTGGTACGCGCTCGCTGAGTTCGTAGACAACTCGCTTCAAAGCGGACTCGCCAATTATCGGGAACTCGCCAGACTACACGGCGGGGATTATCGAGTGGTCGTCGAGATAGATGTTAGTGAAGACTGCATTGAGATACGAGACAACGCGGCGGGCATAGCCGAACCCGATTACGACCGGGCGTTCCTTCCCGCATGCCCGCCCCCAGACACTTCGGGTCTCTCAGAATTCGGGCTGGGGATGAAGGCGGCCGCCAGCTGGTTCGGTCGCAAGTGGTCCGTGCGCACCAGCGCCATCGAGGAGGCGCAAGAGAGCACTATAACGTTTGACATTCCCCTAATCGTTGACACTCACTGCGAGAGCCTGCAGCCGACAGTTCGCAGCGTCGAGCCGAATGCCCACTACACCACTATCAAGATTTACGACCTCAACGTTAGGCCACGCGGGCGAACAATAGGAAAAATCAAGGAGCATCTCTCCAGCATCTACCGTCTATTCCTCAGGGACGGGATTCTCGAGCTTCGGTTCAACGGTGAGCCGCTGAGTTATGAGCTTCCGACCTTGCTGGAGGTGCCGTTCTACGCCACCCCCGAACAGCCGCCTGTCGTCTGGCGCAAGGACATCAATCTTGACCTAGGTGACGGACACCGAATAACCGGATGGGCAGGGCTCCTTGCTCGTGCAAGTGTGGCGAACGCTGGATTCGCCGTGTTTCGCCGAAGGCGACTGATTCTCGGTAGTCCCGGGGAGGGTTATCGCCCGGAGTCGATTTTCGGGCCGTCGAACAAGTTCATTTACCAGCGCCTCATTGGCGAACTCGCAGTCGAAGGATTCAGCGTCAGTCATACGAAGGACGGCCTCCAGTGGGATGATTGGGAGGAGGATATTCTCCACTGGTTGAAGATAGAGCTGGACTCAAGCCCGCTGCCTCTTCTTCAACAGGCGGACAACTATCGTGCGCGTGCGACTGTTGCCAAGGATGTCCTTATTGAGGCCGCGCGGGATACGAGTGCGTCGATTGCGCAGCACCTGCCCCCGTTGATCACCGATCAGCTTTCACGGCAGCCGAGTCAGGCGCCCCCACCTCCCATGCTCGAGTGCCCGGCGACTGGCCAGGCTCGACGAGAAGAAGTCAGTCTTGCCTTGGAACACGCCCACAGAACGTGGCGTGTCGCAATCGAACTTGTCAACGACGGCACACGAGAGGACTGGTATGAAGTCGCCGAGAGGTTGGAGTCAGGCGGCGAAACCAGAGTCCACATTAGGGTGAACCTGGGTCACCCGTTCATGGTCAGGTTTGTCTCTCCGCAAGGGGATGAGGTGGTTCCCTTCACGCGCCTGGCGGCTGCATTGGCAATTTCAGAACTTACGGCACGCGAGATTGGTGTGCGCCAGGCAGGCACTATCCGCATGAACTTGAATCAGATCCTGCGTGGTGCCCTATCTGGGCCGATTCAGGGGGGAGAAATTCACATTGCCGAGTGACGAGACGATTGACATCATTGACAATTCACACGTTCATGACTGGCGGCCCATCATTGGTGAAGTTGGGTCACGGCTGAGACAGTACTTCACTCAGAGCGCGGGCATTCCCGATTCAGAAAGTGACACGATTATTTCGGAGGCCCTTACCGTTCTCTCACGTTGCGGGCCACCCAACGCATTGCACCCGACGACAGGCCTTGTCTGCGGTTACGTTCAAAGCGGCAAGACAGCGTCGATGACCGCTGTTGCTGGTTTGGCGAGGGACAACGGATACCGCGTCATCATCTTGATTGCCGGCACTACCACTAACCTCGTCGGGCAAAACCGCGAGCGGATGGAGACTCAACTCAGAGCAGCGGCGCCCGAGTGGACATGGATCATGAAGGCGAACCCGAAACTCAGAGACAAGAACGACATAGAGAGCCTGCTTCAGGAGTGGCGCAGTAGTGCTTACGACGAAGCGGACCGGCGAACGCTATTCATCACCGTCATGAAGAATCACGTGCATCTCAGGAACCTTTGCGAACTCCTGAGCGCGGTGGATCTCAGTGAAGTTCCAGCAATTCTGTTCGATGATGAGGCCGACCAGGCAAGTTTGAACACGCGACCTAATGATCCATCTTTGAGCACGACGTATAGAAGCATCCTTGAGCTTCGTGCTGCGTTGCAGAAACACGCCTATCTCCAGTACACCGCAACTCCTCAAGCCCCGCTCCTAATCGCGCGTATTGACGCTCTGTCTGCAGACTTCGCCGAGCTGGTTTCCCCCGGAGGCGGGTACGTCGGCGGGCAGTTATTCTTCGCAGGCGAATCACCTTACGTCGAGCGTATTCCGCCAGCTGAAGTGTTTCGTGACGGCCAGCTACCCGATGAGGTTCCGAAGAGCCTGATACGAGCGCTCCAGTTGTTCTTTGTTGGGGTTGCTGCTGGTCGATACGCTAACGCTAACGGCCACAGATCGATGCTTATTCATCCGTCGAAGGCTACTGCGACCCACCAGAGGTACCATCAATGGGCGAATCTCTTAAAGGACAATTGGCACCGTGTGCTGTTGGCAGTGGGCGAGCAGGACCGGGAAGAGCTCCTCGATGAGTTCAAAGCCGCACACGACGATATAGCGTGCACAGCTGGCGATTTGCCGCCGTTCGAGGCAATTGTGAAGAAGCTGCCTGCGGCAATCAATCAAACGTCAGTCGCTTTGGTCAATTCAATCGACGGCCGCGAGATCTCGTGGGACAACGGTTACTCCCACATACTCGTCGGCGGGGAGAAGCTCGGCCGCGGTTACACCGTTAAAGGACTGACGGTGACCTACATGCCGCGTTCTCCGGGAGGTTGGACCGCAGACACTATCCAGCAACGGGCGAGGTTCTTCGGCTACCACTCGGACTACCTTGGGTTCTGCAGGGTCTACCTGCATCCTGATGTACAGGCGGCGTTCACCGCCTATATTCGCCACGAAGAAGACATGCGGAATCGGATTCGTGACCACCAAGGATTACCGATGAAGGAGTGGCGCAGAGTCTTCTACCTTGATCGTCGCCTTGCACCGACTCGCCGCAACGTTCTAGCGAGCCCCTACGATCGTCCTCGGCTATCAGACGGCTGGTTCGCTCCGCGCTCTCCCCAGCTGTCGGGCGGCGAGGGGTCCGAGAACCGGCAACTCCTTGGTGCCTTGAAAGACGTTGTCTTCCGCCCAAATGAACAATATCCGCAGCATCATTTCGCGGTCTGTCACCTGCGGGACGTTTTCGAGAGGGTGCTAGTGCCTTGGTCCTACTTGGACGATAGGGACTCGGTGGGACTGTGCTACGTGAATTGCTGCCTAGAGAGTTTGTTGGAGCGAGAGCCAGACGCAACCTGCTTGATTTACAGAATGGACAGTGGCCGCCAGCGAGTGAGAAGACTGTCAAATGGTGCAATCCCGCAGCTCTTCCAAGGCCGCTCTAGCGCGGGCTCGGAATCGTATCCAGGGGATCGCGCGTTCGCTGACAGGAGCGTCCCTACGGTGCAGATACACACGCTCACTCTGGAGGAAGAAACGACGCACGTTGCGGATGTCCCTGCTGTCGCAATCAGAATCCCGAAGCCAGAGGACTTTCTGATCCATGACGACGACTGATATGACTCTCGTCTCGCTATTTGACACACTGCCATCGCCGGACAATTCGGCGAACTCCTACTCCGTGTGTCCAATACCAGGCACCGACCGGGTCAGGCTGGGCAAGGATGCCGCCGGGAATCCCGCCCTCCTTGTTAGAACAGTGGATGCGGTCGGCTCTCGAGAGCCTGCAATCATCCTCTCGAACTTGACCTTCCGGCCAGAGTGTCTGTGCCGAGTCCTGAGTGCCGGATCGCAAGCCGACGAGTCGCTATCAGTGCTCTCCTCCGCTCTCGAGAGTCGGGAGCTACGGGAGTACTTCCTATACGCTATCGGCGGCATGGTTCCAGCTCTCTCCGAAGCGCCGACCACTCGAGAACTCGCGGTGGCCGTGGAGCGCCTTGCTGAACTCTTTCGCTCGCTGTCTCTCCCGTCAAGGACATCGGTCCAAGGCCTTTGGGCCGAACTCCTTCTGATCCTCCAGTCGGCAGATATCGCAGCAGCCGTCAGGTCTTGGCACCGCGACCCAAGAGACCAGCACGATTTCACTGGCGGGGTACAGCAGATAGAGGTCAAGTCGACCACTCGAGAAATACGAGCTCATCACTTCAGCTTGGCACAACTGCTACCTCAGTCCGGCGTTCAGCTGGTCGTAGTTTCCTACATGCTTACTCAGTCCATATCTGGTGATTCAGTCGAGGACCTCTGGGAGGAGATTCGTTCCTCCCCAGTCGTTTCTGCGGCCACGAAGGAGCGGACATTCCGCATCATCGCGTCAAGCCTTGGGTCGGACTGGCGAAAGTCCACCCGCGTGCGCTATGAGCGACGGTCAGCCGAACTCAGCAGAAGACTTTATGATTCGAAGGATATACCGCGCGTTGACCCCGACCTTCCCTCGCAGGTACGGGATGTCCATTTCAGTGCTGAACTCACCGAAGCGCCGACTCTCAAGTCCACGGCACTCGCAGACCAGGGCGGCCTGTTTTCGGCGGTCTTTCGTGAACGAGACCGGACATCTTAGGGCTGCTCGGATCCCACGAGGGGCGCATAGCTACAGCGACAGAGTCAGCCGCCAGCCCCTCCGAGACTCGAGCTGGACCACACACTCGGCATCACCGTGTCATCGTCGAAGTCGATCTAGCCTTCAAGAGGGCGCGGCATGTCGCGCCGTCGTGCAGCTAGGTAATCGACCAGCCTTCAGGGACAGCACACCACACTTGAAGGAATCAATTCGAAGACGACTTGTTTAGGGGAACGGCGTAAGCGTAGTGGAGTTGGAGTTGCCCCGTTTCCGTTGATACCTGGGAACTAGGACGCTACGGCTGACAGCCGCTCCTGCTCCAGTCTGCGTTCGAACTCCGCCGGTGACAAGTTCCCGAGCGACGAGTGGCGCCGATGCGG